>DATGVM010000041.1:0-97445 GCA_035300345.1 Steroidobacteraceae bacterium
ACAGTCGATCCCACCAGCGCATCGCCGCTCTGCCACGCTGGCTGCACGGCTACAACTGGCACCGACCTCACGCCAGCCTGGCAGGACAGCCCCCAGCCTCCAGACTAGGCCTCAGCAGAAACAACCTGCTGAGACTCCACAACTAGCGCATCGACGAAGCCTGGAGCAACGCATGCGAACGTCGGCGGCCGCATTGACAATGGTTTTGTTCACGAGCCTGGGCACAGCAGCGATTGCGGTGAGTGCCGCGGCGCCGCAGGCGCTGCCTCCCGATAACCCCTTCGCCGCGGCGAGCACGCTGCCCTACGAATTGCCGCCCTTTGATCGCATCCGAGACGGCGATTTCATGCCGGCCTACCAGGCGGGCATGGCCCAGCAGCTCGCCGAAGTGGGGGCGATCGTGGCCAATCCGGATCCACCGACAATTGAGAATACGGTGCTGGCACTGGAGAGTTCCGGCCGGCTGCTCGATCGCGTGGAAAAGGCCTTCGTCAATCTCAACGCATCGAATGGCGACGACGCCATGCGCAAGCTCGAGACCGAGCTGGCCCCGCTCCTGGCGGCGCACGACGATGCCATCCATCTGAACCCGGGACTGTTTGCGCATCTTGACACGCTGTATCGGCAGCGTGAGCACCTGCTCCTCGACCCCGAGTCCTTTCAATTGCTGCTGCGCCAGCACAAGGAGATGGTGCTTGCCGGAGCGAAGCTGCCGGAGGCCGCGAAGGTGCAGCTGCGCGCCTACAACGCCGAGATCTCGACCCTGATGGCACAATTCCGCCAGCAGCTGCTGAAGGCGAATGCCGATGGGGCGGTGATCGTCGAGCAGGTTGCTGATCTCGATGGCCTGTCGGCGGCAGAGGTCAGCGCCGCGGCGGATGCCGCCAGCGCACGCGGCCTCAAGGACAAGTGGCTGCTGGCGCTGGCCAACACGACGACGCAACCGATGCTCGCGGAGCTGCGCAATCGTGCGCTGCGCGAGCGGCTGTACCGCGCTTCCGTCTACCGTGGTGTCGGGGGGAACGATGACACCACGGCCATCGCGGCGCGCCTGGTGAAACTGCGCGCCGAGCGGGCGCGGCTCCTGGGCTACCCCAACCACGCCGCCAGCGTCCTCGACGACGAGACGGCCGGCACGCCCGCGCGGGCGGACGCGATGATGCGCCAACTCGCCCCGGCGGCGCGCGCCGGGGCGGAACGCGAGGCGGCCACGATCCAGAAGCTCATCGACAGCCAGGCGCCGGCCGGGCATGCCGGTGCGCAGCTGCAGCCCTGGGACTGGGATTTCTATTCAGAGCAGGTGCGCAAGGCG
Source organism: Steroidobacteraceae bacterium (assembly GCA_035300345.1). Taxonomy (GTDB): domain Bacteria; phylum Pseudomonadota; class Gammaproteobacteria; order Steroidobacterales; family Steroidobacteraceae; genus FEN-1191. Next base: position 1,313 of record DATGVM010000041.1, read on the forward strand.
CACTACGATTTCGACGAAGCGCAGATCCGGCCTTACTTCGAACTCAACCGGGTGCTGCAGGACGGCGTGTTCTACGCCGCGCATGAACTTTATGGCCTGAGTTTTCGCGAACGCACCGACCTGCCGGTGTACGGGCCGGATATCCGCGTGTTCGAAGTCCTTGACGAGGGCGAGAAGCCGCTCGGCCTGTATATCGCCGATTTCTTTGCGCGCGATAACAAGCAGGGCGGCGCCTGGATGGACAACTACGTCGACCAGTCGCATTTCTTCAGCCAGCGGCCGGTCGTCGTCAACAATCTGAACGTTCCCAAACCGCCTGCCGGGGAAGCGGTGCTGCTCAGTTTTGACGACGTTCGGGGCCTGTTCCACGAATTCGGCCACGCCATGCACGGCCTGCTTTCAGACGTCAAGTACCAGAGCCTGTCGGGCACGCGCACGCCGCGCGATTTTGTCGAGTACCCTTCGCAGTACAACGAGATGTGGGCGCGTGAGCCCGCGGTGCTGGCGCACTATGCGCGGCACTACCAGACTGGCGAGCCCATGCCGGCGGAGCTGCTGCAGAAGATGATCGCCGCGCAAAACTTCAACCAGGGCTACGGATATACGGAGCGGCTTGCCGCATCGGTGATCGACCTGGCGCTGCACGAGGTGAGTCCGGCCCGGGCGCCCGCCGCCAAGGATCTTCCCGCCTTCGAGCAGGCGGCGCTGCGCAAGTCGGGCCTGGCACTGCGGACCGTGCCGCCGCGCTATCACGCCAGTTATTTCCGCCACGTTTTTGGCGATGAATACTCGGCGGGCTACTACGCCTACACCTGGAGCGAGGTGCTGGCCCGCGACACCGGCGAATGGATGCATCGGCACGGCGGCCTGACGCGGGAGAACGGCGCGGTGCTGCGCGCCAAGATACTCTCGCGTGGCCGCACGCAGGAGCCGAGCGAGCTGTTCCAGGCGTTCTACGGCAAGGATCCGGACGCGGCGCCCCTGCTGGAGTACTACGGCCTGAGCCGCCCGGCGCAGTAGGCCGTCCGGCACGGCTATTCGCGCCGTTCGCCGGGCCGACCGCGGGCCTCAGCGGTTGCGCAACTGGTCGAATTCGGCGCGCAGGTTCCGCACTTCCTCTTCGAGCCGCTCGAGCCGCAGGCGGTCGACTGAACCTCCCGTCACCATGGGCGCGGCGGACTCGGCCGGCGCCGCGGGCTCTGCGGTCAGCTCCGCCGCCGGTTCACCCGTCAGCAGCTGCACGTAACGCGCTTCACGTCTGCCGGGCTGGCGCGGCAGACGCCGCACGACGGGCGCCTCAGGGCGCGCAGCCAGGGCCTCGAGGGCCTGCTCGACCTCAGCGCTGTCGGCGAAGGGTGCCATGCGTGCCGCGCGACTGCGCAATTCACCGGGCGTCTGCGCTCCGCGCAGCAGCAGCTCGCAAACGATGGCCAGTTCCTGCGCCGTGAACTTGAGTGGCGAGAACTCGGTGTTGCAATAGCAGTGCTGGTACTTGGGCACGCGGCTGCCAAACCCGCTGCGTTCCATCACCACGTGCTTGCGCACCAGGAGATCGACCAGCTGTTGCACCTCGGTTTCCGTCAGCGCCAGCACGGGGTCGCGGTTGCTCTTCTGGTTGCAGGCATTGGTCAGCGCGTTGATCGACAGCGGGTATTGATCCGGCGTGGTGATCTGCTTCTCGATCAGGCTGCCGATCACGCGCGCTTCGGTCGCCGTCAGAATGACCCGGACGCTCATCACCAGTTCCCCACGTTCGGCATCGAGTCCCAGGGCGCGCGAGGCGGCAGGGCCGCCCCGCGCTGCAGGATCTCGATCGAGATCTGGTCCGGAGATCGCACGAAGGCCATGTGCCCGTCGCGCGGCGGCCGGTTGATGGTCACGCCGTGATCGTGCAGGCGCTGGCAAACGGCGTAGATATCGTCGACCTCGTAGGCGAGATGGCCGAAATTACGGCCACCCGTGTAGGCCTCCGGATCCCAGTTGTGGGTCAACTCCACCTGCGCGGATTCATCGCCCGGCGCGCACAGGAACACCAGTGTAAAGCGCCCTTTCTCGTAGTCGGTGTGGTGCAGTTCCCTTAGGCCGAGGGCGTCACAGTAAAACCGGCGTGCGGCCGCCAGGTCGCTGACGCGCACCATGGTGTGCAGATATTTCATCCGTTCACTGCGGATTCGCGGGAGTAGCCGGGGTTGCTGGGGCTGCTGGGGCCGCCGGGGCCGCCGGAGCAGCAGGAGCCGGCGGCGAAGCCTTCATGATATCGAGCAGATGCACTTCGAATACCAGGGTCGCGCCGCCAGGAATCGTCGGCGGCCGGCCGCGGTCACCATAGGCCAGGTCCGACGGGCACACGACGCGGCTGCTGCCCCCGACATGCATCATCTGGACCGCTTCGGTCCAGCAGGGCACGACCTCAGAGAGCTTGAAGGTCGCCGGCTGCCCGCGCTTGATCGAGCTGTCGAAAATATTGCCATCGGTCAGCTTGCCCTCGTAATCCACCTTCACTTCGTCGTCGGCCTTCGGCGAGGCGCCGGTTCCGGCCTTGAGAGTCGTCATGACGATGCCGCTGGCGGTCGTGGTCGTATTCTTGTCGTGGGCGAGCTTGTCGCGATAAGCCTTACCCGTCTCCTTTGCTTTTGCCATGACCTTGCCGGACCGCTCCGCCAGCAGCGCCTGGATCTTGGGCACGAGGGCGTCGGCGCTGGCCGCCGCCTTTGCGTCCCGCAACCCGCTGGCGAGGCCCGCCTGCACCAGCTGCTTCTCGTGGTCGTTGAAGTCGAATGCGGCGACGCTGCGGCTGAGGAGCTGGCCAACGGCGAAGACCAGCTTGTCTTCATCAGATTTGGTTGCCGCCGGTGTCGCCGTGCCAGGTGCAGCGGCATGGGGCGTGGCGGGCGCAGCGGCATGTGCGGCGGCAGGGGCCGCGGCGGGCGCAGCAGCTGGCGCAGCGGCGGGCGCGGCGTAGGCGCCGGCGGGCAGGGCGCACAGCAACAGCAGGGTCAGAATACGGGTCATTGACTTCTCCATGGTGTAGTCGAGGCAGGGGACGGTGCCGATTCTGCCGCGTATTCTATCCCGCGTGAACCGATTGCGGCTGAACAGTGCTTCACGTCTGGATGGGGTCTCCCCGACGGCCCGGCCGATGCGGCTGGCCGAGGCCGCCGAATTGCGGGCCCGGCTGGCCACGGCCTGCGGCAACTGTGACGGCGTCACTGGCGCCCATTGCATCCATGAACTGTGGATGCGCGGCGAGTTTGCAGCCAATATCGAGCCAGCGCTGCAACAGCTGTGGCACGGGGCCGCCGAGTCGATTCCGGATTGGCTGCCCATGCGCCACATCGACTGGCTGCCGACGGCCTATGAAGTGTCGGAGCGCTTTGCCGCGCGGCGCCGGGGCGCGGCCAATATCTACCTGGTGCTGCTCGACTACAGCGACAGCCGCCCGGAACCCTATGGCGTCTACGTCGGTATGACCCGCTTTTCCCCCTCCGAGCGCTTCGATCAGCACAAGGCAGGGATACGCGCCGCAGGCAGCGTGCTGCGCCGGGGTATCGAGTTGCTCACCGGTCCGGTGCTGCACCTGCAGGGCATTTCGCGGCCCGAGGCAACGCAGATCGAAGAACGCCTGGCTGCGGCCCTGGGCGATGCCGGGCTGTTCGTACAGGGTGGGCATTGAAGTAATGGCATAATTGCGCACCCTGAGCGAAAGTGCGGAGGCAATCGGCATGACACGGTCCGGCTCCGCCATCCAGGGCGCCACGACACGTCCGGTGCAGTACGCGGACCTGCAGCGCGCGCTCGCCGGCCTGCTCGCAGGCGAGCCGGATTTCATCGCCAACGCCGCGAATTTTGCCGCCCTGGTCTACCACTCCCTGCCCGATCTGAACTGGGCCGGCTGCTATTTCCTGCGCGGCCAGGAACTGGTGCTCGGACCTTTCCAGGGCCGCCCGGCCTGCGTGCGTATCGCCATGGGCCGCGGTGTCTGCGGCACGGCCGCCCAGCAGCGCGCCAGCGTGGTGGTTGCCGATGTACACGAATTTCCAGACCATATCGTCTGTGACCCGGTTTCGCGCTCCGAGCTGGTCGTGCCGCTGATCAAGGACAGCGAGCTCGTCGGAGTCTTTGATCTCGACAGCCCGTTGCCGGGCCGCTTCAACGAAGAGGACCGGGCGGGGATGGAAATCGCGGTGCGCACGCTGATGGCCGCGTACCGCCCTAGTTGAATTGAGCCCGCAATCCAACGTAGATGCAGTGGGGCATGACGCTCAGCACCAGGGGTGTGCGTGTGCGCCGTTCCATGAAATACCCTGCCGCAGTTCCGAGCAAGTAGCCCGCCAGCACATCTGATTGCCAGTGGGCGTGCACCTTGACGCGCGCCACGGCGTCATAGAGCGGCAGGAGCTCAAGCGCGTAGACAGCAGGATGCTCGTGACGATACTCGAGCAGCAGCGGAGTGATGATGGCGCTGGTGACCGTTACCTCGCCACTCGGGAAGCTTTCATGCCCGCTTCCCTGAAACCACTGGTCGGGATCGCTCGTCTGGCTCGGCCGCGCCCGTGAGAAAGTCAGCTTCAGTCCCTCGGCAGTGAGGGCGCCGAGGAGCGTGGCGTCTATGGATTTCCACATCGTGCGGCCCAGGCGGGTATCACCGCCGTCCCAGACCGCGACGGCGAGTTCGCCCGCCAGCATGGAGTCGATGAGAAGCAGCTGATTTTTCCGTGCCCAGATGCCATGATCATCCAGTGGCACCAGGTGATCGAGACCAAGCAAGCCGCCGCCGGCCGTTCCGGGTGGCGCGATCAACAGCGCCGCGCACAGCGTGCCAGCCAGAACAGAGCGGCGATTCCTCATGCGAGTCCTTGATCGTCCGCCGGACGGACGGATAGCCATGCCTGAGACCACTAGTTTAGGACACTGCTTGACATGACGGAGCCAGAGCGCGTTCCAATGGCGACGGGCGGCTGCCAATGCGGTGCCGTGCGCTACGCCCTGTACGTCACGCCGCAGAATGCGCATGCCTGCCATTGCCGCATGTGCCAGCGGGCCACCGGCGGCCTGTTCGCGGCGCTGGCCGGTGCGCCGCGCGCCGATTTCGCCTGGACGCGCGGTACGCCCGCCTTTTTCTCGAGCTCCAACCTGGCGCGCCGCGGCTACTGTACGCAATGCGGCACGCCGCTGAGTTTCGCCTACGAGCAGCCGGAAGCGCGCCTCTACGTGACGATCGGGTCGCTCGACGATCCGGGCCGCGTGCCGATCGTGCGCCACTACGGCGTCGAAAGCCGCCTGCCGTGGATGCAATTCTGCGAATCGCTGCCGGCGGAAGCGACCGGCACGGACCCCAAGGCGGCAGCGTACCTCGCCTCCATGCAGAACCACCAGCGCTGAACAGGCGATGGTGCGCACCGCAGCCGGGCCTGGCTCCGCAAACCGAACGGCGGTCGTGCTCGCCTTCGGAGCGATCTATCTCATCTGGGGTACCACCTACCTGGCCATCGCCGTGGTGCTGCGCACGATGCCGCCCTTTGCCAGCGCCTCGCTGCGCACGCTCGTCGGTGGCTCACTGATCTATCTCTGGCTGCGCTGGCGCAGTTCCCGGCCATTCGCGGACCTGCCGCTGCCGCGCCTGATCGCCGCCGGCATGCTGCTCACGGGGGGTGGCAGTGGCCTGACGGTCTGGTCGCAGCAACGCGTGCCCTCCGGCATCACCGCCTTGCTCATTTCCTCCGTGCCACTGCTGGTATTGCTGCTCAACTGGGTATTTTTCGCGCGCCGCGCGCCCGAGCCTCGTGCGCTGCTCGGAGCCCTGGTCGGCCTCAGCGGCGTGGCGCTCATCGTGGCCCATCTGCCGTCGCTGTCGGGCCATGTAAGCCCTCCCTACGTGATCGCCCTGCTGTGCGCCATGCTGTGCTGGAGTACCGGCACCCTGGTGGCGAGCGGCGCGGTGCCGGCCGCACGCGTCGGCGCCGCGACCTGCGTGCAGATGGCGGCGGGCGGCAGCGTGCTGGCGCTGCTGGGGGCGGTGAACGGGGACTGGAGCAGCTTTCATCCCGCGCAAGTGTCGCGCGAATCGTGGCTGGCGCTGGTCTACCTGACGCTGTTCGGCAGCATCGTCGCGCTGAGCTGCTTCGTGTGGTTGCTGACGCAGGTCTCGCCGCAGCAGGCGACTACTTATGCGTTCGTCAATCCGCTGGTGGCGCTGCTGCTCGGCGCGGTGTTTCTGGGTGAGCGCGTCACCGCGACGGTGGTGGTCGCGATGGTGCTCATCCTCGCTGGCGTCGCACTGGTGCTGTATTCCGACAAGCCACGGGCATAATCAGCCCCGGTCTTTTCATAAGCACGGCGCGCGCGCAGATTGCGGTGCCGCGATCGCGAGTAACGTGAGCACCTTCAAAGAACGAGCGTGGCCCGGCACGGCATGCTCCGTCCCATGGAAACCAAAGACACCTTCATGCGCTTCGTGGTCATCGGCTCGATCGTCGTGGTGAGCGCCCTCGCGTTCATCGTCCGCATGAGCGCCTGAAAGCCGTTCGAAAATACATAGAACTTTCCGTCCCCGCGCAGGCTCTTATACTACGGGTGGGGCTTGGTTTCGTGCCGTAGGCACGCCTGCTTGGGGGAGTTCTATGACCATACTCAAGACCGCCTTGTTGATTTTCGCCACGGGTAGCCTGGTAGGGCTGTCCGGTTGTGCATTGCACGCGAGGACCGACTCTGACCCGCGGGTCTCTGTCGCCGCCTGCCACAGCTTCTCTTTTGCCGACGCCGGGATGGCGCGTCCGGATACCGCCGCGGCTTTTGGTAACCCGTTGAATGAAAAGCGCCTGCGCGAGGCCATTGCTGCGAACCTGAGTGCCCGCGGGCTGCAGGTGGCGCCCAATGGTGCGGCCGGCGACTGTACGGTGGGCTACGCCATCGGTTCGCGCCTGGCCCCGGATCCGGCCGAGCCGCGGGTGAGCTGGGGCCTGGGTTGGGGCGGCTGGGGCCGTCACGGCGTGGGCGGCGCGCTCGCCTGGAGTATGCCTTACGATTACCGCGAGGGTCGCGTGACGGTGGATCTGTTCGACACGCATTCGCACGAGGCCCTGTGGCACGCCTACGTCGATGAGGACGTGACGCGGCTGACAGGAGCCGACGCCGAGCAGCGCATCAAGGCCGTGGTGACGGCGATCTTCGAGAAATTTCCGGCGGCGGTAAGTGCGGCGCCCGCTGCGACCAAATCCTGAGCGCGCACTGCATTAAGCGCATTTCACGAACTGCGGCCGCCGTTGCGGCAATACTGCCTGCGCCCCGAAGAGTGCGGGGTAGCCAAGAAATCAGGAGAGAGCATGAAGTCCCAGATCGCAATTGTCGCGGCCGCCCTGGCCGCTCTGTCTGCAGCCCCGATGTTCGTCGCCGCGGCCGATGCGCCGGCGGCCGCGCCGGCGCCTGCCGCGAGCGCCCCCGCTGCGAAGAGTGAAGATTCGACCAAGCCGATGATGCACAAGAAGCATCGCGCCCACCATAAGGCGAAGACGGCCGACAGTTCAGCGGCAAAGCAGTAAGCGAGGAATTCCCCAGAGTTCCGGCAGGGCGCCATGGGGCGCCCTGTTTTTATGTGCGGGCCCGGGATGGTGGTAGGGTGGCCGCATGACTCCCGGGGTCCGACGTGCGGTCGGAATGCTGCTGTTTCCGGCGCTGGGCGCGGTGGCGTTGCTGCCCGGCGGTTGCGCGCGCGAGCCCTCGGCGCGGCTCTCCTTCAACGAGACGATCCAGCCGATCCTGTCGGAGAACTGCTACGGCTGCCATGGGCCGAGCTCCAGCTCCCGCAAGGCGGGGCTGCGCCTCGATCACCCTGAATTCGCCTATGCGTCGCACGAGAAATTCGGTCCGGCGATCATTCCAGGCAGACCCGACAGCAGTCCGCTGGTCAAGCGCATCGAGGCGAAGGACGCGAGCGAGCGCATGCCTCCACCGGAGGCACGCAAGACGCTCAAGCCCGAACAGATCGCCGCCCTGCGCCAGTGGATCAAAGAAGGCGCAGGCTACGAGACGCACTGGGCGTTTGTAGCACCAAAGGCTCCGCCGCCTCCGGTCCCGAAGCGCACCGACTGGGCGCAGAATGATATTGACCGGTTCATCCTCGCGCGCCTGGAAGCGGAGGGCCTGGCGCTTTCGCCGCAGGCCGATCGCCGCACGCTCATCCGGCGCGTGAGCTACGATCTGACCGGCCTGCCGCCAACGCCGGAGGAAGTGACGGCATTCGTCGCCGACCCCGCGGGCGACGCCTATGAAAAGCTCGTCGATCGCCTGCTCGCGAGCCCGCGCTATGGCGAGCACCGCGCCCGCTATTGGCTCGATGTGGCGCGCTACGGCGATACCCACGGCCTGCACCTGGATAATTTCCGCAGCATCTGGCCGTATCGCGACTACGTGATCAAGGCCTACAACGAGAACAAGCCCTACGACCGGTTCGTACGCGAGCAGCTCGCCGGCGACCTGCTGCCGGCGCAGAATCCCGATCAGCTGGTTGCCACCGGCTTCATCCGCGCGGGCATCAGCTCCGGGGAGGGCGGCACCCTGGTCGAGGAGCTGCGCGTGAACAACAAGCGTGAGCGCACGGAGGCCTACGGTGCGGCTTTCCTCGGACTCACGGTGGGCTGCGCCAACTGCCACGATCACAAGTTCGACCCGCTCACGCAGCGCGATTTCTACCGGCTCACGGCCTTCTTCAACAACCTCACCGAGGATCCCTCGAACGACGACCGGAACGATTGGCCACCCTTCGTCCGGTTGCCCACGCCGGAGAACCGGGCCGCCTACGAGCAGACCTTCAGCACGCGCAGCACCGTGCTGCGGGAGATCGATGCGCGCCGCGCCCACGCCCGCGAGCTGATCGCGGAGTGGCTGGCGCAGTCGGCAGAGGCGCCGCAGCCGGTCAACACCGAAGGACTGCAAGTGAGATTGCGTTTTGACGAGCAGCGTGGCGCCGCGTTCCGCAACTCGGCGCCCGGCGCAACCCCGGGCAGCGTGACTGCGACAGGTGGTGCGCCCGTGTGGGGCGAGGACACCTGGTTCTGGCCCGCGATGCGCATGGATACGAGTACGCGCCTGGCGCTGCCGGAAATCGGCGATGTAGAAGCGACCCAGGCCTTCTCCGTGGGCACCTGGCTGATGCCGTACCTGGAGACTGCCTCGTCGGAGAGCGCGCATTTCGGGGCGATCGTCGCGCGCGTCGATTCAGCACAGCAGGGTCGCGGCTGGGAGCTGTACTTCAGCGAGCAGAAACCTGACCCCAAGAAGCCGTTTTATCGCGGCCGGCTGGAATTCCATCTCGTGCACGCCTGGCCCGGCAATGCCCTGGACGTCGAAACGCAGCAGCTGCTGCTCGAGCGGGGCCGCTGGAGTCACGTGCTGGCGACCTACGACGGCACGGGGCGAGCGGCTGGCGTGAGACTGTACGTCGATGGCCAGCCGCAGGTGCTCAAGGTGGCAAAGGATGCGCTGGCGGGGACGATTCGCAGCGCCGCACCGCTCGAGTTCGGACGCCAGTATCCGGAGGCCAATCCACTGCGGCAGTCGCGCTACCAGGATTTCCGCTATTACGGGCGGGCGCTCAGTGCGGAAGAGGCGGCGCGGGTGCCGCGCGAGGACTATGTGAGCGAGGTGGTGCGCAAGCCGGCGGCGAGCTGGACCGAGGATGAGTTCCAGGCCGTCAGTGACTTCTATTTCTCGCAGAAAGACTCGATCACACGCGCGCTGGTCGCGCAGCTGCCGGCGCTCAACGCCGGGCTGGAGCGGCTCGCGGCAGGCGGGGGCATCGCACTGGTCAGCGAGGAGGGCGCCGGACTTGCATACGCCGATGTCCTGAATCGCGGCGTCTACAGCCAGCGCCGCGAACGCGTGCGCCCGGGCGTGCCAAAGTTCCTGCCGCCGCTCCCTCCCGGTGCACCACTCGACCGGCGCGGACTGGCGGAATGGACGGTCAGCCCTGCCAATCCCCTCACCGCGCGCGTGGCGGTCAACCGCATGTGGCAGGAGCTGTTCGGCACGGGTCTGGTGGAGACGACCGAGGATTTCGGGACGGTGGGCGCGCGACCTTCACATCCGCAGCTGCTGGACTGGCTCGCGGTGGATTTTCGCGAGCATGCCTGGGACGTCAAGCGCTTCTACAGGCAGCTGGTGATGTCGGCGACCTATCGCCAGGCGGCGCTGGTTACCCCAGAGCTGCTGGAGAAGGATCCCCGCAACCGCCTGCTCGCCCGCGGTCCGCGCTTCCGCATGGACGCCGAGATGCTGCGCGACACCGCGCTCGCGGCCAGCGGCCTGCTGGTCGAGAAAATCGGCGGTCCGAGCGTCAGGCCCTATCAGCCGCCAGGGGTGTGGGAAGCGGGTGGTTTTCCGAGCAGCGATACCACCACCTACAAGCAGGATCACGGCGAGGCACTCTACCGGCGCAGCCTCTACACCTTCTGGAAGCGCATGGCGACCATGCCCAATATGGATACCTTCGATGCGCCAGTCCGTGATGCCGCCTGCACCCGCCGGCAACGCACCAATACGCCGCTCCAGGCGCTTGTGGTGATGAACGATCCGCAGTGGCTGGAAGCCGCGCGCCGGCTGGGTGAACGGGTATGGACCCACGCCGCGGCGACCGACGCCCGGCTGGATTACCTGGGCGAATTGCTGCTTGCGCGCCCGTGGCAGGCGCAGGAGAAGGTGGTCCTCGAGGGCCTGCTGGGCGAGTTCGAGACGGCGTATGCGCGCGACGCTGCGGCAGCGGCCCGGCTCATCGCCGTGGGCGAATCGAAGCCCGATCGCAGCATTCCTGCGCCGCAGCTGGCCCCGTGGATGCTGATCGCGAGCGCCGCGATGAACCTTGACGCCACCGTCAACAAGTAGCAGGCAAGGTGTTCCCATGAGCGCAAGCAGACAAAGCCGCAGGCTGTTCATCGGCCAGGTGGGCGGGGTGCTCGGCTGGGCGGGCCTGGCCGCGCTCGGCGCCGCCGGCGCGGCCGGACCCGCGGGCGCGCAGAGCATCGGCTTGCCCAATATTGCGCCGCGCGCCAAGCGCGCGATCTCGCTCTTCATGTCTGGCGCGCCGCCCCAGATGGACCTGCTCGACTACAAGCCCGGGCTCGCGGCCCTTTTCGATGCGGACCTGCCGGACTCCGTGCGCGGGTCGCAGATCCTCACCGGCATGACCGCGGGACAGTCACGCTTCCCGATTGCACCGTCCTACTGGAAGTTCGCCCAATATGGCGCGAGCGGCCGCTGGGTCAGCGATCTGCTGCCCTGGACGAGCCGCATGATCGATGAGCTGACACTCATCCACACCGTCAATACCGATGCCATCAATCATGAGCCGGCCATATTGCTGATGAACACCGGCAACATGGTGCCCGGCAAGCCGAGCCTCGGCGCCTGGCTGTCCTTCGGGCTGGGCAACATGAACGAGAACCTGCCGGCATTCGTGGTGCTCAACTCCCGCCTCATTGCGGGCGCCGACAACCAGCCGATCGCCCCGCGCCTGTGGGGCAGCGGATTTCTGTCCAGCGAGCACGCCGGCGTGGCGTTTCGCTCGCAGGGCGACCCGGTGCTCTATCTCAACGACCCCGCCGGCCTGAGCCATGACATGCGCAAGAAGCTGGTCGAGGGCATCAACGCTGTCAATCAGCTCACCTATCAGGAGTTTGGCGATCCAGAAACGCATGCGCGCATCAAGCAGTATGAGATGGCTTTTCGCATGCAGACTTCGGTGCCGGAGCTGACGAATACCGGCAAGGAGCCGCAATCGACCTGGGACCTGTACGGCGAGGATGCAAGGGTGCCGGGAACCTTTGCCTATAACTGCCTGCTGGCCCGCCGCATGGCCGAACGCGGCGTGCGCTTCACCCAGATCTACCAGCGTGGCTGGGATGTACACAAGAATGTCGTCGGCAATCTGCCCAAGCTCTGCGCCGCGACCGACCGTGGCTGCTACGCGCTGGTGACCGACCTCAAACGCCGCGGCCTGCTCGATGACACGCTCGTGATCTGGGGTGGAGAATTCGGCCGCACCGTCTACAGCCAGGGCGGCCTGACGAAGGACAACTATGGGCGCGATCATCATCCCCGCTGCTTCACCATGTGGCTGGCAGGCGGGGGTGCGAAGCCGGGTTACTCTCACGGCCAGACCGACGAGTTCAGCTACAACATCGTCGCCGATGGGGTGCACGTGCGCGACCTCAATGCGACCGTCCTGCACCTGCTCGGCATCGATCATGAGAAGCTCACCTTCCGGTTTCAGGGCCTGGACCAGAAGCTGACCGGTGTGATTCCGGCAAAGATCGTGACTGAGCTGCTCGCTTGAAGCCGGCGGAAAACCGCCATACGGCGGGCTGAGATGAATACCCGCGCTCGCCTGGCGCTCGTCGCGTCGCTCCCCATCGTGGCGCTGTTCTGCCTGCTGATCTTCGCGCCGCCCGACGGCCTCGAGCGCGCTTCACTCGCGCAGTTCTTCGGGCACTTTCATCCGCTCGCGGTGCATATGCCGATCGCGCTGCTGCTGCTCGTGCCGCTGATGGAGATCGCCGGCGTGAACGAGCGGCGCCGGCACATCCATGCCGCTGCGGCCTTTGTCCTCGGGCTGGTCCTGATCGCGGCGATCGTCACGCCGCTGCTGGGCTGGCTGCTGGCCTGGAGTGCCGGCTATGAAGGCGCGCTGGTGACGCGCCACATGTGGGGCGGCGCCTCGCTCGCGGCGGCCTGCTGGCTCACCTGGCTCCTGCGCGGGCACTCAGGAAGGCTCTACGCGATCGCGCTGGTCGCAACGGTCGGCCTCATGGCCTGGACCGGCTATCGCGGTGGGCAGCTGGCGCACGGCGAGGAGCACCTCACGCAACACATGCCGCAGGCCCTGCGCAGCCTGTTCGGGCTGCCAGCGATACCGGGGGATGGAGCCCCCGACGGCGACCCGGCAACTTTCTACGGCGCCCGCGTTGCTCCGATCCTCAGGGAGCACTGCCTGCAATGCCACAGTGCCGAGAAACATCGCGGAGGCCTGCGGCTCGGTACCTACGCCTCCCTCATGCACGGCGGCAAGGATGGGCCCGTCATCGTCGCCGGCAACGCCATGGCCAGCGAGCTGCACCGCCGCATTTCGCTGCCTGCGGGCGCCAAGGACGTCATGCCGGCCGAGGGCAAGCCGCACCTGTCCGCGGCCGAGATCCGACTCCTCGACCTGTGGATCGCGGCGGGCGCATCCGCTTCCCTGCCGCGCGATGCCATTGCGGGTGCGCCCCACATTATGGGACCCGAGCCGCCCAGCGCTCCCGACTACCGTCCGCAGCAGCAGCAGATTGCCTCGCTCGAGGCGGCGCTCGGCATTCAGCTGGTGCCGCGTTCACAGGTTCCTACCGACGGCCTGATCCTGCGCACCGCCAGTTTTCCGGCGCGCGCCAACGACGCAGCCATCGCCAGGCTGGTGCCCCTGGGCCCATTCATTGTCGACGCCGAGCTCGCGCGTACCGCCATCACCGACGCGGCGCTGAAATCCCTGGCGAGCTTCGCGAACCTGCGCAGGCTCGATCTTTCCTACACGGCGATCACGGCCGACGGCCTGCACGCCCTGGTGGCACTGAAGCGACTCGAGACGCTCAATCTTACGGGCACTGCCGCAAATGCGGCCGCGGTTGCCGGCTTGCGATCGAACCCGGCCCTCGAGCACGTCTACCTGTTCCAGACCCCGGCGGCGGACTGATCGCGCGGACTTAATGTAGTTGCGCTCATCGCCCGCGCCGCCGGCTTAACCGCCGCTGAATCCCGGCTGCCATGAAAATATAATGCGCCGGTGCGGGAATTCCCGGCGTTTTGAGGCACTATTGCCCGCAGCTCGAGTCAGATCAGATGCGGCTGGCGGGCCTGGAGTGCTCAAGGAGTGGCCATGTTGCGAAGACAGTCTGTCCCGGTTTCCATCGCTGGTGCGCTGGCGCTCTTCGCACTGCTGGCGGGCGTTCCCGCGCACGCGGACAGTGATGATCCTCCGGCGCGTGTGGCGCGCGTCAATCTCATCGACGGCAACGCCGAGCTAAAACTGGCCGGCACCGAAAACTGGATCGACCAGCTGCTCAACCGGCCGCTGACCGGCGGTGACCGGCTGTGGATCGAATCCGGAGCACGCGCCGAGATGCACATCGGCTCGACGGCCCTGCGGCTCGGTTCGGGCACCGCCCTGCAGATTCTCGCCGTTGACGACCGGCGCGTGCGCCTGCGGATGACCACGGGCTCCATCAGCGTTCGGATCCGCGACCTGGACAGCGACGAGCTGTTCGAGATCGAGACGCCGCAGGGCGCCGTGTCGCTGCTGCAGCCGGGCGGCTATCGCCTCGATGTCGATGATCGCGATGAGCGCACGGAGCTGGCGGTGTGGAGCGGTCGCGCTGAAGTCAGCAATCGCAGCGGTACGCAACTGGTGCGCAGCGACGAGAGCGCCGAACTGGCCGCCGGGGACGACGCGCCGATCCGGATCGCGCAGGCCGGAGCCACGGACAGCCTTGATCTGTGGTCCGAGGATCGCGATCGTCGCGAAGAGGATTCGCGCGCCGCGCGCTACGTATCCCGCGAAGTCGTCGGCTATGAGGAACTGGACGGCTACGGGGACTGGGAAGTGGATCCGGAATACGGTTCCATCTGGGTACCGCAGCTGGTGGTGGTCGACTGGGCCCCGTATCGATACGGCTACTGGAACTGGATCGGCCCCTGGGGCTGGACCTGGATCGACGATGAACCCTGGGGCTTCGCGCCCTGCCACTACGGCCGCTGGGTGCACGCGCGCCACGGTTGGGCGTGGGCGCCGGGCCTGCGCGAGGTCCATCACCCGGTGTTCGCGCCCGCGCTGGTCGCCTGGCGCGGCGGCATGCGCCCCGATGCCGATGCACGAAATGCGCCGCGTGTCGGCTGGGTGCCGCTCGGCTACAACGAAGTGTACGAGCCGCCTTTCCGCGCGAGCCGCGACTATCTGCGCGCCGCGAACCTCAGCAACACTCATCTGGGTCGCGATGGCGTCGAGCGCTCCATTGATCACCGGCAGGGCGGGGAGGGCACGCGTGCGCAACGCCGCTACGCCAACGAGGGCGTTCCTGGCGCCTATACCGAAGTGTCTCGTGACACCTTCACCGCGGCGCAGCCCGTGGCCCGAAACCTGCTCCGCACCGAACCTGGTGCCTCGCACCAGGCTCCGTTCAGCACCAGCGCGCTGCAGATCCAGCCCGAGCCGCACAGCGTCGGGCGCAGTTTTCCCGCGGACCGGTCTGTCACGAGAAAGGACCGCCCTATGACTGAGCGCCCGGCGGCGGCGCCTGCCTACTCGCCGGGCGAACGCAATGCGGACCGCGCACCGACCGTCAACTACGATTCGCAGCGCCGCTATTCCCCACCGGACCGTACGGTGCGCGAAGCGCCGCGGGCGATGCCGCAGGCACCCTCGGTGCGCGAGACGCCCTCGGTGCGCGAAGCTCCTCCGGCACGGGAAATGCCCGCAGTGCGCGAAGTGCCACGTGATTTTCCGCGCCAAGCACCGCCAATGCGTGAATCGCCGCCGGTGCGTGAGTCGGCGCCAATGCGTGAATCGCCGCCGGTACGTGAATCGCCGCCGGTGCGTGAGTCGGCGCCGGTGCGTGAATCGCCGCCGCCGCGTCAGGCGCCCGTGGTGCGCCAGTCGTCCCAGGCTCGATCAGAGCCCGCGGCGCCCGAACGCCAGGGGCAGCGCGAGCCCGACCGCCACGCGGACCACAGCAATCGCGATTAGTGTCGGGCCGCGGCTTCGTACAGCGGTAGCACGCGGGGCAGGAGCGCTCGCAGGTCCTCCAGGCGCGTGCTGCTGGAAGGATGAGTGCTCAGGAATGCCGGCGTACCGTTCTGGCTGGCCTGGCCCATCTTCTGCCACAGGCTGAGCGCGGCGTGCGGATCGTAGCCCGCGCGCGCCATCAGTTCCAGGCCGACGCTGTCGGCCTCTGATTCCTGCACGCGGCTGCGGGGCAGCGTGAAGGTGACGTTGCTGACCATCCCGGCCAGCTGCATCGTGTCCTGGCCGAGGCCCGCAATCGCGCCCAGGGCGCCGAGCCCCAGCTGCTGGGCGTAGGCGCGGGATACCGCTTCGCGGCTGTGCTCGCGCAGCGCGTGCGCCATCTCGTGACCGATGACGGTGGCGAGCTCGGCATCGCTGAGCTTCAGCTGCTCGATCAGGCCCGAGTACACCATGATCTTGCCGCCCGGCATGCAGTAGGCATTGAGCTCCTTGTTTTCCTGGACATTGACATCCCAGGCCCAGCCGGCGGCATCGGGGCGGAACACGGTGGTCTGCTTGATCAGGCGCCCGGCGATGGCGCGCACGCGTTCAGTCTGCGGCGGGTTGGCGTTGAGCTGGCCTGCCTGCCGGGCCTTGGACATCTCGAGCGCATAGGCCTGCGTGGCGCTCTGCTCGACGTCCGCCTCGGAGACCCACATGACCTGCTTGCGTGCGACGCCGATCGCACCCGGCGCGGTGGTGCTGACCGTCTCGCAGCCGGCGAGTCCAACCGCGGCAGCGATCAGGCCGCAGAGGAAAAACCTCGTGGCCATGCTCACCGCGCGGCCACTGCGGCGAGTTCAGCGGCGGCCGGCGCCGACCACGCAACGCGCGTCGCGACGAACTCGGGCAGGTTTTCGCAGCGGCTGACGAGGGCGCGCAGGGCCGGGTACTGTTCCGGGGGCGGCGGCGTGCTCAGTGCGCCATCCAGGAAGGTCGTGGCACAGCTCACGCTGATATCGGCCTGGGTCATGCGTTCGCCGATCAGCCAGCCGCCAGTCCGCGCCGCGCAACTGTGGTCAAGCTCCGCGAGGGCACCATGGGTCTGCAGGCGCAGGCGCTCGAGCCAGGGTTCATGCCACTTCTCGGCCGGGCGAAACACGCGCTCATAGACCTGCAATGCCCCCTTTTCCGCCGCTCCGATCGCGATGGCCATGAGGCGCAGGGCGGCACGGCGCGGTGCGCCGCCGCCCGGCAGCAGCGCCCGCGCGGGTCCGGCGAGCTCATCGAGGTGATCGAGGATGGCCGCGGAGTCGATCAGCGTTGCGCCGTCGTCCGCGACGAGCGTTGGCACCCGACCGAGCGGGTTGTAGGCGCGGATGCGATCGAAATCGCGGCCGACGGACCAGTCGCGATGTTCGAATCCGATCCCGAGCAGCTTCATGCTGATCGCCACCCGGCGGACAAACGGTGAGTCGAACATGCCAATGAGCATCACGGTCGGGTCTCCTGCGGGAGGAATTCTATCGCGTCATGCGGGCTTGCGGCACGCTGTCGACTGGACGGAAGATGCGTCGTGGACCCCATCGTCAGTACCGATTGGCTCGCCGCCACGCTGCCGTGCACGGACCTCGTGGTGCTGGACGCCAGCTGGTACATGCCGGGCGACAAACGCGATGCCCGCGCCCAGTTCGCGGCGGAACGCATTCCGGGCGCACGCTTCTTCGACATCGACCGGATCGCAGATCATGAGTCCGGGCTGCCGCACATGGTGCCCGCGGCGAGCCGTTTTGCGCAACTGGTGGGGGAACTGGGGGTATCGAACGACCGTCGCGTGGTGTTCTATGACCAGATTGGCGTGTTTTCCGCGGCCCGCGGCCGCTGGATGATGCGGCTGTTCGGCCACGACCGGGTCGCGGTGCTCGACGGCGGCCTGCCCAAGTGGCGGACCGAAGGACGCGCGACGGAGTGCGGACCGGCCAGCGCGCCGGTGCCCGGCGTGTTCCGGCCGGCGCTGCGCGCCGGCATGCTCCGCGGCCTGGGGGACCTGCTTGATAACCTGGACTCGCGCCGCGAGCTCGTGCTCGATGCCCGCTCGGCCGACCGTTTCCACGCGCGCGTGAGCGAGCCGCGGCCGGGCTTGCGCGCTGGACACATGCCCGGCGCGCACAACCTGCCCTTTGGCGAGCTGCTGACGCCGGCGCAGACGCTGCGCCCGCGCGAGGAGCTGCGCGAGCGCTTTGCGCGCGCCGGCGTGCGCGAAAACACTGCCGTGGTCACCAGCTGTGGTTCAGGTCTGACCGCCGCGATCCTTAATCTCGGCCTGGCCGTCGCGGGCTTGCCCGAGGGTGCCCTCTATGATGGTTCCTGGGCCGAATGGGGCGGGCGCGCCGATACGCCGATCGTGGAGGATTGACGGATGTACACCCTTTACGACTATCTCGATTCCGGCAACGGCTACAAGATCCGCCTGCTGCTGGCTCAGCTCCAGCAGCCATATCGTTACGTCGAGCTCGACATCCTGCGCGGCGAAACACGCACGCCGGAGTTCCTGGCAAAGAATCCAAACGGGCGCATCCCAACCCTCGAAATGGAGGATGGCCAGTTCCTGGCCGAATCAGACGCCATCCTGTGTTATCTGGCCGCGGGCACGCCTTTCCTGCCCACCGAGCGGCTGGCTCACGCGCGGGTCCTGCAGTGGATGTTCTTTGAGCAGTACAGCCACGAGCCCTATGTCGCCACGCCACGCTTCATCGTGCGCCACCTGGCCGGGGACCATCCGCTTCGCGCCGAGTTGCCCAAGCGCCTGGAACGCGGCCGCGCGGCGCTCGCGGTGATGGAAGGACACCTGGTCCGGCACAGCTATTTCGTGGGTGAACGCTACAGCATTGCCGACATCGCGCTCTACGCCTACACCCACGTGGCGGAAGACGGCGGGCTCGCGCTGGCCCCGTACCCAGGGATTCGCGCCTGGCTCGCACGCGTGGCGGCGCAGCCGCGGTACGTGCGCCTGCTTGACCGACCGACCGGCGGCTGAGGCCGGCAACGGGCGAAGGGCAGGCCTGGGCTGCTTCAAACCTCTGAAAGTGCTAGCATTCTGCGGCGTGAACCGTCGCAAGCTGATGCGTCTATCCAGGAGCCCGGTCCTGTGCACGCTCCAGGCGCTGATCCTCGTGATCGCGCAGCTGGGGGCGCAGGCGCACGCTTATTCGCACCTGACCGTTTCGCGTGACACCAACGGCGAACCACAGCGCATCCATGCGCTGGCCTGCAGCGAGTGCGTGGCCTTTGCGCCGCTTCTCGCCACGGTTGGTGGCTCTGCCGTGCCTCTGCTGCATCTGCCGGCGCGCGCATCGACGGTCATCGCGATCAATGCGCAGCTGCAGCCCCGAGCCGCCACTCATACCGCCTACCGCTCGCGCGCCCCGCCCGCTCACCCGTAGCCAGTGGCACGGGTCCGGCCGCTGCGGCGGTCCGGAGACTCTCATGAGTATGGCGAGGTGGTCCCATGATCAGATACAAGGCTATAGGCGTATTGCGCCTGCTGGCGTTGAGCGTGCTGGCGGTGGCGCCGGCGCGCGCTTCGGAGCTGAGTGAGCTGCGGGCGGAGCTCGACGCCGTCAAATCCGCTTATCAAGCGCAGCTCGGCGCCCTCGAGGTGCGGGTGGCGCAGCTCGAGGTGCAGCTCGCGGCGGCAAAGAGCGCACCGGCATCGAGCGCACCGGCATCGAGCGTCGCAGCTGAAGTCCAGGCGCCGGCCGCCGCGATGGCTCCCAGCCCTTCGGGTGGTGGCGGCGGGCAGAATGCGTTCAATCCCGCGGTCTCGGTCATCCTCGGCGGCCGCTACGCGCAGCTGTCAGAAGATCCGGCGGACTATCGCATTGGCGGATTCATGCCGGCGGGCGATGAATTGGGCCCGGGGCCGCGTGGCTTCACCCTGGGCGAATCCGAGCTGACGCTCGCCGCCAACGTCGATCCCTATTTCTTCGCCAATCTCACCACCGCCATCACCGGCGACAACTCGATCAGCGTCGAAGAGGCTTACGTCAAGACCATCGCGCTGCCTTCGGGCCTGTCGCTCAAGGCCGGGCGCTTTTTCTCCGGCCTGGGCTACGTGAACGAGATTCACAGCCACGCCTGGGATTTCGTGGACCAGCCGCTCGTGTACCAGGCGATGTTCGGGGGCCAGCTGGCGCAGGACGGCGCGCAGCTCAAATGGGTGGCACCCACGGATCTGTTCGTCGAACTCGGTGCGGAGACCGGCAATGGTAAGCAGTTTCCGCGCACGCGCCTCGCGGGCAATGGGCTCAACGGTGGTGCGCTGCTGGCACACGTTGGCAACGATATCGGCGATTCCACCAGCTGGCGTGCCGGCGTGTCGTGGCTCAGCGCGCGCGCTGAAGGCCGCAGCTTCAGCGACGTGACGGCCGGCGGGGCTCCGATTGAAGATGGCTTCAGCGGCGACTCGCGCACCTGGGTGCTCGATGGCATCCTTAAATGGTCACCGCACGGCAACGCGACCGTGCACTCGCTGAAGCTGCAGGCCGAATATCTGCAGCGCAGCGAAGACGGCCAGCTCGCGGCGACGATCAGTCAATTGACCCTGGCGGCGCCGTTCCGCAGCCGGCAATCGGGCTGGTACCTGCAGGGTGTGTACCAATTCCTGCCGCGCTGGCGAGTCGGTGCCCGTTACGACGCGCTCGATTCGGGTACGCCCTATATCGGCCTGCTCCACAGCGGCGCGCTGCCGGCCGGCAGCTTTCCGGGACTGGCGCCGGCCACCCCCAGCCGCGTCAGCCTCATGTTCGACTGGAATCCCAGCGAGTTCACGCGACTGCGTGCGCAGTACGCCTGGGACGATGCGCGCCCCGACAATCGCGATCGGCAGCTGCTGCTGCAATACCTCTACAGCATCGGCGCACACGGCGCCCACAAGTTTTAGGAGCCAAACCCATGAACAGTCTGCTGAAATTGTCCGCGGCACTGCTGCTTGCCGCCCTGGCCCTGCCCGCGCAGGCCACCATCCGGGTGCTGGCAACGACGCCCGAGTGGGCTGAGCTGACGCGGGACTTGGGTGGTGAGAAGGTGGACGTGTACGCCGCCACCAGTGCCTTCCAGGACGTGCATCGCGTCGATGCCAAGCCGAGTCTGGTATCGCGTGCACGCAATGCGGACCTGGTGGTCGCCGCCGGCGCCGAGCTGGAGATCGGCTGGTTGCCGGTGCTGCTGCGGGAATCGGGCAATGCACGCATCCAGCCCGGGAATCCCGGCTACTTTGAGGCCGATGCCAACCTGCGGCTGCTCGAGGTGCCCACCGCCGTCGATCGATCGATGGGCGACGTGCACCCGCTGGGCAACCCGCACGCACACCTCGATCCACGCAACGTCGCGACCGTCGCAGCCGCGCTGACGGCGCGCCTGAGCGCGCTCGATGCCGCGAACGCCGCCTATTATCAGGGCCGCGGGAGCGAGTTTCAGTCGCGCTGGCAGTCGGCCATCGTTCGCTGGGAGCAGCAGGCTGCGCCGCTCAAGGGCCTGCCGGTCGTGGTGATCCATCGCGACCAGGTTTACCTGTGCCACTGGCTGGGGCTGCAGGAAGTGGCCGCCATCGAACCCAAGCCGGGAGTGCCGCCCAGCAGCAGTTACCTGGCGGAACTGGTGACCAGGCTCACGGCTGCGCCCCCGAAGATGATCCTGCGCAACGCCTACAACGACCCGAAGGCCGCGGACTGGCTGTCCGAACGCATTCACGTGCCGGTAGTGATCCTGCCCTATTCGGTCGGCGGCACTCCCGCCGCACATGATCTGTTCGCGCTGTTCGACGATACCGTCGCGCGATTGCTGGGAGCCGCCAAGTGAGCGCGCTCGCTGAAAACTTCAGTATCCTGTGGCCGGCCCTGCTGGCCGGACTCATCGTGCTGGCGTCGCACGTACCGCTCGGACAGCAGGTGCTCACGCGTGGCATCGTGTTCATCGACCTGGCCATCGCGCAAGTGGCAGGCGTCGGGGTGATCGCCGCGCATTTCTTCGGACTCGAGCTGCAGGGCTGGGTGACGCAGCTCGCCGCGGTGAGCGCGGCACTGCTGGCGGCGCTGCTGCTGACCTGGACCGAGCGCCGGCGCCCGGAGGTGCAGGAAGCGCTCATCGGCGTGCTGTTCGTGCTGGCCTCGACGGCGCAGATCCTGCTGCTGGCCAACGATCCGCACGGCGGCGAGGACCTGAAGGACCTGCTGGCGGGGCAGATACTCTGGGTCTCCGTGCCGCAGCTGCTGCGCGCCGCGGTGCTGACGGCGTTCGTGCTGCTGGCCTGGTTCAAGTGGCGGGAGCGCCTGGGCCGCACCGGTTTCTACCTGGTGTTTGCCGTGACGGTAACCGTATCGGTGCAGCTGGTCGGGGTGTACCTGGTGTTCACCAGCCTGATCATCCCGGCGGTCGCCACCTATCGCTATCCGCAGGGGCGACAGCTGCTGATCGGCTATGGGCTGACCGCCGCCAGCTACGTCCTCGGCCTGGTCATCTCCGCGCTCACCGATCTGCCCTCCAGTCCGGTGATCGTGTGGGCGATGGCCGCGATCGGGGTGCTGGTCCTGCTGCTGCAGCGACCCGCGGCCCAGGGGCGGCAGGCCCGATCGACTCGATGATCATCGCCACGGAACCTGGCTCGCGTTCGCGGTCTCCCAGTTCTGACCGTCAAAGCAGGGGAGAGCGAGACGATCGGTATCCACGCCTGCCAGGCAGCGTACGTTGACGTCAATGCTGTTGGGATCGGAGCGCGGGATATAGAACGGGGCCACGCCGCAGGTCTTGCAGAAATAGTGTTGCGCGATCTTCGATCCGAACCGGTAAGTCGCGAGCGCTTCGCGGCCCGCGAGCAGCTCGAAGTCCGCCGGCGGCACGATCAAGTGTACAAAGCCCTTCTTGGTGCAGACCGAGCAGTTGCAGGTGGCGGCGGTGGCCAGATCCCCATGGACCACGAAGCGCACCTGGCCGCAGTGGCAGCTTCCTTCGAATCGTTGTTTCGCCATGAGGAGTCCTTAGCGCTCCGATAGCCAGCGGCGTGCGCGCCAGTGTCGGCCGGATCCAGCCCGACAAGCCGTCAGGTGATCAGCGCGATGAGGAGCTGCCACGCCGCCACCGCCCGTGCCCACACCACGCGGACTGGTGCTAGCGCGCGTAACGCTCAGCGCCGCCAAAATGCAGCGACATGTAGGGCTGGTCGCCCACGACCCAGCTGTCGTGCGGCACAGGTGGAATATAGAAGAGGTCTCCGGCACGCAGCTCAATGATCGTGCCGTCGTCAAAGGCTGCAGTCGCCACGCCCGCGAGCACCAGACCGACATGCTTGACGTGGCAACGGGTCGCTCCCACGAGCGGGCCCACATGCTTTGACCATTTCCACCCGGGCAGATAAGTCGCCCGCCCTACGGTCATTCCGCCCAGATTGACGACTTCGTACTTGCCCAGATCGAGCTCGCGCGTTTCGTCCGGCGTCTCGAAACGCTTCAGGATCACGCCCACATCAATCATGACACTCACTTCTGTAACGTACGGACGAGTGTGTCACGCCGCAGGCCTTCCGCAAAGGGTCGAAGTCGCACAATCAGGAGAGCCGCTGAGGCGCGAATGATTGCGCGACGCAGTAGCGGACAGCGGTGACAACCGCTGCTGCCACGCCCCCGCCCGGCCTCAGCTGGCTTCGAGCTTGGCGGACAAGGAGATATCTGCCTTGAATAATCGCGACACCGGGCAGTTGGCCTTGGCGCCGGCGGCAATTTCCTGGAATTGAGTGACAGTTATTCCGGGTACCCAGGCCTCGGTATTCAGCTGGACGTGGTTGATGGTCCATTGCCCATCGACCTGTTCCAGCGACACGACGGCCTGGGTGGCCAGGCGCTTGGGAACGAACCCCGCTCCCCCGAGTGCCGCCGACAGCGCCATGGTGAAGCAACCCGCGTGAGCCGCCGCCAGCAGCTCCTCCGGATTCGTTCCCGGCGCCTGCTCAAATCGCGTCCCGAAGGAGTACGGGGTCTCCTTGAGCACGCCGCTGTGGGTCGCGAGCGCCCCATGGCCCTGCTTGAGATCACCCTGCCAAACTGCCGAGGCCGAACGCTTCATGGCACCACTCCTGATATGGTTCCGAGAGCCTAGAGTACCTGTCCTACCCGCCCAATAGGAGCACCCGGCGTGAATCTCTGGCTTCGCCTGCTGTGGCTCCTGCTCGCCGGCCCGCGGCGCTCCCCTGTGCCGCCCCTCGGGCCCTGCCAGACACCCTTTCGCGTCCTGCCCACCGACCTGGACGTGCTCAGGCACGTCAACAATGGCGTGTACCTTTCCATGATGGATCTGGCGCGTGTAGATCTCATGATCCGTGCCGGCCTGGCGCAGAAGGTCCGGGCGCAAGGCTGGTATCCGGTGGTGGTCGCCCAGACGATTCGCTTCCGGCGCTCACTCACGCTGTTCCAGGCCTTTGCGATCGAAACGCGCGTGCTGGGCTGGGATGAGAAGGCCTTTGTGCTCGAGCAGCGCTTCGGGCGCGGTAGCGAGCTCGTGGCGAACGCCGTGGTCCGGGCGCGGTTTCTGTCGCGCGCGGGGGACAGGATTTCGCCGCGCGACGTCCTGGCGCTCGCCGGTATAACAGCTCCTTCACCGGCCCTGCCCGTCGAGGTCGCGCGCTGGAACGCGGACCAGGCGCTCTAGCTGCGGCGCCGGGCCATTACAGTCGCCGGCTCCTTCAGAAATTCCCCGCCTTCAGACTGCGCCGCAACTCGTGGCCCTCCTTGCTCGCGCCGACAATCTCGGTCACGACCCCAATGACACGGCGTGTGTCGAAATAACCCACTCGCACTATCGGCAAGCGGAAACTCTGGATCTGACGATAGCCCGAGGACTCCAGATGAGCGGCCGCGGCGTCGTAGTCCGCGTCATCCAGCCAGTACGCCACGTGCTGGACGGCGTCGCCGTGCCGATCCAGGGATTCCTGGAACATGCTGGCGCCGGACACGGGCTGGATGAGTTCAATCTGTGTATCGCCCGCGTAGGCGATGTGCAGGTGGCAGACCCAGTTCCCCGGCTTGCCCATGTAAGTGCCCTCGGTATCCGTTGCGGCCAGGTTGTCCATGTGCATGAAGCGGCTGATGCCCATGGTCTCAATGAAAAACTTCTCAGCGCTCGCGATGTCTCTGACGACCCAGGCAACCTGGCAGAACGCGGGAGCGATGATTGGCTTTGCCATGACGGATCCCCTGTAGTTACTGAGTGGTGCGCTACAGCGCGCTGCCTGCGTGGAGCGCGGCGCAAATCTCGACGCGGTTCCCGTCCGGATCGAGGGCGACCGCTTCGTTGGCGCCATCACCGGTCTGCCGTGGCCCGTCGAGAATCGGCGTGCCGTCGCTTTGGAGGCGCCTTGTCAGCGCGTCGACGAGCTCGCAGGAACCCACCGACAGGGCCAGATGCGTCAGTCCGAAAGGCTGTGTGTCTGGTGCAGGCCTGGAGAGCGGCACTGACGTCGTGCTCATGATTTCAATTCTGGCGCCGCCAGAAAAGCTGAGAAAGCAGGATTCGAAGCCCTTCGCCGGATTGACGTAGTGCGGCCCCGCGCGCGCACCAAAGTAGCCCATGTAGAAGCCCTTGAG
Organism: Steroidobacteraceae bacterium; assembly: GCA_035300345.1. GTDB lineage: Bacteria > Pseudomonadota > Gammaproteobacteria > Steroidobacterales > Steroidobacteraceae > FEN-1191. The sequence continues at coordinate 26,684 of DATGVM010000041.1, forward strand.
TCGATCGAGATCGTGCGTCCAGAGCGCAATGTGGTCGATCCGGACCGTCATCTACGTGCCAGCGGCTGCGCGGAACGTGCCGCTCACAAACGCAATGGAGTCCGGACTGTCCCATTCCCTGGCGCCGTAAACCTTCTCGAGCACACGTCCATGGGAATCGATGAGTACCGTCAGCGGCAGTCTCGAGGCACCGAGCATGTGTTCCATCTGCAAGTGCTGGTCGATGAACTGATTGAGCGTTGCGTTGGACTGTTTCAGCCAGGACCGGGCGTCGTCGATGGAATCGTCGGTGGAGATCCCGATGATCGTGACGGCCTTACCCTGATCGCGCCAGGCCAGGCGTTCCAGGGAGGCCATCTCGGCCCGGCACGGACCGCACCAACTCGCCCAGACATTGATGATCAAGGGGCGGCCGCGGAATTCCGCCAGTTCCCGGGACGGGCCATTCAGGCCCTTCAGTATGGCCGGATGCAGTTCCTGGCCGATCCGGACCTCGTCTGGATCGGTGGCGCCCGCCGCCAGGGCCACCCCAAGGGCACACAGGATCGCGGCCAGGTGGGTGAGTCGCTTCATGGTCTACCTAATTTACCTCACTAGACTTCCGGCGGGTCCTCGGGCAAGTTCGGTGCGAGAGGGGAGGGAGCGATGAAGAACACCTTCGCCGATCGCGCGGCTCCGGCGGTTCACCTCAGGCGTGATCAAGAAGAGCGTTTGCGCGCCGTGGCCGAACGGGTGTTCCCGACGGGTACGCGCCTTATCGCGCTGCCAGGGGAGGGCGAGTTTGTACTGCTCGCCTCCTGGAAGTTGGGCACGGACCCGCAGCGCCCGAACAAACGCAGCAAGACGGTGCGGGTCGGCGTCAGTCCGGAAGCGCTGGAGGACTACGGCCGCAGCGCAATGGATGAGCGCGAGTACGCCGACCGGAAATTCGAATCCTTCCTGCGCAAGCACCTGGCCAGACTTGATCCGTCCCACGACGCACCTCTGGGCGCTGAGCCCCCGATGGAGAAGTGGCACTTTGGCACGGGCGATCTCAACGGCTGAGGCGGCCGCGCTCGCGCAGTGCCGGCCGACTCACGGCTCCGGCGTACCGGTGTCCTGCATTCCGTGCCTGAGCTCGGCTCTCGCAGTGCTGGCAAGCGCCTGATACTTCAGGCGAAAGGCTTCAAGCGTCTCCTCCTCCAGCTCTTCAAGATCGAGAAGGACATTGTGAGCGCCCGCCGTCGCGCGGATGAGCTCATCGAGCTTCACCTGGATCGCCTCCGTGTCCCGATTCTGGGTGTTCTGGATCAGAAACACCATCAGAAACGTGACGATGGTTGTGCCCGTATTGATGACCAATTGCCAGGTGTCGCTGAAGCCGAACAACGGACCCGTCACTATCCATGCCAGGATGATCGCCACCGCAAAGACAAAAATTCTCGGGCGGCCGCAGAAATGCGCGGCCTCTCTCGCAAGTTGCGAATACCAAGCGCTGCTACGCATTGTGGACCTCGACAGTGGATTGCAGTGGTGAGTGCCCGCTACTTCGCGGCGCCGGTCTGATCAGTCGGTGCTGCGAAAGCGGCCGAGAAACTTCCTGACGGCAACAAATAGCACGATGAAGAAGGCGATCAGGCCGCCAATGAACCAGGAATTGGCCAGCCGGGGCGGTTGGACCCCATTTGCCAGCACCACCAGCGCGTGCGCGTAGCACAGGAAGCTGACCAACAGGATGCCAAACCACAGGATACCCCTGCGCAGGAAAGCCACGGTCCCGTCGCGCCGTTCCGGAGCCAGCCAATAGTCGCGGTTCGGCAGATTGAGGCGTGCCCTGGCATTGCCCACGGTGAACCAGGTGACGAGGACCATGGCGGCAGGAAGGCCGATCACGAACGCCATCATGAAAACGATGTAGTCGGTGCGCGCCATGAAGCCATTGGCCAGGCCGGACGCGCCGAAGTGAGAGGCGACCAGGGGTGGCAGTCTCATGCTGGTGAGCCCAATGAACACGGCGCCGCACCCGATGTAGAGCGCGAACAATCGCAAGCCTTTCCCGCTGTTCATGGACCCTTTGACGCCCGAAGCCCGGGCAGTTCGAAGACCTACCGCAGCCACCTTTTCGTCCGCACCCGGTACGACTCCCATGCCGGACCGAAGCTGCGCGCCAATCCAGGCTCCTCTCCGGTCAGGACCCGCAGCTGGAAGGCGATTCCGACCGCGACCAGATAAATCATCAGGGCAAGAGACCAGTACAGGACGGCCCAGCCTGCCAGAATCAGGGTGACTCCGATATACATCGGATTGCGCGAGAATCGGTACGGGCCGCTGACGACCAGATATTGCGGCGGAGCCCACGGCGCCAGCGTGCCCCGGCCGGCGATGTAGAATTCGCCAACACACCACAGCAGCAGCGGCAGGCCACCCATAAAAAAGAGTGCGCCGGCGTAGACCGCCCTTTGCGGGTCCGGGAGCCGTCCGCCGACCAGGGCAAACGGCGCCGCGAAGGCGACCACTCCAGGCAGGGCCAGGAATGCCACCAGGGCTTTGAGCATATGCCTAGCGACGCAGCTGCTCTTCGAGACTCCGCGTCCGCTCCGTGATTTCCGATCCCGTGTGCCGGGTGCTCTTGCGCTCGATCAGCATGACATGGCACTCGTCTTCAGCGACCGGATGGTGCCGCACGCCCTTCGGCACGACGTAGGTGTCGCCCTCGGCCAGGTCAACGGAACCATTCTCGAACTCGATGCGCAGCCGGCCCTTGAGAACGTAGAGCAGTTCATCTTCCTGGTCGTGGGCGTGCCACACAAATGAGCCCAGGACCTTCGCGACCTTGACGTAGGAGTCATCGAGCTCCGCCACTACGCGAGGCGACCAGTACTCCTCGAGCGAGGCGGCCACAGTTCCTGGCGAGACGGGTTTCGACATGCGCCGCCTAGCTTGGTGGCAATGGGCTAGCGTCGCAACTCCTTTCTGACCACCAGCTTCAGGCCGGACCAGACCGCGCTGACCGCGCACACCTTCACGTCGACTAGGCCGATCGGCAGTGCCAATGCGCGGATGGTGTCCTCCGTGATGTCGGTGGGCCGCTTCGAGGCGCGTTTCGGCCAAGACACCCAGATGGCTCCGGTATCGCGGATGCCAGCGCGCGTGCGCTTGAGTTCGATCTCCAGTGTGGCCCGGCGATCACTGAAGATATGGACGATATCCGTGGCCGCGCTGACCCGGGGTTCAAAGCGGACGTTTGCAGGCAGGGGCGCCAGCCATTTCCGGTACTCGCGGGGCGGATGCCTGACGCAGATCCTTGAGCCCGCGACGATCCCCAGCTTCCTGGCCAGAGGGGTCCCCGAATAGCCCGCAGTCGACGAAGTCATGGGGACCGGGCGAGTCGCTTGTTCTCAGGGCGCGGACAGGAACTGCAGCATCTCGTTCATCAACCGCCCACCCTGGTCCGTCCTGAACAGAAACTGGGCGTGCGCGGAACCCTTGAGGATCACAAATCGCTTGGGAGGCCGCACCTTCTCATAGTCCTTGCGCATCTCGGTCAGCCGGACCGTGCCACTACCGTCCGTATCGTCACGGGCTACGATGAACAGCTTGCGGCCCTTGATGAGTTCAGGGTGATCGCTCGAGCCATGCGCCAGCAGAATCAGACGATCGATCTCGCCCGGCGCGCTGTCGGCAGATGCATCGGCCGCGGCCGCGCCTCCAAAGCTGGCGCCGACCACTGCGACCGTGCGGGCACCGTGGCTGTGCAGATAGCGGACCGCTCCCAGCACATCAAAGCGCAGCGCCGCGTCGCCCTGGAGAGACGGCGGCGGTGCGGGAGACTCACCGAAGCCGCGAAAGTCGAACGCCAGGACATGAAAGCCATGCGCCGCGAGAATGTTTGCCTGGGGCGCCCAGTCCGCTTTGCTGAAACGGCCACCGTGGGCCAGTACCACGCCGCGTACACCTGCTCCGTAGAGATCCGCGGCGATAGTGGCGCCGTCCGGAGTCCGGATCGTCACATGTTCCTGTGCCGTGGCCTGCCCGCTCAACAGCAGGCACATCACGACCGTCACGTGGGTGACGAGGCGGTTCACATGCTGTTCTTCACGTTGGACAGTATGTTCACCATGAACAGCCCCAGACCCACCAGCAGAAGAAGCGCAGCCGCCACCACGACCCCCATGAGGGCCGCATGTCCCAGAAGATAGTAACTGAGGCTGATCATGAACACGGGCAGCGCAAGATTGTGTATCCAGAAATGCAGCTTCGCCAGACGGGTCTGCGCCGCCGCGGGATGCAGATGATAGATCACGCCCGCCAGGGCGAGCGTGGCCCAGCCGAGCAGCCCGATGTGTGCGTGCACTGGCACCAGCGCGAAATTCTGAACGATGCCCATCGTGATGCCCAGCAAGGCACCGAGGAACAGGTATACGACCGCGATCTTCAGGAAGCGTTGCGCCATGGTGATCCCCCGGTTTGTTGTTGTGAATGAAAGGGCCTTCCCGACGCCGGGCATTATCGCCATGGCCTCCGGCAATAGCGACCGACAATACGGCGGCCGCTGCCGCAGTCCGGACTAAAGGCTGAACGGCCCCTCGCAGGCGGTCTGCGCCAGCGGCCGGCGGTCGTTGGGCACTTCGCGCTTCTGGAGCGACTCGCTGAGTTTGGCCTGGTCTCCGGGTTTGCCGATCACGGCCATCGCTTCGACTGCATAAGCGGCCGGCACGCGCAGCACGCGTCGCGCCCGCTCGTAGTCAAAACCCTGGATGCCGTGGACCACCAGGCCATTGGAGATGCCCTGCAGTGCCAGGCTCATCCAGGCGGCACCGGTGTCGTAGGAATGCGTGACGGAGGGCTTGCCGTCGCCGTCGAGATGAGTGCGCGAGATGAGCAGCACCAGCGCGCCGGCGTGCTGCGCCCAGCTCAGGTTGCCGGGCACCAACAGGTCCAGGAATGCCGGCCAGAAATCAGTGTCGCGGCGCGCATAGAGAAATCGCCAGGGCTGGAAGTTCCCCGAGGAGGGCGCCCAGCGCGCCGCCTCGAGCAGCGGCATCAGCTCCGCTTCGGTGAGCGCTTCGCCCGACATCGCCCGCGACGACCAGCGGTCGAGGAACTGGGGCCGGATGGGGTATGCGGCCTGGCGGGAGGCGCTGCCTTTGACCATGGGAAAATCCAGGAATCCGGTTGTGGACGGGTAATGTGGGGTGGCCACCGCCGGTTTGCAACCCGTGGACGGAACAGGGCCCGCGCCATGCGGCGCGGGCCCTGCAGCCGTGGAGACCGGTCCGGTCCTCAGTCGTTCAGCAGCACCGCGAGGTGATTGGCGCTGAACGTGTTGCCGGTAGAATCATACTGGCCACTGGCGGCAATGCCGAGCGCCGCAGTAGTGCCATTCATGTCGCCTGCCAGCGCGGTGATGAAATCACCGAACGCCAGGTAGTTGTCGATGCTGTGCGAGTGCGCATGACCAATGGCATACAGCGTGGCCAGCGCCGTGGTGTCGGGCACGATCTGCGGAGCGGCCGCCAGGGTCATCAGGTTCACGCGCTCCGGCCCGATCTGCAGGAAATGCACCAGGCCCACGCCCGTCAGGTCCAGATCCAGGGCGGTGCTGCCGGCGGTCAGGCCGGGGAATGCCATGGTGGAGCCCAAATGCGTCCAGCCCACGAACAGCAGGTTTGGTACGTTGGTGAAGGACGCCAGGGTCTGGGCGGTGAAGTCCACGTTCGTGGCGCTGCCGAAGGGAACCGGAAATCCGAACAGCCGCGCCGGGGCGCCGATCGTAAGCGCGCCCGGATCGAGCGCGCCGGTGTCGATGGCGTAGGCCGCCGCGTTGGCGTCGGTGGCCGGGCTGGCGCCCGTGCCCGCGAAATCAAAGGCCGCCGCGTCGTGGCCCTCGATGCCCTGCAGGTTCAGCGTCAGGGGATTGCCGATCGCGCCGGCCACGAGACCCCAGACCGAAGTGATCTCAAGGCGCACGCGGCCGGCGGTGGCATCCAGGGTCGCAGCGCCCGAGGCGCTATCGACGCTTACGGTGCCTGCCGCGGAGAGGCGCTGTCCCACCGAGATATCCCCGATGCCGAAGCTCCCGGTCGCGCCTTCCTCGGTGACTTTCGTCATTGCCGCCACGTTGACCGTGACGTTGCCGCGCATGAACTCGAAACCGCCGGCGCGCCAGTCAACCGTGGCCCCGCGCACGGTCAGCGAGTCAGCGCTGCGCGCCGTGACCACGCCGCGCACGTGATCCATCGTATCGCCATCGACGCTGCTGCCGGCGAGCACTCGCGTGGCGGTGAAGCTCAGGTCGCTGGTCTGCAGCGTGCCCTTGGCCACGGTGTAGGTATTGGCCGGCTCGGCCGCGAGCGCCGCGAGTCCGGCGGCGCCCGTGTACGCCATGCCATCGATTTCAAACGAGGTCGTATCGGTGGTGTGTACGACGAGCTCACCCGCGCTGCCCGACCACAGATGGAAGGGCCGCACGTTGACCGTGTAGGTATTGGCCATGGTGTCGGTCGCGACCAGGATGCCGCGCACCCGTATCCTGAGGTCCGCCGGCGGGACCACCGTGGCCTGGATCAGCGGTGTCACCGTGACCGAGGCGGTGCCGAGGTCGACCGCGTTCGACACCGCGAGATTGAAATCAAAGGCGAGCCGTGCGGTGCGTCCGGCTGTGATGACGAGGTGATGGCGATCGTCGAGTTGCACGGTCAGGTCGAGCGGACCTGTCAGGGTATTGCCATTGGTGTCCCGCGGGGTGAGTGCAACGGCGCCGCCGGTACCGTCGTCGGCCATGATGCTGGCGTTGCTGTAGTCGACCGTCATGGTCGCAGCCACATAGTCACCCGCCGGAATCTGCCCGGCACTGATCAGCTCCGACAGGTCGACCAGCTGCGCGAAGTCAACGCGGGTGGTGGCGGGTAGCGTCTCGACTGTCGCGCCGCTGGCCTTCCTGAGCTTTAGGGACACGACGTCGACGGTGTAACTGAGGAAGTCGCCGGCCGCGTCCTGCATCGTGATGAGGCTTGATCCACAGCTTCCGGTACAGGCGGCGCCACTCCCTCCGTTGTTCGAACCGCCCATGTCGCCGGAACCGCCGCAGGCAACGAGCAGGGCCGCCGTGAGGGTGGCACCGCCTTTGACCAGGCGCGCCGCCCAGCGGGCAGGTGCTTTGAAGCTGGAACTGTCGGGAATTGCAGACATGGCTGACTCCGTTCGATGGTTACGGGTACAGCAGACAACGATGCCCGTGGCGATCGGTTGACCGCCAGCGAGGCAGGCGGTCAGTCAGCGGGCGACGATCAGCAGGAAGAGGCCTGCCGCGATGCGGTACCAGGCGAACACCGTGAAGCGGTGCGTCTGGATGTAGCGCAGCAGCCATTTCACGGCCGCAAAGGCCACTACGGCGGCGACGGCAAAGGCGAGGGCGAGGGCGCTCCAGTCCTCGCCCGCAAAATCGTGGCCGCGCAATTTCATGAATTCGTAGCCGGTCGCCGCGAACATGGTGGGGATGCCGACCAGGAAAGCGAACTCGGTGGCCGCCGCGCGCGAGCTCAGGCCGGCGAGCATCGCGGCAAAGATTGTGGCCGCAGAGCGGGAGGTGCCCGGGAACACGGCGGCGAGGATCTGCGCCGCGCCCACCCAGAAGGCGACCGACCAGCCAAGCTCGGTCACCACCGGCCGTCCGCTGACCCGCCATTCAATCAGCAGGATCAGCAGGCCGCCGATGAGCAGCGCGCCAGCGACGGGCGCCACCGTCTCGGGCAGCGTCACGCCCAGCTGCTTTGCAGCGTAGCCGCCAGCGCCGCTGATCAGGAACGCGAATACCAGCTTGGCGAGATAATCGCGGTTCGCTCGCGAGTTCATGCCCAGCAGCAGCTGGCTGATGCGTGGCCAGAAGACGACGAGCGCGGCAAGGATTGCACCGGCCTGTATCGCGACGTTGAATAATTCACTGCGCTGGCCCAGCCAGTGCTCCGCGATCAGCAGGTGGCCGGTGCTGGAGACGGGCAGGAATTCCGTCAGGCCCTCGATGATTCCGAGTACCACGGCCTGGATCATGTCGTTCATCGCGTCTCCGCGAGCGCTGGCATCACGGGCCTGCCAGTGCGCTGACCGCCTGCGCCCACAGTCTTTCGGTTGCGGCCGCAACCACGCGGTCACCCGACTGACTGTCAAGAGCGACGCCGTTCCAGTCGCTGATCTTTCCGCCCGCGCCCTCGATCACGGGAATCAGTGCCATGAAATCATGCGGCTTGAGCGCGCCTTCGATGACAAGGTCGCAGTGGCCGGAGGCCAGCAGGCCATAGATGTAACAATCTCCCCCGTAGCGGCGCATCGCGGCGCGGCCGGAGAGTTCATCGTAGCGGCGCAGGTGCTCCCCGTGCAGGGCATCGGTCGTCGTGCTGTAGACGCGCGCGGTTTCGATCGACGTGCAGGTGCTGGTACGCGCCGCCGCATCGTTGAACCGGCTCGGCGCGCCGCGGCAGCCAAACCAGCGCTCGCTGATCGCGGGAACCTCGATCACGCCGAGCACCGGCCGGTCCTCGAGCAGCAGGGCGATCAGGGATCCAAACAGCGGAAACCCGCTGATGAAGCTCTTGGTGCCGTCGATTGGATCGAGCACCCAGGTGAACTCGCTGCCGGGCTCGGCGCCAAATTCCTCGCCACGGATACCGTGCGCCGGAAACTCCGCACGGATCATGCGGCGCATCTCGGTCTCGATGGCGCGGTCAACCAGCGTCACCGGGCTGCGATCGGCTTTCTGTTCCACCGCGATGGGGCCGCGGAAGTGATCGCGTGCGAGCCCGCGTGCCATGTCCGCCATCGCGCCCGCGAGCGCCGTTGCGCGCGGGCCGTCCGGATGGCGGGCGAAGTTCATGCGCGCGAGTATAATCGGCGGCGGTACGCGCCCGAAAGGCTGGCATGAGCGAAAACAACAACGATGAGGCGATCCGCGCGCTACCGTGCTGGTCCGGGGATGTAGAAATTTCCGCCCTGAGCGGCGGCATTACCAATCAGAACTACAGGGTCAGCGATCGCAGCGGACGGCAGTTCGTGGTACGCATCGGCCGCGACATTCCCGAGCATGGCGTGATGCGCTTCAACGAGCTGGCCGCGGCGCGCGCGGCCTGCGCGGCAGGCCTGGCGCCGGAGGTGGTGTACGCTGCCGAGGGGTTCCTCGTCAGCCGCTTTGTGGAGGGGCGCACGCTGACACCCGCGGATGTGCGCGCGGCCGGGCAGCTCGAGCGCATCGTCGAGCTGCTGCGGCGCTGTCACAGCGAGATTCCGCGCCATCTGCAGGGACCGTCACTGATCTTCTGGGTGTTCCAGGTCATTGGACAGTACCTGCGCCTGCTCGAATCGCGGCACGAGCGTCCTTTCGCGATGGCGCTCGACGCCCTGCGCGCGCAGGCCCGGCAACTTGAGCGCGCCGTCGGACCGGTCGCGATCGTCTTTGGCCACAACGATCTGCTCGCCGCCAATCTCATCGATGACGGCGCGCGCCTCTGGCTCATCGACTGGGACTACGCCGGGTTCAACAGCCCGCTGTTCGACCTGGCCAACCTGGCATCGAACAACGCATTTACACCCGAGCTCGAGTCGCGGCTCCTGAGCCGTTATTTTGGCGCGGACCTGGAGGCTTCGATGCTGCGCGGCTTCGCGGCCATGCAGTGCGCCTCGCTGCTGCGCGAGTCGCTGTGGGGTGCGGTCTCCAGGCTCACATCCACGCTGGATTTCGACTACGCGGCCTACGCGCGCGATAATCTGCAGCGCTTCGAGCAGCGCTGGCAGCAGTTCCGGCAGGACCATGGCTGAGCTTCCGGCGCAGGCGCGAGCGATCGTCATCGGTGGCGGCATCATCGGTTGCTCGACGGCCTATCACCTGGCGAAACTGGGCTGGACCGATACGATCATCGTCGAGCGGCACAAGCTGACCTCCGGATCGACGCATCACGCCGCCGGCCTGGTCGGGCAGCTGCGCACCAGCGCGAATATCACGCAACTGCTGGGTCACTCGGTCACCCTCTACAATACGCTCGAGGCAGAGACCGGCCTGGCGAGCGGCTGGCAGATGAACGGCGGCCTGCGCCTCGCCTGCAGCGAGGCGCGCTGGATCGAGCTGAAGCGCCAGTCGACCAGCGCGCGCTCCTTTGGCCTGGAGATGCAGCTGCTGACGCCGCGCGAGGCGCAGCAGCTGTGGCCGCTGATGGACATCGCCGATCTGGTTGGTGCCGCTTTCCTGCCGACCGACGGCCAGGTCAATCCCTCCGACATCACGCAGTCGCTCGCCAGGGGCGCGCGCATGCGGGGGGTGCGCATCTTCGAGGACACGAACGTGCTCGGCATCGAGCTCGAGCGTGGCCGCGTCAGGGCGATCCGCACCGAGCACGACCGGGTGCAATGCGAAGTGGTCGTGAACTGCGCCGGCCAGTGGGCGCGCCAGGTCGGGGCGATGGCGGGCGTGAACGTGCCGCTGGTCTCGGTGCAGCACCAGTACCTCATCACAGACGCCATTCCCGGCATCCATCGCGGTCTGCCGACCTTGCGTGATCCGGACCGGCTCACGTATTACAAGGAGGACGTCGGCGGGCTCGTCATGGGCGGTTACGAACCGAACCCCCGACCATGGGCGATGGAGGGTTTTCCGGACAATTTCAACTTCCAGCTGCTGCCGCCGGACTGGGATCATTTCGAGCCCCTGCTCGAGCTTGCACTCCCGCGCGTGCCGGCGCTCGCTTCCGCCGGCATCAAGGAGCTCATCAACGGGCCGGAGAGTTTCACGCCCGACGGCAACTTCATCCTCGGGCCGGCCCCGGGAGTGAGCGGGTACTTTGTCGGCGCCGGATTCAACGCTTTCGGCATTGCCTCGGGTGGCGGCGCCGGCCTGATGCTCGCGGAGTGGATCGTCGGCGGCGAGGCCCCGCTCGATCTGTGGCCCGTCGACATCCGGCGCTTCGGCGCGCCGCACCTGGACGTCGGTTGGGTGCGCGGCCGTACCCTTGAGCTGTACGGCAAGCACTACTCCATCGCCTGGCCGGGCGAGGAGCACGCGAGCGGCCGGCCCTTGCGCCGCTCGCCGCTGTACCCGCTGCTGCAGGAGCAGGGCGCGGTGTTCGGCGAAAAGCTCGGCTGGGAGCGGCCGAACTGGTTTGCGGCGGCGGGAGAGGAGGCGCACGACGTCTACGGTTTTGGCCGCCCGAACTGGTTCGCCGCCGTCGCCCGCGAACACCAGGCCACGCGCGAGCGCGTGGCGCTCTTCGATCAGACCTCCTTTGCCAAGTTTGAGCTCGTCGGGCGCGACGTGGAGCAGGCCCTTGGCTGGATTTGCGCCAACAACGTGGCCCGGCCAGTCGGGAGCCTCATCTATACGCAGCTCCTCAATGAGCGTGGCGGCATCGAGTGCGACCTCACGGTCGCGCGCGTGGCGGCGGACGCCTACTACATCGTCACCGGCACCGGCTTTGCGACCCATGATTTCGACTGGATCTCACGTCAGCTTCCGCCGGGCCTCGATGCTCATCTTCTGGACGTCACGCCCGCCAACGCAGTGCTGGCGCTCATGGGACCGCAGTCACGGCAGGTGCTGCAGGCGGTGACGCGCGATGCGCTGGACAGTGCCGCCTTTCCCTTCGGGCAGGCGCGTCGCCTGCAGCTCGCCGGCGCCCCGGTGCTCGCACTGCGCGTCACTTACGTGGGTGAACTGGGCTGGGAGCTGCATGTTCCGGTCGAATTCGCGGTGGCGGTCTACACCGCGCTGATGGGCGCGGGCGCGGCCTTGGGCATCAGCAATGCCGGGTACCGCGCGATCGAGAGCCTGCGGCTGGAAAAGGGCTATCGCGCCTGGGGCGCCGACATCGGTCCGGATCACACGCCCTTCGAGGCGGGCCTGGGCTGGGCGGTCAAGCTCAAGTCCGGTCTGCCCTTCCTGGGACGCGAGGCCCTGCTCGAGCGCAACAGGGCCCCGCTCCCAAAGTCACTGTGCGCGTTCACCGTCGCCGATCCGGCAGTCCAATTGCTCGGTCGCGAGACGATCTATCGCGATGGCGAGCGGGTCGGCTGGCTGAGCAGCGGTGGCTACGGCCACACGGTCGGCCGGGCCATAGGCTATGGCTATGTTCGGCGCGCGGCCGGCGTGGATCGCGAATATCTGCTCTCCGGGGGCTACGAGCTGGAGGTCGCCACCGAGCGCATGCCCTGCCAACTGCATCTGGCGCCGCTTTACGACCCGGCGATGGCGCGGATCAAGGCCTAGCCCGTGGTTCTGGAGTTGTTCTATGGCAACTGGCCAAAACGGCGGATGGATAACCAACCAGGGTCTCCTTTCAGCGACGCTCGTGCCTGCGCGCCTCACGCCGAATCATGGCCGCGGGCGAAGCGGACCACGGGCATAACTTTGGAAATTTGTCTCAAACCCGCGAAATAGCGCGACAAACGCGCGACGATGCGCCCATGATGCAACGGCTGTAAGGGGCCGCCACCCACGTCCAGTCGCTGACCAGGAAGGCTGAGCCACGTTGAACCAGGTACTGACCGGACTTCCGCACCCATCGCCAGGCCCGCGCCGCGGCGCGTACCTGCTGGGCGTCGCGATCGCGTACGCGCTGCTCTCGGGCTGCGCGACTTTCGGGCACCGGATGGATGACTGGGTCGGCCAGCGCTACAGCGATTTCCTGCGCTGGACCGGGCACGAGAAAGAGCAGAAGAGCGTCGCGCCGGATTCCAGGGGAAACAGCGTCTACGTCGTCAACGCCAATCAGGGTCGCAACTGCACCTTGAGCGTGGTGGTCGACCGCGTCGGGTTCATCCAGGACTGGAGATCCGAAGGGTCGAGCTGCCGCTAGACGGCGTCCCTCAATCGTCCATCAGGAAACTGCGCAGCTGCTCGCTGCGGCTCGGATGCCGGAGCTTGCGCAGCGCCTTGGCCTCGATCTGCCGGATGCGCTCGCGGGTGACGTCGAACTGCTTGCCGACCTCCTCGAGGGTGTGATCGGTGTTCATGTCGATGCCGAAGCGCATGCGCAGCACCTTGGCCTCGCGCGGCGTGAGCTGGGCGAGCACGGAGTGCGTGGTTTCCTTGAGCGACTCGTTGGTCGCCTGGTCGATCGGTGAAGTGACCGACGTGTCCTCGATGAAATCGCCCAGGTGGGAATCCTCATCGTCGCCAATCGGCGTCTCCATCGAGATCGGCTCCTTGGCGATCTTCAGCACCTTGCGCACCTTGTCTTCCGGCATTTCCATGCGCACCGCGAGCTCATCGGGCGTGGGCTCGCGGCCCATCTCCTGCAGCATCTGCCGCGAGATGCGATTAAGTTTGTTGATGGTCTCGATCATGTGCACCGGAATGCGGATGGTGCGCGCCTGGTCGGCGATCGAGCGGGTGATGGCCTGGCGTATCCACCAGGTGGCGTAGGTGGAGAACTTGTAGCCGCGGCGGTATTCGAACTTGTCCACCGCCTTCATCAATCCGATGTTGCCCTCCTGGATCAGATCGAGGAACTGCAGGCCGCGATTGGTGTATTTCTTCGCGATCGAGATCACCAGGCGCAGGTTCGCCTCGACCATCTCCTTCTTGGCGCGGCGGGCCTTGGCCTCGCCGATCGACACTTCACGGTTGATGTCCTTGATGGCGCTGATCGAGAGGTGAAAGCCGACCTCGAGCAGCTGGAGCTTTCTCTGGCGGCGTTCGATCTCGTCCTTCAGCCGTGCCAGCGGCGCGGAATATTTCTTGCCGGCCTTGACGTGACGGGCGATCCAGCGGGCGCTGGTCTCATTCTTCGGGAAGGTGCTGATGAAATCCTTGCGCGGCATGCCCGCGTCGCGGATTGCAATGATCATGATCTCCTTCTCGATCTGGCGGATCTCGCCGATATGCGAGCGCAGCTGTGCCGTCAGCGCATCGAACATGCGCGGCGAGAGCTTGAGTTCCATGAACTCATCGGCCAGGCGCTTGCGCGCCTTGTGGGTGCGCGGGTCATCGCTCCCCTGCTTGGCGAGCGCCGCCAGCACCGTGTTCAGGTGCTTGCGCACCGTGGCCATGCGGCGCGCGACTTCCTCCGGGTCCGGACCAGTGTCGATGACCTCTTCATCGCCATCGGCGTCCTCGGCCTCCTCTTCATCGGGCTTGCGGCCCTCGGCCACGATTTCGACCTTGGTCGGATTCTGCGGTTGCGCGATCACGTCCGGCGCATTCGGGTCGATGAAGCCGACGACCAGGTCGACCATGCGCGCCTGGCCTGCCTTGAACTGCTCATAGGTGTGCAGCAGGAATTCGTGGGTCGCCGGGTAACTGGCGAGCGCCAGCCGCACGGCATCGAGGCCCTCTTCGATGCGCTTGGCGATGCGGATCTCGCCCTCGCGCGTCAACAGCTCCACCGTGCCCATCTCGCGCATGTACATGCGTACCGGGTCGGTGGTGCGGCCCAGCTCGGCGTCGAGCGCGGCCAGCGCCGCGGCGGCCTCTTCGATCGCTTCTTCGTCCGCGGGCGAAGCAGGGTCGGAAGCCAGGAGGGACTGGGAGTCCGGTGCCTTCTCGTACACCGGAATGCCCATGTCGTTAATGGTGTTGACGATGTCTTCGATCTGCTCCGGATCGACGATCTCCGAAGGCAGGTGATCGTTGACCTGCGCGTAGGTGAGGTATCCCTGCTCCTTGCCGCGCGCGATCAGCAGCTTCAACTGCGACTGGCGGTCTTCCGGAGCGATCGCACGGCGCTCGATCGCCGACGTCACGACGGCGTTCCTGGCCGCGGCGCCCAGCTTGGGCGAGCCCTTGCCCGCCGGTGCTCCGGCCTTTGGCGCCGCAACGCCTTTGACGGGAACCGGCAACTTGCCCGCCACGGCCTTGGGCGCTGCAACCACTTTGGTGGCCGCTGCCTTGGCCGCGGGCGCGCTCTTCAGGGCTGGATGCGCCTTCGCCGCAACGCGCACCCTGGCGTGCCCGCTCCGCGCCGCCGCCTTTTTTTCCACGGGCGCGGCTCGTGCACCAGCCCGGCGGTGGCCGGCAGCAGTTGGCTTGGACTTGTGGCTCGGGGGCATTGGGGTCCTTTACAGAAATTCAGGACAATCGCTCCTCAACCGTAGTTCCCGAAGGAGAACATGCCGGGAGGGCCAATTGGTGCGGAAAATCCGCTAATTATAGCGAACATGTCGTAATAAAGGCCAGCGCCGGCGCGGGCGGCGCTCTTAGGGGCGGGCGCGGCCCGTTCTCTTGTTAAGCGCCTGAAATTCCAGCCGTTCTTCGGCGCTCGCGGTGTTCGATTTCACCCGGTCCAGCAGCTCATCGTAGCGCCGGGCCTCGCGCTCGGCCGCGACCTGCGCGATGAGCCGATCCAGCGTTCCCAGCAGCTCCGGTGCGGCCTGCTCGGCATCGAGGAGCGTGGGCTCCGCGTGCAGCTCACCGAGGCGCCGGTGCTCAGGCCGTTCGCGCCACTGCTCGAGCAGCGCCGAGATCATGCGGCCGGGCTGCGCGCGCAGCGTCGTGAGAAGCTCCCGCAGCATGCCGATCCCGCCGAGCTCCGCTTCGCCGATCTCTGCCAGCGCCGGCAGCACCTCGGTGGGTACGCGCCCGGCGGTCGCCGGGAAGTGCAGCAGCGTCTGGATGGCCTGTGTCACCAGGCCGCGCCGCCCGCCGCTCGCCGTACGCGTCACCTCGCGGCGCGGCGCGGTGTCCGGATCCTCGGTGGCGAGGTCCGCCTGCAGCAGGGCACGCAGCCGATCGGCCCCGAGCCCGACCTCCTGCGCGATGCGCGCGAGCAGCAGTTCCAGATACACCCCTGGCGGCAACTTGGCCAGCAGAGGGCGCGCCAGGGCGACGAAGCGGGCGCGGCCATCGGCGTGACTGAGATCGGCCTGTTCGCGCAGGTGCGCCGCGAGGTATTCGGACAGCGGCGTCGCGCCCGCGAAACGCGCCTCGAAGGCGGCGCGGCCCTCGCGGCCGACGAGGCTGTCCGGATCCTCGCCTTCCGGCAGGAACAGGAAGCGCATTTCGCGGCCTTCGCGAGCCTCCGGCAAGGCGTTTTGCAGGGCGCGCCAGGCCGCGGCGCGACCAGCGCGATCGCCGTCGAAGGCGAACACCACCTCGCTGACGAGCCGGAAGGCGCGTCGGAGGTGCTCCGGCGTCGTCGCCGTGCCGAGCGTGGCCACCGCGCAGGCGATGCCCGCCTGATGCAGGCGCACGACGTCCATGTACCCTTCGACGATCACGAGACGCTGCAGCGCCGTGCGTGCCAGCCGGATCTCGTGCAGGCCGTAGAGCTCCTGGCCCTTGTGGAACAGCGCGGTCTCCGGGGAATTCAGGTATTTCGGCTCGCCGCTCTCGAGCACGCGGCCGCCGAATCCCAGCACCCGGCCGCGCGGATCGCGGATCGGAAACATGATGCGGTCGCGGAACCGGTCGTACCAGGGTTCGCCCCCCGGGCGCGGGGTGTCGCGCTCGATGATCAGCCCCGCGGCGAGCAGCGTGCGGCGCGCCTCCTCGGTGGCGCCGAAGCGCCGCAGCAGCTCATTCCAGGCGCCGGGCGCGTAACCGATGCGGAATCGCTCGCAGATCGGCTCGTCCAGCCCGCGGCCGCGCAGGTAGGCGCGCGCGCGCTCGTCGCCCTGCAGGCATTCCTGGTAGTAGCCCGCGACGCGCGCCAGCATATCGCTGAGCTCTTCCTGGCCCCGTGCCGGCGCAGCGCTGCCGCCTTCGTGCGGTACTTCCAGGCCGAGCCGCTCGGCCAGCGCCTCGACCGCTTCCGGAAAGGGCAGCTGCTCGTACTGCATCAGAAAGCCGAGCGCCGTGCCGTGCGCGCCGCAGCCGAAGCAATGGTAGAACTGCTTGTCGGGGCTCACCCAGAACGAGGGCGTCTTCTCGTCGTGAAACGGGCAGCAGGCCTTGTACTCGCGTCCGGCTTTCTTCAGCGGCACGCGGCTGCCGATGGTCTCGACGATATCCGCGCGCGCGATCAGCTCGTCGATGAATCCCTGGGGAATGCGCCCGGCCATGGGGCCAGTCTAACTTAAGGCCACAGCGCCCAAGCGCCAGTGGCGGCTACGCGCTGAGTCGTGCCTTGATGCGCGCGCCGACGGCGCCCATGTCGGCGCGGCCCGCCGCCCGGGCCTTGATCGCCGCCATCACCTTGCCCATGTCCTTGATCGAGGCCGCGCCGGTCGCGGCGATGACCTCGCCGATCATGGCATCGAGCTCGGCGGTGGACAGTGGCGCGGGCAGGTAGGCGGAAAGCAGCTGCATCTCGGCCGTTTCCTTCGCAACCAGATCGGTGCGCCCGCCCGCCTCGAACTGCGCGATCGACTCGCGGCGCTGCTTCATCATCTTGTCGATGACGCTCAGGACCTGTGCATCATCGAGCTCGATGCGCTCGTCCACTTCGCGCTGCTTGATGGCCGCCAGGATCATGCGGATGTAGCCGAGCTTTTCCTTCTCGCCGGCACGCAGGGCGGATTTCATATCCTCCTGGATGCGGGCCTTGAGCGTCATGGACGCCTGCTCGTCAGCGTGCGGTGCGGACGAAGTCGCGCGAGATGCGCTTGATGTGGCGCTTCACCGCCGCGGCCTTCTTGCGCTTACGCTCCTGCGTGGGCTTCTCGTAGAATTCGCGGCGGCGCAGCTCGGCGAGTACGCCCGCCTTCTCGCAGGCGCGCTTGAAGCGGCGCAGGGCGGCGTCAAAGTACTCGTTTTCCCGGATTCGGACGCTCGGCATCGAACTCAACCTCTTGATTCTAATAACCGTTTAACAACGGTCCGGCCATGCAGGGGCCGCGATTCTAAAGAGGCCGGAGCCAAAAGGCAAAGCCTGCGGAAGCTTAAGGCCTAATCCTGATCCGGCTTCGGTCATACTTTCAGCACGATGCGAGTGCTGGCCATAGAGTCCTCCTGCGATGAAAGCGCCGTGGCCGTGCTCGACGAGGGGCAGGGGCTCCTGGCGCACGAGCTGTGGAGCCAGGTCGACCTGCACCGGGTATTCGGTGGCGTGGTGCCGGAACTGGCCTCGCGCGACCATGTCCAGCGGCTGCTGCCGCTGGTGCGTGACGCGCTGGCCGCGGCGGGCACGCGCCCCGAGCAGCTGCAGGGCGTCGCCTATACCGCCGGTCCCGGCCTGGCGGGCGCGCTGCTGTGCGGTGCGGCGCTGGCACGTTCGCTGGCCTATGGCTGGCGGCTGCCTGCGATCGGGATCCACCATCTCGAGGGGCATCTGCTGGCGCCACTGCTCGAGACGCCTGCACCCGGATTTCCGCACCTGGCGCTGCTGGTGTCGGGTGGGCACACGATGCTGATCGAAGCCCGCGCGCTCGGTGACTACCAGCTGCTCGGGGAGACGCGCGATGACGCGGCGGGCGAAGCCTTCGACAAGAGCGCCAAACTGCTGGGGCTGCCCTATCCCGGCGGGCCGCAGCTGGCGCTGATGGCCGCGGCCGGCAGGGCCGGCGCCTGCCCGTTGCCGCGGCCGATGCTGGATCGGGCCGGGTACGAGTTCAGTTTCTCCGGACTGAAGACCGCCGTGTCGCTGGCGGTGCGCTCCCAGCCGCTCGATGCACAGCGCCGGGCGGACATCGCCCGCGGCCTGCAGGATGCGATCATCGATACCCTGTGCGTGAAGACGCTGCGCGCCCTGGAGGCGACGAGCCTGACGCAGCTGGTGGTCGCGGGCGGCGTTGGCGCCAACCTGGAACTGCGTGAGCGGCTCAGTCGCGAGCTGTCCGCGCGCGGCGGGCAGGCGTTTTTCCCGCGCCCCGAATTCTGCACCGACAACGCCGCGATGATCGCGGTGGCCGGGTTGCTGCGCCTGCGCGCCGGCGAATGCGCCGAGGCGGATTTAAGCGTGCGGGCGCGCTGGCCGCTGACCGAGCTGCGGCCGCCGCACAGCGCGGGGCGAACACTGCAGGCAGCGTCCGTGGGACACGCATGAACAGCGGCAGCGAAGACCGGCTGTTCCTGCGCGGACTGACATGCGAGTGCGTGATCGGCTTCATCGACTGGGAGCGGCGCGTCCGGCAGACCGTGCTCATCGACCTGGAGTTTCCCACCGATTGCGCACGCGCGGCCGTGAGCGATGCGGTCGCAGATGCGATCGACTACAAGCAGGTCGCCAAGCGCGTGCTCACCTTCGTCTCCGACTCGCAGTTCCAGCTCATCGAGACCCTGGCGCATCGCCTGGCACTGCTGCTGCTGGCCGAGTTCCCGCTCGCCTGGGTCAGGGTCGCGTTGAGCAAGCCGGGCGCGATCCGCCATTCGCGCGATGTCGGGGTCAGCATCGAGCGGCACCGCGCCGATCTCACCCCGCGCGGATAGCGCCGGCCATGCCGCGGGTCTACGTCGCCATTGGCGGCAACATCGAGCCCGAACGGCGCTTCGTGCTCGCCGCGCACCTGCTGCGCCGCCGCTTTCCCGGCATCCGGTACTCCACCTGCTACCGCAATCCGGCCTTCGGATTCAAGGGCGCCGATTTCCTCAACGCCGTGGCCGGCTTCGACACCGAGGCGAGCGCGGCCCAGGTGCTCGCCGACCTGCACGCGATCGAGCTGCAGTGCGGGCGGCGGCGCGACGATCCGAAATGGGCGCCGCGCGCGATGGACATCGACCTGCTGCTGTACGGGGCCACCGTGGCCGACACGGCCGATTACCGCCTGCCGCGGCCCGACCTGCTGCAGCGCTCGTATATGCTCGCGCCACTGGCGCAGATCGCACCGCAACTGCGCCATCCGCTCACCGGCCGCAGCATGGCCGAGCATTGGCAGGAGCTGGCGCGCGAACCGCACCAGCTCGAAGCGCTGAGCCTCGACCTGAATGCCCTAACGGCGCAGGCTCCGGCCGCCGTCGACGGCGAGGATCTGCCCGGTGACGAAGGGCGCCGCGGTGGCGAAGAAAACCACGGCCGCGGCGATGTCGGACGGTGATCCGGAACGCTGCAGCAGCGTGCGGCGGATGATTTCCTGCCGCTGCGCCTCCTCGAGCCCCGCTTCGGGCCACAACACCGGCCCGGGTGCGATGGCATTGACGCGCACCTCGGGTGCGAGCTCGCGCGCCAGCGCCTGAGTGAGGTGGATCAGCGCGGCCTTGGAGGTCGAGTAGACCAGATACCCGGGCAGGGAGCGCATCCCGTGGATATCGACGATATTGACGATCAGGCCGCGCGTGCGCCGCAGTTCCGCGCTCGCCGCCTGCGCCAGGAACAGCGGCGCCTGCACATTGGTGCCCATCAGGTCCGCCCACTGGGCCGGCGTCACCTCTGGCCACGGTGTGGGATAAAAGCTCGCCGCGTTGTTGACCAGCAGCTGCAGGCCGCCAAAGCGCCCGACGACGTCGGCAATCAGCCGCGGTGCGGCTTCGGGCTGGCGCAGATCGGCGCTGAACACTGCAGCGGAGCCGCTGCGCCGGCTCTCGAGCTCGGCGGCCAGGGCCTGCGCGGCGGCCCTGGATCGATTGCAGTGGATGGCGACATTTGCACCCGCGGCGTGCAGATGCCTTACGATTTCAGCGCCGACGCGCCGCGCGCCGCCGGTGACCAGGGCGGTCTGGGCATCGAGGGCGGGCGGGGTGGTTTCCACCGGGTTAGCTTATGACGCGCACGCCGGAATTCACAATGCCCGCCCCGGACGCTGCGCAGCGCGCGCACAGCGCGGCGCTGCGGCAGGTGCTGCAGGAGCGGATTGCGGCTTGCGGTGGCTGGATTCCATTCGATGAGTATCTGGACCTGCTGCTCTACGCACCGGGCCTGGGCTACTACAGTGCTGGCGCCATCAAGCTCGGTGCGGCGGGAGATTTCACCACCGCGCCGGAACTTTCCGGACTGTTCGGCGCCTGCATCGCGCGCCAGTGCGCCCCACTGCTGCGCGGCGGCGGAGACGTGCTCGAGCTCGGGGCCGGGAGCGGCGCGCTCGCCGAAGTGCTGCTCGCGCGCCTCGCGGCACTGGGGGCGCCGCCCAGCCAGTACTTCATCCTCGAGACGAGCGCCGACCTGCGGGAGCGGCAGCAGCAGCGGCTGGACCAGCTGCCGCCCGGGCTGCGCTCGCGCCTGCGCTGGCTCGACCGGCTGCCGGCCAGTGGCCTGCGTGGCGTCATACTCGCCAATGAAGTCGCCGACGCGCTGCCCTTCCATTGCTTCGCCGTCACGGCCGACGGCTTTGCCGAACGCGGCGTCGCGCTCGATGCGCGGGGCGAGACTGGCTGGGAAGAACGGCCCGCTGCGGCGTCACTGGGCAGGGAGCTGGCGCGGCTTGCGGCGACGCTGCCGCAGCCGCTGCCGCCCGGTTATCGCTCCGAGCTGTGCCTGCGCCTCGGACCCTGGATCGGGGGCCTGGCCGCCGCGCTCGATCAGGGCTGGCTGCTGCTGTTCGACTATGGCCTGGGCCAGTCTGAGCTGTATCACCCGCAGCGCGTCGCGGGCACGCTGCGCTGCCACTACCGTCATCGCGCACACGAAGATCCCTTCCTGTACCCGGGCCTGCAGGACGTCACGGCCTGGGTGGATTTCACGCGCCTGGCGGCGGCGGCCGCGGATGCCGGCCTGAGCGTCGCGGGCTACTGCACGCAGGCCGCGTTCCTGCTCGGCGCGGGCATCGACGCCGAACTCGAGGCGGCCGCCTCGACGGTGGAGCGCGCGCAACGGGCGAGCGAGGCGCGCCAGCTCCTGATGCCGGGTGAGATGGGCGAGAGCTTCAAGGCCATGGTCCTGACTCGAGGCGCCGTGGATTGCCCTACGGCCTTTGGTCTCCAGGACCTGCGGCGGCTCCTCTAGGAGAGTGCCGCGAGCGAGGCGAGGCGCCGCGTGCGCAGCAAGGCGGCGATCTCGGTTCCCTGGCGGCCCTTCAGCTCGGCATCGCTGAGCTGCACGCTGGCGGCGGCGCGCAGCGAGGCCCGAAGTTGCGCCACCTGGCGCGCCGTGGCCGCGCTGTCGTGGCCTGCGGCCTGGCTCCGGGCGCTGCAGACTTCGAGCCATTGACCGAAACGCTCGGGACGCCGGAACGCGTCCGCCAGCTCCAGCACTTGCAGCCGCCCTTCGGGCCCGGCCGCCATCTGTCCGGCCGGACTGCCGTCCCCGTCGAGGCGGGCGCGGAGCCGCCCGGCGAGCAGGGCCAGCTGCTGGTGTTCGTTGGGGACCCGCAAGCGCGCGCCCAGCGCCTCTATATCGGCGACCGGCAGGCCTGCGAGCAGCGCCGCCCAGCGCGGCGGCGTCGCCGCGGCGTTCTCGACGCCATTGGCGGCACAACGGAGCGCGGCCAGCCCCAGCGGCAGCTCCGGCGACTGCGCGAGTTGGGGCAGGATTCCCGTGAGTGCGCCGCAATCGCGCAGCACTTCGAAGGCGCGCTCCGGATGCGCAGCGGCGAGCGCCAGCTCGAGTTCGCGCCACACCCGTTCGCTCACCAGCGCCGCGGTCTCACCGGCATCGACCATGGTGCGCATCAGCGCGAGGGTCTCCGGGGCAACGGCGAACCCGAGCCCGGCAAAGCGGGCGGCGAAGCGCGCCACGCGCAGGATGCGCACCGGGTCCTCGGTGAAGGCCGCCGACACGTGACGCAGCAGGCGATTGCGCAGGTCGGCCTGGCCACCGTAGGGGTCGATGAGCGTTCCGTCGGCCGCACGCGCCATCGCATTGATCGTCAGGTCGCGGCGGCGCAGGTCTTCCTCGAGGGTGACGGCGGGTGAAGTTTCGATCGCGAAGCCGCGATAGCCCGGGGCGATCTTGCGTTCGAGGCGCGCCAGTGCGTATTCCTCGTGGCTTTCGGGGTGCAGGAACACGGGGAAATCCCGGCCCACGGCACGGTATCCGGCACGCTCCATCTCCCCGGGCGTCGCGCCCACGACCACCCAGTCGCGCTCGCGCACCGTGAGGCCCAGCAGTTCGTCCCGGACCGCGCCACCCACAAGGTACACTTGCATCCGCGCATGTTAACCGAGCGTCGTGCCAGTTCGACCTGCTCTCGTGCCGGGGCGCTGTTGCTGATGAGTTGCCTCAGTCTTACAGGTTGCAGTGCCGGGTACCTGCTGCAGGCGGCTCACGGCCAGTGGCAGCTGCTGCGCGCCCGCCAGCCGATTCCGCGGGTGATCGCGAGTGAATCGACCGACGCGAGGCTGCGTACGCGGCTCGAGCTGGTGAGCGAGGCGCGCGATTTTGCCAGCCGCGAGCTCGACCTTCCCGACAATGCCAGTTACCGCAGCTACAGCGCGCTGCACCGTCCCTACGCGGTCTGGAACGTGGTCGCGACCCCTGAATTTTCGGTCGAGCCGCGGCGCTGGTGCTTTCCGATCACGGGCTGCATCGCCTATCGCGGCTACTTTCGCGAAGCCGGTGCGCGGCGCTTCGCCGCGGCGCTGGCCGCACGGGGCGATGACACCATGGTGGCTGGCGTGAGCGCCTATTCCACGCTCGGTTATTTCGCCGATCCGGTGCTCGATACGATGCTGCAGTACGGCGACCTGCAGCTCGTCGGCACGATATTCCATGAGCTGGCCCACCAGCTGGTGTATGTCAGGGACGACAGCGAGTTCAACGAGGCCTTCGCAATGAGCGTGGAGCGTGAAGGCGTCGCCCGCTGGCTGGCGGCGCGGGGGCGCAGCGGCGAGCTGGCGGCCTGGCGCCGCCGCCAGGAACAACAGGGCCAGATCCTGGATATCCTGGCCGCGGGGCGTGCCCGCGTGGCCACGCTGTACCGCGAATCAGCACCGGTTCCACAACGGCGCCAGCGCAAGCGGGAACTGCTGGCCGCGATCAGTGCGGAGCTGCGCGCCTACGAGCAGCCGCGCGGACTGCGCAGTGGTTACGACGCCTGGCTGGATGAGGGCCTCAACAACGCGCACCTGGCTTCGGTCGCGACCTACTTCGATTGCCTGCCCGGATTCGAACAGCTGCTGGCGCAGCAGTCCGGGAGTCTGCCCGCCTACTACCAGGCGGTGCGCGAACTGGCGCACAGCCCGGCGGCCCGGCGGCGGGCGCTGTGCGCCCGGCCGCCGGCAAGCACAGGCGCCGTGCCAGACCCGGTCAGTTCACCTCGACATTGACGCGCCGCGGTTCCACGGCGGGCTGCTTCGGGATCACGACCTCGAGCACGCCGTTGGCGTGGCGCGCGCGAATGTCATCCGCGCGGGCGTTCTCGGGGAGCGAAAACTGCCGCAGGAAATCGCCGGTGATGCGCTCGAGGCGCTCGAAGCCCTTGCGACTGTCACGCGCTTCCAGACGCCGTGCGCCGCGGATGGTCAGTACGCCCTTGTCTGCCGTGACCTGGATGTCCTTGGCGTCGACGCCGGGCAGGTCCGCATGCACGGTGTAGCGTTCCGCTTCCTCGTGCACGTCGACTGAGGGGGCCCAGGTGGTAGCGCTCGAGCCGTTGGCCGTGCTCGCAAAGGTATCGCCAAAGAGCTCGTCGATCTCGCGATGCAACCGGCCCATCAGCCGCCAGGGTTCGTAGTGAACGATGTTCATGATGATCTCTCCATTTCTGATGCCGCCAGTGCGGCGCCTGCACCTGATGTGCGGGCATCGTCGCGGCTTTCAAGTGCCGCAGGCTGTGTACAAGCTGTGCGGCAGTTGTGCGTTTGGCGTAAACACCACATCTTGATTTTCGGGAACCGCAGCGCGGGACGCCGGCGCAGGGATTTTTATGTGGCGTAGTGCGGCGAGGTATGTCGTAAATTATTGATAAATAACAATAAAAATACGAATCGGCAAGCCTCGGAAACCTTGACCTCGCCATCGCGCGTGATTAGTCTCACTGCTTCCAACAACTATATCTTGTGGTGCTGGGAGCTGAGGCGCTGGCTACACCAACGGGCCGATTCCGTTGGAATCCGCGCATTCTTGCTGAAATTAGGGAGCCGTCAGAGCAATGAATTCCGTGGTCAAGCTCGAGCACAAAGACATCACAACGATTGCCTTCCAGGAGGCATCGCTCGACATCTGGGACAAGAAGTACCGGCTTGCGGCGAAGGACGGCGCGCCGATCGATGCATCGATGGACGACACCTACAAGCGTGTCGCGCGCGCGCTGGCCGACGTCGAGAGCGTGGAGCTGCGCGAACAGTGGTACGAGCGTTTCCTGTGGGCCCTGCGCCATGGTGCGATTCCGGCCGGCCGCGTCACCAGCAATGCGGGCGCGCTCGAGCACAAGCCGTCCACTTCGACCATCAACTGCACGGTCTCGGGCACGATTCACGATTCGATGAACGACATCCTCGGCAAGGTGCACGAGGCGGGACTCACGCTCAAGGCCGGCTGCGGCATCGGCTACGAATTCTCGACACTGCGCCCGCGCGGTGCCTATGTCTCGGGCGCGGGCGCCTATACCTCCGGACCACTGTCGTTCATGGATATCTACGACAAGATGTGCTTCACGGTGTCGTCGGCCGGCGGGCGCCGCGGGGCGCAGATGGGCACTTTCGATGTGGGCCACCCGGACGCCATGGATTTTATCCGCGCCAAGCGCGAGAACGGCCGCCTGCGGCAGTTCAATCTCTCGCTGCTGATCACCGACGAATTCATGGAGGCGGTGCGTGAGGACCGGGACTGGCGCCTGGCTTTCCCGGTGCGGCGGAGCGAGTACGAGGCCGAGCACCCGGACCTGAACGATCCCGAGAAATTCGTGTGGCGCGACTGGCCGGCGCACGAGGGCTACGTCGTCGACGAGGCGGGGCTGGTGGCCTGCCGCATCTACAAGAAGCTGCCGGCGCGGCGCATGTGGGACGTGATCATGTCCTCCACCTACGATTTTGCCGAGCCGGGCTTCATCCTCATCGACCGCGTCAATGAGATGAACAACAACTGGTGGTGCGAAAATATCCGCGCCACGAATCCCTGTGTCACGGCCGATACGCGCCTGGCGACGCAATTCGGCATGGTGCGGATCGGCGATCTGCATGCCAGCGGCGATGCATTGCAGGTGACCGTGGACAAGCGCGCACTGGGCGAAGCGGCGCAGGGTGTGGAAGTCCGGCCTGCCGTGCCAGCGTTCATGACCGCCGCATCAGCGGACGTCTACCGTGTGGTCACCAAGGCGGGCTACGAAATCAAGGCGACGGAGTGGCACGATTTCTACACCGCGCGCGGCAAGGTGAAGCTCAAGGATCTCGTGCCGGGCGATGAGCTGCTGATTCAATCCGGCAAGGGCCAGTTTGGCCAGGACGGCAGCGCGCAGCTCGGCACGCTGCTGGGCTTGTTGGCCGGAGACGGGCACTTCACCAACCGGGGAAAGGGCGAACAGGCCGCGATCATCAATCTGTGGGGTGGTGATCGCGATTATGCCGGGACGGTGGTCAACTATATCAACGCCATGATTGCGGGCGTTTCCAATCGGCCGCGTGAGTACCAGGTGAGCGCCGTGGCCGTGCCGCAGCGCCGGCTCATCGTGATTCGTTCGGTACTGCTGGCGCGGGTGCTCGAGCATTATGGATTTTCCGCCCGGACCAAGCTGCAGGTGCCCGAAGTGGTGTGGCGCGGCAGCGAAGAGTGCGTTAAGGCCTACCTGCGCGCGCTGTTCCAGACCGATGGCACGGTGCAGCGCGACGACAAGAATGCCTATTGCACCATTCGACTGGCGTCCAGTCATCCCGCGCTGCTCGGAGAAGTGCAGACGCTGCTCGCGAACTTCGGCATCTTCAGTCGCGTGCTCAAGCGTCGCGCCGCGGGGCGGCGCTTGCTGCCGGATGGCAAAGGCGGCCGGAAGCTCTACCAGTGCAAGACCGATTATGAGTTGCTGATCGGTTCGCAGTCACGCGATCGCTTCATGGAGGAAATCGGCTTCATCACTGCCGCGAAGAATCAGAAATATGCCGAGTGGCGCGCACAGCGCACCTCGGCAAACAGCGAGACTTTTCGCAGCAAGGTCAGTGAAATCAGCTTTGTGGGGCGAGAGGCGGTTTTCGACACCACGCAAAAAGACCGGAATAACCTGATATTTAACGCGTTTGTTACTGGGAATTGCGGCGAACAACCACTCCCGCCGTACGGTTCCTGCCTGCTCGGATCGGTGAACCTGACGCGCTTCGTGCGCGAGCCATTCACGGCGCAGGCGCGCTTCGACTGGGACGAATATCGCGAGGTGGTGCGTGTGTTCACGCGCGCCCTCGACAACGTGGTCGAGATCAACGGCCTGCCGCTCGATCTGCAGCGCCAGGAGATCCTGCGCAAGCGCCGCCACGGCATGGGCTTCCTGGGGCTGGGATCCACCATCACGCTGCTCGGCATGAAGTACGGCTCGCCCGAGTCCGTGAAGTTCACCGAGGACGTGTCGCGGGAGATGGCGCTCGCCGGCTGGGAGGCGGCGCTGGAGCTGGCGCGCGAGAAAGGACCGGCGCCGATCATGAAGGAGGAGTTCACCGTCACGCCGGAGATGCTGCGCAAGCGCCCGGAGCTCGGGCGCGATGGCTGGAAGGCCGGCGCGAAGATTCCCGGGCGGCTCCTGCATGCGCGCTACAGCCGCTACATGCAGCGCGTCGCCGGCGTGGCGCCGCAGCTGGTCGAGCAGCTCGCGCAGGTGGGAGCGCGATTCACGCACCACACCTCGATCGCGCCGACCGGCACGATTTCGCTGTCGCTGGCCAACAATGCCAGCAACGGCATCGAGCCCTCGTTCGCGCACCACTATTTCCGCAACGTGATCCGCTCCGGCCGCAAGACCAAGGAGAAGGTGGACGTGTTCTCCTTCGAGCTGCTGGCCTATCGCGAACTGGTGAATCCGCGCGCGCTGCCCGGCTCGACCAACAGCGCCGAGGCGCTGCCGGACTACTTCACCACCACGGATGATGTCACGCCGCGCATGCACGTGGATATCCAGGCGGCTTCGCAGAAGTGGATCGACTCCTCGATCTCCAAGACTGCAAACGTGCCCACGGATTTTCCCTACGAGCAGTTCAAGAACATCTATCGCTACGCGCACGAGCAGGGCCTGAAGGGCTGCACCACCTTCCGCTTCAACCCGGAGGCCTTCCAGGGCGTGCTGGTCAAGGAACAGGACCTGAAGAACACCACCTACGTGTTCACGCTCGAGGACGGCAGCGAACTGGAGGTGCGTGGCGACGAGCAGGTGGAGTACGACGGGGAGCAGCACAGCGCCGCCAATCTCTTCGACGCCCTGAAAGAAGGCTATTACGGGAAATTGTGAGCATGACCACGAATATCGGAAAGAAGATCGTCAAGTACCGGGTGCGCAGGCCCGAGGATGCGGAGCAGCTCGCCGCCAAGGTCGCCGCCGAGGCGGACATGAGCACCACACGCGACGGCCGCCGGGCCAAAGTGATCAGGCTGACCGAGGAGGTGCAGCGCCCGGAGGTGCTGATCGGCTCGACCTACAAGATCAAGACCCCGGTGTCCGATCACGCCATGTACGTGACCATCAATGACATCCTGCTCAACGAGGACACCGACCGCGAGCAGCGCCGGCCCTTTGAGATCTTCATCAACTCGAAGAATCTCGATCATTTCCAGTGGATCGTGGCCCTCACGCGCATCATCTCCGCCGTGTTCCGCAAGGGCGGGGATGTCACTTTCATGGTCGATGAGCTCAAGGCCGTCTTCGATCCGCGCGGCGGCTACTGGCAGCCGGGTGGGAAATTCATGCCCTCGATCATTGCCGAGCTCGGCTACGTCATCGAGAAGCACCTGCAGACCATCGGACTGCTGCGCAAGCCCGAGCTGGACGTGCACCAGAAGAAGCTCATCGACGAAAAGCGCGCCGAATACGAGGCACGCAAGAAGCAGCAGGACGCCTTCGCCAAATCGCACTTTCCGGAAGGCGCGCAGCTGTGCAGCAAGTGCAGCACTGCGGCGGTGGTCATGATGGACGGCTGCATGACCTGTCTGAACTGCGGCGATTCGAAATGCGGCTGATCGGCCAAGCTCAACCCACCGGCTGATCGCGCCAGCGCCTACCCAGGCGCGGCGTTTATCGGGAAGCGCGTCAAAGCGGCGGCTTCCCGGTTTTTGTAAGATCCCGGCCCATCATGCGTGCCTACGTCGCATTTCTACTGCTGTTTTTGCCGCTGGCCGGCCTGGCCGCGGCGCCGGCGATCCCGGAGCCCGCCGAGCTCGAGCCCGACGTGCAGTTCTGGATGCGCGTCTACAGCGAAATCAGCACCAACGAGGGCTACATCCACGATCAGTGGGACCTGGCGATCATCTACGAGACCCTGCACTTCGACAGGGAACTGGCGCCGGCGGCGCGCGAGCAGCAGGTCGACGCGGCGCGCGAGCACTATCGCGCGATACTGCGACGGCTGGGGAGCGGTGCCGCACCGCAGGACGAGGACGAGCAGCGCGTGCGCGGCCTGTGGGGCGAGGCGCCACCGGCGCGGCTACTGCAGGCCGCCGACGATGTGCGCTTCCAGCTCGGGCAGTCCGACCGGTTCCGCGCCGGCCTGGTGCGTGCGGGCGCGTGGGAAGAGCACATCGCGCGTACCCTGTCGGCGCAGGGCCTGCCACCGGAAATCGCGGTACTGCCGCACGTCGAATCGTCGTTCCAGCCCGATGCGATGTCGAAGGCGGGCGCCGCCGGCATGTGGCAGTTCATCCGCTCGACCGGGCGGCGTTACCTGCGCATCGATCGCGCGGTCGACGAGCGGCTCGATCCGTATCGCGAGACCGAGGCGGCGGCGCAGCTGCTGGCGCTGAACTACCAGGTGCTGGGCAGCTGGCCACTGGCGATCACCGCCTACAATCACGGTGCGGCCGGCATGCGGCGGGCGCGCGATCAGGTCGGGAGCGACGACATCGTGCAGATCGTGCGCCACTACCGCAGCCCCAGTTTCGGATTTGCCTCGCGCAATTACTACTGCTCGTTCCTCGCGGTGCTGCGCCTCGATCGCGATCCGGAGCGATATTTCGGGCCCCTGGTGCACGACAAACCGGTCGAGGCGCGCGAGCTGACCGTCTCTGCGCCGGTGCGCGTCGATACTCTGCGGCACATACTCGATATCGACATGGGCAAGCTGCGCGAGCTCAATCCGGCGCTGCGCCAGGCGGTGTGGAATCTGCAGCAGTTCGTGCCGCGCGGCTACCGCCTCAGGCTTCCTGCGGCGCTGGCCGACTGGACCAGCGAGCTGCTGGGCGCACGCCTGGCCGGTGCGGGCACGAGCGCCGCGACCCGCCTCGCCAGCGCCGTGGCATCGCCTGGGCCGAAACCCGCGGCGGCGGCGGCGCCCGCCACGCGCGTCGCGCGGATTGCGGCGGCCACCGTGGCGCAGGCGCGGAGCAACGGCCCCAGCCGGCGCGGCGTGCGCAGCGCGGCCGAGGTCGCCGCCGAGCTGTCGACCTACGTGGTGCGCGGCGGAGACACCCTGGCCACGATCGCGGTACGGACCGGCGTCGATGCCGAACTGCTGATGCGCGCCAATGGGCTGCGCGACAGCGATCACATTTACGAGGGCGAGCGGCTGCAGCTGCTCGCCAGTTCATCGAGGGCCGCGCCCGAGCCTTCGGTCATGGCGCAGGCGGCCGAGGAAGATCGCCAGGATTACGCCCAGGCCCTGGCGGCGGCGACGGCGGCGCGCAAGCAGATTGTGGTGAGCGCCGGGCAGGCGCCGGGACCGGCACTGCTGGCCGACACGGAAGCCCCGCCTTCAGCTGACCCGATCGACTACAGCGTCGATCGCACTGATCGCCTCACCGTGGTCGCCGCCGAGACCATTGGCCACTATGCAGACTGGCTGGGCGTGTCGACGATGAGCCTGCGTACGCTGAATCACATGCGCGGCAGCAGTGCGGTGCTGATGGGCCGGCAATTCCAGCTCGACTTCAGCAGGGTGACGCGCGAGCAGTTCGAGCAGCGGCGCCGCGGCTACCACCAACAAATGCAGAGCGATTACTTTGCGACCCATCACATTGTCGGCACGGAAGCCTACATCGCCCGGCGCGGCGACTCGCTCTGGAGCGTCACGCAGCACAGTGCGCTGCCGGTCTGGCTGCTGCAACAATACAACCCCGACGTCGATTTCGCCGAGCTGCGGCCGGGAACCTCGATTGTGTTGCCGCGCGTCGAGGACGCTTCCTGAAGCAGCATGACGGGCTGTGAACCCTGCACGGTCGCGGCAGGGGGCGCTGATCCCTATAATCGCCGCATGTCCTATCGTTTTCTGACCGCGCTCGCGGTCCTGGCTGCCACCGCGGCCGGGGCCGAACCGGCGACGCTGACGGCATCCAGCGCGAACCAGGCGGGCGTGGCCTCCCTGGCGCCGGAGCCGGCCGACCTGCCGATGGCCGATCGCGCCATCGTGCGAAAGTCCCAGCGGCGGATGTACCTGCTGAACGGCGACCGGGTCCTGCGCAGCTATCGCGTGGCGCTCGGGCTGGTGCCGGAAGGGAACAAGGAGCGCGCCGGCGATTTTCGGACCCCGGAGGGCAGCTACCGGCTGACCCGCCGCAATGCGCACAGCGATTATTTTCTCTCGATCCAGGTCTCCTATCCGAACGACACCGATCTGCAGCGCGCGCGGCGCAACCGCTGGTTGCCCGGCGGTTCAATCATGGTGCACGGGCTGCCCAACACGCTCAGGCACCCGCCCGACTACTACGCAGCCTCTGACTGGACCGACGGGTGCATCGCGCTGTCCAACTCCGATATGGTGGAGTTCTGGCTGCTGAGCCACGACAACATGCCCATCGAGATCATGCCCTAGCGCCCGGCATGGAAACCAGCGTCGAAATTCCAGATGCCGTGGATGCGAGGGTGGGTCCGCGCGGCAGCCTCGAGAATCTATCGCAGGCCGAGATCGCCAAGCTCCTGGATTCGAGTGCCCAGGGCCTGTACCCCCTGTTTCGCAATTGCGCGCTGGCGGTGCTCAACGCCGGCAGCGAGAGCGACAACGCCCATGAAATTATCGAGCGCTACCGCGCCTTCACCGTGCAGATCGTGCGGCACGCCTGGGGGATCAAGCTGCAGATCGCCAACGCGCCGGGCGCGGCGTTCGTCGACGGCGAAATGATCCGTGGCATCAAGGAGCACCTGTTCGCGGTGCTGCGCGACGTGATCTACACCGCCAACGAGATCATCGGCGCCGGGCGCCTGGCCACGAGCGATCCGGCGGCGATCACCAACGCCGTGTTTCATATCCTGCGCAACGCCCGGGTGCTCGATTTCAAGGCGCGGCCGAATCTGGTGGTCTGCTGGGGTGGGCACTCGATCGCCGACGGCGAATACCAGTACACCAAGCGCGTCGGCTACGAGCTCGGCCTGCGCGCGCTGGATGTGTGCACCGGCTGCGGGCCAGGGGCGATGAAGGGCCCGATGAAAGGCGCGACCATCGGGCACGCCAAGCAGCGCATCGCCAGCGGGCGTTACCTGGGACTGACCGAGCCGGGGATCATCGCCGCCGAGCCGCCCAATGCCATCGTCAACCAGCTCGTGATATTGCCGGACATCGAGAAACGCCTCGAGGCCTTCCTGCGCCTGGCGCACGGCGTGGTGGTGTTTCCCGGCGGCGTGGGCACGGCCGAGGAGGTGCTGTACCTGCTCGGTGTGCTGCTGGAGCCGGCCAACGCCGAGATGCCCCTGCCGGTGGTGCTGACCGGGCCGCGCGAGAGCGCGGTGTGGTTCGAACAGCTGTCGGAATTCATCGAAGGCACGCTGGGCGCCGCGGCGCTCGCGCGCCTGACCTTCATCCTGGACGATCCGGCGGGCGTGGCGCGGCACATGGTGCGCAGTTTTGCCGAGGTGCGCGAGTTCCGCCGCACCCGCAATGATTCCTACAACTTCAACTGGCTGCTGGAGGTGCCACCGATGCTCCAGCAGCCCTTCTCGCCCACGCACGAGGCGATGCGTGCCCTGGACTTGAGCCGGGGCCGCCCCGCGCATGAACTGGCGGCCGATCTGCGCCGCGCTTTTTCCGGGATCGTCGCGGGCAACGTCAAGGAGCAGGGTGTTGCGGCGATCGCGCGCCACGGACCCTATGAATTGCGTGGCGATACGGCAATCATGCGGCTGCTGGACCGGCTGCTGTCCGCCTTTGTGCAGCAGCAGAGAATGAAGCTGCCGGGAAGCCGTTATCAGCCCTGTTACCGTCTGGTCGCCTGAGAGCCCGCCGCCTGCTGCAATCCCCCGCGGGCTGCGATGCATTGCGCGTTGTAGGTGCGCGTCATTGTGACCCAGTTCCTCTCCCGTCCAGGCCAACCGCCGTACCCTGCATCCAAGCAATGGGTAAGCGCACATGAGCAAGTACGAACCGCCGAAGCGCCCGGACGGCGCCAAGGGCGACGCGGGCAACACCCCGGCACCCGAAGGCGGCGCCGAGGCCTACGCGCGCTGGCTCGAGCACATGCAGCGCACGCGCGGCCGCCATGCCGCCATCACCCGCAACCTCTACACCTGGTCGAACTACAAGAACTGGGCGGACAAGGTCCGCACCAGCTGGGATCCGGACTCAGGCAAGTAGATTCTTCGGCCGTGCCGCCGGCGCGGCCGGCTCGACCGCCGCCTGACCCGAGGGCTCGTCCAGCCAGGCCAGCAATGGCGCCCAGCTTTCCAGGTCCTCACTGGCCTGGTACTGCTTCATCTCATGCAGGCTCAGGCCCAGGTCGGCACCGCGCACATAGTTCTGTGAGTCGCGCAGCGTCGTGACGATCGGGATGTGCAGCGTCTCCAGGAACCGGGTCAGCGAGCCGTACATCAGGGTGTTGCGGCGAACACGATTGGCGATGATCGCCAGCCGGTTCTCGCTACGGCGCACCTTCGCGACCAGCAGCAGACTGGTGATGCAGCGCGAGCAGGCGTGGATGTCGATGTCGGAAGGCAGCACCGGCACCAGGATCTTGTCGGCCTGGGCGGTGAGTTCCGGCATGTCGTGCGCGTCCAGTCCGGCCGCGGTATCGACGATCACGCGGCCGGTGCCCGCCGGAATGCGCAGCTGAAAGGCCCGCGTCACGCGGTTGTCCCGCTCGGATGTGCTGACCAGATGAATGAGCGGCTGGCCGGGCT
Source organism: Steroidobacteraceae bacterium (assembly GCA_035300345.1). GTDB lineage: Bacteria > Pseudomonadota > Gammaproteobacteria > Steroidobacterales > Steroidobacteraceae > FEN-1191. The sequence continues at coordinate 60,548 of DATGVM010000041.1, forward strand.
GACGCTTGCGCACCCACTGGGTGGCCGAAGCCTGCGGGTCATAATCCAGCAGCGACGGCCGTTCTCCCCGGAGCGCGTAGTAGCCGGCCAGGTTGATGGCGATCGTGGTCTTGCCCGAACCGCCCTTGGGATTCAGGACGACGATCCGCTGCATGCGAATTCCCCCGAAACGAGCTCGCTTATGACCGAGCATCAGCGTACGCAGCGCCGACCCCGGCCGCAAGCGACCAGTGCTGAAAAAGGCTGTGAGGCACCGCACGGCGCGCCGCGTGCTCAGCCTTTACGATGATCCCAGCTGCATAGGAAACCCCCCGTGGAAGTATTCCTGCTGTTCTGGGACGAGATGGATGACTGGTTCGGCGCCGCCCGCCACGTGCTGCGCACCCTGACTTGATTTAAGGGCCGTTCGGCCCCATAAAACGCACCTTTCCCCGGCTCGTCCGGATAAGAGGGCGTTTTCGATGACCAACACGCGCCAGACGCACGGCTTCCAGGCCGAAGTGCGCCAGCTCCTGCAGCTGATGATCCATTCGCTCTACAGCCACCGGGAGATCTTCCTGCGTGAGCTGATATCCAATGCTTCCGATGCCAACGACCGCCTGCGCTTCCTGGCGCTGAGCGCCCCGCAGCTGCTGGCCGATGAGCCGGAGCTCGCTATCTGGATCGACTTCGACGCCAAGGCCGGCACGCTCAGCGTGCGCGACAACGGCGCAGGCATGAGCCGCGAGGAGGCGATCGCGCATCTGGGCACCATCGCCAAGTCCGGCACCGCCGAGTTCTTCGGCCGCCTGACCGGCGACCAGCAGCGCGACGCCCAGCTGATCGGCCAGTTCGGCGTCGGTTTCTACTCGGCGTTCATCGTCGCCGACCGGGTCGAGGTCCACAGCCGCCGCGCGGACCTGTCGCCGGCGGAAGGGGTGCGTTGGGAGTCGAGCGCCGACGGAGAATTCACCGTGGAAACCCTGGAGCGCACCGCCCGCGGTACCACCGTGGTCCTGCATCTGAAGGCCGACGCCCGTGAGTTCGCTGACGCCTGGCGGCTGCGCTCGCTGGTGCGGCGCTATTCGGACCACATCGCCTTCCCGATCCGCATGCCAAAGGAAGGGGCGAGCCTCGAGTACGAGGCCGTCAACCAGGCGCAGGCCCTGTGGGCACGGCCGCGCGCCGATATCAGCGATGAGGACTACCGCGCCTTTTATCGCCATATCAGCCATGACGGGGCCGACCCGCTGAGCTGGAGCCACAACCGCGTGGAGGGCAAGCGGGAGTACACGAGCCTGCTGTTCGTGCCCTCGCAGGCCCCGTTCAACCTGTGGCAGCGCGACGCGGCGCGCGGGCTCAAGCTCTACGTGCGGCGCGTGTTCATCATGGACAATGCCGAACAGTTCCTGCCCCTGTACCTGCGTTTCATCAAGGGCGTCATTGATTCCGGCGACCTGCCGCTGAACGTCTCGCGCGAACTGCTGCAGCAGGACGAGCAGGTCGAGGCGATGCGCAACGCGCTCACACGCCGGGCGCTCGAGCTGCTGGCGAAGCTGGCGGGCGAGGAGGCCGGGAAATACACCGGGTTCTGGAAAGAGTTCGGCCGCGTGCTCAAGGAGGGCCTGAGCGAGGATCCGGGAAACCGCGAGCGTATCCTGCCGCTGCTGCGTTTTGCCAGCACCGCCAGCGACGCTGACGATGAAACGGTGAGCCTGGCCGACTACAGCGCGCGCATGAAACCCGGCCAGGAGCGCATTTACTACGTGATCGGCGATAGCCATGCGGCCGCGCGCGGCAGCCCGCATATCGAGCTGCTGCGCAAGAAGGGAGTCGAGGTGCTGCTGCTCGCGGACCGGATTGACGAGTGGGTGATGGGCCAGCTGGGCGAGTACGCGGGCAAGCGCCTGAGGGACGCCGCTCGCGGCGATCTGCAGCTCGGCGCGCTCGCCGACCTGGGCGACAAGGAACGCGCCGAGGCCGCGCTCAAGGAGAGCAAGGGACTGCTGAAGCGTTGCAAGGACGCCCTGGGCGAGCGGGTCCGTGAAGTGCGCCCGAGCGCCCGGCTGGAGGACTCACCGGCCTGCCTGGTGCGCGATGAAGGGGGGCTGTCCGAATCGATGCGGCGTTTGCTGCAGTCCCAGGGCCAGACACCGCCAGCGGCGGAGGCGACGCTGGAGCTGAACGTGGGGCATGCCCTGGTCCGGTACCTGGACCAGCTGGGCAAGGGCGAGGACTTCGACGACCTTGCCCGCTTGCTTTACGATCAGGCCTGCTTGGGTGAATCCGGCCAGGTGGAGCAACCCGCCGAGTTCACCCGCCGTCTCAACCGCCAGCTCGTGCGCCTGGCCGGGGTGCACTGACCAGAGGAGGGATCGGATGAAGGACGACATTCCAGACGACGCGGAACTGCGCTCGCGGCTGACGCCGCTCCAGTACCACGTCACGCGGGAAAAAGGCACGGAGCGCCCGTTTAGCGGGACCTACGCGCACCACAAGGATGAGGGCGTGTATCGCTGCGTCTGTTGCGGCGCCGATCTGTTCAGTTCGAACACCAAGTACGACAGCGGCTCGGGCTGGCCCAGCTTCTGGTTGCCGCTGGCCGGTGAGCGCGTGCGGACCCATACCGATCACTCCCACGGCATGGTGCGCACCGAGGTCAGCTGTGCGCGCTGCGATGCGCACCTGGGTCATGTGTTCGACGATGGCCCACGCCCCTCCGGACAGCGCTTCTGCATCAATTCCGCCTCGCTGGATTTCGCGCCGGGCGCCAAGCGTGACTAGTGAGCCCGCCCCTCGACCCCGCCGCCGCCATTGAAGGCCCGGCCGGCCGGCTCGAGGCGCTGATCGAGGAGCCCGCGGACCTGCCGCTGCGCTATGCCGCGGTCGTCTGTCATCCGCATCCGCTCTTTGGTGGCACGCTGCACAACAAGGTGGTGCACACCCTGGCCCGTGCCCTGCGCAGCGGCGGCGCCGCGACCCTGCGCTTCAATTTCCGCGGTGTCGGCGCCAGCGAAGGCCGTCATGATGAGGGCGTCGGTGAAACCGCGGACACGCTCGCCGCCGTGGCCTGGGCACGCGAGCGCTGGCCGTCCGCAGGGCTGCTGCTGGCCGGATTTTCCTTTGGCGCTGCTGTCGCGATCCGCGCCGCCGCCGCGGCCGATCCGCGCTGGCTGATCAGCGTCGCGCCCGCGGTCGATCGCGTCAGCTTGGAGGGCCTGGTGATTCCGCAGTGCGACTGGCTGATCGTCCAGGGCAGCGCCGATGAGATCGTGCCGCCCGAAAGCGTGCGCAGCTGGGTGGCGCGCACCGCCCCGCACGCCCGGCTGCGAATGCTGCCGGGGGTGGGGCATTTTTTTCACGGGCGGCTGCACGAACTGCAGGAGTGCATACGCGAGGAATGGCCGGCCCTCTAAACAAAGGGCCCGGCACCTGCACGCAGGTCCGGGCCCTCAGAATGGCGACTAAAACCGCACCAGAAGCTGCGGCAAATGCCTGTGGAGCTCTAGTTCACCATCGATTTGAGGCTCTTGAGCGGCAGCGCGCGCACTTTCTTGCTCGCCGGCTTGGCCTTGAACATCATCTTTTCACCGGTGAAGGGATTGACGCCTTCGCGGGCCTTGGTGGCGGGCTTCTTCACCACCTTGAGCTTGAGCAGACCGGGCAGCGTGAACAGCCCATTGCCGCGCAGGCTCTTCTTGACGATCCCGTTCAGGGAGTCGAATACCTCGTTGACCTGCTTGCGGGATAGCTCGGTATCTTTTGAAATCGTTGCCAGTATTTCCGACTTGGTCGGCGCCCCACCTTTCTTCGCCATTGCTGAATCTCCTCGAGTTTGGCTGTCAGTTCTGAAAATTGATCACGCTCTTCGTGAATCGGTGCGCAACATATCACAAGCAGCGCGCGACGCAAATGCCTTTTATTCTAGGGTTTGGTGCACGCGCTGCGATCCTGGCGGCCGTGTCGCATTCGAGCCTGCTAGACCCGCACTGCAAATGCGCGGCTAAACCCATGGCGGCAATGGCAGTTGCGCCTCAGCGGGTGCCCTAGAGCCGGGAGCGCTCAGTGCAGCAGGATCAGCAGTGCCTGGATGAGAATGCCCGCCCACAGCGGTGACAGATCCAGATTGGCGAGTGGGGGAATAAGCCGCCGGAAGGGCCGCAGCACCGGCTCGCACAGCGCCGTCAGCACGCCCTGCGCCGGCGAATAAGTGCCGGGGGCAATCAGGGACAGGGTCGCGTACAGGAAGATCGCGAAGAAATAGATCCACAGGACGGTGCGCAGAATCTGCAGCGTCGCCAGTTCCATACACTGCAGGAGCGGTGGCAGCCCCGGGCCGGCCAGCACCGACGGCAGGCCCGCGCGCAGCAGGGCGAGTGCCAGGACGGCCACGACCGAGGCACTGTCGATCTGGCCCACGGCGGGCAGCAGGCGGCGCATCGGCAGCAGCACCGGGTTGGTCAGTTGCATCACGGCCCGCGCCAGCGGATTGCGGAAGTCGGCGCGTGCCCACTGCAGGAGCAGGCGCAGCAGGACGGCGAGTTGCGCCAGGCTCAAGAGCGTATCGAGCAGATAGAGCAGTGCGGCCATGGTTATCCTTCTAGCGATGCGCGCCCGGCGCGCGGAGTGGCGCGCGGCCGGAGCGGCCGAATTCGGCCGCCAGGGCCGCGCCACGCCGGGTCGCTGCGCTGACGGCCGCAGCGACGAGTTTATCGAATCCGCCCTGCTCGAGGGCCGCCAGCGCCGCCTCGGTCGTCCCCCCGGGGCTGGTGATCGTGGCGCGCTGCTCAGCCAGGGACTGTGCGCTGGCCGCCAGGGCGCCCGCGCCGCGCAGGGTCTGCGTCGCCAGGAGCCGGGCGGTCTCGGCATCCAGCCCCAGCGCGGTGGCGGCGGCGGCGAGGCGTTCGGCCAGCAGGAAAAAATAGGCGGCGCCGCCGCCGGACAGGGCCGTGACGATGTCCAGATCGGACTCGCGCTGCACCCAGACGACGGTCCCGGCCGTGCCCACGATGTCTTCCGCCAGTGAGCGCGCCGCGGCATTGACCTCCGCCCCGGCGTAGAGCGCGGTGGCGCCGGCTCCGACCAGCGCCGCCCGATTGGGCATGGCGCGCACGATGGGCAGGCCCGGGCAGCCGGCGGCGATATCCGCAATCTGCAGGCCGGCCGCGATCGACAGAAGCAGCGGACGGGTGCGCTCGAGCGCCGGCCGGGCGGCGGCGAGCACCTCGTTCATCTGCTGGGGCTTGACCGCCAGCACGACGACGGCGCTGCCGGCGATCGCGGCGGCGTTGTCGGCCGTGGCCAGCAGGGCAAAATCACGCTGCAGCTGCTCGCGTTGTGCCGCCTGCGGCTCGCCCACGCGCAGCTGGGAGGCCCTGCAGCCCTGGCGAAGCAGGCCCTGGATCAGGGCCCTGGCCATGTTGCCGCCACCGAGGAATGCGATCTGTGCCGTCGTATTCATGGACCGGTTTTCGCCCGGGAGGGCGCTCTCAGGGGCGGCATTCTACGGGCCCGGCGGCGCGTTGCGCGAGCCAAACAGCGCGGTGCCGACCCGCAGCAGCGTGGCGCCGGCGCCAATGGCGGCTTCGAAATCGCCGCTCATGCCCATCGACAGCGTGTCGAGCTGCGCCCCGCCGCCATTGAGCGCCAGGAGCAGGTTGCGCACGGCCTCGAACTGCGCGCGCTGCGCTGCGGCGCTTAAGTCTTCGGGCAGCATGCACATCAGGCCACGCAGGCGCAGCTGGGGGAGGGCCGCCACAGCCGCGGCGAGCGCCGGCAGCTCCGCGGCGGGAACGCCGCCGCGCGCCGCAGCGGCGCTGAGCTTGACTTGCAGGCAGACATTGAGCGGCGGGGCGAATTGCGGACGCTGCGCGGCAAGGCGCGCGGCGATGCGCAGCCGATCGACGGCGTGGGCCCAGGCGAAACGCTCGGCGATGAGGCGGGTCTTGTTGGCCTGCAGGCGGCCGATGAAATGCCAGCTGAGTTCCAGCTGGGCGAGCGCGTCCATCTTCGGCAACGCCTCCTGCACGTAGCTCTCGCCGAAATGCTCGACACCCAGCTGCGCCATCGTCCGCACCGCGTCCGCGCCGTGCCCCTTGCTCACGCCGACGAGTGTGACGGACTGCTCGGTCCGGCCCGCAGTTGCAGCGGCCGCTGCAATCCGCGCGCGCAGCTGGTGTAGCCTTGCGGGCGGACTGTCAGCGATAGGTGAATTCTGCGGAAGGGTTAACATATTGAGGGTCGCGCCCCTCCGTTATACTGCGGCGGCTCCTTCTGGAACGCTGGGGCGGCAACACGAGGCATTCTGATGGCGGTCGATATCGCACAACTCCTGGCGTTTGCCGTCAAGAATAACGCCTCTGACCTGCACCTGTCGGCGGGCGTACCGCCGATGATCCGCGTCGATGGCGATGTCAAGCGCATCAACATGCCGGCACTGACGCACAAGGAAGTGCACGGCATGGTGTACGACATCATGAACGACAAGCAGCGCAAGTCCTACGAAGAGTTCTTCGAGACAGATTTTTCCTTCGAGATTCCAAAGCTTGCGCGCTTCCGCGTCAACGCCTTCAACCAGAACCGCGGCGCCGGCGCCGTATTCCGCAACATTCCCTCCACCATCCTCAACCTCGATGAACTGCAGGTGCCGAAGATATTCCGCGACCTGTGCATGCTGCCGCGCGGCCTGGTGCTGGTCACCGGCCCGACCGGCTCGGGCAAGTCGACCACGCTGGCAGGCATGGTCGATCACTGCAACGAGAACCGGCCCGACCACATCATCACCATCGAGGATCCGATCGAATTCGTGCACGAGTCAAAACGGTGCCTCATCAATCAGCGCGAGGTCAAGCGCGACACGCTGGGCTTCAGCGAGGCATTGCGCTCGGCCCTGCGCGAGGACCCGGACATCGTGCTGGTGGGCGAAATGCGCGATCTGGAAACCATCCGGCTGGCCCTGACCGCGGCCGAGACTGGCCACCTGGTGTTCGGTACCCTGCACACCAGCTCGGCCGCCAAGACCATCGATCGCGTGGTGGACGTATTCCCCGGCGAGGAGAAGGAGATGGTGCGCTCCATGCTCTCCGAGTCGCTGCGGGCGGTGATTTCCCAGACCCTGCTCAAGCGGGTCGGCGGCGGCCGGGTCGCGGCGCACGAGATCATGATCGGCACGCCCGCGATCCGCAACCTGATCCGCGAGGGCAAGGTCGCGCAGATGTATTCCTCGATCCAGACCGGCGGCGCGACCGGCATGCAGACCCTCGACCAGTGCCTCAACGAGATGGTCAGCAAGGGCCTGGTCAGCAAGGAAGAGGCCCGCTACAAGGCCCAGAACAAGGATTCCCTCTGATGGATCGCGAACAAGCCATCAAGCTCATGCAGGAGCTGCTCCGCCGCGTAATCGAGAAAGGGGCTTCCGACCTGTTCCTGACCACGGGCTTCCCGCCGGCCATCAAGGTCGATGGCGAGATCCGCCCGCAGATGGATCGTGCGCTGACCAGCGAACAGTCGGCGATCCTGGTGCGCTCCATCATGAGCGACCGGCAGTCGAAGGAATTCGATGCCACCAAGGAATGCAATTTCGCCATCGCACCGCCCGGCATCGGGCGCTTTCGCGTCAGCGCCTTCGTGCAGCAGGGCCACACCGGCTGCGTGATCCGCACAATCAACGCCAAGATCCCGACCTTCGAGGAGCTCGACCTGCCGTCGATCCTGCGCGAGGTGGTGCTGTCCAAGCGCGGCCTGGTGATCGTGGTCGGTGGCACCGGTTCGGGCAAGTCCACCACGCTTGCATCGATGGTGGGGTACCGCAACGAGAAGACCCGCGGCCATATCGTCACGATCGAGGATCCGGTCGAGTACGTGCATCCGCATCGCGGCTGCGTGATCACGCACCGGGAAGTGGGTGTCGACACCGACTCCTGGCATGCGGCGCTCAAGAACACCCTGCGCCAGGCACCCGACGTGATCCTGATCGGCGAGATCCGTGATCGCGAAACCATGGAATATGGCATCCAGTTCGCCGAGACCGGCCACCTGGTGCTCGCCACGCTGCACGCCAACAGCTCCAACCAGGCGCTCGACCGCGTCATCAATTTCTTCAGCGAGGAGCGGCGCGAGCAGCTGCTCATGGACCTGTCGCTGAATATCCGCGCGCTGATCTCGCAGCGGCTGATTCCGCGCGAAGCGGGCGCCGGCCGCATCGCCGCCATGGAGATCATGCTCAATTCGCCGCTGATCCAGGATCTGATATTCCGCGGCGAAGTGGCCAAGATCAAGGACATCATGGGGCGCTCAACCCGGCTTGGCATGAACACCTTCGACCAGGCGCTGTTTGACCTCTACGAGAAGGGACTGATCTCCTACGAGGATGCGCTCCGCAACGCCGATTCGAAGAACGAGCTGCGCCTGCGCGTCAAGCTGGAGAGCAAGCGCGAAAACAAGCCCATCGAAGGCGACGGCGACCTGATGATCGTCGAAGATGAAGCCGAAGGCCGCAACTTGTGAGCGCCCGGCGCTGGCCATGAGCGATATCGCCGACCTCAAGGTGGCGAACAGCGGCCCACTGCCGGTGCTCAAGACCAAACCGCTGTTCGAGCTGATGGTCGAGCGCCAGGCCTCGGACCTGTTCTTCACCTGCAACGCGCCCATCAAGATCAAGATCGAAGGGCAGATCATGCCCGTGAACAAGCAGGTCCTGTCGCCCGATGCGGTGCGCGCTGCCGCCTTCGGGCTGATGACGCCAGAGCAGATCGAATATTTCCAGCGCGAACTGGAGATCGATTTCGCGATCTCCGAGCCCGGCCTCGGCCGCTTTCGCGTCGCCGTCTTCTACCAGCGCGGCTATCCAGCCATGGTGCTGCGCTATATCACCGCCGACATGCCCAAGCTCGACCAGCTGGGACTCCCCGATGTGTTGCGCGAAATGTCCATGCTGCGCCGCGGCCTGATCCTGATGGTCGGTGCCACCGGCTCGGGCAAGTCCACGACGCTGGCGGCGATGATCAACCACCGCAATGAACTCAACTCCGATCACATCGTCACCATCGAGGACCCGATCGAGTTCCTGCACGCCAACAAGCGTTCCATCGTCAACCAGCGTGAAGTGGGGCTCGATACGCGCAGCTACGAGAAGGCCCTGCGCGGGGTGATGCGCGCGGCACCCGACGTCATCCTGATCGGCGAGGTGCGCGATCGCGAGAGCATGATGGCCGCCATCAGCCTGGCCGGCACGGGCCACCTGGTGCTGGCAACCCTGCACGCCAACAACTGCGCCGAGACCCTCGATCGCATTATCAACATGTTCCCGCATGACCAGCAGAAGCAGGTGACCCTCGACCTGTCGCAGTACCTGCGCGCCGTGCTGGCGCAGCGCCTGGTCGTCGGCAAGGATCAGCGGCGGGTCGCCGCCGTCGAGGTGATGCTCAACACGCCGCATATCTCCGAGCTGGTCAAGCGCGGCGATGTCGTCGGCATCAAGGAAGCCATCACGGCGAGCAGCGAGCGGGGCGTGCAGAGCTTCGATGTCGCCCTGCTCAAGCTCTACCAGGACCAGCGCATCACCCTGGAGGAGGCGCTCACCAACGCCGATTCGCGCAGCAATCTCGAGACCAAGATCAACTTCGGCTAGCCACCCCGGCCGCCCATTCCGTCCCAAAAAAAAGCCCGGATTGCTCCGGGCTTTTTATCAATGCGTGGCGTCTAGCTTACCAGCGGCCACCACCGCCGCCGCCACCGCCGCCACCGCCACCGCCGCGGTAGCCACCGCCACCGCCGCCGCCACCGCCGCCACGATAACCACCGCCACCGCCGCCGGTACGGGGTTTATCCTGGGCTTCGTTGACGCGCAACGGTCTGCCGCCCAGTTCCTTGCCATTCAGGTTCTGGATCGCACGGGCAGAATCGGCCTGGCTCATTTCAACAAAGCCAAAGCCGCGCGGCCGGCCGGTCTCACGATCGGTCGGGAGCGACACGGACTCGACCGTGCCGTGCTCGGAGAACAGGGTGCGGACTTCGGCTTCCGTAGCTGTAAAGGGCAGGTTGCCCACGTAAATCTTGGCCATAAATAGAAAGTCTCCAACTCAATAAACGGGCCGGCCGCTACGTAAATGCGGACCGCGCCCTGACTACACGGCAGGAACTCGGATGAGGTCGGCGAGATGGTTTCCCGCGAGGCATCGAACCAATGATCCTGTCACCTGATCGAGGAAGTTCGGCTCGGGCTCATGGCGCCAGATGAGGCGCACGGGGCGATACACGGACATAGACGATCGCCGATAAGCATACCATGGTTTCCCGGGCGGTGCGCAGCGCCGGGGGGCGGGGGCGGTTCTAGTCGGCGCGCACCAGCACCAGGCGCCAGCTTAGGACCATGGGACAGGGCGCGGCGGTGGCCCGCTCGCGAAAATGCATGCCTTCGCACCCCAGCCGCCCTGAAGCGGTGCGTGCGGAGGGCTGCTTCATCTCGGCCAGGGCCGCGACACTGGCGCTCAGGTCAAATTCGCCGTCGCATTCAGAACAGGGACAGGCAAAGCGGAAGAAGGCGCGCGCCGGGGGGTAATAGCTGTGCGACTGCGGCGACGGCGGCGGCCGGCTCATGCCGGCAAAGTTCAGGTCAATCTGCAGCTTGGCAACGTCCGCGTAGCGGCTGCGCATCGCCGGAGCCTGCAGGCGGTCGTTCTGACGTCCGGCGCGGCGCTGCTCGCCGAAGGTGGGGAGCTTGCGGGAGGTGAGCTTCATGAGCGCATCCGCCGCGCCCGGCGCGGCCGGTCAATCTGCTGCTGAGGGCGACAATGCGGCTGGGCCAAGTTCGATACCACCTGGGGTCACGTGAGCGGTTTGGAGCGCCAATTGCAGAGGTATCTGCCCGCCCACAGTAGCACAACTGGCCCATCCCCTGTGATCAAATGCGGAGGTCAAACCAGGGGCAGGTATTATCCGGCGGCATGTACACCTACATTTCGCTGGGCACCAACGATCCGGCGCGCGCGGCGCGATTCTACGACGCGGTGCTGGCCCCCTTGGGACTCCACCGCTGCGACACGACGGCCGAGCCCAACTGGGAAGACTGGGTCGGCTGGGGCACCTATGAAGACGGTGGCGCACGGGAAATCGCGCTGTGGCTGTGCAAGCCGTTCAACGGCCAGCCCGCTACGGCCGGCAATGGCACGATGGTGGCGTTGCGGGCGACAAGCTGGGAGGCGGTGCAGCAGTTTCATGCGGCAGCACTCGCCCACGGCGGTCGGAGCGAAGGGCCACCGGGACTGCGGCCGCAATACAACGCCGATTTCTATGCGGCCTACGTGCGCGATCCGGATGGCAACAAGCTCGCGGCGGTCTGCCGGGGTGTCACGGCCCCTAAGGGCATGGCGCTCTAGTCGCTAGGGGAAGACGGTCTCGGCCTCGAACACCGGCCCGTCGACACAGACGCGCTTCATCGACGTGCCTGCGCTGGTGCGGACCTCGACGGCGCAGCCCGCGCAACCCCCGACCGCGCAGGCCATGAATTCCTCCAGCGCGACCTGGCAGGGGAGCGAGTTGGCGCGCGCCAGGCGTGCCGCGGCGGCGAGCATCGGCGGCGGTCCGCAGGCGTAGACAGCGACTTCGGCACGTTCGGCGGCGCCCAGGCCTGCGAGCCACTGCGAGGCCAGCTCGGTCACGTGGCCCTCGAAGCAACCGGCGAAGCCGGCGTTGCTGGCGAGGCGCGAGGGGATACCCCACTCGTCCAGGAGCGGCATGCAGGCGATCGCTGCCGCCGGCGCGGCCGGCACCAGAATCCTCGAGGGCCGGGCCCGGAAGGGGAAGGGGATCTCCGAGCCCATCAGCACGAGCGGTTTCCAGGCGCTGCGCTCATCGCTGCGCAGCCGCTCCGCCAGAAAAATCATGGGCGGGATCCCTACGCCACCGCCGATGGCGAGTACCCGTGGACGTTCCGGGCGCAGCGTGAATCCCTGCCCGATGGGTCCGAGCAGGTTGAGCGGCTCGCCTACGCGGCACTGCCCGAGCGCCGCCGTGCCCGCGCCGACCTCCTTGAACAGCACCTCGATCCAGCCGGCAGCGGGCGCGGCCCGCATGATCGAGAGCGGCCGGCGCATCGGCAGGGCCGTCTGGCAGCGGATATGCACGAAGCTGCCGGGCGTGGCGTGACGCGCGGTCAGTGGCGCTGCAAGGCGCAGGATGTGCTGCTGCGCTTCGCAGCGGACGTGCTGCAGAACGGCGCCTTCCTCGACGAAGATGCTGCCGCGGTGCGGCCTCATGAGCCGCCCGGCCGAGGCCGCAGCAGCGCCTCGAGCACCGCCATGCGCACCGCGACGCCGTTGCGAACCTGGGCGCTGATGACCGAATGCGGCCCGTCGGCGACCTCGGAGTCGATCTCGACGCCACGATTCATCGGCTGCGGATGCATGACGATGGCGTCCGGACGCGCGCGCCGCAGGCGCGGTTCGGTCAGGCCGAAACGCGCGAAATATTCCTCGCCGTTGGGGATTTCCGCCTCCGTCATGCGCTCCTTCTGGATCCTCAGCATCATCACGACGTCGGCGTCCCTGAGGCCCGCGTCGAGCGTCAGGCAGCGCTGCCCGGCCGGATATTCACCCGCCGCGGGCATCAGGCCGGGCGGGGCGACCAGGCGCAGCTCGCCGACCCCGAGCGCCGTAAACACTTCGTAGGCCGAACGCGCCACGCGCGAGTGACGGATGTCCCCGACGATGGCGATGCAGAGCCGATCGAAGCGCTCGCCCTTGTGCTGGCGCACCGTCAGGGCATCGAGCAGGCCCTGCGTGGGGTGGGACAGGTGCGCCTCGCCCGCCGAGAATACGCTGACGTGCGCGGCGACATTGGCGGCCACGTGCGCCACCACGCCAGGCTCGGAATCGCGGATCACGAAGCCGTCGAAATGCAGCGCCTCAAGGGTGTGGATGGTGTCGAGCATGGTCTCGCCCTTGACGCGCGAAGACAGCTGCACCTCGAGGTTGATGACCTCGGCCCCGAGGCGCCGTCCGGCGAGCTCGAAGGAGACGCGGGTGCGGGTCGAGGGCTCGGTGAACAGGTTGCCGATGGTCATGCCCGCTAGAGCGCGATTGCCGGGCGCTCGCTCGCCGGGCGCGCGCACGTAGCTTTCGGAGCGATCGAGGAGCGAGCTGATTTCGGCGCGGCTGAGTCCTTCGAGCGTGATCAGGTGGCGGAGGGATCCGTCGGCGCGCCGCTGGTTCGTCATGCAGTTCCGACCCTTGCAGTCAGGGGTTTCTCAGTACTCGCCACGCAGCCACCGCCCGAGGATGATCGCGGCTGCGAGGCTGTCGATATCCTGCCGCTGCACCCGGCGGCGGCGGGTGCCCGCGGCGCGCCGGCCCTTGAGCTCCGCGGCGGCTTCCTGCGTGGAACCGCGCTCGTCCACTCGCGCCACCGCCAGCCCGGCGCGGCGCGCCAGCGCCGCGGCGAAGTGGTCGGCGGCACCGGCCAGGACACCGGGCGTGCCGTCCTCATTATAAGGGTAGCCCACGACCAGCACGGCGGGTTTGTGGGTGGCGAGCAATCGATCGATGGCGGTCCAGTCCGGTCCGCCCGCAGCGCGCATGACGGCCGCCAGCGGTGCGGCGGACTTTGTCAGCGTGTCTCCAGATGCCACACCAATGCGGCGCAGCCCGAAATCGAAACCGAGCGCGCTGCCGCTGCTCAGGCGTGTCCTGCGACGAGGCTGACGCGCGAGCTGTGCACCCCGAGCAGCTGCCACGCCGCCTGCCAGCGCTGTTCGAACGGCACCTCGTAGACGAGCTGCTCATTCATCGGCACCGCCAGCCAGGCGTTGTCGAGGATCTCGCGTTCCAGCTGGCCGGGCTCCCAGCCCGCGTACCCGAGCGCCACGAAGGCATCGCGCGGGCCATCGCCGCGGGCGATGGCGGCGAGTATGTCGCGCGAAGTGGTGACCTGGATGCAATCAGAGATCTTGTGCGTCGAATCCCATTCACCGCCAGGCCGGTGCAGCACAAAACCGCGATCGGTGTGCACGGGGCCGCCCCGTAGCACGGGCCGCTCGCCGATCTCGGCCTGCTGCGGATCGAGTTTCATCTGCGCCAACACGTCGCCGAGCTTCATGTCCAGCGGCTTGTTCAGCACGATGCCGAGGGCGCCCTTGTCGCTGTGCTCGCAGACCAGGGTCACGCTCTGCGTGAAATTGCCGTCCGCCAGGGAGGGCATGGCGACCAGCAGATTATTGGCAAGGGAGTTGCTGTCCGGCATGCATCGAGTATGGGGGCGCGCTGGGCCGCCCTCAAGGCCCCCGGGGGACATTTGTGCCGGTGGTCACTGTCCCCGGCGCCAGCGCCCCGTTGACGAATTCCCACTGGTAGGCGAAGCGCAGGGTGGTGTAATCGCGGGCCAGGAGGCGGGGAAAGGGCTCGAAGGGGCTGGCGAGCCGCAGTATGTCCAATGCCGCCTGGTCGATCTGCGGGTAGCCGCTGCCGCGCTGCACCGAGGCGTCCAGCAAGCGCCCATCCTGGCCCAGCGTGACTTCGATGACCGGGCTCCCGCTCAGCTCGCCGCGCCGGGCCGCGGAGGGGAAGTTCAGGGTGCCGAGGCGTTCGATCTTGCGCCGCCAGGCGTCCAGGTAGGGAGCCAGGTTGGAGGCCCGGGTGTCGGGGCTGATCCACTGGCCCGTTTTGGGGTCTCCGCGGAGCACCAGTTCGCGCGCGTCGCCGCGCCCGTGACTCTCGGGCTCGGCCTTTGCCATCTGGGCGGATCGCCGGGCGGCCGCGCCTTCGCCGGTTTCACCGAGCCAGAGGATCAGGGGCGCAGGGGCCGGCGTCGCGAGCGTGCGCGGCGTTCCCGGGGCGGCCGACTCGGGCGAGGAAGACTCGTCGTTGCCGCTGCTCGCGCTCGAGCGGGGCGCGGGGTGCGAGAGCGGGCCGCCGGTCAGGAGCGTACGGGTATTGCCCGAGCCCAGTTGCGTGCGCTGGGCCAGGTAAATCGCGCGCTCATTGCTGCGCGCTTCCGGGAGGTCCTCGGTCACCAGCAGCACCTGCATGCCCGGCGCCGGCCCCGAGGAGCCACCCGCGCTGAAGCTCAGGCCCAGGATGATGATGCCGTGGGCAATGCCGGCGAGGAACAGCATGCTCATCAGCCGCTCCCGGACCGGCGCGCCCGCTTCGCGCAGGCCGACCAGGCCGGCCAGCGTCGGACCGCGCTTGGACGGTGCCGGGTTCATGCACCGTGAGCCGCAAGCCGCCGGGCGATGGCCTGCAGCAGCAGCCCGGCCGCGTCGACGCCCAGCTGCTTTTTCAGCTCACGCACGCCGGTCGGGCTGGTGACGTTGATCTCGGTGACGAAGCCGCCGATGACGTCGAGGCCGACGAACAGCATGCCCGCCTGGCGCATGGCCGGGCCGATCTGCGCGGCAAGCCAGCGCTCGCGCTCATCAAGGTGCCGCGCCACGCCCCGGGCGCCGGCGGCGAGATTGCCCCGGTGGTCGTCGGCCGCCGGAATGCGCGCCAGCGCGCAGGGCAGCGGGTCGCCATCGATGAGCAGCACGCGCGCGTCCCCGCTGACGGCGATTTCCGGCAGATACTTCTGCGTGATCGCAAAGCGCTGCCCGTAGTCGGTGAGGGTCTCGAACACCACGCGCTGGTTCTTGTCCCCGGGCGCGAGCACGAAGATCGATCGGCCGCCCATGCCGTCCAGCGGCTTGCAGACTACGCTGCCGTGGGTGGCGGCAAAAGCGGCCATTTCCTCCCTGTCGCGGGTCACGAGCGTAGGCGCGCAGCATTGCGGGAACCAGGCCGTGTAGACCTTCTCGTTCATGTCGCGCAGGGCCCCCGGGCGGTTCACGACCAGCGCACCGGCGAGTTCCGCGCGCTCCAGGATATAGGTGGCGTAGATGTACTCGGTGTCGAAGGGCGGGTCCTTGCGCATCAGCACTACCGCAAATGCGCCCATGGCGCCCACAGACGGCGGGCCGAGGCTGAACCAGCCTTTCGGGTCGGCGCGCACCTCGAGCGGCCGGGTACGCGCTTCGGCCACACCATCGCGCAGCCGCAGGTCGGCGAGCTCGGCGTAGTGCAGCTGGTAGCCGCTCGCCTGTGCGGCGAGCAGCAGCGCCAGCGTGGTGTCCTTTTCGTAGCTGATCCGGTCGATGGGATCCATCACCACGAGCAGACGCGTGGGATTGTTCATCTCACTACCTCGCAGCCGGCCAGCTGCCTCCGAATGCTCAATTATGTCTCCGCGGCAGGGGCTTAGCTCTCCGAAACGTGACGCCGTTGGCATAGCCCCAGGTGTGCCGATATGTTAAAAAGATCAAGTCCGGCGAAGGCGCAGCGTACGTCACAGCGCCGCCCCGCCAAGGTGAACGACCATGGAATTCAATGCCCAAAGGAGTGAGTCGGACGTGAATGACGCTGCCTCGCCATTCCGTGGCCTCAAGGTGCTGGTCATCGACGACAGCAAGACGATCCGGCGCACCGCCGAGA
Organism: Steroidobacteraceae bacterium; assembly: GCA_035300345.1. GTDB lineage: Bacteria > Pseudomonadota > Gammaproteobacteria > Steroidobacterales > Steroidobacteraceae > FEN-1191. Next base: position 76,987 of record DATGVM010000041.1, read on the forward strand.
CGCTGCTGGCCAAGGAAGGCTGTGAAGTGTACACAGCCGTCGACGGTTTCGATGCGCTCACCAAGATCGCCGACCACCAGCCCGATATCGTGTTCGTCGATATCATGATGCCGCGCCTCGACGGCTACCAGACCTGTGCGCTCATCAAGCACAACAAGGTGTTCCGCTCGATCCCGGTCATCATGCTGTCCTCCAAGGATGGCCTGTTCGACCGCGCTCGTGGCCGCATTGTCGGCTCCGAACATTACCTGACCAAGCCCTTTACCAAGGACGAGCTGCTGGGCGCGATAGAAGGGCAGATAGGGAGATAAGCCATGCCGCTTATTCTCATTGTCGACGATTCGCCCACCGAAGTGCACGTGATGAAGCAGGCGCTGGAGCGTCACGGCTACACCACCGCGGTTGCCGGCGACGGCGCGGAGGGCATCCGCCTGGCGCGGCAGATGCACCCCGACCTCATCTTCATGGATATCGTGATGCCCGGGGTCAACGGCTACCAGGCGACGCGCACCCTGACGAACGACCCGGATACGCGCACCATCCCGATCGTCATGGTCACTTCCAAGGGGCAGGAGACCGACCGCATCTGGGGCCTGCGCCAGGGAGCAGTGGATTACATGGTCAAGCCCGTGTCGATGGCGCAGCTCGTCGAGAAGGCGCAGGCCGCGCTCGCCGCCTGAACATGCTGGAGAGCGCACCGCTAAAGGCATTGCGTGACCAGCCGTACGAACTCCTCGCGGAGCTCGAGCGGCGTGGCCGCAATGCCACCGCCAGCCCGGAATCGCCCGCCGCCACGGGCCGCGAATGGGTTGGCGTCGCGGCGCGCATGGCCGGCGAGCTCTATCTGGTGGCGCGCGAGGAAGCGCGCGAAGTCCTCGGCATCCCCTCGCCCCTGACGCGCGTGCCCGGCGCGAAACCCTGGATACTGGGACTGGCCAGCATTCGCGGCCAGCTGTTCCCGATCATCGACCTGCGCCAGTACCTGGGCGGCGGCGCGACGCCCATTTCGCGGCTGACGCGCATTCTGGTCGTCAATCATCGCGACATCCCCGCCGGCCTGGTGATCGACGAGGTGTTGGGCTTCCGGCGCTTCACCGAGGCGGAATTCAGTGCCGAGGTGCCCTCCACCATCGTGCAGTGTGGCCGCTTCCTCGCCGGCTCCTTCCGCCATGAGCACGATCAGCTGCCGGTCCTGAGCCTGCGCAAGCTCCTCGAGGAACCGGCGTTCACGGCGGCGTCACTGTGAACGCCGCCGACCTGATCGACACGGGCTGGATGCGCCGGCTGGCGCTGTCGGCGGCCCTGCTGCTGCTGCTCGGGGTCGCCGCCTGGTTCCTCTGGCCTGCCGATACAATGCTCGCCTGGGTCGGCGCGGCGCTGGTGCTGGCCGCGCTCCTGCCGCTCGGGCTGCAACTGGCGCAGCTGCGCGCGCTCCACCAGGCCGCGCAGCGTCAGCTGCAGGCGGCCAACGCGCAGCGGCTGGACAACGAGCGCAACCAGCGCTCCATCCTCAAGCTGCTCGATGAAATGGCCAGCCTCGCCGATGGCGACCTGACCGTGCAGGCCACGGTCACTGAAGACATCACCGGCGCCATCGCCGATGCCGTCAACTACGCCGTCGAGGCCCTGCGCAAGCTGGTCGCCACCATCAACCAGTCGGCCCTGCAGCTCGACAGCGCCGCGCGCCAGACCCAGTCGCTGGGCGTGCAGCTCGGACGCGCCAGTGCCGTGCAGACCAAGCAGATCGCCTCGGCGACGGAATCGGTCGCCGCCATGGCGGCCTCCACCGAGGAAGTGTCCGGCAACGCCGAACGCGCCGCGGACGTGGCGCGCCATTCGGTCGACGTCGCCCACAAGGGCGGCGAGGCCGTGCGCCGCACGATCGACGGCATGAATGCCATACGCGAGACGATCCAGGAGACCAGCAAGCGCATCAAGCGACTGGGCGAGAGTTCGCAGGAGATCGGCAACATCGTCGAGCTGATCAGCGATATCGCCGAGCAGACCAATATCCTGGCGCTCAACGCCTCGATCCAGGCTTCGATGGCGGGCGAGGCCGGCCGTGGCTTTGCGGTCGTGGCAGACGAAGTTCAGCGCCTGGCCGAGCGCGCGGCGACCGCGACCAAGCAGATCGACGTGCTGGTGCGCACGATCCAGACCGACACGAATGAGGCGGTGGTCTCCATGGAACGCAGCACCACCGACGTGGTCGGCGGCGCACTGCTGGCGGAGAACGCCGGCGCCGCGCTTGAGGAGATCGAGCAGGTCTCGAACCAGATCGCAAGCCTGGTGCAGAATATCTCCGGCAGCTCGCGCAGCCAGTCGGCGGCGGCGCAGAACATCGCGCGCAACACGCAGGTGCTGCGCGAGGTCAGCGTCCAGACGGCTGAGAGCACCAACGCCACGGCGCAGGCCATCATCAAGCTCGCCGACCTGGCCGCGGCGTTGCGCAAGTCGATCTCGGGGTTCACGCTACCGGCACCGGCGCCGCAGCCGGGCGAGGCCGCGCGGGGCTCGGCGAGCGGGACGATGCCCGCCGTCGTGCTTCCGGGAGCGACCGCGGCAGTGCCCGCGGTGACGACGCTCGGCCAGACCGGCTCGCAACCGCGCCTGAAGATTTCGGGGGCCAAGTGAGGGGCGTGCCATCGCGATGACCGAACTCGCCACCCAGACCATGCAGACCGCGGCGCGCGAGATCGGCGTCGCCCTGGGCGACGCACGCACCGCCCTGGAAACACACGTCGAGCAGCCCGACAATCAGGCGCTGCTGCAGCGCTGCTCCTTCGAGCTGCACCAGGTGCAGGGTGCGCTGCGCGTGCTCGAGATCTACGGCGCCGCGCTGCTGGCCGAGGAGATGGAGCAGGTGGCGCGCTACCTGCTGGCGGCGCCCAGCGAGCGCAAGAACCGTTCCGAATCCCTCGACGCGCTGATGCGCGCCATGGTGCAGCTCCCGGGCTACCTGGAGCGCGTGCTCGCCGGGGGGCGCGATCTGGCGCTGGTGCTGCTGCCGCTGCTGAACGACCTGCGCGCGGTGCGCGGCTGTGCCCTGCTCTCGGAAGGCACGCTGCTGCTGCTGAATCTCAAGTCGGACCGCCAGGCGCAACCGACCTCGCCGGCGCCGGGCGAGGCGCCGCTGTCGCCGGCGCAGTGGGCGCGCCGGCTCCGGCCGCGATTCCAGGCGGGCCTGGTCGGCTGGATCCGCGGCGAGCGCCTGGAGCAGAACCTCGAGATCCTGGCCACCGTGGCGACGCGCCTGGAGCAGGTGGCCACCCAGCAGTGCGTGTTCCAGCTCTGGTGGGTCGTGGGCGCGCTGCTCGAGGCGCTGCGCGAACACGGCACCGAAAGCAGTGTCTCCATCAAGCGCCTGCTGGGCCTGGCCGATCGTGAGATCCGGCGCCTGCACGAACTCGGCGAGGTGCGTTATTCGCAGTCCCCGCCGGTCGAGCTGCTCAATAACCTGCTGTACTACGTCGCGCGCTCCACCACCGCCGGGCCACGCGTGGCGGCCGTGCGCGCCTCCTTCCGCCTCAACGAACTGTTGCCGGTTGACGATTCCATCGAGCAGGAGCGCGAGAATCTCTCGGCCCCCTCGGTCAAGCTCATGCACACGGTGGCGGCGGCGATTCGCGAGGATCTGGCGCGCGTCAAGGATGTGCTCGATATCTTCGTGCGCCGCGGTGGCGGGCAGGCCGAGGAGCTCAAGCCGCAGATTGAACTGTTGCGCAAGCTCGGGGACACGCTCGGAGTGCTGGGACTGGGCGAATTGCGCGCACGCGTGCAGGAAGCCGGAGCGCGCCTTGACGGGGTGATAGCCGGACGCGAGAGCGCCGATCAGGCGACGCTGGTGCAGGTCGCGGCGATCCTGATCCAGGTGGAAGACCGCCTCGACGGGCAGCTGGTTGGGCTGATCCTGCCGAAGAAGGCGCCGACAGACGGTGCCGCCGAACCGCCCGACGAGGATTTCGAACAGGTGCAGAGTGCGGTGCTGCGCGAATGCGTCGTCAATCTGGCGCGCGTCAAGGAGAGCATCGCACAGAACGTCAGCGGTACGCTGGATGCCGCCGGCTTCGATAACTGGCTGGAGCTCATACGCGGCATCAAGGCCGGGCTCCTGATGCTCGGCAAGTCCCGCGCGGTCGAAATCGTCGACGCCATCACCGAGCAGCTGCGCCGCGTCATGCAGCCCGGGGGCATGCCGCTGTCGGGCGCCTATCTGGACCGGCTGGCCGACGCGGTGGTGAGCCTCGAGTACTACATCGAAACGCTCCAGGCGGGCCGCAGCGATCCCTGGTACATGCTCGACAACGCGCAGACCTGCCTGGACGTGCTGGGGCGCGAGCCCGAACAGCACGTGCCCACGATCCCGGCAGCCGGCCCCGCCACCTACGCCCGCACCGTGCGCATCGACATGCCGGTGCAGGCCCACGGCAACACCGCCACCGCCTCGGAAACCGGCACCAGCGTCGACCTGGACGCCACCGCCCGCACGCGCAACCCGCCGGTCCTCGCGGCCGCGCCCGCGCCCAGCGCCGCGGCGAGTGATCCGGAGCTGCTGGAGCTGTTCGCCGAAGAAGCCCAGGAGGAGGCGACGAAGATTCGCCTGCACTACCCGGTCTGGGACCAGAACCCGCTCGAGGGCGAAGCCCTGCTCGCCGTGCGCCGCTCCTTTCATATGCTCAAGGGCAGCGGCCGGATGGTGGGCGCGCGCGACGTGAGTGAATTTGCCTGGGCCATGGAGAACCTCGTCAACCGGTTGCACGATGGCACGCTGGCCCGATCGCCGGAGATCCTGGAGACGCTCCGGGCCGCCGTCGCATTGCTGCCGCAGCTGGTCGCTGAACTGAAGGCCGCTCCGGAGCAGCGCACGGACACCACGCAGCTCGTGGCGCGCGCCTATGCGCTGGCGGCGGGGCGCGAACCGGGCACGGCGGCGGCCGGCGAATCCCTGAGCGCCGCCGCGCTGGCCTCACCGGCTGCGCCCGCGGCAGCGGACGTCTCCGGCGACTGGGCGGCAACCGAGCGGCTGACGCCGGCGCAGGTGGCGGCGATCTCCGCGACAGCGACTCCGCCACGGCGCGGCAAGGCCGCGGAAGCGCCGGCCCGTGCCGGCGGCAGCGCTCCTGCAGCGGCAGCACCGCTCGTCGCCGGCGGCGACGGCGTGCTGCGCGACATCTATGCACGCGAGACGTCGAGCCATGTGGCCAGCGTGCGCCGCTGGCTGGAGCGCGAGCAACCGCACGCCTCGCCCCACGTACTGACCGAAGAGGTCTACCGCGCCTGCCATACGCTGTCCGGCAGCTCGAAGATGGCCGAGGCACGCCACGGGATCCGGCTCGCTGAACCGCTGGACCATTGGTTGCGCAAGTCCTTCGACAACGGCGTCGGACTGGATGACTCCGACCTGTTGCTGCTCAGCGATTGCATGGCCGCCGTGGAAAGCGCGGCGGGCATGCTTGATGAGAGCACCGGCTATTTCATCGTGCACGATGTGGTGCGGGCAAGAATCGCGCGTGCCGAGATCGAGCTGGACCGGCGCATCGCGGACGCGGTCGAGCACAGCGAGCGCACCGGCATACACGCCCTGTCCGCCCTGCAGCAGAAGGCGTTGTCGACGGAGGCAGCCGCCTCGCAGCCACCCGCCGCGGATGTGCCAGCGCTGGCCCCGCCGATCGACTTCGATCCGGAAGTGGCCGCCATTTTCTGCGAGGAAGCGAGCGAGCTGCTGGAGGCGTTACAATCGGCCCTGCAGGCCTGGAACCTGGCGCCCAGCGTCGGTGAGCATCCGGCGGCGCTCAAGCGCGCCCTGCACACTTTCAAGGGTGGTGCGCGCATGGCCGGGGTCACGGCCCTGGGCGATCTGTCGCATGAACTTGAGAGCCTGATCCTGGACATCGGGCCCGGTACCTCCGCGGGAGACGAACGCGCGCGCGCCCTGGCCCAGGAAGCGGTCGATGAGCTGGCGCGCATGCGCGAGCAGGTCGCCAGCGGGCGCGCCGCGGCCCCGGCAACCGCCCTGATCGCGCGCCTGCAGGCGGCGGCGCGGGGCGAGATTTCGGCGCCTGCCGCCGCCGTCATTGCCGCACCGGCGCCTGCCGCCTTCGTACGAGCGCCCGCGCCCGCGCCGGCGCCATTCCGCATCGTGACACCGGCCGCCGCGGCCCCGCCAGCGCCGCCCGAGCCGCCTGTGCTGGCCGCTCCGGCCGTGCCGGCGATGCTGGCCATGCCGGTCATGGCGTCCAGTGCCGCACCGGCCGCCGCCCACGAACCGCTGATCGCCGCGCCCCCGGTGCCACCGGGCCGGGAACCGGTCGCAGGCGCTGAACGGGGCGACATGGCCAGGGTCAGCGCCGATCTGCTCGACCTGCTGCTCAATCACGCCGGGGAAGTGAGCATCGCGCGCGCGCGACTCGAGCAGCAGCTGGGGTCGGTGGAATTCAACCTGGCGGAACTCTCGCGCACGGTCACGCGCCTCAAGGAGCAGCTGCGCAAACTCGAGATCGAGACCGAGGCGCAGGTGCTGCACCGCCATGATCAGGAGGCGAGCCATCGCCAGGAATTCGACCCGCTGGAGCTGGACCGTTATTCCTCCATCCAGCAGTACTCACGCGCTTTGGCCGAATCGGCGAACGACGTCGCCAGCCTGCAGCAGCTGATCGAGACTCTGGTCGCCGAGGCGCAGAACCAGCTGCAGCAGCAGTCGCGCACCGTCACCGAGCTGCAGAACGGGCTGATGCGCACGCGCATGGTGTCCTTCCAGCGCCACGTGCAGCGCCTGGCACGCATCGTGCGCCAGGCGGCGGCCGACAGCTCCAAGCAAGCGGAGCTCGTGGTCGATGGCGCCACCGGGGAACTGGATCGCCAGGTGCTCGAACGCATGCTGCCGCCCTTCGAGCACCTGTTGCGCAACTCCGTGGTGCATGGGATCGAAACGCCCGCCGAACGGCGCGCGCGGGGTAAACCCGATGTGGGCCACATCCTGCTGCGCCTGCAGCGTGAAGGCGCCGAGGTGGTCGTCGAGGTGAGCGACGATGGCGCGGGCATGGACCTGGCGGCGATCCGCAGCAAGGGGCTGGCGCTGGGACTCATTCGTGCCGAGCAGATGCTCTCGGACGACGACGTGATGCAGCTGGTGCTGGAGCCGGGTTTCTCGACCGCCGGCGAGCTCACGCAGCAGGCCGGTCGCGGCGTCGGCATGGACGTCGTGGCCACCGAGATCCGCAAGCTCGGCGGTGCCCTGCACATGGAGAGCACGCCCGGCAAGGGCACGCATTTCACGATCCGCCTGCCCCTGACGCTGGCGGTGAGCCACGCGCTGGTGGTACGCACCGGCGATGAGTATTACGCGCTGCCGCTGCCGACCATCGAAGGCGTGGTGCGCCTGCCGCACGAGGAAGTGGCCGCGCATCTGCGCAGCGAGAGCGCGACCTTCAGCTACGGCGAGCACCGCTACCGACTGCAGCCGCTGGCCCTGTACGTGGGCATGGAGCCCTCGCCGCTGCCCGAGACCGACGCGGCCATCCCGGTGGTGCTGGTGCGCGCCGGCGAGCATTCCACGGGGCTCGTGGCCGACGAACTGGTGGGCAGCCGCGAGATCGTCGTCAAGCCGGTGGGACCGCAGGTCGCCTCGATCCGCGGCATCTCCGGTGCGACCATCCTGAGCGACGGCCGGGTCGTGATCATTCTCGACATCGCCGCGCTGGTGCGCGGTGAGTGGCGCACGCGCGCCGCGCCGCTGCGCGAACGGGGCGACCGCCGCATCTTTGCGCTGGTGGTGGATGATTCCATAACTGTCCGGCGCGTCACGCAGCGGCTCCTGGAGCGCAATGGCATGCGCGTGATGACGGCGCGCGATGGCATGGACGCGGTGGCGCTGCTCGCCGAAAACGTGCCGGATGTCATCCTGCTCGACATCGAGATGCCGCGCATGGATGGCTACGAGGTCGCCGCGCAGGTGCGCGCCGATCCGCGCCTGCGCGAGGTCCCGATCATCATGATCACCTCGCGCGTCGGCGAGAAGCACCGCGCGCGCGCGATCGAGCTTGGCGTCGACGATTATCTGGGCAAGCCCTACCAGGAAAGCCAGCTCATCGATGCGATCGCGCCTCTGGTGGCGCGCCGCCGCGCGGCGGTGGCGGCCACCGGCTCCGGGCGATGAGCGAGGGGGGCGGGGAGATCTACAGTCTGCTGGTGCCGCTGGCCGGCGCCCGACTGCTCGTACCCCGGGCCTGCGTGGCCGAGATCATGGGGTTCCAGGCTCCTGTGGCGATGATCGGTGCGCCGCCCTGGTACCTCGGCGTGGTGAACTGGAATGGTCGGCAGGCGCCGCTGGTGTCCTTCGAAGGCCTGTGCAGCCAGCCGGCTCCGGCCGTCAGCAGCCGTTCGCGCCTGGTCGTGCTGCACGCGCTCGGGGAACGGCTCGATGCCGGCGTGTACGCCATCGTCTCGCAGGGTTTCCCGCAGCTGCTGCGGGTCAACGCGGATGTCATCCGGCCCGATCCGGCCTACGTGGTGCCGGCGGGCGATCCGGTGCTGTGCCGGGTGCGGATGCTCAACGAGGCGCCGTGGATTCCGGATCTCGAGCGCATCGAATCGATGATCGCGGACGAGACCACGACCCTGGCCGCCTAGGGCCCAGCGCCCAGGTCCCCGGCGAGCAGCTGCAGGACGGCGATCGCCGCCAACGGTGCCGTTTCGGTGCGCAGGATGCGTGGTCCCAGCGCGCAGGCCTGGAAGCCCGCGCGGCGCGCCTGCAATTCCTCGCGCTCGCTCAGGCCCCCCTCGGGGCCGATCAGCAGGGCCGCGCGACGCAGCCCTGGCGTGGCGAGTCCGGCCAGCGCCTGGCCGGATTCGGGCACCAGCATCAGGCGCAGCCCGGCGTCCGCGGCGCCGAGGGTTGCGAAGGCAGTCTCCGGCTCGCAGATCGGGTGCACCTGCGGTGGGCGGTTGCGTCCGCATTGTTCGCAGGCGCCGATCGCGACGGCCTGCCAGCGCTCCCGCCGCCGCGCAGCGGCCTCGGCGGCCGGGCGGACCACGCTGAATTCGCAGCACAGCGGCACGATCGCCGTGACGCCGAGCTCGGTGGACTTCTGGACGATCAGATCCATGCGCTCGCCGCGCGCGATGCCCTGCAGGAGCGTGAGGCGGAGCGCGGACTCGCGCTCCAGCGCCCGGTGGGCGCCGATCCGCACCGTGGCGCGCCCCGCTCCGGCCGCCAGCAGCTCGGCGGCGTACTCGCCGCCACGACCGTTGAAGACGCTCAGCGCTGCGCCCGGCCGCAGCCGCAGTACGCGCAGCAGGTGCGCCGACGCTGCGGCCGGCAGCGCCAGCTCCCGATCGCTCTCGAGGGCAAGGTCGACATACACCCGGGTCGTGCGCATAGGAGGGGACAGGGCGGTGCGCGGTGGGAGGCTGGCGCTAGGGTGCGCAGCTGCGCTCGACGCATTCCGCGGCGACGTCGATCATCAGGTCGATCTCCTCGGGCGTAATGACGTAAGGCGGCATGCAGTAGATCACGCCGCCCAGGGGGCGCAGCAACACGCCGCGCGACAGGGCGTGCCGGTAGGCGCGCAGGGCCCGCCGTTCCTGCCATGGAAAGGGCTCCCGAGTCCGCCGGTCGCGCACGGTCTCGATGGCCAGGATCATGCCGCATTGACGCACCTCCGCCACGTTCGGGTGGGCGGCGAGCGGCGCGGCCCGCGCGGCCATGCGTGCGGCGAGGGCGCGGTTGCGCTCGAGCACCGGCTCGGTGGCGAAGATCTCCAGCGTGGCGAGCGCCGCGGCGCAGGCCAGGGGATTGCCCGTGTAGCTGTGCGAATGCAGGAAGGCGCGCTGGGCGGCGTACTCCGCGTAAAAGGCCGCGTAGACCTCCTCGCCGCTGAGCACGGCCGAGAGCGGCAGAAAGCCACCGGTCAGTCCCTTCGACAGGCACAGAAAATCGGGCGCGATGCCGGCCTGGTCGCAGGCGAAGAAACTGCCGGTGCGTCCAAAGCCCACGGCGATCTCATCGGCGATCAGGTGCACCTGATGGCGGTCGCAGGCCGCGCGCAGCAGCTGCAGGTACAACGGGTGATGCATGCGCATGCCGCCGGCGCATTGCACCAGCGGTTCGATGATCACCGCCGCGAGCTCGCCGGCGTGTCGCTCCAGTGCCGCCTCCATGGCGGCCATGCTGCGGCGGGAATGCTCCTCCCAGCTGGCGCCCGCTTCCCGCAGGAAGCAATCGGGCGAGGGTACCGTGATCACGGGCAGCAGCAGCGGCTGGTAGACGTCGCGGTACAGGGCCAGGTCCCCGACGCTGAGCGCGCCCAGGGTTTCGCCGTGATAGCTGTTGCTCAGCGTGAGAAAGCGGCGCTTGCCGCCCTGGCCGCAGTTGCGCCAGTAGTGGAAGCTCATTTTAAGCGCGACCTCGACGGCCGCAGAGCCGCTGTCGGCAAAGAAGCAGCGGCTCAGGGACGCCGGCGCGAGGGCCGTGAGCTGTTCAGCCACGGCGATGGCCGGCTCGTGCGTGAAGCCGGCGAGCAGCACGTGTTCGAGGCTGGCGGCCTGGGCGGCCACCGCGCCGCCGATGCGCTCGTTGGCGTGGCCGAACAGGTTGGTCCACCAGGAACTGATCGCGTCCAGGTAGCGGTGGCCGTCGTAATCCTCGAGCCAGACCCCGGCGCCACGCCGCACCGGAATCGGCGGCAGCGCTTCGTGATCCTTCATCTGCGTGCAGGGATGCCACACGTGGCGCAGATCGCGCGCTGCAAGCGTCGCATTGTCATGCTGGCTGGGGTTCACGCGGCCATTTTGGCATCATGGGCGGCATCGTGCAGTACGCCATCAGCATTGACCCGCTCACCGGCCTGTTGCGGCAGGTACGCCAGGTGCTTTCGGCGCACTGTGATCCACGGCCGCCGGGGATGGTGCCCGAACTGATCGTCGTGCACGGCATCAGCCTGCCGCCCGGCGAGTTCGGTGGCCCCTGGATCGAGCAGATGTTCGCCGGCAACCTCGATGCGCTCGCGCATCCGTTTTTTCAGAGCGTGGCGGATCTCAGGGTATCGGCGCACCTGCTGGTGCGGCGCGACGGCGAAGCGGTGCAGTTCGTGCCCTTCGGAGTGCGCGCCTGGCACGCCGGGGAGTCGAGCTGGCAGGGGCGCAGTGCCTGCAACGACTTTTCGGTCGGCATCGAGCTGGAGGGCAGCGACGACATGCCTTATGAGGACCGGCAGTACCAGTCGCTGGCGCGGCTCATCGGCGCCCTGTGCGCGGCCTATCCCAGCCTGTCGAGCACACGCGTGGTCGGCCACAGCGACATCGCACCGGGCCGCAAGAGCGATCCGGGACCGGCCTTCGACTGGCCGCGCCTGCGAATGCTCCTGCGCTGAGGCCCCGCTCGCTGCAGCGCTAGGACTTGGCGCCGCGTTCGCGCCGCCACATCACCTCGCTCCCGCTGGCTTGACGCGCCAGGACCCGGGCCAGCACGAACAGCAGGTCCGAGAGCCGGTTAAGATAACGGAGCGAATGCGGGCCGAGTGACTCGGCGCGCGCCAGCGCCCAGCAGCGCCGTTCGGCGCGCCGGCAGATCGAGCGCGCCAGATGGCAGTTCGCGGCGGCCGCGCCGCCGCCAGGCAGCACGAACTCGCGCAGCGCCGGCAGGCCGGCATTCCAGTGCTCGACGAGCCCCTCCAGCACCTCGACCTGGGCTTCGCGGATCATCACGCTGCCGGGAATCGCGAGCTCGCCACCCAGGTCAAAAAGGTCGTGCTGGATGTTCAGCAGCTGAGGGCCCATCGGCTCGGGGAGCCCCGTGCTCGCCAGCAGCACCCCGATCGCGCTGTTGAGCTCATCGACCGAACCGCAGGCCTCGATGCGTGCGCTGTCCTTGGGCACGCGGGCGCCGTCCGCCAGTCCGGTGGTGCCGTCATCGCCGGTGCGCGTTACGATCTTCGAGAGCCGGTTCCCCATGAGGGGAAGCTACCTCATGCGGTAGCGCATGGCGAGCGTCAGTGCGCGCCCCGCCGTGTTGTAGCCGCTGGCGAGCTCGTAGCGCCGGTCGAAGGCGTTGTCGAGCCGCAGTTGTGCCGACCAGCCCGGCGCCAGCTCGTAGCGGCAGCCGAGGTTCAGCAGCGTGTATCCGCCCATGCCGACGGGGCCGAAGTCGATGCGCGGCCCCGCCAGCTGCAGCTCCGCGTCACCGCTGAACCGCCCGGTCTCGTACACGACGCTGGCCAGGGCGTTGTGGCGCGCGCGGCGCAGCAGCTCCTCTCCGGTAGTCAGATTGCGCGGGTCCTGGACGGAGTAGCTGCCGCGCAGCTGCCAGGGGCCGCGATGCCAGCGGTATTCCGCCTCGCCGCCGCGGATGCGTGCGCTCTCGACGTTCTGCGCCTGGAAGATGAAATTCACCGGATCGATCAGCACGTACTGGATCAGGCCCTCTACGCGGTTCTCAGAAGCAGAAAGGCGCAGCTCCTGGCCCGCGGTGGGCGTCCAGCGCAGGCCCAGCCGCCCCTGGCGCGAGCGTTCGGGCTGCAGATCGGGATTGCCGCCGAAGCCAAAGCGATCGGTACTGTCAGGCGCGTGAAATGCCGTGCCGACCGCGGCTGTGGCGCGCAGCGAGGTCGTCACCAAACGCCCGTACTCGAGGTTCCAGGTGCCGCGGGACCCAAAGGTCTCGTGGTGCGTGTAGCCGAGCGCCAGCAGCAGGTCATTGGCGCCACTGTGCAGCTGGTCCTGCACGTAGGCCAGGAGACTGTGGGTATGAACGTCGAAGGGCAGGCCGAAGGACAGGCTCTGGGTGTGCTCGTTCGAGGTCACGGCGCCGACCGTCAGTTCATGGGCGTCGAAGGCACGCCAGCCGTATTGTGCATCGAGCGCGTCGCGGACCGTGCGGTCGAAGTCGGGCGAACTGCGCTGAATCACGTCGGCCGTGACGCGGCTCAGCGTGGCGTGGGCGTTGCGCCCCGCCGCGCCGTTCCAGTCGGCCCCCGCGGCATAGCTCGCGTCGAGGAAGTCCTCCGCTGCAGCCGTGCCGAAATTGGAATAGGCGGACTTGCCTTCCGTCCGCCACAGCTGCGCACGCAGGCCCAGTGCGTCGCTGGCGGTAAAACGCAGCTGCGCGTTGGCGCTGGTGTTGTTGTAATCGCCCGGATCGGTCGCGTCGCGCCGCGGGGGGAAGCCATCGGAGCGCTGGTAGACCAGGCTGCCACCGGCAGCGAGCCGGTCACTGAGGTTTCCCCCGGCGTCCGCGGCCAGCACCTGAGTGCCGTAGCGGCCCAGGGAGCCAAACACTGAGGCTCCGGACGCCGCACCGGCGCGCGTGATGATGTTGACGACGCCGCCGATGGCGTCGGTGCCGTAGAGGCTGGAACGCGCCCCCTTGATGATCTCGATCCGCTCGATGGATTCGGGCTGGATGTTCTGGAGCGCCGCGCCGCCAAGGGTTCCGGGGTTGATGCGCACGCCGTCGAGCAGCACGGTGGTGTGATCACTGTCCGTGCCGCTCAGGAATATCGAGGCCGGTTGCCCGGGGCCGCCGGTGCGCGCAATCTCGACGCCACTGTGCCCGGCGAGCAGCTCCGCCACGTCCCCGGCCAGCGACCGCTCGATTTCCGCGCGCGTGATCACGATGACCGGAACGGCCAGTGCTTCGCTGTCGGTGCGGGTGCGCGTGGCGGTCACCACGATCTCGCCGTTCGCGTCGGCCTCCGCCGCTGCCACCGGTGTATCCGCGCCTTCGGCGCACGCTCCCGCCATCGCCAGCGCGATCGCGCCAGCCCCGATTGTGAATGCCGATTTCAAGGAAACTCCTCCACGCCCGCCCGCGTGACTGGAACGCCGAATAACCCGGCGGCAAGGCGGGATACGAGGATGGCTGGATGACAGCCAGCCCGGCGCCCGCCGCGCCACTGGGACTGAAGATGTCAAGCCGGTCTCCGGGCTCGCGAGCGATCGTGAGAACGATCTGCGGCATCGCCTTCCCATGCCCACATCCCCTTTTCTGGATGTGGCGCGCAGTGGCCAAGATTGATACCGCGAAACTCGCTTACCGTTGCGGGGGCAGCGCCGGAATGGCAGGCAGGCTATGCACCTGGCTGGCGTCACCGGCTTCCCGAGCACCTGACAACGGCAGGCACTCTAGGCAGGCGGCTCGCGCCTGTCAACGCTCGGCCGGGCCGGCCGCGTTACTATTGCGCGATGTCATCCAGGGAGCTGAGCGCCGCCCTCGAAGCCGCGCGCGCGGCGGCCGAGGTTATCCAGGCCTCCTACCGGCGCAATCTGGCGGTCACGCTCAAGGCCGACCGCTCGCCGGTCACGGCGGCGGACGTGGAGGCCGAGCGCGTGATCCACGCCGTGCTCAGCGCACAGTTTCCGGACTACGGCTTCTACGGTGAGGAGACCGGCCAGCACGCGATGGAGGCCGGGAGTGTCTGGCTCGTCGACCCGATCGACGGCACCAAGTCCTTCGTACGCGACTGCCCGTTCTTTTCCACGCAGATCGCGTTGCGGCGCGCGGGCCGCCTGGTGCTGGGGGTGTCGAGCGCGCCCGCCTACGGCGAGCTGGCCTGGGCCGAGGAGGGCGGCGGCGCCTTTCTGGATGGCAAGGCGATCCGCGTCAGCGCCGTGGGCTCCCTAAGCGATGCGATCCTGTCCACCGGGAACCTCCGGACGCTGGCCGCCGCACCCGCGGCCTGGTCACGGTACGGTGCGCTCGTCGGGCAGGTCAACCGGCTGCGCGGCTATGGCGATTTCCTGCACTACCACCTGCTGGCACGCGGCTCGCTCGAGGCGGTGATCGAATCGGACGTCAATATCCTGGATGTTGCCGCGCTGAGCGTCATCGTGCGCGAGGCCGGCGGCGTGTTCACGGATCTTCATGGCCGCGAGATCGGCCTGGATACCACGACGGTGCTGGCCGGCAACGCGGCCCTGCACCCGACCTTCCTGGCAGCTATGCGGGAATGAAGGCGCGCCGTCCGCCGCCGCGCAGCTCGTGCATCGGCGTGGCATAGAGCGAGGAGAGTTCCTCCGCGTTCAGCAGCTCGGCGGTCGCCCCGAGGCGCCAGCGGCCGTCGCCCTGCAGCAGCAGCACGCGATCGGCGCAGCGCTCGGCCAGCGCCGGGTCGTGCAGCGTGGCGATGACCGCCGCGCCGGTTGCACAGCATTCGCGAAACGCCAGCAGCACGTCGACCTGGTGATGCGGGTCGAGGTGATTGGTGGGCTCATCGAGCAGGAACACCGCCGGCTGCTGCGCCAGCAGCCCCGCCATCGCGGCGCGCCGCTGCTCGCCGCCCGACAATGTGCCGAGCGCACGCTCCGCGCAGTGCGCGACGCCCATGCGCGCCAGTGCCGCGCTGACGATCCGCAGATCCTCGGCGCTCTCGCCGCGCAGCCAGCCGATGTGCGGGTGTCGCCCGAGCAGGGTGGTCTCAAAGACGGACAGCGGCAGTGAATCTTCCCGGTCCTGCGGGAGCAGTGCCAGGCGGCGCGCAATCTCGCCGCGGCCCAGCACCCCGAGCCCGCGGCCGCCGAGCTCCACCGTTCCAGCGGCCGGCGCTCGCAGGCCCGCGAGCGTGTGCAGCGTCAGGCTCTTGCCGCAGCCGTTGCGACCGAGCACGGCCAGGAATTCGCCGGGCCACAGCGCCAGCGACAGCGCCGCGACCAGGGTCCGCTCGCCGGCCCGTACACTGAGGCCGGTAACACCCAGCAGCGCCGCCGGAGCGGGGGAATCGCCGTTCGTCGTGGCCGTCACGGCCGGCTCCAGCCGATCTCGTGCGCGGTCGCCGGACCGACGAGGGTTTGTGAAAGATCATCGGGCATGATCTGGCGCTTCGGCCCGAGCGGCACGCGGCCCGCCATGATTTCCGCGAAACGCTGCGGATAGCGTGGTTCACGCCTGGGTTCCGCGAAGCCGTCCGGATACAGGGGTGCGTCGCTGTCCGCGTCGTACTTGTCGGTCGCTCCGAAGGTATGGAGCAGCTCATGCGCGATCACGATGTCGTTCTGCGCAGCCTGGGAGCGCGCGGCGAACAGGTGCACCACACCCATCAGACCGCGCTGCAGGCCGATCGAATGCGGTAGGACCGTCGCGCGCGCCGGATCGTGGAACAGCAGGAACAGGGCTATCTTGGGCCGCGAGCGCGCGATCGGTTCGAGCGCGGTCCCGCGGTAGTGCCGTAGCCGCAGCACCCAGATCACGCGCTCCAGCAGGTTTGCCTCCGGGGCGGCTTCAGGTGGCCGGCTGGCCGGCGCCGGATAGAGCCTGAGGTCGACCGGCTCGTCGATGCTGACGCCATACCGCCGGGCCTCGCGCGCGACGAAATCAGCCACCGGGCGCAGATCAGCATCGCTGAGCGTGGCGATGTAGGCTTTCGAGACTTCGCTGTCATCCGCGCTCAAGGGGAAGGCGCCGACCCACACCGTGTGTTCCCAGCTCGTAGTGCGCTGCCGATCGAGCCAGGTCCCGCCGGCGACGACGGCCAACACCACCAACAGGATCGCGATACGGATGGCGCGCCACATGCCGATCCTAGGGTTGCAGGCGCGTTGCCGACCAGTCGCCGGCTTCGAATCCGCCGGTGCCCGGCGTCAGTGAGCGGGTCCAGCGCGCCCGATCGTGGATGCGTGCGCTCCCTTCGACCCACAACTCGACGGCCGCGGCCCACAACTGGTATCCGCCCCAGTGCGGCGGCCGCGCGATGCGCAGGCCGGGGTCGGCAGTCTCTTCATCGGCGGTCGGCGCAGGCAGAGCAAATCGCAGCGCCACCTTCGCCACGTTCCGCAGCAACTCACCACGCGAAGCAATAGGTTCACTCTGCTCGCTCGCCCAGGCGCCCAGACGACTGCGCCAGTTGCGCGTGGCGAAATAGGCGTCGCTCTCGATCGCGGAGGATTGCACGACTCGACCCTCGACACGCAGCTGGCGACGCAAAGAGTCCCAGTGCATGACGATGGCCGCGCGCGGATTTGTCGCCAGCTCGCGACCCTTGCGCGAGCGGTAATTAGAGTAAAAACTTAGATACCCCGGCTGCGGAGCAATCTGCTTGCACAGCACGACTCGCGCGGATGGCTGCCCCGATTCATCCACGGTCGCCAGCACCATGGAGTTCGGGTTGGGTTGCGCGGCGCTGGCCGTGGCCTCATCGAGCCAGCTTGCCGCCACCGCGAGCGGGTTGGCAGGCAGCGGATCCGGCAGATGCTCGTGGTGCCATTTCATGGCCCCGCATGTTACGCCATGCCGCTCATCGGCGGTTCAGGCCACATTCAGCGAGGCAGCGTTACGCTGGCACCAGCTCGATTTATCAGGAGTCGCCATGAAAAGACATATTGCCTCCTTCGCGCTCGCCCTGGCGGCGCTGGCAGCGGCCAGCCAGGTGCAGGCCCAGGGCTGGGACTCCGGCCGCTCGCACGGAAACAGCAACCGGCACTACGAACGTGCTGATCACCGCAGCTGGCAAGCTGACCGGCGCGGTGGCGATTCATGGCGCCGGTCCTGGCACGAACCGTGGCGCGATGCAGACCGCAGCCACTGGCGCGGCTCCTGGCAGAACCCATGGCGTGAGGGTTACCGCGAGCGCTACTGGTCCGAACCGCGCGGCTGGTACGACGCGGGGCGCTATTGGCGGCCGCGCTACCGCAATTACGACCATGACTACGATGGCTACGACTATGACTACGACGGCGATATTTCGCTGCTGATCAGCCTGCCGCTGCAATTCTAGGGTCCTCGCAGCGGTTTTTGGGCGGCGCGGATCGGGTAATGCACCCGATCCGCGCACTTGCCGGGGAGGTGCTTTGCCTTTACAAAGGGGCAAGCCACACCTCCGGAAGCGCTGCATGACCCTCGAAGAACTTCGACTGCACCTCGACACCCTTGACCAGCGGCTGCTGGAACTGATCGCCGAACGCCAGGTGACCAGCCGCGAGATCGCGCGCGTCAAACGCGCCACCGGCCATGCGACGCGCGACTACGCGCGCGAGCGCGACGTGATCCTCGCGGTGCGCGCCGGTGCCGCGCAGCGCGGCGTGCCGGCTGATGCCGCCGAGGCGGTGATGCGGGTGCTGATCCGCTCCTCTCTCACCACCCAGGAGCAGGCCAGTGTGGTGGCACAGGGCGCCGGCAGCGGGCAGCGCGCGCTGGTGATCGGCGGTGCCGGCAAGATTGGCGGCTGGTTCGTGCAGTTCCTCTCCTCGCAGGGATTCAACGTCGAGATCGCCGATCCGGCCGGAGGTCCCGGCGCCATCAGCGATTGGCGCGCCAGCGCCCTTGACCATGAGTTCATCGTCGTGGCCACGCCCCTGGGTGCCACCGACCGGATCCTGCGCGAGCTGGCCGAACGCCGCCCCGCCGGAGTCGTGTTCGACGTGGGCTCGCTGAAGACCCCGCTGCGCGGCGGACTGGAGGCGCTGCGGGCGGCGGCGGTGAGAGTGAGCTCGCTGCATCCGATGTTCGGACCGAGCACCGAATTGCTGTCCGGCCGGCACGTGATCTTCATCGATCTCGGCGCGGGCGATGCGCTGCAGCGCGCGCGCGCGCTATTCGCTCCGACCATGGCCGAGCAGGTGGTCATGGGTCTGGAGGAGCATGACCGCCTGATCGCCTATGTGCTGGGTCTCTCGCACGCCGTGAATATCGCCTTCTTCACCGCGCTGGCGCGGAGCGGGGAGGCCGCGCCGCGGCTGCTGCAGATGTCGAGTACGACCTTTGATGCGCAGTTCGACATCGCCAGCGAGGTGGCGCGGGAGAGTCCGGAACTGTATTTCGAAATCCAGCGGCTCAATGACTACGGCACCGAATCGCTGGATGCCCTGGCGCAGGCCGTCGATCACCTGCGCAGCGCCGTGCAGCGCAATGACCAGGCGGGCTTCAGCGCCCTGATGCGCCAGGGCTGCGAGTACACGCAGGGCCGGCGCCAGGTGACGCAGCAGCGTGCCTGAGCGCGGGGCCGGCTCAGCGGCCGCTGCGCCGGCGCAACAGCACCAGGAAAACCGGCGCACCGATCAGCGCCGTGATCGCACCGACCGGGAGCTGCCGCGGCGCGGCCACGGTGCGGCTGGCGATATCGGCCAGGCACAGGAGCGACCCACCGCACAGCGCCGCGCCGGGCGCGACCAGCCGGTGATCCGCCGTGCGCAGCGCCAGGCGCACCAGGTGCGGTGCGACCAGGCCGACAAAGCCCACCGGTCCGGCGGCGAGCACGGCGAGCGAGGTGAGCGCCGCGGCGAGCAGGAATACCAGCGGCCGCACCAGTGGCGCGTGCAGGCCGAGCACGGCGCTGCGCAGCTCGCCGGCCGCCAGCACATTGAGCGCGCGTCCGCCCAGCAGTGCGACCAGGAGCGCCACCCCCGCAGCCGCCAGGTCAATCCAGGGGTGCAGGGCCCAGCCCAGGTCGCCGGCCAGCCAGAACACCATGCCGCGCAACTGCCCGTTGTCCGCCACCGCGAGCAGCACCGAGATCACCGCGCCGCAGGCGCTGGCGAGCACTACTCCGGAAAGCAGCAGACGCCCGGAATCCCCGCCGCTTCCGAGCCACAGCACCAGCGCCCCGATGCACAGGGCACCGCCCGTCGCCGTCCATTCCAGGGCGGCGAGCCCGAGGCCGGCGAGCATCCCGCCCAGCGCGCCGATCGCCGCGCCGCCGGAGACCCCGAGCACATAGGGGTCGGCCAGGGGATTGCGAAACAGCGCCTGCAGCAACACACCGGTCAAGCCCAGCAGGCTTCCGACCGCAAAGGCCGAGATGCTGCGCGGCAACCTGATCGTGCGCACGATCGTCGCCGCCAGCTCATCGCCCCCGCCGCCCAGGGCCGCCAGTGCGCGCGACAGGGGCAGGTCCGCTGAACCGGTCAGGAGCGAGGCCAGCAGGCAGGCGGCCGCCAGCGCGGCAAACAGCAGCAGCGCCCAGTATTGTGTCGGCTTGGTCATAAATTGAAGACTAAGGACCGCCCTGGGTTGATAACAAGACCCAGGCGCTTGAGAGTGTGCCCGGGTACGGGGTAAAACGGACGCATTATGGCGGACATGATCGACCGAGACGGCTTTCGGGCCAATGTCGGCATCGTGCTGATGCATGACGACGGCCGGCTGTTTATCGGCCGCCGTACCGGTGGCAAGGGTTGGCAGTTTCCCCAGGGCGGCGTGCGGCGTGGCGAAAGCGCCGAGGAATCGCTGTTTCGCGAACTCAATGAGGAGATCGGCCTGTCGCGCGAGGATGTCAGGATCGTGGCCCAGACACGCCGCTGGCTGCGTTACCGCCTGCCCGCCCGCTTCGTGCGGCGCGATTCCAAGCCGCTGTGTATCGGGCAGAAGCAGCGCTGGTACCTGCTGCGCCTGCGGCACGCCGAGCCGCATTTTCGCTTCGACCTGACCGGTGAGCCCGAATTCGACCGCTGGCGGTGGGTGGATTTCTGGCAGCCGATCCGTGAAGTCATCTACTTCAAGCGCGGCGTCTACACGCGCGCGCTCCACGAGCTGGGTG
>DATGVM010000042.1:0-78303 GCA_035300345.1 Steroidobacteraceae bacterium
AGCTCCGAGCAGCGCACCCAAGCCCTCAAGACTTGGCTCCACCACTACAACTGGCATCGCCCTCACTCGGCGCTACAATCTAAACCGCCCATCAGTAAACTCAATCTGGGTGGGAACAACCTGTTGAGGCTCCACACCTAGACCGTGCCGAACTCGATCGCGGCCTTGACGCAAAACAGCTCGACGCGCTTGGCACGGAGGCGAGCAAACAATCGTTCACAAACTTTGCCCGTCATCGCCATCACGATCGACACCGGCTGGTCGTTGAGCTCGAAGCAATGGGCGGCGTGAATGTGGTGGTGCTGGCCCATCCTTCGCTGGCCGGAAACACCGTTGCGCCGCACAGGCCCAGTTCTTCGGCGAGGTGCAGCAGCCAGTCCGGCAGCGCCCGCCCGTAGTGGCGGCGGTTTGGCTGGGTAAAGAAAGTGACCTGGACGCCATTCATAGTCGACTGCTCCGTCCTGATCGGGTTAAATTTGCGCCTACTCGCGGGGCGCGCCCGCGAGCCCTTGTCGGCCACTGGAGAATGACATGAAGCGCTCTGCCGCGGCATTGTGGTTTGGCGACCTGCGCACCGGAGACGGCTCGCTGACAACACACAGCGGAGCGCTGGAGCAGACGCCCTACTCCTTCGCCAACCGCTTCGACAAGGAGTCTCCGGGCACCAATCCCGAAGAGCTGATTGCCGCGGCGCACGCGGGCTGCTTCACGATGGCGGTGTGCGCGGCCCTGACCAAAGGGGGATTCAAGCCCACGCGACTGTCCAGCCAGGCGGAAGTCAGCTTCGAGCAGGTCGAGGCCCTCTGGACGATCACCCATTCCCACCTCCAGATGCGCGCGGTCGTACCCGACATCAGCCCCGAACGCTTTGCCGAGATCGCCGCGGACGCCAAACAGAACTGCCCCGTTTCCCGGCTGCTGCGTGCGGAGATCAGCCTCGATGCTCAGCTCGACGACAATCGCTGACCGCCAGATTCAGCCCACGCGACGCACCGCCATGACCGTGGCAATCCCCAGGATCGTCAGTACGACTGAGCCGATCACGTGCAGGGCGATTTCCGCACCCGCCAGCGCCAGGCGACCCTGCTGCAGCAGGCGGGCGACTTCCGCCGAAAAGGTCGAGAAGGTCGTCAGCCCGCCGAGGAATCCGGTGATCAGCAATAGCCTCAACTCCGGGCCGAGGCCGATCGGCAGCGCCAGTGCCTCCATGCCCACGCCAATCAGGTAGCCGCCCACGAGGTTGGCGACCAGCGTCCCGGGTGGAATGGCTGGGAAGAGGCTGTTGAGGCCCAGTCCGAGCAGCCAGCGCAGGACCGCGCCGAGGGCGGCGCCCACGCTGATCAGGGTGATGGAGTTAAGCATCCGCTCGTTCCGCTCTATGATCTTCGCATCGTCCCCCGAAACTGCGCCGTACATCAAGGCCGGATTACCGTTGGCACCACACTCATGATTCCCTCCGCCCTGCGCGACCAGCTCATCGCCCTGCCCGAGACGCGCGAACTCGATGTATTCGCCGCACTCCTCGAACGGCGTGGCGCCCGGGTGCTGCGTGCCCCGCTGGTCGCCATCCTGGACGCCCCCGATCCGCAGCCGGTGCTGCACTGGTTGCGCGACTTTGCCGCCGGTGGATTCCACGAGCTCGTGCTGCTGACTGGAGAAGGCCTGCGCCGGCTGCTGACCTGCGTGGACCGGCACGATGCGGCGCTGCGCGCTTCGTTCCTGGCTGCGCTGGCTCAGACCCGAAAGATCACGCGGGGCCCCAAGCCGGCGCGGGCGCTGCGTGAAGTGGGACTCAGTCCGGACCTGGAGGCCTTCGAGCCGACCACGGCCGGGGTCATCAGCACGCTCACGCCGCTCGAGCTGCGCGGCCACGTGGTGGGCGTCCAGCTCTATGGGACCGAAGCGAACCTGCCGCTGCAGAATTTTCTGCGCGGCGTGGGTGCCGAGGTCCGCCCCGTGGCACCCTATATCTACGCCGACAAGAGTGCCGACGCTGCCGTGCAGGAGCTGCTTGCGCAGCTGGCGGCCGGCGCCGTCGCCGCGATTGCCTTCACCAGCAGTTCGCAGGTGGAACGCCTGTTCGCGGTGGCGGGCACGGAGCGGGTACTGGCGGCGCTGGCGGCGACACAGGTGGCCGCCGTGGGTCCGGTGGTGGCCGCCACGCTCCAAAAGCGTGGCGTCCGGGTCAGCGCCATGCCGGAATCTTCCTGGTTCATGAAGCCGCTCGCGGCGGAACTTGCCCGGCTCCTGGGGGGCACCACGGCGAATCCGGGTGCGCCGGAATAATCAGCCGTACAGGCGCTGCAGGAAACCCAGGAACTGCTCGAACTCGGGACGCGTGAAGCGGGCGGACATCTGCCGTTCCAGCGCGCGGACCTGCGTGACCAGGACCGCCAGTTCGCTCGCACCGCGAGCGGTCAGAAAAATGCCCTGACGGCGCCGGTCGCGTGTCGAGCGCTGGCGGTCGAGGAGTCCGGCTTTCTCCAGCCGGTCGAGCAGCGCCACGATGCTGGCCTTGTCTATCCCCAAGTGCTTGCCCAGCTCGATCTGCGCTATACCGGGGTTCGATCCGACCAGCACCAGCAGGCTGAACAGCCCGGGCCGGATATTGTTTTCACCGATCAGCGCGGCGTACTTGCGCCAGGTGCACAGATGCGCGCGCCGCAGATTGTAGCCCAGCAGGCGCGGCAGGCAGCCCAGCTCCACCTTGGCGCCTTCGGCGCGCTCAGATCGTGAGGCCGGCAACCGCCGCGGGCGCGGTGCCGCGGAAGCGGCCCGTTCGCCCGTCGCAATTGCTGCCATTGCTGCTCCCTTCACGTCTTCAGGTCATCGCGCGTCGCCTGAAAAGTATAGGTTCGTTATTGTTGTACCTGCAAATGGTTGTACCTTTTGCAGTGCATTCAAATACTGGCCTGTGCCGCCCCCGTCAGGGTACCGACCGCGCTGTAAGTCTCTGGCCGCCGGTCACGGAACAGGAACCAGCCATCGCGCCGTCGGCGCATCTCCTGGCGGTCGAAGCGCGCGACCAGCACGGCCTCTTCGCTGTCGCCGGCTTCGGCGAGCAGCGCGCCCGTCTGGTCGGCGATGAAGGAACTGCCGTAGAAGCGGATGTGCGACTGCTCCGGATTGCGCCGCGGGCGTTCCACGCCGATGCGATTGGAGGCGATCAGCGGCATCAGATTGGCGGCCGCGTGACCCTGCTGCACCCGTTGCCAGTGGCGCCGCGAATCCACTGGGGGCGCCGGGGGCGGTTCACTGCCGATGGCGGTCGGAAACAGCAGCATCTCCGCGCCCATGAGCGCCATGATGCGCGCGCTCTCCGGAAACCACTGGTCCCAGCAGATGCCGACGCCGATGCGCCCGACCTGCGTATCCCAGACGCGGAAGCCGGTGTCGCCGGGGCTGAAATAGAATTTCTCCTGGTAGCCCGGACCGTCGGGTATGTGCGTCTTGCGGTACAGGCCCAGGTTGCGTCCGTCGGCATCGATGATCGCGACGGAGTTGAAATAGGCGTTGTTGCCGCGCTCGAAGAAACTCACCGGCAGCACCACCCCGAGCTCGCGTGCCAGGGCAGAGAAGCGCTGCAACAGTTTACTGCCGGCCGCCGTCTCGGCCAGCTCGAGGTGGGCCGGATCCTGTTCAATGCAAAAATACGGCGTGGCGAACAGCTCCTGGAGCAGCACGAGCTGCGCGCCCTGGGCGGCCGCGGCCCGCACCAGCCGCTCGGCGTTGTCCAGATTGGCCGCCAGTTTCCAGCTGCAGGCAAACTGCGTCGCCGCCACCACCACCTCGCCTTCGGCCGAACCGCTCTTCATGCTCGTAACCCTCCGCTGTGTCCGTCCCGCACCGCCGCCGTGATACTGACCGCGGTCTGCAGCGCACGCATGCCGTCCTCGCCGCTGACCACCACCGCCCGCTCGCCCCGGCAGCTGGCCAGAAAGGCTTCAATTTCGGCGCGCAGGGCGTCCCCCGGTTCGAAAGACTGCTCCTCGATGCTGACCGGGAGCCGCGCGGCGCCCTCGCCCGTCGCCTGCTTGCGGATCACGGTGAGGAGTTTTTGCTGCAGGTCCAGGGACAGATAGGCGTCGTCCTGGAAGATGCGCAGCTTGCGCTCGGTCTTGAGGCTGACCCGGCTCGCGGTGGCGTTGGCCACGCAGCCGTTCTCGAAGCGCAGGCGCGCGTTGGCAATGTCGATCTCGTCGGAAAAGACCGGCGTGCCGATGGCATCGATGGCGGCGATACCGCTGCCAACGATGCTCTGCACGATGTCCAGGTCATGGATCATCAGATCGAGCACCACGTTGACGTCAGTGCCACGTTCGCGAAACGGCGCCAGCCGGTGGCATTCGATGAAACGCGGCGCGCGCAGCAGCGGCTCGGCGGCGACGATGGTGGGGTTGAAGCGCTCCAGGTGGCCGACCTGCAGCACCCGGCCTGCCTGGCGCGCCACCTCAATGAGCTCCCGCGCCTGCGCCACAGTCTCGGTGATGGGTTTTTCCACCAGCACGTGCGCGCCCGACTCGAGGAAGGCCCTGGCCACCTCGAAATGCGCCGGCGTCGGGGTGGCGACGCTGACCGCGTCGACACGGCCGAGCAGCTCGCGATAGTCCCGCAGCGGGCGCGTGCCGAGCTCCGCCGCCAACGCAGCCCCGGTCTCCTGGGCCGTGTCCACGACGGCGGTGAGGGTACACTCCGGCAGTGCAGCGTATTTCTGTGCGTGAAAGCGCCCGAGGTATCCGACGCCCACGACGGCTACTCGAAGCTTGTCCATGAACGGTATTATGCCCGCATCGGCGGGCACCGCCCGGCCCGAGACGCGATCGTCACGAGGAATTGGCATGTCGACACTGCGGCAGTTCTGGCGGCACTACCGGCGCACCAGCGGCGCCAGGCACGAATTGCTCGCGCTGGGCTTGAGCCTGGGCCTGGGCCTGGTGGTGATGCCGGCCCTGGTGTGGATCGTCGGTTCCTGGAAGCTGGGCCCCTACGCCAATGGCGGCCCATTCGCCCTGTGGCGCGATTATCTGGTCGCGCTGTTTCATGGCTCGATCCCCTACTGGCTGGTTGCCTTAGGGCCCTACTTCGGCCTCTGGCTGCTGCGCGCCGCGCGCATCGCCATTCATCGCTGAGCGGGCGTCACTCCTCACGCGGGGGCGATTCGCCAATCTGCCGACTCGGTCACAGTTCCGGGCCTGGAGCCATCTTCTGTGATTTGGCCAATACGGGCATCGTAGAGCTATCCCTAAGCCATCGGAATGCGCCAGGTGAGAACCAAATATAGACCGGATTTGGACAGTGGCGACTCGCCGCGTCCACCGTCCAGCGACGACACCGGGCGCGAGGCGGTCATGCTGAGCATCAAGCGGGCCCTCGTGACCGCGCACCTGACGCTGGCGGAAGGCGAGGCGGGCGCCGATCCCTATAACAGCCGCGAGGGCAAGCGCCGTGATTTCGAGCGGGTAACGCGCACCCGCTTCTGATCGGCTTCAGGAAGGCCAGTACAGCCAGCCCAGCAGCGCGAGCAGCAGGAGCAGTGCCCCCTGCGGCAGGCGGCGCCAGGGGCGGTGACGTAATTCGCCGATGAAACTGGCTGCCGCCACCCCCGCCAGCGACCAGGACCACAGCAGGCCCTTGAGCAGCGGGGCGTGCTCCCCGGCAAGGCGGGCTGAATACTCCGGCAGCAGCAGGAATACGATGCCGGTCATCCCGAGGCACACGGCCAGCGCCACCGCCGACCCCAGCACGATGCCCAGCAGTGCGGTGAGGGGTTTCACGGGGCCAGAGTATGCAAATCAGTTGTCCGATTCCACAATTCCGGGCCCGCGACTGCACTGTTTCTGGCAAAGCTGTCAAACTTAGGGCTCAAGCCTTAACTCACTCCCCTGGAGCGGTACCTACCTAATGGCACGAATCGGCAATCCTCTGCGTTCCATCCTCGCGCCCCTGGCCCTCGCCGCCAGCTGCCTGCTGCTGCTCGTCGCGACGGGCTCCAGCGGCATGAGCGCCGCACCCTCGCTGCTGCCTGAAGGAGCGATCCATCCCACGGCGCGCCAGCAGCTGCTGGCGCCCCAGATCGCCAATATCCTGGAGCAGAATCACTACAGCCGGCGCCCGATCGACAAGGAATTCTCGGCCCAGGCCTTCGATCACTACCTCAACGCTTTGGACGGGCAGCGCAGCTATTTCATGGCCGCCGACGTCGCTGCCATGCAGAAGTGGCGCTCCGCGTTTGACGACATGATTCACACCGGCCAGCTCGATCCGGCCTTCCTGATCTTCGCGCGCCTGCAGCAGCGCAATCGCGAGCGCATTGAATATGCCATCAGCCTGCTGTCGACCGAGCCGAACTGGAAGCTCGAAGAGAGCTACGCCTTCGACCGTGACAAGGCCCCCTGGCCGCGCGATGCGGCCGAGCTCAACGATCTGTGGCGCCAGCGGGTCAAGAGCGACGCGCTGTCCCTGATGCTGACGGGTAAGACCTGGCCGGAAGCCGCCGATACCCTGCGCAAGCGCTACCAGCGCGTGCTGCAACGCGTCGGGCAGGTCAGCGCCGATGACGTATTCGAGTCCCTGATGAATTCCTACGCGGCGGTCTACGACCCGCACTCCAACTATTTTGCGCCGCGCAATGCTGAGGAATACCGCATCCAGATGAGCCTCAGTTACGAGGGCATCGGCGCCTCGCTCCAGCAGGTCGATGACTACGTGACCATCAGTTCGCTCATTGACGGCGGTCCGGCCGCGACGGCGGGGGCGCTCAAGCCCAACGATCGCATCATGGCGGTCGGCCAGGGTCACGACGGGTCCTTGAATGACGTGGTCGGCTGGCGGCTCGACGACGTGGTGCAGCTGATCCGCGGCAAGGCCGAGACGCAGGTGCGCCTGCAGATCTTGCCCGCCGGGGCCGCGCCCGGCACCAATTTGCGCGTGATCGAACTGACGCGCGGCAAGGTGACCCTGAAGAACCTGGCGGCCAAGAGAGAATTGCGCCAGATCCGGCTGGGCGACCGCACGCTGCGCGTGGGCGTCATCACCGTGCCGGGCTTCTACGAGGACAATGACGCCCGCAGCGCCGGCGATCCCAACTATCGCACCACCGCACGCGACGTGCGCCGCCTGATCGGTGAGCTGCAGGCGGACGGACCGATCGACGCCCTGGTGCTCGACCTGCGTGCCGACGGCGGCGGATTCCTGCCCGAGGCCCAGGCGCTCACCGGCCTTTTTATCGACCATGGGCCGGTCGCGCAACTCAAGTACACCGACGGACACATTGAAGTCCTCGAGGATCCCGAACCCGGCGTTGCCTATGGCGGGCCGCTCGCAGTGCTGGTCGATCGGACCAGCGCCTCCGCGTCGGAAATCTTCGCGGCCGCCATGCAGGACTACCACCGTGGCGTGGTGCTCGGCCAGACCACTTTTGGCAAGGGCACGGTGCAGAACCTGATACCCCTCGATCGCTGGTCACGCCAGTCCGCCGACGGGCAGCTCACCATCACGATCGGAAAGTTCTACCGCGTGACGGGTGAGAGCACCCAGCTGCGGGGCGTCGAGCCCGACATTGAATTGCCGGCGCGCGTCAGTCTCCAGGATGTCGGCGAGGGCGCGCTCGAGTCCCCGCTGCCCTGGGACCGCATCGCCCCGGTGCCCTTCGCCGCTGAAGCACCGCTGGCGGGCACGGTGCAGACGCTCAGCAAGATCGAGAGTGCCCATTCGGCCAGCGACGCCGACTATCAGTGGCTGGTCGGCGCGCTGGGCGCCCTGCAGCAGTCGCGCAAGGACCATGCGCTGTCGCTCAACCTTCAGGAGCGGCAGCACGAGCGCAACGTCCAGGAACAGCAGTCGCTGGTGCGCGAGAATGCGCGCCGTATTGCGGACGGACTCCCGGCCCTCAAGGCCTTGAGCGATGCGCAGACCGATGATCAGCCCGACGTGGTGCTGGCCGAGGCGGCCCGCATCGCCGCGCAGCTCGCGGTCGGCGGCCCCTCGCCGGCGCCGCCGACGACCGCCGGCGTCCGCTCCTCAGCGCAGTAGCACGCGGTAGATATCCCAGCAGTCCTCGCTGAGGACGCGGGTAGCCGTTCCGACCGCCGCCGCGGCCAGGGCCTCGGCATCGGGCACGGTATCCGTGGCGTTGCGATACTGGGCGACGCGCCGCAACCCTTCGCTACCGGCCTGGATCAGCGCCAGCGCGTCGCTGCGCCGCTCCAGCAGCAGCCGCGCGCGCTGGATGTCGTTCATCAGGCGCTCGCATTTCTGGCGATTGCCGTATTCCCCTTCGGCCGGCTCACGCCTGGAACTGACCGTACGCGTGGCCTCCATGAGTCCGGCCCGCGTCAGGCGATCGCACAGCACCTGCCCGTAGGCGATGGTGGCCAGATTGATGGCGCGGCGCGCCTCGAGCGACAGTCCGGCGAAATTGGGCTGCTCGCCCTCGAGCTGGTCACGTGCGGCGCGCGCCTCGCTGAGCGCCTGCTCGGCCAGCAGCGCCTGGATATTCGCCGCGTGCAACGCGCGGTTCACGCTGCGGCGCTGAAAATAGTGCCAGAAGCGCTGCAGCCCCGCGAGCAGCCGCAGTTGCTCGTTGACGCCGGCGCGCGCCGCGCTGGCCGCGCCCTCGGCGCTCATGTAGGCGGCCTCGACGGTTTGCCGCCGGCCGAACTGCTGGCGATTGAACTGCGCGAAGTAGCTCTTGCGTTCCTGCTCGATCTTCTGCGCTTCCAGCTCGCCGACAAACTGCTGCAGGAGGTTGCGGCCCAGGTTCCACAGTTCCCGCAGCTGGTAGAACACCAGTGTCGGGTAGGCGCTGTCGGGCTGTGCCAGGCGCGCTTCCAGGCCCTGGAGCAGTTCCTGCACCCGTGCGGTCGCGCCCTCCTGCTGCTTGACGCGATCCTTCAGCTGCTGGACTTCCTCCAGCGCGCCGCTGTAGCTTTTCTTCAGCTCGATGCGATTGCGGAACAGGTGCAGCACGCGCCCGTCTTCCGCGACGGACTCGCGACCCTGGCCGAAGGCCAGGCGCAGAAAACCGAGTTGCCTGATCCGCTTCATGGTTTGCGCGACCAGGCGCCTTGCGTACGAGCCCTCAGCAGTGGTGGGAATGCGCAAGGCAATGGCCGCGTTCCGCGCAATATTCCAGCCACTTATTTAGCATCATGTTGCGGGCCCAGCACCGATCCAGTTCACGTTCTGGGCCAGCACCGCCGACACTGCGGGCTTCCAGAAGCCTCGCATCGTAGTACAGGCGCAGGCGCAGATCCGGCACCCGGGCCGGCTCGGCCGGCCGCTGCGCGTCCGGGAACAGGTAGGTCAGGCGAAGGTCCGCGGTGTAGCGCGCACGCTCCAGCACGCTGAGCACCAGGGTGCAATCGCCCTCGACGTCTGAAATCCGGCTGCCGGCCAGCAGCGCCAGGTTGCCCGCCAGGGACGCGAGGCGCAGGTAATTGCTCTCATACACGCCCATCAGCGCGACGAAGCTGCGCGGGCGGGCGCGCCATGAAACGACCAGATCGCATTCGGTGATCACGGCTTCGAATATAGCATGGGCATCAGGATCTCCCGGGTCACCGCACCGGGCCGCGAACTGCGTCACTGTCGGCGCGGCTCACGCCGATTTGATAAACAGGTTCTGGCGGTAATGGCGCAATTCAGCTATGGACTCGTGGATATCGAGGCGCGCCAGGTGGGCAGAGCGCTTGCTGAAGGAAGCCGCGGCACCAGGATACCAGCGCGCGGCAAGTTCCTTGAGAGTGCTGACGTCGAGGTTACGGTAGTGGAAAAATTTCTCCAGAGCCGGCATCCTGCGTGCCAGGAAGCGCCGATCCTGGCAGATGCTGTTGCCGCACATCGGCGAAGCGCCCGCGGCCACGTGCAGCGCCAGGAAGGCGAGCGTCTGGCGCTCGGCCTCGGCGACGCTCACCAGGCTCGCGCGCACCCGCTGCAGCAGCCCGCTGCCACCGTGCTGGCGCTGGTTCCACTCGTCCATCAACGCCAGGACGGCTTCGCTCTGGTGAATCGCCAGGTCCGGGCCTTCCGCGCTGACGTTCAGGTCGCGGTCGGTCACGACGGTGGCGATCTCGATGATGTGGTCCTGATCGGGGCTGAGCCCGGTCATCTCGAGGTCGATCCAGATCAGATGGTCCTTGCTGCTCACGCCCCCCTCCCCCGCGATCAGGCATCATAGCAGGGTGAATGCAGCGCCCACCTCGGCTACCGCTGGCGCGTCCGCGCCGCAGGCCGCGCTGGTGCTGGTCGCACACGGCGCCACGGCACGGCTGCGCCTGGCCAGCGGGGAGGAAGTCCTGGCACGCGCCGCCGGACGAGAGCTGCAATTCGTGTGCGGCGACGAAGTGCTGTGCGCCTGCGATGCGCAGCACGGTCAGTGGCAGCTCCAGCGTGTGACGCCGCGGCGCACGGCACTGTATCGCAGCAACGCGCGCGGCCGTTCCGAGCTTGTGGCCGCGAATCTTTCCCTGCTGGTGGTGGTGGTGGCGCCCAGTCCGGCGCCCGATCTGTTCCTGGTGGATCGCTACCTCGCGGCCGCCGCCTGCGCCGGCATGGGCGCACTGCTGCTTGCGAACAAGTCCGACCAGGCCTTCGCCGCGGAGGCGGAGGCCTGGCTGTCCGAATACGCGGCCTTCGGGGTTCCGCTCGTCCGCTGCAGCGCTCGCAGCGGCGCCGGCCTCGAGGAACTGCGCGCGCAGCTGCGTGCTGAAGCCGTGATGTTCGTGGGCCAGTCCGGTGTCGGCAAGTCATCCCTCCTGCGGGTGTTGGTCCCCGGGAGCGATGCACCGGTGGGCGAACTGCTGCGCTCCACGGAAGGCCGTCACACCACCAGCGCGGCGCGCCTCTACGAGCTGCCCGGCGGCGGCAAGCTGATCGACTCGCCCGGGGTGCGCGATTTCGCGCCCGCGATCGGGGAGCTGGAGCCGCGCGCGCTGGGATTCGCCGACGTGGCGCGGCACGCCTCGCAGTGCCGCTTCGCCGATTGCCAGCACCTCAGGGAGCCGCAGTGTGCGGTGGTGGCCGCGGTGGCTGCCGGTACTCTCAGTGCGCGCCGCTATGAGAGCTATCGTCGACTGCGCCGGCTCCGGGAACAACTCCTGGAGCGCTCCCCACACGCGCGGCGCTGACGGCGGATGCGCCGCTCCTAGACGGCCTGCCGGCCTGCGAGCGCGTGGGCCAGCGTGCCGCCATCGATGTACTCGAGTTCCCCGCCGACCGGGACGCCATGCGCAATGCGGCTCGCGCGCACGCCGCGCTGGTGCGCCAGCTGCGAGAGGAAATGGGCGGTCGCTTCGCCCTCCACCGTGGAGTTCGTCGCCAGGATCACCTCGCGCACACCGCCGCCACCCAGCAGCGTCTCGAACTGCGCACTGCCCAACTGCTCCGGTCCGATTCCGTCGAGCGGTGAGAGGTGCCCCATGAGTACGAAGTAGCGCCCCCGGTAGCCACCGGACTGTTCGATGGCGACCACGTCCGCGGGTGATTCCACGGCGCACAGCAGACCCGCATCGCGCTGCGGGTTCGCGCAGATCTCGCACAGCTCGCTCTCCGCCAGCATGCGGCATTGCCGGCAGCGCCCGACCCGGTCCACGGCCCGTTGCAGCGTGGCCGCCAGCGTCTGCGCGGCCGGCCGCGCGTCCTGCAGCAGATGAAAGGCCATGCGCTGCGCGCTCTTTGGCCCAACCCCCGGCAGCGCCCGCAGGGCTTCGATCAGGGCGGCAAGTGCCGGTGAATGCTGCATCGGCGCGGCTCGCTCAGAACGGCAGTTTCATGCCCGGCGGCAACTGCAGACCACCCATCAGGCTGGCCATCTTGGCCTGGCTGGCCGCCTCGAGCTTGTGTACGGCGTCATTGAAGGCCGCCGCCAGCAGGTCTTCGAGCATCTCACGGTCATCACCGGCGGCGGCCGGCTCGATCTGCACGCGCCGCGCCTCATGCCGGCCGTTGATCGTGACCTTCACCATCCCACCGCCGGCCTCGCCGGTGACTTCCAGCTGCGCAATTTCCGTCTGGGCCTTCTGCATGTTGGCCTGCAGGGCCTGCGCCTGTTTCATCATATTGGCCATATTGCCGCCCATGTCTGCACCCCTGGCTGCGCTCGGATTGATGGTCAGGCCGGCTTGCGCGGCCGCACTGATTCGGAATTCACGGTGGCGCCAAACCGCTGCTGCAGCGCCTGCACGGTCGGATCGGCCGCCAGCGCGGCGCGCGCGGCGGCCAGAGCTTCCTGTGCCGCCCGATCCTCCGCCTGGGCCGGAGTCGGGGCGAGGCTCCCGCCGCTGACAAACTCGACGCGCACCGCTTCACCCAGGACCCGGCTCAGGGCCTGCGCGAGCCGCTGTTCGCGCGCGCGCGTGTGTGCGGCGGCGTTGTGCGGATCCAGCGTCAGGCGGATCAACCCCGGGCTGCGCGCCAGCAGCGCGCAGTTCAGGGCCAGCATGCGGGTGGGGCCGTCGAGTTCCAGCGCGGCGACCAGCGAACTCCATTCCACGGCGGAAGACGCATCCGCCGCCGGCATGGCCGCGGCTGTGGCCGATGCCGGTACCGGCGCTGCCACCGGCCGTTGCGTGCCTGGCGCCGACGCGAGCGCCGCCGCGGCGCCCGCCACGGCCTGCGCCGGGCCCTCGGGACGGAAGGCCAGCATACGGATCAGCGTCATGCGAAAGCCGGTGCGCGGCTCGGGAGCCAGCGCCAGATCGCGGCGCCCGATGATGGCGGTCTGGTAATAGAGCTGCACGTCCTCCCGGGAGATGCGTGCGGCAAGATCGCGCACCACCGCGGGCGCAAACAGCTCATCGGCCGCGTATTCCGGCAACAGCTGCTGCAGGGCGATCCGCTCAAGCAGGGCCGCGAGCTGATCGAGAATCTGGCCGTAGTCGGGCGCAAATTCGTCAAGGGCCTCCGCAGCGCCCAGCAACGCCGGCGCATCGGCACTGGCGAGCAGCGCGGCGATGCGCTCGACATGGTCGCGCGTGACCGCGCCGAGCATGGCACGCGCCTCGGCCTCGCGGGCGGCGCCGTCGCCAAAGGCCAGCAGCTGGTCGAGCAGCGAGAGGGCATCGCGCATGCTGCCGTCGGCCGCCTGTGCCAGCAGCTGCAGGGCCGGCGCCTCGTAGGCCAGCTGCTCCTCTGTGAGAATGTGTGCCAGGCGCGCGCTGATGAGCGCCACCGGCAGGCGCTTGAGATTGAACTGCAGGCAGCGCGACAGCACGGTGACCGGGAGTTTCTGCGGGTCGGTGGTGGCGAGCAGGAACTTGACGTGCGGCGGTGGTTCCTCGAGCGTCTTGAGCAGCGCGTTGAAGGAACTGGTCGTCAGCATGTGCACTTCGTCGATCAGGTAGATCTTGAAGCGGCTGCGGCTCGGCGCGTACTGCACGTTGTCGAGCAGCTCACGCGTATCATCGACCTTGGTGCGCGATGCCGCGTCGACTTCGATCAGGTCGATGCTGCGCCCGGCCTCGATCTCCCGGCAGCTCCCGCAGCTAAGGCAGGGCTCGGCGCTCACCCCACGCTCGCAGTTGAGGCACTTGGCGAGGATCCGCGCCACGGTGGTCTTGCCCACTCCGCGCGTGCCGGCGAACAGGAAGGCGTGGTGCACACGACCGCTGGCAAGCGCGTTGCTCAGGGACCGCAGCACGTGTTCCTGCCCGATCATTTCGGAGAAGCGTCGGGGGCGCCATTTGCGCGCCAGGGCGGTGTAAGCCATGGACGGAGTACTCTAAAGTCCCGGTGGTCGCAGGGAGGCAGCCCGCGCCGGTCGCCCTTCGGCGCCCGACGTGACCGGTACCGCTGCTCCCTTCCGGGCCTGACGGGGTTGGCGGCTCGTCGTCGCGAAGGAACCGGCGCGGACCACCACGGCACTGTGGCGGAGAGGGTGGGATTCGAACCCACGAACACCCGTGAAGATGTTACTGGAATTCCAGTCCAGCGCCTTCGACCGCTCGGCCACCTCTCCATTCAACATGTTACAGGGTAATCTTAAAGTAATTTCCGCATATGATTGCGGCCGGCGCAAGGCCGCCCGCTCCCGTCGCCATTGTACCAAGGCGCTCAGCTCTTGTAGCTGGGCGGACTGGACAGGCAGGGATCCTTCAGGCCACGCGGGTGCTCGGGCTCGGTCAGCGGCGGGATCTTGACGGCGTTGCGCGTGTCGGGAGCATCGAGACCAGAGGGTACCTTCAGCGGGGGCAGATTCCTGGCGTTCGCACCAATGGTTGGCTCGCGGCATTTGGCGCGGCTGCCGTGATGAAACCAGGAACAACCCGCACTCGAGGCCAGGAACATTCCAAGGACCGCGACCTGGCAAATCCTCCTGCCGGCCGTGCTCATGCGCGGCGCGCCCGCGGTGCTGCCGCGTCGGCGCTGGCCGCAAGCAGTGCCGCCCGCACCCGTGGCTGCGCCGATTCGCTCAGCCAGGTGAGTGGCAGTCGTATTCCAGCATTGATCATTTTCATTTCAGCGAGCGCCCATTTGACCGGGATTGGATTCGATTCGGCGGCGAGTTCACGATGCAGAGCGCTCAACGGAGCATCCAGCTGCTCCGCTTGCGTCCGATCGCCCCGCCGGGCCGCGGCGATGAGCGCGGCCATGGCCGCGGGCACCACGTTGGCGGTCACCGAAATGACCCCGCCTGCGCCCGCCAGCACCGCCTCGCCTGCGCTCGCATCGTCTCCGGACAACACGGCGAAGCCCGGGCCCACGGCGGCGAGCAGTTCACGGATCCTGCCAAGATCGCCCACCGCCTCTTTGATGCCGACCACGCCCGGGAGTTCAGCGAGCCTGGCCACCGTGGCGGGCAGCAGGTCGACCGCGGTTCGGCTGGGCACATTGTACAGCAGCACCGGCGCCGGGGCGGCGGCGGCAATCGCGGCGAAGTGGCGGTACAGGCCTTCCTGGGTGGGGCGGTTGTAGGCCGGCGTCACCACCAGCAGGGCGTCAGGGCTGGATTCGGCGAGGCGCCGGACACGCTCGACGACACGGGCCGTGCAACTGCCGCCCACACCGGCCAGTACCGGGATACGGCCGCCGAGCCGGCGCCGTGCGCGCGCCAGCAGCTCGTCCAGCTCGCCGTCGCTCAAGGCCACCGATTCACCCGTGCTGCCGCCGACCACGATGCCGGCCGTGCCGCTGCGCGCATGGAAATCAAGGAGCCGGTCCCAGGCCTCGTGATCAATGGCGCCATCGCCAAGCATGGGTGTGACGATCGCCACCAGACTGCCTGAAAACATGCTGCTCCACGCTCGCGAGCGCCGCGTCGCCAATGCCAGAGGAAGGTGCCGGATGTTACGCAGCCAGTGCGGCCTGAAGCAAGCCCAGGAAACCGGTACACTTCCGGTCGTGAATGACCCCAACGCTCCTGGCAAGCAGCATCTGGCGGTATCGGCCATCGGCGGCGACCATACCGGCATGGTGCACGAGCTCACGCGGGTCATCACGGACTGCGGCGGCAATATCGCCGAGAGCCGCATGGCCGCCCTGGGGAGCGAGTTCGCGGTGCTGATGCTGGTCACCGGCAACTGGCACACCCTGGCGCGCATCGAATCGGAGCTGGGTCGCCTGGCCGACGGCGGCGCCTGGAGCGTGCACCTGCGCCGGACCGAAGCGCGTGCCAGCCGCAAGGACCTGCTCCCCTACTCGATCGACATCGTCAGCCTCGATCAGACCGGCATCGTCGCCGGCCTGTCCGGCTTCTTCGCGAGCCGCAACATCGACATCGGCGAAGTCGCAACGCGCAGCTATGCCGCCGCGCACACGGGCGCGCCCATGTTCGCGGTACAGATGACCATCAATGTGCCGGCGAGACTGCACGTGGCGCAGCTGCGCGAGGAGTTCATGGACTACTGTGACTCCATGAACCTGGATGCCATTCTCGAGCCGGTGAAATCTTGAGCGCCGTGACCCTGGGGCGCGTGGTGCCTGATTTTACGCTGCCCTCCACGGCGGGCGATCCGTTCCAGCTGCGCGCGGCGCGCGGCAAGCCGCTGGTGCTGTACTTCTACCCGCGCGACAACACGCCGGGATGTACGCTGGAGGGGCAGGACTTTCAGCGGCTGCTGGGATCCTTCAAGCGCGCCGGCGTGCGCGTGTACGGCGTCTCACGCGATACCCTGGCCTCGCACCACAAATTCTGCGAGAAATTTTCCTTTGGCTTTGAGCTCCTGAGCGATGCCGACGGCGGCGTCTGCAAGCTCTTCGACGTGATCCGTGAGAAGAACATGTACGGCCGCAAGGTGATGGGCATCGAGCGCAGCACCTTCCTGATCGACGCCGCCGGCAAGCTGCGCCTGGAGTGGCGCAAGCTCAAGGTCGATGGCCACGCGGCGCAGGTGCTGGAGGCGGCCAAAGCACTGTGAAAGCCAGGCAACGGCGGCTGTTCGTGCTCGATACCAACGTGCTGATGCACGATCCCACGGCGATTTTCCGTTTCGCGGAACATGATGTCTTCCTGCCGATGGTGGTGCTCGAGGAACTCGACGCCAACAAGAAAGGGCTGTCGGAGGCCGCGCGCAACGCGCGCCAGGCGAGCCGCTTTCTCGACGACATGATCCGTGGAGTCACGAAAGAGCAGATCGATGCGGGCCTGGCGATTCCCTCGGCCCGCACCGACAACCACGGCAAGCAGCCCCCCGCCGGCCACCTGTTCTTCCAGACCCGCGATCTGGGCAGCGGCCTGCCCGACAACCTGCCGGGCCACGGCGCCGACAACCTGATCCTGGGCCAGACCCTCGCGCTGCAGAAGCTGCAGCCGCAGACGCGCGTGGCGCTGGTCTCCAAGGACATCAACCTGCGCATCAAGGCCGCCGTGGTCGGCGTGCATGCCGAGGATTATTACAGCGACAAGACGATCGAGGACGCCGACGTGCTGTACACCGGCGTGGACAGCCTGCCGGCGGACTTCTGGGAACGGCACGGCCGCGACATGCGCTCCTGGAAGGAGGCGGACCGCACCTGGTACCAGCTCAGCGGGCCGGCGGTCGCCGCCTGGCACGTCAACGAGTTCCTGTACGAGGACAGCGCCGCGGGGATCGAGGCCATCGTCCGCAGGATTGACAAGGCCAGCGCCACGCTCGAGCTGCTGCGGGATTTTCGCAGTGACCGTCACAGCGTGTGGGGCGTGACGGCGCGCAATCGCGAGCAGAATTTCGCGCTCAATCTGCTGACCGATCCGGAGATCGATTTCGTGACGATCCTCGGACCGGCCGGCACGGGCAAGACCCTGCTGGCCCTCGCCGCAGGACTGCTGCAGACTCTGGAGCGCAACCGCTTCGCAGAAATCATCATGACCCGCGTCACCATTCCGCTCGGCGAGGACATCGGCTTCCTGCCCGGCACCGAAGAGGAAAAGATGGAGCCGTGGATGGGGGCCCTGATGGACAACCTGGAGGTGCTGACACGGAGCGAAGAAGGCGGCAACTGGGGCCGTGCCGCCACCAACGACCTGCTGCGCAATCGCATCAAGATCCGTTCCATGAACTACATGCGCGGCCGTACTTTCCTCAACCGCTTTGTCATCCTCGATGAGGCGCAGAACCTCTCGCCCAAGCAGATGAAGGCGCTGATCACGCGGGTCGGCCCGGGCAGCAAACTGGTGGCGCTGGGCAACATTGCCCAGATCGATTCGCCCTATCTGACCGAGACCACCTCCGGCCTGACCTTCGTGGTCAACCGGTTCCGCGGCTGGGCGCATTCCGGCCATATCACGCTGGTTCGCGGCGAGCGCTCGCGCCTCGCGGACTACGCCTCCGAGCAGCTCTAGGAGCGGGCCGTGCAGGAACCTCCCTCCTCCGCTCCGGTCGAACCGCCCATGCAGCCTGGCGCCCATCCGATCCCCACGCGAATCCACCGCGGCGCCGCCCTCCTGGCCGGTTTGCTGCTGGCCTGCGGCGCCCACGCCGCCAGCGACACCAGCGCGGTATCCAGCCAGCTGCCGGACATGGGCTCGCCGGAGAATGCGATACTCAGCAAGTCCGATGAGTACCAGATCGGGCTCATGGCGATGCGCGAACTGCGCGGCCAGGAGCTGATCCTGGAGGATGCCGAGCTGACCGATTACATCCAGCACCTGGGCTCGCGGCTGGCGGCGCAGGCGCGCGATGATGACCAGAACTTCCAGTATTTCGTCATCCGCTCCCCCGAGATCAATGCCTTCGCGACCTACGGCGGCTTCATCTGCGTGAATTCCGGACTCATCCTGCTCACCGAGTCCGAATCGGACCTGGCGGCGGTGCTGGGGCACGAGACCGCGCACGTGCGCCAGCGCCATATTGCCCGCGCGATACTGGCGCAAAGCCGCATGTCGCTGGGCAGCACGGCGGCGCTGCTCGCGGCGATGCTGATCGGTGCCGCGGGCGGCGCCAATGGCCAGGCGATGCAGGGCGCCATCGCCATGAGCCAGGGCATCGCGCTCCAGCAGGCGATGAATTTCACGCGCAATGAGGAAGCTGAAGCGGACCGCGTCGGGATCGGCCTGCTGGCGGGCGCCGGTTTTCGCACCACCGCGATGGCGGATTTTTTCGAAGCCATGGGGCGGCGCGAGGGCGTCTCGGAGCAGGCCGGGCCACTGGACATGCTGCGCAATCACCCCGTCACCCGCGATCGCATCGCCGAAGCGCGCAGCCGCGCCGAGCAGCAGCGCGCCACGGAGATCAACGAGTCGATCCTGTACTCCTGGATGCGCGAGCGGCTGCGCGTGCTGGTGGCATCGGGCGACACCGACATGATCGCCTACTACGCCCGGGTGCGCGACCGGCGCGCCCTGAGCGATCCGGAACGCTATGGCGAGGCACTCGCGCAGCTGCGCGGCGGCCAGTCGGCGGCGGCCGTCGGAACCCTGCGGGAACTGCTGGCCAAATATCCACAGATCACTGCCCTGTATTCGGCGCTCGGCCAGGCGCTGCAGACCGACCACAAGCCAGACGCGGCGCTGGCCGACTTTGAACGCGCCATGGCCCTGTTCCCGCGCAACGTGCCGCTCGCCGTGCGCTACGCGGACACGCTGATGCAGAATGGGAAGGCCAGCCAGGCCCACGCACTGCTGCTGGACGTGTTCAACAACACCGTGCCGACCCCGGAGCAGATTCGCCTGACCGCGCTGGCCGCGAGCGCCGCCGGGGACACGGGCGACGCCTACTACTACATGTCGGAGTACCACATCAGCAATGGCGATCTGCCGCTGGCAAACCAGCAGCTCGAGCTGGCGCTGGCCTCGCCC
Organism: Steroidobacteraceae bacterium; assembly: GCA_035300345.1. Taxonomy (GTDB): domain Bacteria; phylum Pseudomonadota; class Gammaproteobacteria; order Steroidobacterales; family Steroidobacteraceae; genus FEN-1191. The sequence continues at coordinate 19,211 of DATGVM010000042.1, forward strand.
GGCCTGACCTCGGTGCAACGACAAAGATTCCGCGCGCGTCTCGATGAGATCCGCGAGTGGCTGCGCGAGCAGCGCCTGTCCCGCGCCAATCCGCAATAGACACCTGTTAAACTGGGCACATGCGGATCCGGACGTTTCTCGCGGCGTTGAGCGCGCTATTTTTTCTGGCGGGGTGTGCTTCGATTCCCTCCGGCAAGGCGGACCCGCGGGACCCGCTGGAGCGCTTCAATCGCAGCGTCTACCGTTTCAATGTCAACGCCGATCGGGCCATATTCCGGCCCGCCGCCACCGCCTGGCGCGCGGTGGTGCCGCGCCCGGTACGGCGCGGGCTCGGCAATTTCGTCGGCAACCTGGAATATCCCGTAACGATCGTCAATGATTTCCTGCAGGGCAAGTTCCGGGACGGGGGCCGCGATTTCACCCGCCTGCTGATCAACAGCGCCCTGGGGCTCGGATTCTTCGATCCGGCGACGGGCGCCGGCTTCGAGCGCCACGACGAGGACTTCGGACAGACGCTGGGCAAATGGGGCGTGCCGCCAGGTCCCTACCTGATGGTGCCGCTCTTAGGTCCGTCCAGCTTCAGGGATGCGCCGGCCAAGCTCGCCGACGAGTACAGCAACGGCCGTCACTACATTCAGAATTCTGACCTGAAGTGGGGCCTGTGGGCCACCGAGAAGCTGGAACTGCGCGCCTCGCTCCTGGATGCCGACGCCACGCTCGAGCGCACCTACGACCCCTACGCATTCGTGCGCAACGCCTGGCTGCAGCGCCGTGAATACCTGGTAAAGGATGGCGTGGTGGATGAAGTGCCGGCGGACCTCGGTGATGACCTGCCGCCGGACGTGCCCCCGGACACCAGCGACCCCAAGGGCGTGAGCACGCCCTAGTGAGCGGCTGAACCGGCGAGGAGCAGCGCCTCGACATCACTCAAGCGCGCCAGGGCGAGGATCACGGCCGGCAATGCCGTGAATTTCATCGCGCGCCCCGCCGCCCGTGCCCAGGCCAGCCAGTCGATCAGCAGCGCCAGGCTCCCGCTGTCCACCCGGGCCACCGCGCTCAGATCGATCTCCACATTGCCGCCGTGGGCGGCAAAAGCCCGCAGTCCCTCGCCACGGAGCCGGCCCGCGGTCCACATCGTCACGGTTCCCGTCAGCAGGAACCGTCCCGCGCCGGCATCCGTCACGGTGGCGCTGTCCACGCCAGGGGCACCGGCCGGCCGCGCCTCGTTCATTTCGCGCCACCCTGTTTTTCCAGGCGCGCGATCAGGGCCTCCACGCCGTCCTTGTCGATCTCGGCGCCAAAGTCATCGCGAAAGCTCTTCACGTAGCTGATCCCTTCGATGATGACATCCCACGCCTTCCAGCCCTTGTCCGTGCGGTGCAGGCTGTAGTTCACCGCGACCACGCCACCGTCGCTCTTGCGCACCTGGGTACGGACCGTGGCGCTGGTCGCGGCCGGGTCGCCCTTGTAGGGCAGCACCTTGAGCCGATCGTCGGTGAAATCCAGCAGCGCCGTGCCATAGCTGTTCAGCATGGAGTGGTAGAAGCTGTTGACGAAGCGCTGGCGTTGCTCGGGGCTGGTGCTGTTCCAGTGCCGGCCCAGCACCAGACGCGCGGAATACTCCGTGTCGAAGTGCGGCAGCAGAATGGCATCGACCAGCGCGTTGACCTTCGCCGGCTCCCTGCGGTACTCGGCCCGGTGGGCGTCCAGATCGCGCAGCATCGCCTGTGCGGCCGACTCGATCAGCAGGCCCGGATCGCTGTCAATGATTCCCGCGCCCGCGCTTGCGGGCGCCGGCGCATCAGCGGCCGCCTGCGCCAGGCACGGCACCGCAAGAATCAGCAGCAACAGCGCCGCGACACACGCCGCAACGGCTGTGCTCTGCCCCGGCCTCGCCCTGATGTCACTGTTTCGCATCACTGTCCTTCTTGCCGGCGATACCGGCAAAGAGTTTGTTGACCAGGTTTTCGAGTACCAGGGCCGATTGGGTAAATTGTATCTGCGAGCCATTGGCCAGGTACGTCGTCGCCCCTCCAGGGCCGAGTCCCACGTATTTGGCGCCGAGCAGCCCGGAGGTCTGGATCGCCGCGTCGCTGTCGTCGGGAATCTGGTTGTAGCGCCTCTCGATGGCCAGCGTGACCAGCGCCTTGAATTCGCTGGGATCAAAACTGACGGCGGTGACGCGGCCGATGCGCACGCCGGCCATCGTCACCGGCGCCCCGATCTTCAGGTCTCCCACGTTGTCGAAGCGGGCCGTGACCTGGAAGCTGTCACTGGCGCTGCGCAGCTGCACGCCGCTGCCCGGCAGCTGCGTGGTCAGGAACGCCAGCGCCGCAAATCCCAGCAGCACGAACAGGCCGGTGCCGACTTCCAGACTCCGATTGGGATTAGCCATGGCTATTTTGCTCCTCAGGTACGCAGGAAGGCCGCGGTCAGCATGTAATCGAGTACCAGCGTCAGGACCGCCGAACTCACCACCGTGCGTGTCGTCGCGAGGCCGACACCCTCGGCCGTCGGCTCGGCATGATATCCCTCGTAGACCGCCATCAGGCTGCAGGCCAGGCCGAAGCACAGGCTCTTGACCAGTCCTTCGGTGATGTCACGCACTTCAACCGCGCTCTGCATCTGCGACCAGAAGGAGCCGGATTCGACGCCGAGCATGCCCACGCCGATCAGCTGGGCGCCGAAGATGCCGATGACATCGAAGACGGCAGTCAGCAGCGGCACGGCGATGACGCCGCCCAGGAATCGCGGCGCGACCACGCGCCGCACCGGATCGACGGCCATCATTTCCATGGCCGTGAGCTGATCGGTGGCGCGCATCAGGCCGATCTCGGAAGTCAGCGAGGTGCCGGCGCGGCCCGCGAACAGGAGCGCCGTGATGACCGGGCCGAGTTCCTTGACCAGCCCGAGCGCCGCCGCCACTCCCAGCGCCGATTCCGAACCAAAGCGCTGCAGCAGATCGTAGCCCTGCAGGCCCAGCACCATGCCGACGAACAGGCCGCACAGCATGACGATGATCAGCGAACGGCCGCCGGCGTTGTAGATCTGCGCCACCAGCAGGCGGGGAGCCCTTAACGAGGGCAGGCACTGCGCCACGACCCTGCCCAGGAACAGCGTCACCCGCCCGATCTTGACGATGGCACCGACCAGCGGCGAAGCGAAGGGGCTAGCCATCCGGGTTTCCCAGCAGCTGCTCGCGGTAGTCCGGCGCAGGGACGTGGAATGGCACCGGGCCGTCCGGCAGGCCGTTCATGAACTGGTTGACGACCGGAGCCGCGGTGGCACGGAGCTCCGTGGGACTGCCGGCCGCGACCACGCCGCCATTGGCCAGCAGGTAGCTCTGGTGCGCGATGCGGCTAATCTCCTGTACATCATGCGTGACCACGATCGTGGTGATGCCGAGCGTGGCGTTCAGCGACTGGATGAGCCGGAGGATCACGCCCAGCGAGATCGGATCGAGGCCCACGAAGGGTTCATCGTAGATCAGCAGTTCCGGGTCCATCACGATCGCCCGCGCCAGCGCCACGCGCCGGGCCATCCCGCCAGAAAGCGCCGAGGGCGCCAGCTCGGCGGCGCCACGCAGTCCCACCGCCTGTAACTTCATGAGTACCAATCGGCGCAACAGCGGTTCAGGCAGGCGGGTGTGCGCGCGCAGCGGAAAGGCTACATTTTCAAATACGCTGAGGTCGCTCATCAGCGCGCCGTTCTGGAACAGCATGCCAACACGGCGCCGCAGGGCGTAGAGCTCCACACGCCTGAGCGCCGGGACTTGCGCGCCGAACACCGTCACGCGACCGGCCGTGGGCCGGATCGCGCCCATCAGCAATCGCAGCAGCGTGGTCTTGCCGGTGCCGCTGGGGCCCAGCACGGCGGTGATCTCGCCGCGCCGCGCCTGCAGGCTCAGGCTGTCAAAGATGCGCCGGCCGTCGATCGAGTAGCGTAGATCCGTGACCTCGACGACCGGCTCGGCCGCGGTGGCTGCAGTCATCAGGCAGCCTGTGACTCCATCCCGGTCTTGTAGCGACCACTGCGGGCCAGGCTGTTCAGGCGTGCCCAGCGCGCAAACTCACGCTGGCCCGCCGCCACGTTGGCGCTCTTCCCACCCCACGCGGCGAGGGCCGCGTCCTGCAGCGCGCGGCCGTAGCTGAAGGAGAGCTGCCAGGGCAGATTTCCTGCCGCATTCATCAGCGAAAGATGCAACGAGGCGTCCGCGGGCGACTGCCCGCCGGAAAGGAAGGCAATGCCGGGGACCGCTGCGGGCACATGGCGGCGCAGGCAGCGCACCGTGGCGGCGGCGACCTGCTCCGGGCTCGACTGTTGCGGGCATTTCTTGCCTGCGATGACCATGTTCGGCTTCAGGATCATGCCTTCCAGGTGGATGCGGTGACCGTGCAGCTGCTCAAACACTTCAGCCAGCACGGCATCGGTGACCTCTTCACAGCGCTCGATATTGTGCGCGCCGTCCATGAGCACTTCGGGTTCGACGATCGGCACGATGTTTTGTTCCTGGCACAGGGCCGCATAGCGCGCCAGGCCCTGGGCATTGGCTTCGATCGCGTAAGAGGTCGGGAACCCTGAGCCGATGTCGATCACCGCGCGCCACTTGGCAAAGCGGGCGCCGAGCTTGTAGTACTCGATCAGCCGTTCGCGCAGCCCATCGAGTCCTTCGGTGATGGTCTCGTTGGGAAAGGCGGCCAGGGGCTTGGCGCCGGTATCGACCTTGATGCCCGGCAGTACACCCAGCTGCTGGAGGTACTCGCCGAACATCACGCCGCTGCTGGTCTTCTGGCGCAGCGTCTCGTCATAGAAGATCACGCCGCTGATCGACTTGGCCATGTCCGGAGTCGTGAACAGCAGTTCACGATAGGCGCGCCGCGACTCTTCCGTCGATTCCAGGCCGATTTTGTCAAAGCGCTTCTTGATCGTGCCGGAGCTCTCGTCCGCCGCCAGGATGCCCTTGCCCGCCGCGACCATCTGCGATGCTGCCGTCTCCAGGTCTGCCCGTCTCATGCGCTTGCCTCCAAAAAAGGGGTGGCAAGCATAGCAAACGTGGCGCACTGCCCTTTAAGTCCAATCAAACTAGGACTAAACTAGTCCTAGATGTGGAGTGCTCATGTTGCGCATCAGCAAAATGACCGACTATGCCACCGTGCTCCTGGCGCGGCTGGCGTCTGTGCCGGACCGGCAATTGACCGCCGGACAGCTCAGCACCCTCACCCGGCTGACGACCCCCACCGTCAGCAAGGTGATGAAATTGCTGCACCGCCGCCAGCTGGTGAGTTCCACGCGCGGCCTGCACGGCGGTTACCGCCTCGCCCGTCCGGCCGCTGACATCACCGCCGCGCAGATCCTGGATGCCCTGGAGGGGCCCATGGCGTTGATCGAGTGCGCACAGCGCCCACACCGCTGCGGCATCGAGAGCACCTGTGGCGTGGGCAGGGCCTGGCAGCGGGTGAACCTCGCGATACGGCGCTCCCTGCAGGAAATCACGCTCCTCGAGCTGGCCGGGCTGGGCGGCGAGCCGGTGGGCTTCGCGGCCATGGAGCGGCAGCTGCGCGGGTCGCGCAGCCCGACTGCTGGGCCGGTTGAGCCTGGTGCGGCCGCTGCGCTGGCGCCACCGACCGCGGCCCCGGCCAGAGGCACGGAGAATCCATGAGCAGCAATCCCGAACTCTCCGCGCTCTTCAACCGCGGCTACCAGCATGGCTTCGTCACCGACATCGAGTCGGATACGGTGCCGCCGGGCCTCGATGAATCCGTCATCCGGCTGATCTCGGCCAAGAAGCGCGAGCCGAAGTTCCTGCTCGATTGGCGCCTGCGCGCCTTCGAGCACTGGCGCACCATGCGCGAGCCGCACTGGGCTCACCTGCACTATCCGCCGCTCGACTACGGGGCGATTTCCTATTACTCGGCCCCGCGCCCCAAGGGCGATGGGCCCAAGAGCCTCGCGGAGGTCGATCCCAAGCTCCTCGAGACCTACGCCAAGCTCGGCGTCCCGCTGCACGAGCGGGCCCGGCTGGCCGGCGTGGCGGTGGACGCGGTGTTCGACAGCGTGTCGGTGGCCACCACCTTCAAGGAACGCCTGGCCGAGGCGGGCGTGGTGTTCTGCCCGTTCTCCGAGGCCGTGATCTCCCACCCGCAGCTGCTGGAGGAATACCTCGGCAGCGTGGTGCCCTACACCGACAATTTCTTTGCCACCCTCAATTCGGCCGTCTTCACCGACGGCTCCTTCGTCTACGTGCCGCCCGGCGTGCGTTGCCCCATGGAACTGTCGACCTACTTTCGCATCAACGCCGCGAAGACCGGCCAGTTCGAGCGCACCCTGATCATCGCGGCCGCGGGCAGCCACGTCAGCTACCTCGAGGGCTGCACGGCACCGATGCGCGATGAGAACCAGCTGCACGCCGCGGTCGTGGAACTCATTGCGCTCGAGGACGCGCAGATCAAGTACTCCACGGTGCAGAACTGGTACCCCGGCGACGCGCAGGGACGCGGCGGCATCTACAATTTCGTGACCAAGCGCGGCGAGTGCCGCGGGCGCAATTCGCGCATTTCCTGGACACAGGTCGAGACCGGCTCGGCCATCACCTGGAAGTATCCAGGCTGCGTGCTGCGCGGCGAGAATTCCGTCGGTGAGTTCTATTCGGTCGCGACCGCCAACAATTTCCAGCAGGCCGACACCGGCACCAAGATGATTCACATCGGCGCCAACAGCCGCAGCACCATCGTGTCAAAGGGCATCTCGGCCGGACACGGCCAGAACACCTACCGCGGCCTGGTGAAGATCATGCCCTCGGCGCGCGGCGCGCGCAATTTCACGCGCTGCGACTCCCTGCTGCTCGGACCCCAGTGCGGTGCCCACACCTTCCCGTATATCGAGACGCGCAATCCCGGCGCGACCGTCGAGCACGAGGCCAGCACTTCGCGCATCAGCGAGGACCAGCTGTTCTACTGCCAGCAGCGGGGCCTGAGCACGGAGGATGCCGTCAACATGATCGTCAGCGGCTTCTGCCGCGATGTCTTCAGGGAACTGCCCATGGAGTTTGCCGTCGAGGCGCAGAACCTCCTGGCCGTCACCCTGGAAGGAGCGGTCGGTTGAGTGCGCCGCTCCTGCAGATCGACAGCTTAAGCGCCAGCGCCGGCGGCACGCCGCTGCTGCACGGCGTATCGCTCAGTGTGAACGCCGGCGAAGTGCACGCAATCATGGGTCCGAACGGATCGGGCAAGAGCACGCTGGCGCACGTGCTCGCCGGGCGCCCCGGGTACCTGATCACCGGCGGCACGGTACGCTTCGATGGCGCCGACCTGCTGGCGCTGCCGCCCGAGGAGCGCGCGCGCGCGGGCCTGTTCCTCGGCTTTCAGTATCCGGTGGAAATTCCCGGCGTCAGCAACGCCTATCTGCTCAAGGCCGCGCTGAACGCGCGCCGCCGCCAGCGCGGCGAGCCGGAAATCGACGCCTTCGATTTCCTCAACCTGGTGCGCGAGCGGATGCGCACCATGCACATCGACGATGCGCTGCTGACGCGCGGCGTCAATGAAGGGTTTTCGGGCGGTGAAAAAAAGCGCAACGAGATCCTGCAGATGCTGGTGATGGAGCCGAGGCTGGCGCTGCTCGATGAGACCGACTCGGGCCTCGACATCGACGCGCTCAAGATCGTCGGCCACGGCATCAACAGCCTGCGCGCACCGGAGCGCGCGGTCGTGGTGATCACTCACTACCAGCGCCTGCTCGACTACGTCGTGCCCGACCAGGTGCACGTGCTGGCCCGCGGCCGCATCGTGCGCAGCGGCAATCGGTCCCTGGCGCTCGAGCTGGAGCAGCGCGGCTACGACTGGCTGCTCGAGGCGGCCACGGCGGGCGCATGAAGGCCCTGGAACGCATCCTGTCCGATTTTGCCGCGGCCGCCGACCCCGCACCCGCGCGCCTGGCCGCGGCCCAGGCCTTGCGCACCCACGCGCTGCCCACGCGCCGCGAGGAGAACTGGCGCTATGCAAACCTGCGCGCGCTCGAGGCCGTGCACAGTTTCCTGCCCGCGCCACCGCAGGCGGCCAGCCCCGCGCTGCCGACGGCGCTGCCGGCCGCGCTGCCAGGATTCTCCCGGCTGGTGTTTGTTGACGGGCGCCACTGTCCGGAATTCTCGCTCCCCGATGCGGCGCTGCTGGCGAGTCTGCGGGGCGGAAAGCCGCGCAGCAACGACGACACCGTGCCGTCGGCGCAGTCGGCGGGGGACGGAAGACTCGGCCTCATTGCCAAAATGTTCGCCCCCGAGCCCGTCACCCTGCACGTCCCCGGCCGCCTCGCCCTCGAGCTGGTCTCGATTGCCACCGGTGCCGCCGGCGGAAACTACCTCGAGCTCGAGGTGCAGCTGGCCTCGAATGCGCAGCTCGACCTGGTGGAGCGGCACCTGGGCAGCGCAGGGCCGAAGGGATTGAGCTGCCTGCAACTGGACCTGCACCTCGCTGCGCACTCGCAGCTGACACACACGCGGCTGCTGCAGGGCGGGCCCGACGCGCTGCATTACGACACGGTTGCGGTCCGCGTCGCTGCGGAAGGCTATTACAACTTGCGCCAGGTGGCCGCCGGCGGACAGACGACCCGCAGTACCACCGAAGTGCGCCTCGGCGGCCGCGACGCCCGGGTGCAGATCCGCGCGCTGGCGACTGCGCATGGACCACAGGTCTGCGATGCCTTGTTCACCGTGCTGCACGAGGCGCCGGGTACCCGGAGCGACCAGCTGTTCCGCGGCATCGCCAGCGATCGCGCCCACGTGGCCTGCAGCGCCGATGTGCAGGTGGCCTCCGGTGCGCCGGGTGCAAGAGTGCTGCAATCGCTCCGTGGCCTCATCGATGGAGCCGGCGCGGAAGTGGATCTGCGTCCGCGGCTCACGATCAACACCGACGAAGTCCAGGCCGCGCATGGCGCCACCACCGGAAGGCTGGATGAGGACCTGCTGTTTTACCTGCTGTCGCGCGGCCTTTCCCCGAGCGAGGCGCGTTCACTCCTGAAATGGGCCTTTCTGGCCGAGGCCCTCAACGCCATCGACATGCCCGCGCTCAGGCGCGATGCCGGCCTGGCCGCCGCGGCCCGGCTCGCCGATACGCCGGCGACGGAACTGCTGCAATGAACGCGCCTCCGGCCATCCGCGCGGACAGTTACTTCGACAGCCAGGGCCGGCTGCACGCCGAGCGGGTGCGTGCCGATTTTCCGATCCTGGCCCGCGAAGTACACGGCCGGCCGCTCGTCTACCTCGACAGCGCGGCCTCCTCGCAACAGCCCCGCGCGGTCCTCGCGGCCACCGAGCACTACGCCACGACCAGCCACGCCAATGTGCATCGCGGCGTCCACACACTGAGCCAGGAGGCCACCGCCGCCTTCGAGGCGGCGCGCGAAACCGTGCGCCGCTTCATCAACGCGCGGAAAGCCAGCGAGATCATCTTTACACGCGGCACCACCGAAGCGATCAACCTGGTCGCGCGCTCCTGGGGAGGAACGCAGCTGCGTGCCGGCGATGAAGTCCTGATCACGCACCTGGAGCATCACGCCAACATCGTGCCCTGGCAAATGGCCTGTGCCACCGCGGGCGCACGCCTCATCGCCGCACCGCTGACACCCGAGGGCGAACTCGACCTGCCCGCGTTCCTGGGGCTGCTCGGGCCGCGCACACGGCTGGTGGCCGCGGCGCACGTCTCCAATGCGCTCGGCACCGCCTTGCCCGTCGCGCAAATCATCGAAGCCGCGCACGCCCGGGGCGTGCCGGTGCTGCTCGATGGCGCCCAGGCCATCGCCCATCAGCGCGTGGACGTGCAGCAGCTGGATTGCGATTTCTACGCTTTCTCGGGCCACAAGATGTACGCGCCGACCGGGATCGGCGTGCTCTATGGACGCGAGTCGCTGCTGGCCGCCATGCCGCCCTGGCAAGGCGGCGGGGACATGATCCTGAGCGTCAGCATCGCGCACAGCACCTACAACGAGCCGCCCTGGAAGTTCGAGGCGGGCACGCCGAATATTTCCGGCGCCGTCGGCCTGGCCGCGGCCATCGACTATCTGGAAGCGCTCGGCCGCGATCGCGTCGCCGACCATGAGCAGCGCCTGCTGCGGCTGGCGACGCCGCAACTGGCGGCCATCCCGGGCCTTAAGATCGTCGGGACCGCGCGCGAAAAGGCGGCCGTCATTTCCTTCACGCTGAGCGGCGTGCACCCGCACGATATCGGCACCATACTGGACCAGGAAGGCATCGCGGTCCGTACCGGCCACCACTGCGCCATGCCGGTCATGACCTACTACGGACTGGCGGCAACGGCCCGGGCCTCCTTCGGCTGCTACAACACCGAGGCGGACGTCGCCTGCCTGCTGGCTGGCCTGGAGCGGGTGCGCGAGGTCTTTGCCTGATGGACGTGCGCGACCTGTACCGCGATGTGATCCTCGATCACAACCGCAGCCCCCGCAATTTCGGCCGGCTCGAACCGGCCGACGCCGAGGCGCTGGGACACAATCCGCTGTGCGGCGACTCGCTCAGCCTGACCTTGCGGGTGGCCGGCGACCGGCTCAGTGAAATACGCTTCAACGGCCAGGGCTGCGCCATCTCGGTGGCCTCCGCCTCGATGATGAGCGAGGCGGTCAGCGGCAAGCCGCTCGCCGAAGTCGAAGCGCTGTACCGCGAGGTGCACGCGCTGCTCACCGAGCCGGCACATGTGCCGGCCCTCCCCCTGGGCAAGCTCATGGCACTCGGCGGCGTGCGTGAATTTCCCGCCCGGGTCAAGTGCGCGAGCCTGTGCTGGCACACCCTGCAGGCCGCGCTGCAGCGCCATGCCGTTGGCGAGCGGCCGACGGTTTCCACGGAGTGACGATGGCCGGGTACGAGAACGAACCGGTAGTGCTCAGCCGCGACGTGGAGGCCGTGATCGTGCCGGCGGGCACGCCCATCACGCTCAAACAGGGCGTGGCCGGCTACATCACCCAGGCCCTGGGGGGCAGCTTCACCCTTTATATCGAGGGCAATCTCTATCGCATCCCCGGCGAGCAGGCCGACGCCATCGGCAAGGAACCCGTGCTGCCCCCGGAACTGCCGCCCAACGCCACCGAGGCGGACGTCAAGGAGCTGGCCTGGACGCAGATGCGCCGCTGCTTCGATCCGGAGATCCCGATCAATATCGTCGATCTGGGCCTGGTCTATGCCTGCGATGTGACGGCCAACCCCGACGGCACCCGCAAGCTGAACGTCTCCATGACTCTCACGGCGCCGGGTTGCGGCATGGGGGAGGTGCTGGTGCAGGACGTCCGGGACAAGCTTGAGATCATTCCCACGGTGAGCCAGGCCGATGTGCAACTGGTCTTCGACCCGCCCTGGAACCAATCCATGATGTCCGAGGCGGCGCGGCTGCAGACGGGCATGATGTGGTGATCGCCCTCGCCCCGTGCACGAGCTGATCCTGATGCGCCACGCCCAGGCCGCGCCCGCCACACCAGGTGCGGAGGATTTCACGCGACCGCTCACCGCCGCGGGACGCGCCGCGGCCGCCCGCGCCGCGCGGGCGCTGGTCGCCGCCGGAGCGCGGGTCGAGCGTGTGCTGCTGAGTCCGGCGAACCGCACCCGCGAGACCGCGACGATCGCGGCGCAGGAATTCAAGCTGGACGAGTTGCTGCTGCAGGCGGTGCCGGAGCTCTACGCCGCGCCCGCCGCCGTGATCCGCAACGCGATTGTGCTCCACCACGGCGGGGCCCGCACCCTGCTGGTCGTCGGCCACAACCCGGGGATCAGTGAACTGGCCAGCCAGTTATCCGCCCATCGTGCGCCCGCGCACCTGCCGACCGCGGGGTTATGCCGGCTGCCGTTGAGCGAAGCCGGGTGGCGCCAGCTGACGCAACCGTAGCGGAGGCGCGTTCAGAATTTCGCGCGCACCCCCAGCGCATAGCGCGACTCGAACTGCGTGGTGTTCAGCGGCATGTCAGGCCAGACCAGATAATAGTGTTCCTTCTCGCCGCTGAGATTGGAGCCTTGCAGAAACACCTGGAAGTGGTGGGCAAAATCGTAACTTGCCGAAGCGTCCAGATAGAGCGTTGAGGCCTGATACTCCTCGAAGCCACTGATTCCGCCGTAGTCCTGGGCCACGGCCCGCTTGGAGCGGTAGTTGCCGGCGACACGAACCTGGAAATTCTTGTCCTGGTACCAGAGGATGAGGTTCGCCTGTTCCTTCGAGTTTTCCTCGAACGGAATCGTATTGCCCGCCACGTCCTTGCCCACATCGCTGGGCGAGTAGGTGAAGTTGGCATCGACGCCGAGGTTCGAGAACTTGCCCGGCAGGAAATCCAGCGCCTGCTTCAGGCCGATTTCCAGCCCGCCCAGTGATTTTCCCGCGCCCTGGGCCGGGCCGCTGATCCCGACGCAGCGGCGCACCACGCCATCCTGGTCGGGCAGGTCGCAACGCACCGCGCTGTCGTTGTGGACGAAACTCGCCACGTCGACATGAAAGGCCGCGATGCTGAGCATGCTGGCGCGGCCGAAGTAGTACTCGAGCGAGACATCGTAGTTGGTCGATCGCCAGGGATCGAGATTGGGATTGCCGTTCTGCTGGCCGCCGAACACGGCGATGACCGGTGGTGGACCAGCCGAGAAGGCGTAATTCAGGGTCAGGCCGCCGCCCCATTGATCGAGATTGAGCAGCTCCATGTTCTTCGAGAAGGCCACACGCAGCCGGAGATTTTGCTGCAGATCCACGAACAGGTTGGCCACCGGCAGCACGTCGGTGAAGCTCCGGTCCGTGTGGACGATGCCAAGATCCTGGGGGCTCACGTAATAGGGGCCGCTCGGTCCCACCGAGTGCTGATCAATGCCCAGATGAGTCCTGATCAGCTTAAATCCGATGTTGGCGCCAAACGGGAAGCTGCCCGCACCCTTGAAATTGGCCTGCAGGTAGGCGCTCGTCTGGCGCACGGCCACGTGCCAGGTGCCGCCCGGATCATGGTCGCGTATTTCGCCCGGATACATGGAGTTCTGGAACGCCAGCACATCGTCCATGATCTTCGGGTCGAGCGCGTAGACGTTCACGCCCTGCACGTCTGCCAGGTGGTTATACAGGCGGGTGTTGTCGCCGATCATCTGGCCCAGCTGGCCCGGATTCAGGCCCACCAGGGGGTTGTTGCGGAAGAAACCCGTGACCGGATCGCCGGCTTTGCAGGCCCCGGGAACGCCACCGCCGTCGAGCAACACATCCGCAGCCTTGTAATGCACATAGCAGCCCCCGGGGACTGGAATCCGGGTGGTGAGGTCTTCTTGACCCGTCACCGGATCAATGACCGGATTGTAGTAAGCCAACCCGGCATCGACCGGTGCAATCAGCGCGAAACTCTCGTTGTCGGCGTCACGGCTTTCCTGGCGCACGCCAAAATCGAGATGCAGGTTGTGATCGCTGAACTTGTAATGGCCATCCGCACGCAAGGCCTTGATGGTGGCACTGCGGTCGTAGTCGCCCTCGGAGGTGACGGTCTTGAGTGCATACGCGTTCACGTTGCTGAGCGTATTGAGCACCGACGGCGGCAGGCTGAGCCCCATGTGGTCGCCAGTCAGGGTGATGGTGGCCGGAATGGTGTTGGGCGTGAAGCCAAAGGGGTTGAACACGCGAGTTCCGCCGGGGACCACGTAAGCATAAGTGGCGGGGGGAACGGGAGGCGGCAGGGCATCGGGCGGTTCGTTCGGCCAGATCGAGCCGTCTGAGATCGCGTATTGCAGGTAGCTCTCCATATGCAGCTGGCTCGCGGTCGCATAGATGGCGCGCACGTCACCGGTGAAGGGGCCGCCCCGGTCGTAGCTGAGCTGCAGGTTGATGTTCTTCGAGTTCGACTTGTTCACGTTATCGTCTGAATAAGTCTCGATGTCGCCCAGATAGAACTGGCGGCTTTGGGTGGTGTAGAAGTCATTCGCCGGCGCGCCGGTGCTGGGATCGTTGTAGCCGTTGTAGACCTGCACCCCGGTGTTGCGCGCGGCGAGCGGCAGGAAAGTTGCGCCGTCCCAGCTGGCGGAATTGAGCTGGTAGCCGGTCTGGCGATCGAAGCTCTTTTCGTTGGTGTAAAAGAGATCGGACAGGAGCGTCACGCCCGGCCCCAGCTCGGCCTGCAGCGAGACATTGAGCCCCAGGCGCTTGCGTTCCAGCTGCTCGTCGATGGCGGCGTAATCCGCGGTGTTGTAATAGACGCCGTTTGCCCGGCCGTCGCCATTGACGTCGACGTCGCAACCGCTGGTTTCAAAGCCTGGCGCGGGGCTATAGAGACCATCGCTTCCCCGGGGGCACAGCGACGGAGTGAGCAGCACCACGCCCGCCGGGAGCGGAGCGCCGCCATAGGCGTTGAGGAAGCCCACCCCCAGCGTGGTGTTGTCCGAGGTCTCGCCAACGAGTTCACCCGTGTATTGACCCATGCCGTCGAAGGAGTGCTCGAGGGTGACGTCCGAATACGCGGCCGAGGCCACGACACCCCAGCGGTCGGCGTGGTAGCCAATGAGCGCATCGAGTTCGGGCTGGTACTTGTCCGTCTGCGAGCCGTGCAGGGCCGAGGCGGCACCGGCCAGGGTCCAGCCCGGCAGCAGATCGAAGGGACGGCGCGTCTTCAGGTTGATGGTGCCGGTGATTCCGGCGTTGAGGAGGCTTGCCGTGGGCGACTTGCTGACATCGGCACCGGCGAACAATTGCGATGGAATATCGCCGAAGTCGGGCTGCACGCTCACGATCGAGCCGGTGGTGAGGAAAGCCTCGCCGTTCAGCAACGTGCCCACCTGCGGCAGGCCGCGGATATTGACCGAGGTACCCTCCCCGCCCACGCGATTGATCTGCACGCCGGTGATTCGCTGCAGTGAATCGGCAATGGTCGCGTCGGGCAGCTTGCCGATATCCTCGGCGGCGATGCTGTCCTGGATCGAGGCCGCATCGTGCTTGAGCTGGACCGCCTTCTGCTCGGCGGCGCGCACGCCGGTCACGATGACTTCCTCGAGTGTGTCCGCTTCCGGTGCCGCGGCCGCGCGCTGCGACGGCAGGCTGGCGAGAATGATCTGCGTGACCAGCATGCTCAATGACGCGCAAGTAGTTTTCTTGACTGACATTTTCGATACTCCCCTGTAGCTCATTCTGGTTTCAGCGGCACGACGAGGACTTCCATGTTCCAGAGGTCGGTGGCGTCATCGAGCCGGCACTGATAGCCGTAGTAGGTCTTTTCGAACACGTGCTGGAAGAGGCAGGCCCGTTCACCGTCCTGGACGGGGTTGCCGGCCACCGGCATGAACTCGCCGTCGGCCCGGTCGGCGTAGAACACCTTGACCTGCCAGACGCCCTTGTTGGTCTCGCTGTAGCGGTTTGGATAGATTTCGGTGGCGAGGTAATAGATCCCGTTGCCCCCTGCCCCACCCTTCGGCAGGTACATCAGGTTCGGGGCCGCGACGGTCGCTTTACTGTGCATCAGCAGCCGGTCGGGCACGCGGTCGAGCTCCTGTAGGGATTTCGCGCTCCGGCTCACGATGTCAAAGTAGTTGTCGTCGTTGCCCCGATACCAGGTCAGAAAGAAGCGGCCCGTGACCGGATCGTGGAACAGGTTCGGATTCTGGTTGCGCTCGTCGGTGACCGGCTTCACCAGATCCTTGAGCTCCGTCAGGTGGATGCCATCTTCCGAAGTCGCGAGCACGATCCGGCTGGCCGGCTGGTCATAGTCGCGCGTGATGGCGAAATACAGCCGGTCGGGATGGGCCGGATCAGCGCCCTTGAGCACCGAAGGCCAGCGTGCATTGAGCCACAGGGGATTGCCTTCGTACTTGGTCCAGTGGACCAGATCGTTGCTGCGCGCCAGCCCGATGCCGCGCCCTTGATTCAGGCCGTACCAGCCCCAGTACCTGAAGCCGGCGCGCTTGAGTTCGATCACCGACAGGGTGTGGGGCTGCTGGTCGCCCTCCCAGTCCTGCGCCGGCCAGTCAAGCCGCTGCGGATCGGGCAGCGTCAGGTAATTGACGGGCGCCGCGGCCGGCAGCGCGGCGGCACGCAGCAGCGCCAGGAGCAGGGCCAGCATCAGGGAGGCGCCACGCATCAGGCCTTCTCCGTCGCACGGTCGCCGAGCACCGCATTTCGAATCAGGGGACGGGCCCAGAAGCCCACGCTGAGCACCACCCCAAAACTCACGTAGAGCAGCAGCATTCCGCCACGCAGGCCGTACAGGTCACCGACCCTGCCGATCAGCAGCGGCCAGAGCGCACCGCCCATGATCCCCGTGCACAGGATTCCGGCGAAGGGTCCGTGGTGCGAGGGCACGGAGTTCAGGGCGAGCGAGATCACCGTCGGCCACATGATCGAGGCGAAAAAGCCGACGCAGGGAAAGGCAATCAGCGACAGCTTTGCCGGACCGAACAGGGCCAGCGTAAGCATCAGCAGCGCGCACAGTGAAAATCCGACCAGCACGCGCTTGCTGTCGATGAGCTTGAGCAGCGCCATGCCGGCCAGGCAACCCACCGTCATCAGTCCCCAGAAGTTGGAGACCGCGCCCGCGCCGGTCACGTGCGGATCGTAGCCGTGGTAGCGGTGCAGGAATTCCGACATCCAGTCGGCGGTGCCCTGTTCGGACCCGACGTAGGCGACGATGCAAAGGAAGTAGGCCCAGATCGTCGGGTTTTTCAGCAACGAGGCGTACATGGCCAGCGTCCCGGCCGATTCATCGGCGGTGCGCTCCACCTTCGGTATTTTCAGCGGGGCAATCCCTAAGGCCATGAGGCCCGTGGCCACGGCGAACAGCCAGTAAATAGAAGTCCACGGCAGCGCGGCGGGCGTCACACGCCCCAGCAGGCCGAGCAGTGCCCCGCCCGGCGGGCGATGCACGCCGAGATTGCCAACCAGATAGGAATACACCAGCGGACTGACGAAGGAAGCGGCACCGAACACCAGCTGCGCGAAGGCGGAGTTGAAGGCGAAATGTTCCTCACCGCCGGCCACGCGCAACATGGGATTGATCGCCACCTGCAGGGCCGCCATGCCCGCACCCATGATGAACAGTGAGGGCACGGCCACCCCGTAGGTCGGGTGCAGCGCGAAACTCAGCGCTCCTGCCGTGCCTGCCACGAAGGAGATCACGATCAGATTCCGATCGCCCCAGCGCTCCACCAGGAATCCGGCCGGGATCGACATGACGCCATAGGCAATGAAAAAACAGAATGGCAGCACTGCCGCCATGGCATAGGAGACGTGGAAGTCGCTGATGATGTCCGGGACGAGCGGGCCCAGGATATTGGTGAGGAAGGAGATCACGAAGAAGATCGCGAAGATGAGCGCAACGATGTAGCGATTCCGTTTCATGACTTCCCCTGCGGCGGCGCTGTACCGCTACTCGCTATCCGTGATCTTGCGGGTGTGCTCGAAGCGCCCCGCCTCGCGCCCGCCGAGCGAGGCGAGCACCAGGCTCATCATCTGCAGCGGCAGGATCTCGACGATGGGCCGCAAGCCGCCATCACACTCGGGCAGCCTGAGCGCCGGGAACGCCGACTCGCTGCCGATCTCCAGGCAGCGCCGGCCCTTGGTGACAAGCTCGGCGGCGAGCCGCTGGTTCAGCGGGCGCGTACGCTCATCGCCTTCAAAAACCACGGTCAGCATGTCGGCCTGCAGCATCTCCAATGGCCCGTGCCGGAGCGCGGCGCTGCTCATGCCCTCGGCATGAAAATGCGCCGCTTCCTTGATGATCAGGGCACCGGTGCAAACCGCGGCCAGGGAATCGCCCCGCCCCGCCAGGAACAGGTGACGGATGTCGCGCAACGGCGCGGCCAGGGCATCGACATGCCCGCGCCAGTCCTTGAGGTACCGCCCGGCAAGCTCCGCGGCGGGCCCGAGGCGCTGCAGCGTGCGGGCCTCGGCAGCGTCGGCGAAAATCGCCGCGAGCCACTGCAGGCTGAGCATGCCGCCCACATAGGTCTTGCAGGACACCGAGAATTCCGTTCCCGCCTGCACCAGGATCGACAGATCCGCGCCCCTGGCCAGCGGGCTGTGCTCGGTGTTGGTGACACCGAGGACCGGTGAGCGGCACTGCAGCTCGAGGAGCCGCACCGTCTCGGCGCTGGCGCCGGACTGCGAGACCAGGATGATCAGCGACTGCGCGTCACACAGGGCCATTCCATAGTGAATGAGCTCTGATGTCTCCACCAGCACCGCATTGAACCCGCCCGCGATCAGCGACCAGTACAGGGGTTGCAGGGTGTGATAGGAGGAACCCATGCCGGTCAGCACGACCCTCTGCCAGCGGCGCGATTGGACCAGGTGCCGGACGTCCCTCCACCGGCCGGAAGCGCGCAGCCAGCCGAGCGTCGCTTCCAGTGCCGCCGGCTGCTCCATCAGGTCGCGGAAATACTCGCCTTCCATGACCGGGAGCGCCGCGGCAGACATCAGCCCGGCTCCCCGGCGAAGCGGTGCGCCCAGACCACCCCGGCACCGATCAGCGGCGCATCGCCGCGCAGCGAGGACGGGATCAGTTCGACGCGATCCGCCGGCACGTAGCCGCACTGGCGGCGCACCACTTCGCGTATCGCTGGCATGAACAGATCGACACTGTTCATGACGCTGCCGCTCAATACGATGAGCTCGGGCACGTAGAGGGTGATGAGGTTGGCAATGCCGATGCCCAGATACCGCCCGGCGCGGGCCACTTCCTCGAGCGCCAGGGCATCGCCGGCGCGTGCCAGCCCGCAGATCTGCTGGGTGCTCAGCTCCGGGCGCGGCGAGTGCGCGGCCTTCGCGGCGCGCGCGTAGCGCGCGGCGATCGCCGGACCGCTGGCGAGCGACTCCCAGCAGCCGCGGGCGCCGCAGGAACAGTCCGGCCCCGTATCGTCGATCACGTGGTGGCCGATCTCAGGGTGGGCGCCATCGAGGCCGCGGTAGATCGCGCCGTTGATCAGCACGCCCGCGCCGATGCCGGTGCCGATCGTCACGCCGATGAGACTCTTCCGGCCGCGACCCGCGCCCCACGCCGCCTCGGCGAGCGCCGCGGCGTCGGCATCGTTCTCCATCGCCACTTCGAGTTGGAGCCGGGAGGCGAGTGCCGCCACCGGATTGGCGTCCTTCCAGCCCGGGAGAAAATCCACCTCGCCGATCGTGCCGCGGAAGGGATCGACGGGGCCGGTGCAGCCGATGCCCACGCCCCGCATCGGCTGCTCGATCTGCTGGCGAAAGCGCCCGAGCATGCCGGCCACGCGCTCCATCGCGTCGTCAAATCCGCGCCCCGGGGCGGTCGGCGTCTCTTCCCGGGCCAGCAGCCGGCCCGCCGCGTCAATCGCACCGACGGCGATCTTCGTGCCGCCGATATCGACTGCGCCCGTGATCATGGCCGTCCCGGAGTGCATCAGTGCGCCTGCCACTCGAGGATGGCCGCGCCGTAGGCGGGCAATTCCACCGTCCACGCGGTCCCCTCCGCGGGCACCATGACGCTGCCGTCCGGCGTCAGCCGCCGCAGCGCCTGCACGGGCAGCGTCGTGCTGAGCCTGGAGCGCTGTACTGCGGCACTGTGGTTGGCCAAGACGATATAGCCACCGCCTGGGCCCGTGAGCGCCGTGGCTTCGACCGAGGGGTGGTCCGTGGCGACCAGCGGCCGCACGTGCCCGTAGTCGCGCAGCGCCCGGTACAGGCGGTACGTGGTCTGGTCTTTCTCGAAGGCCATGGGTTCGCCGGCCAGGTACGATTCGAGCGGATAGGCCGACAGCAGCGTGACGCCCTTGCCAAGCCGGTGCGCAATGAGCGCCGGGCGCTGCTCCTGGTCCACCGCGATCACCTCGCCGTCGCTGAGCTCAAGTCCCGTGCCCCAATAGCGCGTACTGGCCGCCGGGACCGAAAAATGCAGGGTCTCACCGGGCCGCAAATCACCCAAAGGCTTCACGATCTTCAGCGTCAGGGCGCTCACGACCGCGGCATCCGTCATGTGCGCACCAAACAGCGTGTCCATCCCGGGAATGGCGGCATTGGCGGCCAGCGAAGCGTAGAGCACACCGCCGCCGCGCACATAGGCCTCGGCCCGTTCCCAGAAATCGGTGTGCAGGTGTACAAAGATCGGATCCGTCGCCGTCAACGGCGAGGGCAGCAACACCATCGGATGTTGTGGCCATTCGCCCGCTTCCCGGGGCAGCGCGGGTGTGAGTCCCGCCTGATGCGCCAGGATGAACGAGGAGAGCGCCGAACCCATCACCCAGGAATTGCCGTCGTAGGGATTGGGAGGCTGGCCGTTCACCGCCCCGCCCTCGCTCACGGATACGAAGGGAATGAGGTTCGGACCGCCCAGTCCGAAGCGCGAGAAGTCGCCCTGCGTGCGCGCCCATTCTTCAGGAATGACGATCGCGGCATCCCCCATCGGCACCGACAGGCCCTCGAGATGCATGCGGCGCGAGATCGCGGCAAATTCCTTGAAGGCGGCGCCCTGGGGGCGGAGCTTGCGATCCCAGGTCGTGAGCCCGAACTGCGTTTCGTGCGGCGAGCGCAGATAGGGGACCTGGTGGTATTGATTGGGCGCGGCGTCGGTGTAGCACCACAGCAGGAACCCGTCCGCCCCGGCGCCGAGGGCCGAGTACATGCTGACGCGGTCAAACTGCGTGATCTTCTCCGGCGAGTACTGCGCCGAGGAGGCGCCCATCTCCTGCACCAATACCGGCCGGCCGGCGCCGCGGCTCAGCGCCGTTTCAAAGGCGGCACCATAGGTGCCACGCACCGACACCATGGCATCCGGGAACAGCTCAGGCGTGTAGATCGTATAGGGATGGACGCTGAAGAAATCGACGTCGCCGGCAATCACGTCGGGGCGAAACGGACCGTGCTCCATGTCCTGGGTGCTGACGCCGGCCACGATCGGGTGCATCCGGTCGAAGCGGCGGATCCCACCGGCGATCAGGCGCGTCCAGTTGACGGCTTCAGCGTCAGTGGTGCCCGAGCTGATCCAGAAGGGAGGCTCGTCGGTCAGGTCCCAGGCGAGTATGGCGGTCTCGTGCGCATAGCGGCGCCCGAACTCGCGCGCCTGGTTGGTTTCCAGCCGCAGCATCTCCGGGTTCGATTGTGGATTGCGCCCGTTCCGCCAGGCGACGTCCCAGTAGGCTTCGCCCACTTCACCACCGACAAACAGCGAGGGATGCAGGTAGATGCGGTACTTGTGCGCGAGGCCGATGAGGTAGTCGAGCTGCGCGAAGGCTTCCGTGTTGTATTCGCCCGGGCGCGGCTCGAACCAGGCCCAGAACAGGTCGAAGCGCACGGTGTTGAAACCGATCTGCGCCATGGTGGAAAAATCCGCCTCGATGTCGGCCGGGTCCCATTGCAGCGGCCACTGCAGTGCCGCCTTGGCCGGCACCCAGTGGGCTCCGGTGACGAGGAAGCGCTGGCCTCCGGCGCTGAAGTAATTGCCATCCAGGCTGGCCTGTGGAAGCCGGGGTGCGCTCTGCGGGGCGGGCTGATCGGCGGCGGCGGCGGCGGCGGCGCGCGCGCGCTCGGGAATGCCGGGCCCTACGCTGCAGGCGAGGACTATCAGCGGCGCGAACCATCGGCCGGCCCTGAGTCCATTCCAGCCGGGTGCGACGGTTCGAAACGCCAGCGCACGCGAGCTCGCCATCGTTTACGGACCCCCTCTTACCTAGTATCATATCATCATAGGTTAGGGCGGACAACCCGAACAGCTCAACGAATGAAGCGCGGACTCAACCTGCACATCGATCGCGGCAGCTTCCTGCCCTACTACCAGCAGATCGTCGAGCAGATTCGCGCACTGGTGAAGACCTCGGTGCTCAGCGAAGGCGAGGTGTTCAAGTCCGAAGGAGAAATCGCCCGCACCCTGGGGATCAGCAAGATGCCGGTGCGCCAGGCTTTCCTCAAGCTGCGCTCCGAAGGCCTGCTGGTGATCGAGAAGGGCCGGCGCCCAGTCGTGGGTTCGAGCCGCGTGCCCTGGAACTTCCAGGAATTGCGCGGGTTCAGCGAGGAGATGCGGCGGCGCGGCCTGGAACCTTCGGCCAGGGTGCTGTCGCTCAAGCGCCTCACGCCCGACCCGGAAGTCTCGCAGGCGCTGCACCTGCACGCCGACGAAGCCGTGTTCTCACTGCTGCGGCTGCGTTACGTCGATCATGAGCCGGTGGCGCTGGTCACGAGCTTCCTGCCGGTCGCGCTTTTTCCGGACCTGGACCAGCGCAACCTGGAAGGCGTGTCCCTGTATCGGCTGTTCGAAACCGTCTACCGCCGCAAGCTGAACTGGGCTGAAGAGGAAATCGGCGCCACCAACGCCACGGAAGACCAGGCCCGGATGCTCGGCACTGCGCTGGGCAGCGCGCTGCTGTTCGTGCGCGAGACGACCTATGATCTGAAGCGCACGGCGATCGAGCACAGCCACTCCTACCTGCGCGCCGATCGTTACAAGGCCACCGTCGTCTCAGTGCGCAAGCGCTGAACGCGCCGCGCGCGGCGCTTCCGGGTTGAGCAGCGCCGTGCTCAGCAGCATCCAGGTCGAATGCGGCAGCCACTGCTCGTCCCAGCGCCAGTTCCCATCATCCGGGCCCGGCGCAAAGCTGATCCCGCGGCCCTCATCATTCCCCACGGCGCCGGTGATGCCGTTGGCGATCCCGCCGACCAGGTTGGTCTCCGAGCTCTCCGAATAGTCGGGATTGTGGCCGCCGAAGCCATAAAGCATGCACACATCGAAGGGGTTGCGGCCCAGGACCCAGTCGAGCGAGTGCTGCGCGAAGGCGGCCAGGGGCCCACTGACGCCAAAGGTCGTCCCGGACTGCCCCGCGGCCCGGCCGCCGAGCGTAGCCGCCACGGCGAGCGAGGCGAGCCGCGCATCCTCGCCCTGCCACCAATAGCCGGTTTCATTCGCGTGCGGCATGAAAAATCCCGTCAGGATCTCCGCGCCGCGCTCACCCTCGCGGTACAGCCGGAAGCTCTGGCGCGGATAATCGAAGGGATTGGCGACTGCGGCGTTGAGGGCCAGCTGGGCGTCGAGCGCGCGGGCGATCGCGGCGCGCACGGGCGCTGCCTGCGCGGGCCGCGCGATGGCCAAGTACTCAGCCAGCGCCAGGACCGGAAAGCCCGCGTCGGCCGCGTGATAGAACGGGCGGTCGGTGGCGTCACTGCGAAACCATCCCGCCGGAGTCAGGCGCTCGACCAGACTGCGGGCGCGGCGGTCCGCGGCCTCGCGGTACTCCGCGGATCGGGTCGAGCGGTACAGTTCAACCGCGGCCAGGAGCCCGGTGTAATCATCGATGATGTTCTCGACCCCGTCGTCATCGTACTCGCGGTTGTGCTGCGCGAGGTGCGCGAAGGCGCGCTTTGCATCCGCCAGGTAAGTGGTCGCGGAAAACTCACCGGCCATGCCGGTCTGGCGTGACAGGCGCGAGGCGCGGGCGAGCGCGGCGATTGCCACGCCGGCACCTTCGCGCATCGCCGCCTGGTAATCCCTGGTAAATTTTCCCTCTTCGCCAACGTAACCGGTCACGGCGCGCTCCGCGCCCGGGCGGCCCCAGCCCTCGAACACCGTCATGTAGAAGTAGCCCTCGGCCGACAGCAGGCGGTGCATGAAATCCGCCCCGTACAGCGCCTCCGCCACCAGCGGCCGCTCCAGTCCGGCCGCACGCAGGCGCTGCGGCGCCGCTTCATGCACGCGCGCCAGCGTCCAGGCGGTCATGCCCGCCTGCTGCGGGTTGAAAAAGTTGGCGTAGGACAGGTGCGAGAGGTACTTGCCGTTATCCCCGCCGGCGTCGCGCCAGCCTCCCCAGACATCGACCCAGCGATCGGACTCGAACACGTGAATATGGTGATCGCTCATGTCGAGCCAGCGGCCCTGGTGAAAATAATCGATCAGCGCTCCGGCGGTGACTTTGAAGAGCGCATCCCTGGCCACGACAATCTCCGTCGACTGCGCGCGCTCCTCGCCGATGCGCGCCCGCACCCGATAGCGCCCCGGATCGGTCAGGCGGGAGAAATCGGCCAGATAGTAGTGCTTGGAGGCGCCCCACTCCGCCAGGTCGGGTTGCGCAACGAGGGGAGCGCTCAGGACCGGCTGGCCGTCCCGCAGAATGGTGAACTCCCCGCTCGCGCCGGCCTTGTCCGATTCGATGAGGGCGGATTTCGGTCCCCCGGCCTCGAGCGCGACGCGATTGACGTGCACGCGGAGCTCAGTCCTGGCCGGCGCCGCCGCCATGAGCGAACCCAGGACCGCCGCTGCTAGGGCTGCGCGCATTGGAAGATTCCCCGCCGATTTGCCACGCGGCCGGCTCAGGCCGTCAGTCGACGGCGCAAAAGCAGTACGCGACCGTCCGGCCAGGCACTCTGGAAAATCGCTGCCACAGGCGCACTTCGCGCTGCAGGGGCGCAAGCTGCGGCGCGAGCCGCGCCACCACGCCGGCGCTGGCGCCGCCCCAGCCCAGGCCGGCCGCGCGCGCCAGGCGCGCAATGGCGGCGCGCATGTTCAGCAGCAGCTGCTCCGTGAAACTGAGTTCCGGTTCGACAATGCGCACCTCATAGTCCTTGCCGAGCTTGGCGCGCCGTGCGGCTTCCTTCACGGCATCGTCATAATTCCCCAGCGTGTCGACCAGTCCGAGCCGGCGCGCATCGCTCCCGGCCCAGACGCGGCCCTGCGCGATTTCGTTGATCGCGTCCCGGCTCTGGTGGCGCCCGGCGGCCACGTGCTGCAAAAACGCGTCGTAGGAGTGATCGACGCCGGCCTGGACAATCTGCTCGAGCTCGGGCTTGAGCGGGCGATCCAGACGGAGCGAGCCGGAGAGCGCCGTGGTGCCCACGCCGTCCACCTGGACTCCGAGCTTGGCGAGCGTCCGGTCGAAAGTGGGGATCGTGGCAAACACGCCGATGGAGCCGGTGATGGTGTTGGCGCTGGCATAGATCGCATCGGCCGGTGAGGCGATGTAGTAGCCGCCGGAGGCGGCGACATCGCTCATCGAGGCGACGACCGGCTTGCCGGCCGCGCGCAGCGCCTGCACCTCGCGGTAGATCTGCTCGGAGGCGAGCACGCTCCCTCCCGGGCTGTCGATGCGCAGCACCACGGCCTTGATGTCCTCGTCCTCGAGGGCACGACGGAGCAGTGCGGTGGTGGAGTCGCCGCCGATCGTGCCCGAGGGCTGGTTGCCGTCGAGTATCTCGCCGCTGGCGACGATGACGCCGACGGCGCGCGCGGGCGGGTGCCGGCGCGGCTCCTCGCGGTGCACGACTTTCAGATAATCCTCGAGACTCACCGAGCGGAAGCTGTGATGGGCGTCATCCGGCCCCACCAGCTCGGTCATGCGCTGCTCGACTTCCGCACCGGTGCGCAGCGCCGTCACGAGGCCGGCGGTTTTCGCCACGCTCGCGGTATCGCCGCCCGCCGCGCGCACCGCGGCGGCAAAGCCATTGGAGTAGCTGTTGAGCAGCTCCGGATCCAGGCGGCGCGCGTGGCCGATGGCCGTGCGGTACCCCAGCCACAGGGACTGCAGGTAGACGCTGCTTTCCTGGCGATCCTCGGCGGACATGTCCCGCCGCACGAAAGGCTCATCGGCGCTCTTGAACTTGCCGGCGCGGATCAGGTGCACGTCCACGGCGAGCTTGTCGATCGCGTCCTTGTAGTACATGCGGTACCGGTCATAGCCCGGGAGCAGCACGAAGCCGAAGGGATCGAGGTAGATTTCATCGGCCTGGGAGGCGAGGTAGTACGGGCCCTGCAGGAAGTAGCTGCCGCGCGCCACCACCTTCTTGCCGCTGCGGCGAAACTCCGCGATGGCGGATGCCAGCTCCTCGAGCTTGGCCTGGCCCACGTGCTCCAGGTCATCCGTGTCGATCAGCAGGGCCTGGATGCGCGCATCGCCCGCGGCAGCGCGGATCGCGCGCGTCAGGTCCCACAGCAGGGTCTGCGGCTCATTCTGCCCCTGGACTTCGTTGATGGCGCGCTCCAGCGGTTCGCCCGCGAGCTGCTCGACGATCTCACCCGAGGGGTGGATCACCAGCGCGCCGCGCTCGGGCAGGCGGGGGATCGATCCGCGCAGTCCGGCGATGAGCACCGCCAGCAGCGCCAGGAGCAGCAGCAGGTGCAGCACCCGGCGCAGCACGTCCAGTCCGTGCCACGCGCCCCTGAAAAAGCCCAGCAGGTAACGCACGGTCCTGCCGGGACTCAGACCTTCTCTTCAATGCGCGCGGACTTGCCGGCGCGATCGCGCAGGTAATACAGCTTGGCGCGCCGGACATTGCCGCGACGCTTGACGCTGATCTCGCTGATCGAGGGACTGTGCGTCTGGAAAGTGCGCTCCACCCCTTCGCCGTGCGAGATCTTGCGCACCGTGAAAGAGGAGTTGAAGCCGCGATTGGACAGCCCGATCACGACGCCCTCGAAGGCCTGGACGCGCTCGCGTTCCCCCTCGGTGACCTTCACCTGCACCACCACGGTGTCGCCGGGCTTGAAATCCGGCACCTTGCGCGTCATGCGCTCGGCTTCCAGGGTCTGAATGATGTTCATGACTTGATTTCCTGTTCCTGCAAAAATTCCCGCAACAACTCCGCGCCTTCCTCGTCCAGCTCCACCCCATCCAGCAGCTCGCGGCGCCTTAACCAGGTGCGCCCCAGCGCCTGCTTGCGCCGCCAGCGCCCGATCGCGGCGTGATCGCCGGACAACAACACCGCCGGCACGCGCCGCCCCGCGAACTCCTCGGGCCGCGTGTACTGCGGCCAGTCGAGCAGCCCCGCATGGAACGAATCCTGCTGCGCCGATCGTTCATCGCCCAGCGCGCCAGGCAGGAGCCGCGCCAGCGCGTCAATCAGCACCAGCGCCGGCAGCTCCCCGCCCGAGAGCACATAATCGCCGATCGAGACCTCAAGATCGACTGCGCTCTCCAGCACCCGCTCGTCAATGCCCTCGTAGCGGCCGGCCACCAGCACCAGGCCACCCTCCAAGGCCAGCTCGCGCGCCCGCTGCTGCGTAAGTCTTTCCCCCTGCGCGGACAGCGCCACGACCGGGCTCCCTGCCGGGACACGCTCGCGCGCCGCGGCGATCGCGGCACTCAGGGGCTCCGGCTTCATCACCATGCCCGGGCCGCCGCCATAAGGCCGATCGTCCACGGTGTGGTGCACATCGGTCGTGTGCCGGCGCGGATCCTCCGTTCTCACCTGCAGCAGCTGCCGCCGCAGCGCGCGGCCTACAATCCCGTGCAGCAACGACTCCCGGATCATCTCCGGGAACAGCGTGACCACTTCAATCAGCAACACCTGCTCACACGCCGGCCTACAGCTCTTCCGGCCAGTCCACTTCGATCTCGCGGCCCTCCAGATCGACGCGCACCAGGTGCGGCGGCGCGGCCGGCACCCAGTGCTCGCGCGCGCCCCGGACCACCATCACCGGGGCCGCCGGCGCGTCCACGTAGTGGCTCACCTCGCCCAGCTCCGCCCCGGCGCGGTTGCGCACCTTAAAGCCGAGCAGATCGTCGCGGTAATATTCGCGCGCCGCCGTCGGCGGCAGCTCCGCACGCGGTACTTCGATATCCCGGCCGCGGAGCAACTCCGCGGCGTTCCGGTCCTCGATGCCCTGCAAGCGCACGCGCAGCCAGCGCCCGTCGAATTCCGCGTCCGCCAGCTCGAAAGTGGCGCGCGCGCCTGCCGCGTCGCAGAGCGTCCAGACCCGATAGCGCAGCAGGTTCTCGGGCGGCTCGGTATGCGACTGGATTTTCAGCCAGCCACGCACCCCATGAGCGCCCGTCACTCGCCCCAGTCTCAGGTTCTCGCTTCGCGGCGGCACTTCCGCCACCGTACCGCCCTCAGGCCGTGGCTTGCTTGCGGTAGCCGACCACGAGTGCCCGCACCCGCTCCGACTGCTGCGCGCCCAACCCGACCCAGTGGTCAATGCGGCCCAGCTCGAGACGCAGGCGCACTTCCTTGCCGCGCGCCACGGGATTGAAAAACCCGACCTGCTCGAGGCTGGAACCGCCCTGGCGCTTGCGGCTGTCCGTCACGACCACGTGGTAGAAAGGCTGGTTCCGGGCGCCGCGCCGGGTGAGACGAATTGTGACCATTTTCTAGACTTAAGCCCTGGGCCAAAAAAGAGCGCGGATTCTACGCAAAGGCCCGCCAGACTTAAAGCCCCTCAATGACTTAAGCCACCCAGGAGGCGCTTCATGGCCCTGCCCTTGAAGCCCTTCATCATCTTCTGCATCTCCAGGAACTGCTTCATCAGGCGATTGACGTCCTGGACCTGGACCCCCGCCCCGCGGGCGATCCGCCGGCGCCGGGAGCCGTCAATGAGCCCAGGGGTCCGCCGCTCCCGCAACGTCATGGAATCGATGATGGCCAGCTGCCGTCGGACCTGGCGATCCGCGTCGGCCGGCGCCGCGGCGCCGCGGGTCATCTGGGTGGGCAGTTTATCGAGTACGGCGCTCATCCCGCCCATGCGCCGGAGCTGCTCCAGCTGCGAACGCAGGTCGGCCAGGTCGAAGGCCTTGCCCTGGGCGACCTTGCGCGCCAGGCGCTCGGCCTCCCCGTCCTCGATGTTGCGCTGCACAGACTCGACCAGGGCCACGACGTCGCCCATCCCCAGGATGCGTTGCGCCATGCGCTCCGGGTCGAAGGGCTCCAGGGCCTCGCTCTTTTCTCCGACTCCGAGGAACACGATGGGCTTGCCCGTGACTTCGCGGACCGACAGGGCCACCCCGCCGCGCGCATCGCCATCCGCTTTGGTGAGGATCAGGCCCGTCAGGTCAAGGGTTGCGCTGAAGGCGCGGGCCGCATTCAGGGCGTCCTGGCCCGACATCGCGTCGACGACGAACAGCCGCTGGTGCGTGCCGGCCGCCGCATCGATCTCGCGGACTTCCGCCATGAGTTCGGCATCAATATGGAGTCTTCCCGCCGTATCGACGATCAGTGCGTCGTAGACGCCATTGCGCGCCTGTGCCAGCGCGGCAGCGGCGATGGCTGGCGGGGCCATGCCGGCCGGGACCGCAAAGAAGTCCGCATTCACCTGCCCGCTCAAGCGCTCCAACTGCAGGATGGCGGCCGGGCGCCGCACGTCGGTGCTCGCGAGCAGCACGCGCCGTTTGTGTGCCGTGATCAGCCAGCGCGCGAGCTTGCCCGCGGTCGTGGTCTTGCCGGCACCCTGGAGACCGGCCAGCAAAATCACCAGTGGCGGCTGCACATTCAGGCTCAAGCCCGCTCCACCTCCACCGAGCACGGCCACGAGCTCGCGGTGCAGGATGCCGATCAGGGCCTGTCCGGGATTCAGGCTGGCGCTGACTTCAGTCCCGAGTGCCCGCAGCTTGACCGCTTCGATAAAGCGCTTCACCACCGGCAGCGCGACATCGGCCTCCAGCAGCGCGATGCGCACCTCGCGCAGTGTGGCGGCGATATTTTCTTCGGTCAGCCGGCCGCGGCCCCGCAGCGTGGCGATGGCCGCGCTGAAGCGAGCGCTGAGCTGGTCAAACATCCGCCAATTATACGGTACTGGCCTGAGCCTGCCGTGCAGGCACTATGCTATGGCCCTTCTTTCAAGAGCCCAGAGGTGTCCCTTGGACACTGCGCCGACCTTCGTCCTCGTCCTGACCCTGTTGGGTTTGCTGGTGGTGATCGCCTTTTCCTCCGGTACCGAAGTGGCGATGCTGTCGGTGAACCGCTACCGCGTCCGCACCCGGGCGAATGCCGGTGAACGCCGTGCCCGCATTCTTGAGGGCCTGCTCTCCAGGCCCGATCACTGGCTCGGGGCCAACCTGGTGATCCTGGCGCTGGCCGGCGTCGCCGCCTCGACGGTGATGACGCTGCTGGCGCTGCGCGTGTCGCACCCCTACGCACTGCCGTTCATGATGGGCGCACTGACCGTGGTGATCATCATCTTCTGTGAGCTGGCACCGAAGATCTATGCGGCCGTGCACAGCGAACCGGTGGCCCTGAGCGCCGCCTTCATCTACCGGATATTGCTGGGGGTGACTTTCCCCGCGCTGTGGTTCACCAATCGCGCCGCCTACGCCTTCCTGCGCCTGTTTGGCGTGCGCGCCGCCACGCACGGCGCCCAGGCGCTCAGCGCCGAGGAGCTGCGCGCCGTGGTGAGCGAATCCAGCCCCCTGATCCCCGCCCGCCACCGGCAGATGCTGCTGTCGATTCTCGACCTGGAGCGGGTCACGGTGAATGACATCATGATTCCGCGCCACGAGATTGCCGGCATCGATATCTCGGGAGACTGGGAGGACGTGCTCGAGCGGCTGCGCCAGACACCGCACACGCGCCTGCCGGTGCACGATGGCGGCCTGGACAATCTCATCGGCATCCTGCACATGAAGCGCACCGCGCAGGAATTTGCGCGCGGCACGCTGACCCGCGAACGGCTCATCGAGCTGGCCGCGGCCCGTGAGCCCTATTTCGTGCCTTCCGGCACTTCGCTCATGAACCAGCTGGCGCAGTTCCAGCGCAACCGGCGCCGGCACGCCTTCGTCGTCAACGAATACGGGGACATCGAGGGCATGGTGACCCTCGAGGACCTGCTCGAGGAGATCGTCGGGGAGTTCACCACCGATCCGGCTACGGTCGGCCACCGGGACGTGCATCGCGACGGCAAGGGCGCGTGGCTGGTCAACGGGAGCGCGACCATCCGGGCCCTGAACCGCTCGCTGGGCTGGCAGTTGCCCGACCTGGGGCCCAAGACCCTCAACGGCCTGCTGCTCGAGAAACTGGAAAACATTCCACAGCCTGGCACCTCGCTGCGCATCGGCGCGCTGGAATTCGAGGTGCTGCAGACGGTGGACAATTCGATCCGCACGGTACGCGTGCGCCAGATCCCTCAGCGCCCCGAGGTGCCCTGAGCCGAGGTGCCCTGAAACGCCGCTGTCAGCGCCTCGCTCAGCGTCTCGACAGGATGGAGCTGCACGCCGGGCACGCCCGCGCGCGGGCAGTTCTTGCGCGGCAGGATCGCGCGCGCGTAACCCTGCTTGTGGAGCTCACGCAGACGCTCCTCGCCGTAAGGCACCGGCCGCACTTCCCCGGTGAGTCCGAGCTCGCCGAAAGCCACCAGCGTGGCGTCGAGCGGTTCGCTGCGCAGGCTCGAGGCCAGTGCGAGGGCGAGGGGCAGGTCGGTGGCCGTCTCGGCGATCTGCAGTCCGCCGACCAGATTGACGTAGACGTCGTAGTCGGCCAGCCCCAGGCCGGCGTGGCGGCTCATCACGGCCAGCAGCAGCCCCAGGCGATTGGCGTCGACGCCTTCGGCCACGCGCCGCGGCGTGGCGAAGCGGGTGCGATCCACCAGCGCCTGCACTTCGATCAACAACGGTCGGCCGCCGTCGCGCGCCACCATGACCAGGCTCCCGGGCACGGCCTGCGCGTGGCGCGACAGGAATATCGCGGAAGGATTGGGCACTTCGCGCAGCCCGGCTTCCGACATGGCGAAGAAGCCCAACTCGTTGACCGGTCCAAAGCGATTCTTCGTCGCACGCAGCATGCGGTAGCGGCTGCCGGCATCCGCATCGAAATACAGCACGGTATCGACCAGATGCTCGAGCAGCTTCGGCCCGGCGATCGTGCCATCCTTGGTGACGTGCCCGACGATGATCACCGCCGTGCCGCTGGATTTGGCAAAGCGCACCAGCGCCGAGGTGCATTCGCGCAGCTGCTGGACCGTTCCCGGGCTGGATTCGGCGCTGCTGGTCTGCATCGTCTGGATCGAATCGACGACCAGGAGCGCCGCACGGTGCTCGCCGCTCAGCGCCAGGATCGCCTCCAGGGAGCTCTCGCTCGCAAGCACGAGGTGCGGGGCGACCAGGCCCAGCCGGCGGGCGCGCTGCGTGGTCTGCTGCGTCGACTCCTCGCCCGAGGCATACAGGACGGGGCGCTCGCGCCCGAGCGATGCTGCCACCTGCAACAGCAGCGTGGATTTCCCGATGCCCGGCTCGCCACCGAGCAGGCTCACGGAGCCCAGGCCCAGTCCGCCGCCGAAAACGCGGTCGAGCTCCTCCGCCCCCAGGCTCAATCGGACTTCCGGTGCCGGATCGCTCGCGAGCGCCACGGCCACGCCGGGCGGCGCGCCGAAGCTCGCGCCGCCCGCCACCGGTCTGATGCCGGTGAGGCGGCTCAAGCTGTTCCACGCGGCGCAATGCGGGCACTGGCCCTGCCACTTCAGCGCTTCGCCCCCGCAGGCGCTGCAGATAAACACCGGTTGGTTGCGTGCCATGGAGGACCCAATGCTAGGGCAAGCGGGCAAGGAGTGCACAACCCACGAATCGGCCCTGTCGCGGCCCAAAGCAAACTCCAGTACGATGCCGCGCTATGCTCATCCGGGGAGGCTCGATTCCTTGCATCTGTGAATCCGGGCGTGCCGGACGCGTGCAGCCGATGGTAGTTTGCAGGGCGCGGCTCGCACCGGCCGCCTGCCCGGACGTTATCGGACCCGTTTTGTGACCGAGTTCACCTTATCCAAGTACCTGCCCGGCCCGTTCCCTGGGGCCGAACCATGAGCCTGAAGGGCAAGCTGCGCTGCATTGGGCAGACCGATACAGGCCGTATTCGCGAACACAACGAGGACACCATCGCCTGGGACGCCAATATGGGGCTGCTCGTCCTGGCCGACGGCATGGGCGGGTACAACGCCGGAGAGGTCGCGAGCGGCATCGCCGTCAAGACCATCGTCAACCTGGTGCGCGAATCGGTGGAGCGGGAAGACCTGATGGCCGCCGACACGGATGCCGGCCTGTCGCGCCCGGCGATCATCCTGCGCGATGCGATCACGCGCGCCAACAAGATCATCTTCCAGACCGCGCGTACCCAGGCCCAGTGCGAGGGCATGGGTACCACCGTGGTAGCGGCGCTTTTCTACGACAATCGCGTCACGATTGCCCACGTCGGCGACTCACGCATGTACCGGCTACGCGCCGCGGCCTTCGAGCAGGTGACGCTCGATCACTCCCTGCTGCAGGAACTGGTGGACCGGGGTTTTTATTCCCCCGAGGAAGCGCAACGCGCGGCCAACAAGAACTACGTCACCCGCGCGCTCGGCGTGGAAGCGGCCGTCGAGGTCGAGATCCAGGAGCACCCGGCGCTGCGAGGCGATATCTACATGCTCTGCTCGGATGGTCTGTCGGACATGGTTGAGGACGACGATATTCATTTAACGATCAACACCTTTGGTGCTAACCTTGATATCGTGGCGAAGCAGCTGGTCCAGCTCAGCAATGACAACGGGGGCAAGGACAATATTTCGGTGTTGCTGGCGCAGGTCCTTGATTCATTCCCGGTGCGCCGCGGAGTATTGGACAGGATGTTGGGTTGGTTCAGTTGACCCAAAGGCGATAACAATATGGCACGGCTTATTTTAAGTCTCGACGGCCAGATGATGGCCGAATACAACATGAACAAGGAGCGCTACACGATCGGGCGGCTCCCGGACAATGACATCCGCATCGACAACCCCGCGGTCAGCGGCCACCACTCGCTGATCATCAACATCCTCAATGACTCCTTTCTGGAGGACCTGAACAGCACCAACGGCACCTATGTCAACGGCAAGCTGATCAAGAAGCACGCGCTGCAGCACGGTGATGTCATCACCTGCGGCCACCACCAGCTGCGCTTTGTCGAGGACGACACCGCCCAGCAGGATGAATTCGAAAAGACCATGGTGATCCAGCCTTCGGCCCGTCCGGTCGACAAGGTGCGGGCGGCCGTGGCCGGTGCCGACGTGACCGCTTCCCGCCGGACGCTGGGCAACGGCGCACCGGCCATCAAGAAGGCGCGGCTCCAGGTGCTGTCCGGAGCCTTCGCCGGCCGGGAACTGGAACTGACCAAGACCCTGACGACGCTCGGGCGGCCCGGCGTGCAGGTGGCGGCGATCACGCGGCGTTCGGAAGGTTACTTCCTGGTTCACGTCGATGCCGACACCGCCGAGAATTTCCCCCAGGTCAACGGCGCGCCCATCGGCGCGCACGCGCGCAAGCTCGTGGATAACGACGTGATCCAGCTGGCGGGCGTGAAAATGGGGTTCTTCGAGGGCTGAAGGGCCTCACACCAGCTCGATCGAGACGCGCTGGTTGACGCCGCAGAGCAGTTCATAGGGAATCGTGCCGGCCGCCTCGGCCACCTCTTCCACCGGCAAGCCTCCCCCCCACAGTTCCGCCCGCTCGCCGGGCGCGACCAGTGGCAGCTCCGTCACGTCCACCGCGATCATGTCCATCGAGACCCGGCCCGCAAGCGGCGCGCGTCCGCCCTTCAGCAGCACCGGCGCGCCGTTGGGTAGGCTCCGCAGCAGGCCATCGCCGTAGCCTCCCGCGAGGATGGCGATGCGTGAGGGGCGCGCCGCGCGCCAGGTGGCGCCATACCCCACGCAGTCACCGCGCTCCACCGTGCGCACGGCGATGATCGTGCTCTCCAGCGTCATCGCCGGAACCAGGCCGAGGGAGCGGCCGATTTCGCCCGCGAACGGCGAGACGCCGTAGAGCGCCAGGCCGGGCCGCACCCAGTCGGCGTGCGTGGCCGGGTGTGCCAGGATCGCGGCGGAATTTGCGATCGACACTTCGGCACCGCGCCCGCGCACCAGCGGGGCCAGTCGCGCCAGCTGTTCGGCCGTGACCGGGCTCCCCCGCTCATCGGCGCAGGCCAGATGCGTGAGGACCCGCAGCGCCAGCGGTGCGGGCTCGAGGGCCTGCAGCCGGTCCCACGATTCCTGGAACTGCGAGGGGCGTACCCCTAAGCGGTTCATGCCCGTGTCCACCTTGAGCCAGAGCGCCAGGCGCTGGCTGCCGCGGTATTGCTCGAGCAGCGCGATGTGCATGGGATCGTGGATCACAAGCTCGAGCTGCAGGTGGGCCGCCTCGGCCAGCTGGCCGGCGTTCAATATGCCCTCGAGCAGCACGATCGGCTGCGTGATGCCCGCCGTGCGCAAGGCGCCCGCCTCCTCGATGCGCGCCACCGCAAAGGCGTCGACCGTCGAGAGCGCGAGGGCCACGGGCACCAGGCCGTGGCCATAGGCGTTGGCCTTGATCACGGCGAGGACCCGGCTGCGGGGGGCGGCGGCGCGGATCACGGCCAGGTTGCTTCTCAGCGCGTGCGTGTCGATACGCGCGCGGATCAGCCTGATCACCGCAGGACGCCCTCCGCATAGGAGTCGGCGGCGTAGTTGGCGAAGCGGCTGTACTGGCCCTGGAAGGTGAGCAGGAAGGTGCCGATCTCGCCATTGCGGTGCTTGGCCAGGTCGATCTCCGCGACACCACGCTTGGGCGTGTTCTTGTCGTACACCTCTTCGCGATAGATGAGCAGGATCATGTCCGCGTCCTGTTCGATCGCGCCCGATTCGCGCAGGTCCGACATCACCGGTTTCTTCTCGGTGCGCTGTTCCACGCCGCGATTGAGCTGCGAGAGCGCGATCACCGGAATCTGCAGCTCCTTGGCCAGCGCCTTGAGGTTGCGGGAGATCTCGGCGATCTCGGTGGCGCGGTTTTCCTTGGTGCCCGGCACCTGCATGAGCTGCAGGTAATCGACGATGATCAGATCGAGTTTGTGCTCGCGCTTGACGCGCCGCGCGCGGGCGCGCAGTTCCGTGGGGGTGAGGCCCGGGGACTCGTCGATGAAGATGCGTGCCTCGGACAGCTGGCTGGTGGCGGCCGTGACGCGCACCCAGTCCTCGTCGGAGATCTGCCCGCTGCGGATGCCGTTGAGGGGCACCCCGCCGATCGAGCTGAGCATGCGCGTCAGCAGCTGTTCGGAAGGCATTTCCATGCTGAAGATTGCCACCGAGGCGCGCGTGCCGGGGTTCACCGCCACGTATTCCGCGATGTTTACCGCCAGCGTGGTCTTGCCCATGGAGGGCCTGCCGGCGACGATCACCAGATCCCCGGGCCGCAGGCCGCCGGTCTTGCGGTCGAAATCCGTGAATCCGGTGGGCAGGCCCCGCATCGTGTTGGGGTTGGTGTGCCACTCATCGATCTTGTCGATCAGCGAGGGCAGCAGGCTGCTCACCTTCACGGCCCCGTCGCGGCGGCCCGTGCTCTGCTCGGCGATCGCGAACACCCGCTGCTCGGCCTCATCGACCAGGTCGCGCGCCTCGCGCCCGTCGCTGGCGAAGGCGGATGCCGTGATTTCACGTCCGGCGTGGATCAGCCGGCGCAGCAGCGAGCGCTCGCGGACGATCTGCGCGTAGGCGCGCACGTTGGTGGCGGTCGCGGTATCGCGCGCCAGCGTGCCCAGGTAGCTCAATCCGCCGGCCGTCTCGAGCCGACCGCTCCGTTCGAGCTGCTCGGCCACCGTGACCACGTCGGCCGGCCGGCTGGTGGCAATCAGCTCGGACAGGGCCGTGTAGATGAGCTGGTGATCCGGCCGGTAAAAATCCTCGGCGACGATCAGGTCGCCGACCTGGTCCCAGGCCTGGGTGTCGATGAGCAGTCCGCCGATGACGGCCTGCTCGGCTTCGACCGAATGCGGGGGCGTCGTGCGTCCGGCGTCGGGGATTTCACCCTCCCGGCGTGAACGCAGCGGCCCGGCCATGACAGTGACCGACCGCTCTCAGACCCGGCTCAGCCCTGCTCTTCAGCGACGATGGTCACGGTGATCGTGACCTCGACGTCGGTGTGCAGGTGCAGGGTGACCTGGTGCTCGCCGACCGTGCGAATCGGCCCCGTGGGTAGCCGCACTTCGCTCCGGTTGACGCGGTGGCCGGCGGCGGTGCAGGCCTCGGCGATGTCGGCCGTGCCCACCGAACCGAACAGCTTGCCTTCGGAACCGGCCTTGGCCGTGATGGACAGCCGGAACTCGCGCAGCGCCGTGGCGCGCTCCTGCGCACCGCCGAGCTGCTCGCCGGCCGCCTTCTCGAGTTCGGCGCGCCGTGCCTGGAAGCGTGCGACATTCGCCGCCGTCGCCAGCGTTGCACGGCCCGAGGGCAGCAGGTAGTTGCGGCCGTAGCCGCTCTTGACCTTGACGCGATCGCCGATCGCACCCAGGTTGGCCACTTTCTGCAGCAGGATGACGTCCATGGCGGGCCTCAGTGCTGGTCGGTATAGGGCAGGAGCGCCAGGAAGCGCGCGCGCTTGATCGCGGTGGCGAGCTGGCGCTGGTAGAAGCTCTTGGTGCCGGTGATGCGGCTGGGCACGATCTTGCCCGTCTCGCTGATGTAGTTCTTGAGCGTGCCCAGATCCTTGTAATCGATCGCGGGGGCGTCATCGGCGGTGAAGCGGCAGAATTTCTTGCGGCGTACAAAACGTGACATGGCAGGTCCTCGAGGGAAAGCGTCCGTTGCGGGTTCAGGCGTTGAGCGACATGTCGTCGTCATCGCCCATGTCATCGCGTTCGCGACGGCTCTCGTTCTCCTCTTCCGTTCGCGCCATTGGCGAGGGCTCGATCACCGCCGCTTCCATGCCGACGACGAGGTGGCGCAGCACCGCGTCGCTGAAGCGGAACGCGCCAGTGAGCTCACCCAGCGTCTTCTGGTCGCACTCAAGATTCATCAGCACGTAATGCGCCTTATGGACCTTGGCGATCGGGAATGCGAGCTGGCGGCGGCCCCAGTCCTCGAGGCGATGAACCTGGCCGCTGCCCGCGGCGATCATGCCGCGGTAGCGCTCAATCATCGCCGGTACCTGTTCACTCTGGTCCGGATGGACCATGAACACCACTTCATAATGCCTCATGTTTGACTCCTTATGGATGGACATGCCGCCCGCGGAAGGCATCGCGCAGTGCGGCAAGGAGAAGCCCGGTTCAGCCCCCATAAGGGGCGGGGCGGGCTGCCAAAAAAGGCCGGGCAGGATACTCGAAACGGCGCCGCCCCTGCAAGGCGGGCGCCAGGTCATTTCGGCCGCGAGGCCTGGCGCTGACGGACCGCTTCATAGAGAAGCATGCCGGCGGCCACAGAAACGTTCAGGCTCTCCACCGCACCCAGGGCGGGCAGGCTGACCAGCCAGTCGCAGCTGCGTCGGGTGAGCTCCCGCATCCCCGCCCCTTCGGCACCCAACACCAGGCAGCGGCCGCCGGTCAGGTCCACCCCGGAGGCCGGCAGCGTCGCGCCCGCATCGGCCCCGACGATCCACAGGCCCGCCTCCTTGATCAGCCTGAGGCTCCGGGCCAGATTGGTCACGGTCACCACCGGCGTGGATTCCGCGGCGCCGGCCGCCACTTTGCGCGCGGCCGCACTGAGCGGGGCCGCCCGGTCGCGCGGCACCACGACCGCCAGCACTCCGCAGGCGTCGGCGCTGCGCAGGCAGGCGCCGAGGTTGTGCGGGTCCTGGACCCCATCGAGCGCGAGAATCAGGGCCTCCGGCGACTCGGCCAGGCGCGCATAGAAATCGTCTTCACGGAGGGGCGGCAAGGCCTCGATCTCCGCCATCACGCCCTGGTGCGCGACGTCCCCGAGCCAGCCGCGCAGCCGCGCGCCGTCCGCCCGCTCGATGGGCCGCTGGGCGGAACGCGCCAGCGCTTCAAGCTCCGCGGCGCGCGGATCATGGCGCCCCTGCTGTAGCCAGAGTTTGTGCACCCGCTGCGGTGCGCGGCTGAGCAGCGCGCGCACGGCATGCAGTCCGTAGACCCGCTCCGGAGCCATCAGTTGGCCGCCAGCTCCAGATCCACCAGTCCCTCGACCGGATTGACGGCCGTCACCATCACGCGCACGCGCGTGCCCGGGCCAAGCTTGCGCCCGCTGCGCCGGCCCTGCCACTGTGCGCCATCGCGCGTCATGGCGTAGTCGTCATCGCTCAGTGCCGTGAGGTGCAGCAAGCCATCGACGTCCACTGCCAGCAGCCGCACGAAGCAGCCAAACTCGACCACGGTAGTGACCAGGCCCTCGAAGCACTGACCGACCCGATCGCGCAGGTACACGCACTTGAGAAAGCTGTCCACGTAGCGATCCGCTTCGTCCGCCCGCTTCTCCAACCGCGAGAGGTCCGCCCCCATGGGCTCGAGGGTGGACTTGTCGGGCGTCGAGTCCCGCGGCGCCAGCCCCGAGCCGGCACGGAGCGCACGGTGCACCAGCAGATCCGGATAGCGGCGGATCGGTGAGGTGAAGTGGGTGTAGTCCGGGAGTGCCAACCCAAAATGACCGATGTTCTCGGGCTGGTATACCGCCTGCGAGAGGGAGCGCACCACCAGCGTTTCGACGAAGGGCCGCAGCTGCGCCTCGCGCACGCGCGGCGCGATCTGGGCCAGGTCCCGGGTGCGAACCTCCCCGGGCAGCTCCAGGCCGATGCCGAGTACGGTCAGCGTGGCCTTCAGGTTGTCGAGCTTGCGCTGCTCCGGCGGCGGGTGCACACGATGCAGCGCCGGCACGTGCAGGCGCTGCAGTTCTTTGGCGACCGCCACATTGGCGAGCACCATGCATTCCTCGATCAGCTTGTGCGCCTCGTTGCGCGACTTGAACTCAATCCCGCGCACCTGCTCCTGTTCGCCGAAGGTGAAGTTGGCTTCCGGCGCGTCGAAGTCCAGCGCGCCGCGGCGCGAGCGCGCCTTGAGCAGCGCGTGATAGGCCTCGACCAGCGGTTCGAGTTTGTCCACCAGCGGCCCCAATCGGGTGCGCGTGGCGGCATCGCGCGTGAACAAGGCGGCGTAGGCGACGTCGTAGGTCAGCCGCGCCGCGGAACGCATCAC
Source organism: Steroidobacteraceae bacterium (assembly GCA_035300345.1). Taxonomy (GTDB): domain Bacteria; phylum Pseudomonadota; class Gammaproteobacteria; order Steroidobacterales; family Steroidobacteraceae; genus FEN-1191. The sequence goes on from DATGVM010000042.1 coordinate 58,735, forward strand.
GCCCGGGTACACCTTCCAGCCCAGCAGTGCGCCTCGCTGGCTGACCCGCATGTCGGCGACCATGCACAGCCGATCGACATCCGGTTCCAGCGAGCAGAGGTGATTCGACAGCGCCGTGGGGAGCATCGGCAGCACGCGCGAGGGGAAGTAGACCGAGGTGCCGCGCGCCCGCGCCTCGGTGTCGAGCATCGTGCCGGGACGCACGTAGTGACTGACATCGGCGATCGCGACCAGCAGCCGGTAATCCTCGCCGCTGCGCTCGGCGTACACCGCGTCATCGAAGTCCCGGGCGTCGGCCCCGTCGATCGTCACCAGCGGCACGCGGCGAAGATCGGTGCGCCGCGCAGCCTCCGCCTCATCCACATGAGTGCCGTAGCGCTTCGCCTCCTGCAGCGCGGCGGCGCTGAATTCGACGCCGAGGGCAAAGCGCGCGATCGCCGCTTCCGTCGCCATCTCCACCGGCCGCTCCGGATCGAGGCGCTTGCGCACCCAGGCCTCGCCGCTCACGCCTTCCGCCGGATAGCGCTTGATATCGGCGATGACCCAGTCGCCCGGCTTCACGCCCTGCGTGCTCGCCGCTGGAATGGTGCAGACCAGTGCCAGGCGCCGATCCGCGGCGCGCACGCGCAGCTCGCGCCCCTGCGTCTCGATGACCCCCAGGAAGGCGCTCAGGCCACGCTCGAGCACACTGGTGACTTTGCCGACCCAGCGATCCTGCGCGTCCTTGTGCAGTGTCAGACTGACGCGATCGCCCTGCACCAAACCCGACATCTCGCGCGGCGGCAGGAAGACGCCGCCTTCGATGCCTTCCACGCGGGCGAAGCCGAAGCCTGCGCGGTTCGGGGACACCAGGCCTTCGGCGACCATGGGTTCCCCCTTTGCCGGGCGCCGCAACGTGTGCTGGGTGCGGCGTCGCGCCGGGTGGCGCGCGCGGCCAGCCGCTTTCTTATGAGTGGTCAATTGACAGCTCCGAACCCCTTACGTACATTGCGCCGCCCCTTGAGCCCAGGTGGCGGAATTGGTAGACGCACTAGTTTCAGGTACTAGCGGGTAACACCGTGGAGGTTCGAGTCCTCTCCTGGGCACCAATGACTTCATATGTATCAATAAGATATCTAACAAAGCTCCAGTAACAAATAACCGCATTTGCCGGTTGCCATTTTTAGGCCGCGCACACTAGCAGTTTTCGAAGTCTTTGTGGGAGCACTGCCTCGGGATGCCGAAGGCAGGATGAGTCCCGCGGAAATTCATACGGACTCCGGCCTGGTACCGGTCCGCGGAATACACCGGGACTCATTGGCCTTTCCCCAGATACAACCGAATCACCAGCCGCTGCACCAGATTTCCGTACGGTGGGTAGTACAGGCCAATCGGAAACCAGCGCCGGCGCTTGAACACGGCCTTGCCATGGGAGAGCTCGCGAAAGCCTTCCTCTCCGTGATAGGTGCCCATGCCAGAGTTGCCGCTACCACCGAAAGGCAGATCGTGCTGAAAGACCTGCCAGCCCCAGTCATCCAGGGCTACACCTCCGGCATGGGTCTCGCTCAGGACCCGATGTTGCTCGCCGGCGTCCAGACCGAAGAGATACATCGACAGGGGTCGCTCCCGCGCTCGCACAAACGCCATCGCGTCCTCCAGGCGATCGTATTCGAGCACCGGCAGGATCGGGCCGAAGATCTCCTCGCGCATCAGCTGCATCCGGTCGTTCAGATTCGTCACCACATGGAGTGGAATCTGCCGGCCTGCGCCAGCATCATCGCCACAGCGCCGGATCGTGGCCCCATGGGCTCGCGCGTCGTCGAGCAGCGCACGGATGCGCGTGGCGTGGCGATCGGAAATGATGCTGGTGTACTCCACATTGCCGCCCACCGTTGGGTAAAGTCCGGCGAACGCAATGCCCACGGCCGCCGCGAATTCGGCGGACCTGCCGCGGGGAACCAGCGCGTAGTCGGGCGCCACGCAGATTTGCCCGGCATTGAAAGCCTTGCCGTGCGCGATACGCAGGGCGGCATCATTCAGGTCGGCACCAGAGCCGACGATCGCCGGTGACTTGCCCCCGAGCTCGAGCGTGACCGGGGTGAGATTTTCGGCCGCCGCCCGCATCACTTCGCGTCCGACGCGTGGCGAGCCGGTGAACACCAGGTGATTGAAGGGCAGCGCATTGAAGGCCTGGGCGGCGGCCACGTCTCCCCCGAACACGGCCACCTCGTCCTCGTTGAAGCATTCAGCGAGCATGGACGCCAGCACCGCCGTCGTGTGCGGTGAGAACTCGGAAGCCTTGATCATGGCCCGATTGCCGGCCGCCAGCGCCGCAATCAATGGCCCGAGCGTCATGTAAACCGGAAAGTTCCAGGTGCCGATGATGCCCACCACGCCCTTGGGCTGGTAGGCGACCCAGGCGCCGTTACCCAGGAACAGCAGTTCGGTGCGGCGCCGGCGCGGCTGCATCCAGCGACGCAGCTGCGAGAGCGCATGCCGCGCCTCCAGGACCGGCCCCAGGACTTCGACCAATCGGGTCTCGGATGCCGAGCGAACGCCGAAGTCGGCATTCACCGCCGCGACGATGGCGTTTTGATATCGTTGCAGCGCGATGACCAGCCGGCGCAACCTGGACTTGCGTGATTCGAGGTCCGGATGCGGATCCGCTGTGAAGGCGCTGCGCTGCAATTCGAAGACGTGGCGCATCCGCCGAAGCTCGGTCGCATCAGCGGCCGCGGAATCCTGACCTATCGTCATCATGAGTCTCCGGTGGCAGTTCACCTGCACTGCAGACCAGCGAATCGGCCACTGCGAGCGAGCTGCGCGTACCATTGAATGCCGCCACCAAGGATCGCACACCGCTGGCGTCAATGAGCGGCGCCGGAACAAAGAAGCGGGGTCGTGGCCGGTTGAAATATCACTTTGTGTGGTTTTCGCCGCCCACTATCCTTCCATTGAAGCTGCGGCATCCAACGGCAGCGCTGACTCGTATACGAAGCAATGGAGTGTCCTAGGCCGACGTGCTCGACCAATCTGAGCTTGAAGGGCTGCTACGGCAATGTGCCGGCGGCGACGCGGCGGCGTTGCAGGCCTTGCACCGGCGCGTCGCGCCGCAACTGCTGGCGGTGCTGCTGCGCCTGTTGCGCAGCCGGGCACAGGCCGAAGATGCCCTCCAGGACGCGTTCATCCGCATCTGGCAGGAGGCCGGGCGCTTCGACCAGTCCAGGGGCCGGGCCATGGCGTGGATGGTCTCGATCGCGCGCAATCGCGCCATCGACCTGCTCCGCGCGGCGCGCCCCATGCTGATGCTGGAGGAGGCTGAGTTGGCCGACGCCGAGCAACTGCGGGTGGCCGGTCCGGCCGATCGCGCGGAATTCTCGCGCACCCAGTCGGCGCTGTGGCGCTGCCTGGAGGCGCTCGGCGCCCAGCAGCGCCAATGCCTCGTGCTCGCGTATCAGTACGGCCTGACCCAGCAACGGATTGCGGCATCCATTGCGCAGCCCCTGGGCTCGGTCAAAAGCTGGGTGCGACGCGGTCTGGAGAGTCTGCGCCGCTGTATTGAATCATGAACTACGAACGCCCCGAATTGCTCGATCAGCTGGCGGCCACCCACGTCCTGGGACTGCTCCGTGGCCGTGCGCGCGTGCGCTTCGAGCACCTGTGTGCCACACGTCCGAGGCTGCTCGCGGCGCGCCTGAGCTGGGAGGATCGTTTCCTGCCACTGGCCCTGGCGCTCATGCCCGTTGCGCCAAGTGCTGATCACTGGCCGGCGATTCGTCGGCGCATCAACCTGGCCGGCGCTCTGCCGTCGGATAGCGCCGCACGAAGGCGAGGCTTTTCCGCGCGGCGCTGGTGGTCCGTGGCTGCGGCTGCAAGCGTGATTGCCACCGCCCTGCTGGTCGGCAAGCTGACTGTCTGGAGCGCACCCGAATGGCGGCCGGTGGCCGTGCTGGCGCAAACGAGTGCGACGCCACTGTGGCGCGTGGAACGCACGGCGGACTCCCGCCGTCTCGTGATCCACACCGTGGGCCCGGTTCAGATCGCGGCCGCCAGGAGTTACGAACTGTGGGCCCTGCCGGCTGGCGGAGCAGCTCCTGTCTCTCTGGGACTCCTGCCCGTGCACGGCGATATCGAACGCGCTTTGAGCGCCGAGCAGCGCAGCTGGCTGCAGAAGGCGACGCAGGTTGCGGTCAGCGTCGAACCGAGCGGAGGCTCGCCGACCGGATTGCCCACCGGACCTGTGATCATCGTCACATCCATTGCGACTGCGTCCAGTTAGGCGATTTTTTCCTATTTTTTATCAATAAGATACGACACCTACTTCCAGTAACAGATACCACCGTTTTCCGGGCCCGTTTTCGTGGCCCGCGCGGAGTGGCGGTTTATTGTGAACTGATTCCGTGTGTCGCCGCAGTGCGCAAATAACAATGCTGGCGTAGGCATGTGCCGCTGATTGGCTCCCCCGTGCAGCCCGCTAACACTTCAGTTTTCGAACACTGCGCGCAGATCGTTCAGTCCCTGTTGCCCCGGGTGCAATCGATCGGCGTGCTGGGTCCGGCGTGGGAACTGAGCTGGACCTCCGACCCAGCGGCGCGGCTCAAAATCGCGGCGGCCGTTGCCGTCCTGGGCAATCCTTCGCGCGAGCCGGCCATCAGCGACAAGGTCGGTGTCTGCGTGGCGGGCGGGAATTCCGTGTACTTCCTGTGGCTGCGTGGCCAGGACGACACTCCCGTGGGCATGCTGGCGATCGTATGGCCGAGCCAGCTGCCGCGCGGGAAGAGCGCGACCCTCCTCGGCGTTGGCCAGCGGCTCGCGCCGGTGCTGGCACTGCTCGCGCACAGTCTCGAAGGCCAGGAGAAAACGGCCAACACTTCAAGCCTCGCGGAGACTGCCGAATTCAAGTCGCTGGATGAGGCCATGCGTGCCGGAGATGCCGGAGATCTTGCTGTCGACCCGATCGACTCACTGCTTGCCGCATTCAACCGTCTGGCACCCTGCGCCGCCTCCCTGTTGATGGTCCCTTCATGGAGCGTAGATCGCTGCGTCACGCCAGAAGGAACGCCCGACGCACAGATCAAGGCGCTGCGTGAGCTGGCGACCAATTACCTGTGGCCCGCCGTCCGCGACAAGCGACACGCCTTGATACTCAACCGGGCCCGCTTCAAGGGTGCCGAAAGCCTGATTCCCTTTCGCGTCATAGCCACTCCGATTGAGCGGCGGAACGCCATCGTGGGGATGCTCGTCGCCTGTCGCCCCAGCGACGGTGAACGGTTTGGGCGCCGCGAGAAACGCCTCAACGTCAAACTCGCGGGCCGGCTCCTGGAAATTATTGAAGCAAATTACGACGAAACGACGGGGCTCCTGAACCGCATGGCCTTCGAGGCGGCGATCGATCGGCGGCTGTCCCTCAACCCCCACATTGTACGCTGCCTGATTTATTGCGATCTCGACCAGCTGCACGTGATCAACGATCTTTTTGGCTTTGAATCCGGTGACCAGGTGCTGCGCGGCGTGGCGCGCTGCTGGGAACGCTCGGGCATGCCGGAGGGAAGCCTTGTGAGCCGGCTCGCCGGCGATCGCTTCGTGGCCTTGCTCGAGAACTGCACCCTCAATCAGGCGCGCACCTGGGCAGACCAGTTCCGGATGGCGCTCGAGCAACGGCCCGCGCTCGAAGCCGGCACCGGCGTACACATCACGGCGAGTATCGGTGTGGTCGCCATGACCGAAGGCTCGACTCTGGATCACGGACTCGCCGCCGCCGAGACCGCCTGCAAGGCGGCAAAGGACCGCGGACGGAATCGCGTCGAACTGTTCGCCGATTCGGACCAGAGCCTCATGCGCCGTTTCGATGACATGAGCGTGTTTCGCCGGGTCGCCGAGGCACTGGCCGCCGGTAGCTTCACGCTCCTCGCACAGCCCATCGTACCGCTCAAGAACCGCAGCCGCGCCACCTCCTACGAGCTTCTCGTGCGCATGAATGCCAAGGACGGCAGTGCATTGGCTCCCGACATGTTTTTTTCGGCAGCCACCCGCTACCAGCTGCTCCCAAGACTCGATCGCTGGGTGCTCAATGAGACGATGAGACAGCTGCAGCCCCACGCTGCGCTGCTGTCCGCGTGGAACACCTCCTTTGCCATCAACATCTCGGGACAGTCCCTGGGCGATGCCGAGTTCGCCGATTTCGCACGCGCGACACTGAAGAGTTCGGGCATCGATCCGAAGTGGATCACCCTGGAAATCACGGAGAGTGCCGCCATCGGCAACCTCGAAATCGCCAAGCGGTTTATTTCGCGCATGACGGCGCTCGGCTGCCGCTTCGCGCTCGATGACTTCGGAACCGGCCTGTCGTCGCTGGCCTACCTCAAGGAATTGGCGGTCTCGAGCATCAAGATCGACGGGGTGTTCGTCCGCGACCTGCTCAGCAGTTCGCGCTCTGAGGCCATGATCGAGGCCGTCATGACGATTGCGAACGAACTCGGGCTGGACACGGTGGCGGAGTTCGTGGAATCCCAGGCGATCTGCGAACGACTGATGGCCTTCGGGGTCACCCACGGCCAGGGCTATGTCTTCGGCCGGCCACAGGCGCTCGGGACCCTGCTCGCCTCGCTCGCGGCCGGGCGGCAGCCCGAGCAGGACCTGCGCAAGCAAACCGCGAGTTGACGTCGGCGTCTCGAATCGCTCGCGCCGACGTGGCAAAGAGCCGCCTATTCTCTTTCGCAGTGCGCAAGCAGCGCGGCTATGCGCCGCCTGTGTTGGGCGCTGTAGGGGCGGTCCTACATCAAGGAGGGAATCCATGAACTTTGAATCGTGGCAGACTCGGCCACGACCAAAGCCGAAATGGAGTGCACCATGCGAATCGCAGCTGTTGCATCACTGCTGCTGCTGACCGCAACGGTCCCGGCGACCGCCCAGGTAAGCGTCAGTATCAGCATCGGGTCTTACCCAAATCTCATGGTCGTGCCCGGCTATCCGGTGTACTACGCGCCCAGTGTCGGCGCCAATTTCTTCTTTTACGACGGGTATTACTGGGTGTACCAGGACGATAATTGGTATTCGAGCAGCTGGTACGACGGCCCCTGGGAGCTGATCGACCCCATGTTCGTCCCCATCTATGTCCTGCAGGTTCCAGTGCGCTATTACCGGCGGCCACCGCAATATTTCAGGGGCTGGCAGGCAGATCGCGCACCGCGCTGGAACGATCACTGGGGTCGTGCCTGGGCCGAGCGCCGGAGCGACTGGGATCGGCCGCCGCGCGGCGCGAATGTGGCGCCTGCCCCACTCCCGGATTATCAGCGCCGCTACTCCGGAAGGGACTATCCACGCAGAGACCAGCAGCAGGCCCTGCAACAGCAGTACTATCACTACCAAGCTCAGAACGCCGCAGTCCGCCCGAATTCTGGCAGACAGCCGGATGAACGCCGGCCGGAAGCCACGCAGCCCGGCGAGCGGGGGCGGCCGAGTTATCCGAATGACCAGGCCAGACGTGCCCAGTCGCGCCCGACTCCCCAACCGGTGCGGGAGCAGCCGTGGCGCCCCATGCCCCAGCAGGCGCAAGAACGGGGGCCGCGCCCGGCTCCCCAGCAGGAGCAGCAGCGCGCTCGCGTCGCGCGCGAATCCGATCATGCCGACAAGGCCAGAAATCGGGAAAAGGGCAAGAACGAGGACAGGGATCACTAGAGCGACCGCGGGATCAAAAAGCCGCGGTCTGCTCGCTCGCTCGCTGAAGCCGCTCCCACGCCAGCACACTGACCCCAAAGGCGGCAGGGCTTGTGCCCGCGCCGCCCCTTTTTCTCCGGGATTGACCAGGGTTAGTTTTCCTTAACCCGCCGTCATTTTTTGCGTTTGTTGAAGTTGCGGCCGCGGTGCACTGTAGGGCCCATCGAAGAACTACACAGGAGTGCACGCATCATGAATCTCAATCACGTCATCGCCCGCGTTGCCCAGCTGACGCTGGCAATCAGCTTCGTGGTCGCCGAAGCGGTGATCTTCAACATCGGTGCCGCCTAGGGTCCAGGGAGTCACCATGTCAAAGCAGATACCACGTACCGCACACGCGGCCCACGCGCTCAGTCACTCCACGGCGCTTCCGCCGTCCCGACTGACGCGCGCGGGCCGCGCCCTCAGGCTCGCCACAGAACTGTTGATCTTTGGCTCGCAGTTTGTCCCGCTCGGTGATAACCGGGCGCTGCTGGCCGACCTCGCCGTGCGGGCACGCGCCGCACGGGACTATGGCGCCTAGCGATGGTCCGGATCGAGCCGCTTGGCAAGGTGCGCGCGCAGCTTCGAGGCGTCTTCAGGCGAGACTCGGCCCAGGATCCCGAGGCGCCCGGCGGGGATGTGCTCCGTGACCTCCTCCTGGCCACCGAACACGTAGTGCGCGAGGAAATCTCCCCACGCCCGTCGGGTTTCTGGCGGCAGGTCGCGCAGGCTCAGGATACAGTGCAGCAGGCAATCAAAAGCCGAAGCACCCCGCTCCGCGGTTCCGGAACCCGCATGCCACCAATAGTTGACCAGGACATTGACCGCTTCCAGCGACTCGACGTTGTGCCACCACAGCGGAGGAATGAACAGCGCGTCCCCAGGGCCCAGCTCGGCCACCTGCGCCGCAGCCAGGGCTGTGCGGAACTTCGGAAAGCGCCGAAAGTCAGGGGCGTTGAGTTCAACCAGGCTGAGCGGCGCGCCGGTCGGCGCGAAGTCGAGTGGTCCGACATATAGATTGACGATCTGCTCGGGCGGGAACAGCGTAAAGCGCCGCCGGCCGCAGATGACGCAGGCCATATTGCACCACTCATCGACGTGGGTCGGCGTGATGAGCGCATTGCCCAGCCAGATTCTGGGCAGCACGGATTCGGCCAGCAGCGTCAGCCGATTCTCGCTTCCGAAGCCGGGCATGCAGTCACTGATCAGCGCACTCTGCGCCGCCACCGCCGGTGGCCGCGGGAACCCCGCATACCGCAGCACCTGCTCGGCAACCGCTGACAGCGCCAGCCGGTTGCGCAGGAAATTGAAACCGCCCATTCCTTCGCTGTAGAAGATCCGCTGCCCGGCCTCCGGAGGAATCATGATGGCATCGACCGGCCGGCCATTGTCGAGTTCGCCCAGATACTTGACGAGCGCTGCCGGAGATTCCCGCGCGCGCGCAACGGCTCGCCAGCCGGCAACGAGGCCGCGCAGCACCGCCGGACGGCCCGAAGCGATGACCTCGCGACGAATCGATTCCTCGTCCTGCCAGGCGTATTCACGGATAGGCGTGCGGCTGTCGGTCACGTTCCCGTCCCTACCAGAAGTAGACCTGCAGGGACTCGCCATTCCGCCGCGGCGGTATGTTCCTGAGAGTCTCCCCGTGGTCCCGGTAGTTGACCACGCTGCGGTCCAGCAGGTCGTCAATCTCCTCCATGCTGTAGCGGGCCTCCTGCGGGCTGGGTGCACGCAGGTCATTGGCGTCCGGAAATATGCCCATGCCCGACATGATGGAATACCAGGAAAACACCGGATAACCCTTGCCGAGGGCCTGCTGCCGCACGGCAGGCGCGATGCCCTTGCCGCTCATCCACAGCGTATAGAGCTGCTTGAGCTCGTCCGACAGGTTCAGAATAGCCGCGTTGGCGCGCCAGTACTCTGTGTCGGTGCGCGTATTGGTCTTGAAGTGCGTCACGATGTAGTCACGCGTGCCTTCGAAATGCTCGTTGACGCGGCGGTTGTAGCGCTCACGCGCCTCCTCGCCAAGGTCGCCCTTTTCCAGGACCTCGACAAAGGTCGCTGCCGTCTGCTGTATGAACAGCAGCGCAGTCGCCTCCAGGGGTTCGATGAAGCCCTGCGACAGCCCCACCGCCAGGCAATTCCTGTTCCAGTGCTTCGTGACCCGACCAATCTTCATCTTGAGATGGCGTGCCGGCGCATCCGACTCGAGCAGCCCGAGTCGCCCGCGCAGCTCCTTTTCCGCCTCGTCCGCCGAACAGAATTGCGTGCTATAGACATAGCCATTGCCATAGCGGCTCGTCAGCGGAATCCGCCAGGCCCAGCCATGCCGCAGCGCTGTCGACACCGTCTCGGAGGGGACCGGACCGTCGATGGCCGACGGTAGCGCCACCGCCGCGTCATTGAACAGGTTGTTTGAAAAGCTCACGAAGGGCGTACCCAGCGCCTTGTCAATCAGCAGCCCTGCAAATCCGCTGCAGTCGACAAACAGGTCCGCGCTGAGCGGGTCACCCTCCTGGGTTGACACCGACTCGATCGCGCCCGCCCTATCGAGCGTCGCATGCGTGACGTGGCGGACCAGATGACGCACACCGCGCTCCAGTGCTTTGCGCTGCAGGAACTGGCCGAGCAGTCCTGCGTCGAAGTGGTATCCGTGCCAGATGTCGAAGGGAAAGTGCTCGGCCGCCTTGGGCGCCAGCCGGCCTGCCGCGAGGCGCGCGGCGATGAAAAAGCGGTTCGGGTGGGCGTGCAGCTGGGCGCCGTTGACCCGCGCATCGGCGTTATGCACGAACTGCGTCATCGTCAGGTTGTCGAGCATCGAGGCGAAGGGGTGAAAATAACTTGTGAACCCGGGCTTGGTGGACCAGCCATCGAAACTGATGCCGCACTTGTAGGTCGCGTGGCAGGCCGGCATCCATTCGGCTTCCTCGATACCGAGACTGTCAAAGAATCCGCGTAACCAGGGCGTCGACCCTTCGCCCACGCCGATGGTTCCCACGGTCGGCGATTCGACCAGCGTAATCTCGACGCCTCTGGGCAGGAATGAGCGGGCAAAGATCAGTGCAGTCATCCAGCCGGCGGTTCCGCCGCCAACAATGACTATCTTGCGCACCGGCAGCGGCGCTGACGGGGTGTCCCGCGACTGCGCGGGCAGCGGCCGGTATGAGTAATTAAAGAGAGTGGCGGTCATTCCAGCTCCACTATGCGCCTCCTCATGCACCGGCCATCAGCGCCCGGAGCGGCGCAGCGGTGTCATCGACCGGGCCGTCGACGAGCAGGTGCAGTGCCGCCCCGCCAGGCCGCGCGATTCCGCGCATGCCGCGGCCCGCCAGTGCGGTGGCATTGACGCTCTCCATGCGTGCAAGTTTCAGCAGCAGGCGGCCAGGAGCCGTCTGCAGATCGAGCACGTTGGCGCGACCACCGAGCGCGGCCAGCAGCGCGACCGGATCGGGGCCCGGCTGCGCCCCAGGGGGCGCGGTCCGCAGGGCCGTGCGGATTTCCCCGGCCACCTGGTCCGCGATGGGACCGAGCACGACCTGCAGGTCCGTCGCCGACGGTCGGACGACGCCTCGCGCCCCGAGCCTCTTGAGTGCCGGCTCGTCAATCCGGGCCCCATCGACGATGACCAGTCGCAGGCGGGTCGTGCAGGCCTCAACTTCGCCAAGATTGGCAGCGCCACCGAGCGCTTGGATGAAAGCACCGGCCCGGCCCCCCGCCGGAAGCGCCACCGCCAGCGCTGGTGCTGGCTCCTCGATCTCCCGTCCCGGGGTCGCCAGGTCGAAGCGGACAATGCAAAAGCGGAACACGCCGTAATAGAGCGCCGCATACGCCAGGCCCACCGGCAGCAGCAGCAAGGGGCGCTGGGCGTGGCTGAAGTTCAGCACATAATCAAACAGCCCCGCAGAAAAACCGAATCCAAGATGCACACCAATGAGATGCATGATGACCATGGCCAGCCCCGTCGCCACGGCGTGCACGGCATAAAGGAGCGGCGCCAGGAACATGAATGTGAACTCGATCGGCTCGGTGACGCCCGTCAGAAATGAGGTCAGGGCGAGTGACGCCAGCAGCCCCGCGACGCCCGCCCGTCGTTCCGGGCGTGCCGCGTGATACATGGCCAGGCACGCACCCGGGAGGCCGAACATCATCACCGGGAAGAATCCGGACATGAACGCTCCAGCGGTGGGATCCCCGGCGAAAAAGCGCTTCAGGTCGCCCGTCGCACCGTGATAGTCCCCAACGATGAACCAGGCGAAGTTGTTGAGGATGTGATGCAGGCCGGTGACGATCAGTACGCGATTCAGGACGCCATAGACGAATAAGCCGAGCGATCCCGCATTTAGTATGGCCCGGCTCGCGGAGTCCATGCCATGCTCGATGACCGGCCAGGCGGTGCCGATGAGCACGGCGAGGCCCACTCCGGCGAGCCCCGTGGCAATCGCGACAAAGCGGCGACCCCCGAAGAAACTCAGGTAGCTGGGCAGCTTGATCTCGCTGAAGCGGTTGTAGGCGATTCCGGCGGTGATGCCCGAGAGCAGTCCGACCGGAATGCTGAGCTTGGCCAGCTCGTGCGTTTTGAAGGCCGATATGGCGAGCTCACGCGCCGCGCCGCTGAGACCGGCCGCCACATCCGGAGGCAAGGCCATCAGCGTATCGACGCCGCGCGTCGTGACCAGGTAGCAGACCAGGGCCGCCAGTCCCGCCGCCCCGTGGTTTTCCCTGGCCAGGCCCACCGCCACGCCCACAGCGAACACCAGTCCGAGATTGGAGAAGATCGCATCGCCCGCCGCCGCCATGGCCGGCCAGTTCAGCATGTCGGGCTGCCCGATCCGCAACAGCATCCCGGCGATTGGCAGCACCGCAATCGGCAGCATCAAGGCACGGCCGAGCTGCTGCATACCTGAAAATGGTTTTTTCATCGTGACTCTCCCGACGTCGACAGCACCTGGGCAACCAGCGCGCGAACCTCGGCCGCCGATTCGAGCGTGAGACAGCGCGCGGCAAGTGTTGCGCAGACATCGATGCTGAGCGATCGAATCAGCCCTTTGACTCCCGGCACGGCGGCCGGTACGACCGACAATTCGCGGACCCCAAGACCGATCAACAGGGGAACCGCGATCGGATCGGCCGCAACGCCGCCGCAGACGGCCACCAGCTTGCCGGCCTCGGTGCCGCCGGCCGCCGTCGCCGCGATCAGCTGGAGTACGGCCGGATGCAGCGCGTCGACGCGCGGGGCGAGCTCTGCATGGCCGCGATCCATCGCCAGCGTGTATTGCGTCAGATCGTTGCTCCCGATCGACAGGAAATCCGCTTCGCGCAGCAGGTGAGCGGCGCCCAGCGCCGCTGCGGGCGTTTCGACCATGGCGCCAAGCTCCACCGGCGCCCGGCCGCCGCCATCCTCGCGCAGTTCATTGACCAGCTCGCGCACGGTGCGCAGTTCGGCGACGTCCGTGATCATGGGCAGCAGCAGCCTGACAATTCCGGCCGGCTCGACGCGGAGCGCCGCCTGCAGTTGCGTGCGCAGCAGGTCTTTGCGCCACAGCGCCGTGCGGATGCCCCGGAGCCCCAGCGCGGGATTTTCCTCGTACGGCAGCGGCAGGTAGCGCAGCGGCTTGTCGCCTCCGATATCCATCAGGCGCAGCACGAGCGGGCGCCCACCGAGGGCATCCGCGATGGCCTGGTAGGCCTCGAGCTGCTCGGCCTCGCTCGGCGCCGTGTCGCGCTCGATGAACAGGAACTCGGTGCGCAGCAATCCGCAGCCTTCCGCCCCATTCCTGACCGCCGCGACCGCATCATCGACGCTCCCCACATTCGCGTAGACCTCGACGCGGGTCCCATCGCGTGCCCGGCACTCACTCTGGGCGGCGGCCCGCTCGGCCGCACGTTCCGCCAGCCGCGCCGCGACGCGAGCCTCGGCGCGCTGAAGCTCAGCGGCCGCGGGCGTCATTTCAAGCACGCCGCGATCGGCATCGACGATGAGAGCCGCTCCTTCCGCGATGTCCCGGAGCGAAGCGCCCAGCCCGACCAGCATTGGCACATCCATGGCCGCGGCAAGAATCGCCACATGGGAAGTCGCCCCGCCACCGCCGAGGCAGATCGCGGTGAGCCGCCGCCGGTCCAGTGCCACCAGTTCCGAGGGCAGCAGCTCATCGGCGAGCAGGATCGCGCGCTCCGGAATCGGCAGATTCATCGGACGCGCCTCGCCCGAGAGCGCGAGCAGCACGTGCGACTCGACATCCAGCAGATCGTCGGCGCGCTCGCGCAATCGAGCGTCGGGGAGCGCCGCGAGCGCCGCCATGGACTTGCGCGTCGCCGCGCGCCAGGCGTAGCCCGCACTTTTCCCGGCGATGATCAGCTCCTCCGCGACCGTATTGAGCATCGGGTCGTCCAGGAACTCCACGTGCGCCGCGACGATCTCACGCCGCGCCGCTGCGCCCACTTCCCCAACACGGGTCAGGCGCGCCTTGACGGTCGAGCGCGCACGCTCGAGTTCCCGGCTCTCGTGAGCTGGACCGGCGCCGAGCTCGGCCACCACTATTTCCGGACGTTCGATCCGCGCCGCGACACCCACGGCGAAGCCCGCGACGGCGACGACACCTTTCAGCCGGCCGTCGATGGCGAGATGGTCCCCACCAGTACGGGTGGCTCCAGGAGCCGGCCGTTCCGGCGCGGTCGCGGCGCGCGCCGCACCTTCGTCCGGCGGCGCCGCGGCGTGAGCGGCGCTTTCCTCGGCTCGCACGGCCTCTTCCAGTCCGGCGGTGACGGCCTCGATGGCGGCCAGGGCACCGGTCCCGGTGGCCTGCACGCTGATGGAGTCGCGATAGCGCACGCCCAGGGCCATGATCGATACGACGCTGCGGGCATCGGCGCGTTTGCCGTTGGCCTCGATCGACACCTGGGCCGCCACGGCACGAATGCGCTGCGCCAGGAGCGCGGCCGGCCGCGCGTGCAGACCGTGCTGGAGCATGACCTGCAGGATTCGGGCTGACGTTTCGCCTCCGCTGTCTCCCGTGCGCGAAGGGCTTTCCGCAGCGCGCCCGGCGACCTCGAACAGCAACTCACCGGCGCGTACCGGGCCTGGCGGGCGCCGGCGCCTGAGATCGAGGCCGTCTGGCAGCCCGACCACGATGGGCGTCATCAGGCTCTTTGCCGCGCGCGCAATCGCGTCCAGATCGAAGCGGAGCAGCGTATCGCCGGCCGCCACGGATTGTCCCTGGCGGACCAGGACCTCAAATCCACGCCCGCCGAGCTGCACGGTGTCGATACCGACGTGCACCAGCACCTCGATTCCCCCGGCGGTACGAATCGATGCCGCGTGTCCGCCGGCAGCTACGGTGACCACCTCCCCGGCGCAGGGTGCGACGACGAGGCCGACCACCGGGTCGATCGCCAATCCGTCGCCCAGCATGCGGCCCGCGAACACCTGGTCCGGCACCTCCTCGAGAGGAGCACACCATCCGTCCATGGGTGCGAGGACTTCGAGCGTCGTCATCCAGTCTTTACTCCCTGATCTCTACCCAATCCAGCGCCCACATCGGATCGAGCGCCGGACGCGCGAAGCGCAGGCACACATCATGCCGCCCCGGCAGCGGCGGCAGCTGCACGGCAGGCAGTGTGATCAGCGTGGTGTTCGAGGTGAGCGCCAGCGTCGCGAGCGGTGGCGTGCTGCAGTTGTCTGCCCGGATTTCCAGCTCACCGATGGCCGATCGGGCATCACCTACGGGTATCTTCTGCGCGTCCGCGCCAATCTCGAAGTTGAAGGGCAGCGGCACCACGGCGGCCGTGAGTTGTGTGCCGTGGCTCAGGTCAGCCCCGTGATAGATCCAGCAGGGGTTCATGATGTCCAGTGCGACGATGATCCCCGGTGGCGCCGCGTTGCGCGGCGGCTCGAGCAGCAGGCCGACGCCGTCACTGCAGAGCTCGAGTTCCCGGCTGCTGCGATGCGCGATCGATTGCAGGTCCGCGCGGTGCGACCAGACCTGCGACACGCGCTCCTTGCCGACGAAGGTGGCGGCTCGAAGTTCCGCGCCCAAGGGCACGGCGAGGGGCGGTGCGTACAGCGAGGAGTCCGCACCCGGATCGTTCCCATCGAGCGTGTAGCGGATGTCCCCGAAGCCCGTCTGGTTCGCGAGCGTCACCGCCACCTGATCAGCGCTCGCGCTGAGGTGGGCGTCGATGGCAAAGGCACTGTCGGCGGCATTGGGGCCCAGCGCACGATAGCGCGGCATGAAGGCCGCGAGGCGCTGGAGAAAATCGGGCCACTGGCGCCGTGCCGGGGGCGACCAGCCGACTTCAGCGACCGCCGCGGCCCGCGGCAAGCTCATCCAGTCCACGCGCGCATCGCTGCTGATGTGCTCGGTCCAGATGTTGGCCTGCAGGCCGAGCACATGGCGCTGCTGCGCTTGGCTCAGCGAGGGATCGAGCGGGTCAAACCGGTAGACGTCCTCGAGCGAGATGACTCGCGTGCGCCCCGGGGGTTCCGTGGGCAAGGCGCTCTGCCGGTTGTCGAAGTAGAGGGTCGGCCAGGGTGTCAGGATCGCATCGTTCCCGGCCACGGCGGCCGCATGCGCACCGCTGGTGCCGTGCCACGACATGACCACGGCATCGGTTGACAGCCCGGGTCGCAGGATCTCGTCCCAGCCGACGAGCCGGCGCCCGTGCGCGGCGAGGAAGCGGCCGATTTTCTCCGTGAAATAGCCCTGCAGGGCCTCAGGATCACTGATACCGAGCTGCCGTGCCCGTGCCTGCACCAGTGCCGAGGCGCGCCATTGATCCTTGACCGCCTCATCCCCACCGGCGTGGATGTACCGGCTGGGAAACAGCTCGATGACCTCCCGGAGCACATTCTCGATGAAGCCGAAGGTGCGGGGCTCCAGGTTGTACAGATAGGTGTGCACTCCCCAACGCGAGGACACCGGCGGTGGCGGCCCGTCCAGGGAACCGAGCTCCGGATAGGCCGCAATCGCCGCCTGGGCGTGGCCCGGCATGTCGATCTCCGGCACGATGGTCACGTGGCGGAACGCGGCGTAGGCCACGAGATCGCGGATCTCGCGCTGGGTGTAGTAGCCGCCGTAGGGCGCCTCGGCCGGCGCGGCATTCGAAGCCGGACCGAGAGTCGGCGGGCGCCGCCAGGCACCAATCGAGGTGAGCCGCGGGTAGCGGCGAATCTCGATGCGCCAGCCCTGGTCGTCCGTCAGGTGCCATTGCAGAACGTTGAGCTTGTGCCAGGCCATCCAGTCGATCATTGAGCGGATGTACGCCAGGGACTGGAAATGCCGCGCCGAATCCAGCATCAGCCCGCGCCACGAATAGACCGGTGCGTCCCGGATCCGCTGTGCCGGCACCTCGGCTGCGCCCTGCCCCGTCGGCAGCAATTCCCAGAGGGTGATGGCCCCATAAAAGAGGCCGGCACCCGTGGTCGCGGAGACGGTGATGTGCTGCGGCGTGATCGCGAGCTCGTAGCCTTCAGGCGCCATGCCCGCGCGGCGCTGAAAGCTGATCGCTCCGGCGGCCGGAGCCGTGTGGCTCACGTCCGGCGTGAATCCACGACTGCGCGACACCAGTCCGGCGAAGTATTGCGCCGCACGTCCGGCATCCCGGTCACCAGCTCTGACGCGCAGAGGCGTCCGCGGGTCTATCCGGAATGTGCCTTCTTCGGGAGTGATTTCGGCCGGCAGCGGGATAACCGCGCCTTGCGCCGCTGGCACGGGGCTCGCCAGGCTTGCGCCAGGAAGCGTGGCCCAGATCACCACGCTGGCCAACGTCGCCAACCGACAACGCCTGCTAGTCAAGCCTCGTCGTACAGTGAACACGATTGCAATCACACCCGCTGCCCGTGGCCGGCGGGGGTACCGGCCACGGGCTAAGCTTGACACGCCTGGGCGTGCGACGTCTCCTCAGAGCTTGACGCGCAGGTTCAGGTAGTACTGACGGCCATTCTTGTAGAACGCGCGCGGCTGATCGGTGTTGAGCGCGTAGTACTTCAGGGTGGCGTCACCCAGGTTCTGGCCGTCGAGCGTCACGGAGAAGTGATCGTTGATGGTGTAGCCAAAGGAGGCCGCCAGCGATCCGATCGCATCCTGCGAGAAGGCCGTATTGCGGTCCAGTCCGCTGAAGAACGCCGATCGGTAGGTGTACGCGAGCCGCGCGCTGAAATGCGCGTCCTCGTAGAACCCGCTCACGTTGTAGGTGTTCTTCGACGTCCCAACGAGACGGTCATCGTTGTTGTTCACTTGGGATGTCTGGCGCCCGTCCGTATAGGTGACGTTTGCGTTGACACCGAAGTGGTCACCAATCGCCTGCTGGTAGGCCAGTTCAACGCCCTGCGCAATTCCAGAGGCATTGACCGGCACCGTGAGCAGGTACGGCACTTGCGTCCCGCCCGGCGGAAGCGTCGGGCCAAAGGTCAGATAGCTGAGCGTCTGGCTGCCGTAGCCCACGAAGTTCTGCAGATCCATGTAGAACAGGCTGGCCGACAGGAGCGATCGCTTGGCGAAGTACCACTCGAAGCCCGCGTCGTAGTTGACCGAGCGGATCGGCTTGAGGTCCGGGTTGCCGCCCGTGCCGCTACCGGTTCCGCCGACGTTGCCGGGCGGAGAAAGGTCGGTGAACCCGGCGAGAGAGGAGTAGTCCGGACGAGTCATGGTCTCCGAAATCGCGAAGCGTGCAACGACGTCCGGGGCCATGTCGATCTTCAGGTTGGCGCTCGGCAGGATGTCGCTGTAGCTGTGACTGACCGGGATGCCAATGAAGGGACCAAACAGCGAGGTCGTGGTCGCACCCGGCGTCGACGCATCGACCTGGGTGTAGGTGACGATATCTTCCCGGGTATTGACGACACGCACGCCGACGTTGCCGCTCCAGCCACTGCCCTTGAAGTCCGCCTGCAGGTAGGTCGCCAGATTCTTTTCGTGTACGCCGAAGAGGAACTGGTAATACGCGCGTTCCGCCGGATTACGCTGCGTTTGCCCTTGCCCTGGCATGCACAGGGGGGGTGGAGACACCAAGGGCAGGTAACACGGTTTGTCGTAGGCCGCCAGTTGCGCCGGCGTCCAGTACCACATTCCGGTCGGAATGGAAGCGCCAAAGGTATTGAAGTCCGACGGATAGTGCGAGAAGGTCGTTGGGTAGCTCGCCGTGTCGGCCCCACCACCAGCCCAGAACGTCGGACCCTGGTTGATGGCATTGTCCGAAGTGCGATCGTGCTTGGCATAGCGGACGCCGAACTTGAGGTCCTTCCAGCTGTCGTTGTCCGTCGTGAAAGTCGCATCAAGCTTGCCCCAGTCCTCCTTGTCGACGATATCGACATTCTGGGCACCAAAGATCCAGCCAAAGTCCACCGGCACACCACCGGGGAAGGGCGTGGTGTTGTTGGTCGATCCGAGATTGAAGTCTGGCGCGCCACTCAGGCCATGAAGGTCCCAGCCGGCGCCGTTGCCCGCTCCGGGCAGGGTCTCGGAGACATTCTGTGTCGGGGTCTTGCCGTGGCCTGTAGAAGTACCGATCTGAGTGTCAAACGTCAGACGGTCGCTGACGCGGAAACTGCCGTCGAGGTTGATGTAGTTCGAACTGGCGCTCTCATCCGGTCGGGAGATCTGGTCGTACACACCGTAAAACGTGCCCGGCACGCCGGCGAAGTTGGCGTGGGTGAGGGTCCCGTTGGTGACCACATAACCGGGGTCCGGGGACTGGCCGGCTCCGAAATTAACGAAGTGCGTATCCCACTGTAAATAGTTGCGGTTGTAGTTCGGGCCGTCGAGCGTCGAGCTGAACGCCGACAGGTCCAGGTTCACGGCATCAGAGGGCTTGAACTGAAGGTCGATCAATCCACCCTTGCGCTTGCGCTCCTGCTCAAACAGCGCGGCACCGATATCGTGCGGGTACCAGACGTTG
>DATGVM010000043.1:0-85410 GCA_035300345.1 Steroidobacteraceae bacterium
GTAATGAGGATGGGCTCACGGTGCTTCTCCAAATCAGAGAGCAGCTCAGTGGCCTGGCGCTTAAGCGTAGTGACGAGCTCTGTGCGCATAAAGTGATACTAAAGTATCACTGTGAAAACCGCCAGTCAAGTGAAACCTAACTCTAAGTAGGCGCGCCAAGCGCCGTGACGAATTTGGATGAAAACGACATATATTCAGGTTGCGGTTTTGTTAAGTCTCTGGAATTACTAGAGCACTTTCCTTTTAGGGCGTCAAATAGAGCGCACGCGCATCGCGAATGACAACTGCACCCCGCCTGTTCGACCAGATCCGCGAGAAGATCCGGCTGAAACACTACAGCTACCGTACCGAGCAGCAGTACCTTGGCTGGATCAAGCGTTTTATCGTGTTTCACGGCAAGCAACACCCACGCGACCTTGGTGCCAGGGAAGTGTAGGCGTTCCTCTCATATTTGGTCACCGAGCGATCGGTCGCCGCGGCTACTCAGAATCAGGCCCTGGCTGCGCTGCTGTTTCTGTACCGGCATGTACTGGGCATTGACTTGCCCTGGCTGGGTGGAGTCGTAAGATCGAAACAGCCGCAGCGCTTGCCGACCGTTCTCACGCGCGAGGAGGTGCGGGCGGTACTGGCCCATCTGGAGGGCGAGATTGGACTGATTGGCTCACTGCTCTATGGCAGCGGCCTGCGCCTGCTGGAAGCATTGCGCCTGCGCGTGCAGGACGTGGACTTCGCCCGCTCGCAAATCATGGTGCGCAATGGCAAGGGTGCCAAGGACAGGGCGACGATGTTGCCCTCCTCGCTTGCCGGCCCTTTACAGGCGCACCTCGCCCGGGTCCGGGAGCGGCATGCTGTAGCCGTGGCGCAGGGCTATGGTGGTGTGGAATTACCCGACGCGCTGGCTCGCAAATATCCCCGGGCTCACCTCGACTGGAGTTGGCAATATGTATTTCCGGCCAGAAATCCTTCTGTCGATCCGCGCACCGGTGTGCGGCGACGCCCTCACGTGCTCCCACGGCAGGTGCAGTTGCACATGCAGAACGCGGTGCGTCGTGCCCATTTGGGTAAGCCTGCGAGCTGCCATACCTTTCGTCACTGCTTCGCCACTCACTTGCTCGAGTCGGGCGCCGACATCCGAACGGTACAGGAGCTTCTTGGTCACTCCGACGTGAAGACCACGATGATCTACACCCATGTGCTACAGCGTGGGGCTTCGGGGAGTATCAGCCCGCTGGACGCGCGCTGACGAGCGGCGCATCCTCGTCGCAAAGGAGCCCCAATGAAAAAGACAGGTCTGCTGTTCGCATGCTCGATCATTGCGGCAATGCACGCCGCCGGCGCCGCCCAATCGCCGGCACCCGCGCCCTGCGCCGCTCCGGCCCACCACCAGTTCGATTTCTGGATTGGCAGCTGGAGTGTCACGGAACAGGGCAAGCCTGCGGGAAGTAATCGCATCGATCGCCTGCTCGGCGGTTGCGCGCTGCTGGAGAACTGGGTCGGCGTAGGAGCCAGCCGCGGCCACAGCCTGAGCTTCTACGATCCGCGGCGCGGGGTGTGGCAACAGACCTGGGTGGACAACTCCGCCGCGGCCCTGAACCTGACCGGGCAGTTCGCATACGGCCGGATGGTGCTGTTGGGCACCAGCACCGATGTAAAAACACATGCTTCGCGGCTCGATCGTATCGCCTGGACACCGAATCCGGACGGCACCGTGCGGCAGCTGTGGGACCAGTCGCAGGACGCGGGCCGGACCTGGAAGGTCGTCTTCGACGGGCTGTATACGCGCAAGTCGCCCTGAACGGGCGGCCCCCGCGCGCCGCTATTCGACCGTGACACTCTTGGCGAGATTGCGCGGCTGATCGACGTCCGTCCCGCGCAGGATGGCGACGTGATAGGCGAGGAGCTGCAGCGGAATGGTGTAGATCACCGGCGCCTGGAAGGAGCTCACGTGGCGGGGCATCACGATCACGTGCACGCCGTCGCTCGAGGTGAAGCCGGAGTCCGGATCGGCGAACACATACAGTTCGCCGCCGCGCGCGCGCACTTCCATCAGGTTGGACTTCAGCTTCTCCAGCAGCTCGTTGTTCGGGGCGACCGTCACCACCGGCATGCCGGCATCGACCAGCGCCAGCGGGCCGTGCTTGAGCTCGCCGGCGGCGTAGCCTTCGGCGTGGATGTAGGAGATCTCCTTGAGCTTGAGCGCGCCTTCCAGGGCGATGGCGTGCAGGGGGCCGCGGCCCAGGAACAGGGCGTGTTGCTTGTCGGCGAAGTGCAGCGCGAGCTTGTGCACGGTGCCATCGAGTTCGAGGGTCTTCTCGATCATGCCCGGAAGTTCGATCAGCTGGCCGACCAGGCTCCGCTCCCGTTCGGCATCGCCCCCGTTGTGGCGCGCGAGTGCGATCGCCAGCAGGCTCAAGGCGACCAGCTGGGTGGTGAAGGCCTTGGTCGAGGCGACGCCGACCTCGGGGCCGGCGCGCGTGAGCATCACCAGGTCCGCCTCGCGCACCAGGGAGCTCTCGGGGACGTTGCAGATCGCGAGCGTCCCCAGATACCCGAGTTGGCGGCCTAGGCGCAGGGCGGCCAGGGTGTCGGCCGTCTCGCCGGACTGCGAGATCGCCACCAGCAGGGCGTTCTTCTGCACCACCGGGCTGCGGTAACGGTATTCGCTGGCGATCTCGACGCGGCAGGGGAGCCGGCAGACCTGCTCGATGGCATACCGGGCCACGATGCCGGCGTGGAAGCTCGTGCCGCAGGCGACGATGTGCACGCTCTGGACACGCTCGAACAGCTGCGCCGCCGCCGGGCCAAAGGCCGCCTCGAGCAGGCGGCCGTTGGCGACGCGCTCCTGCAGGGTATTGGCCACGGCGCGGGGCTGCTCGTGGATCTCCTTGAGCATGTAGTGCTGGTAGGGACCCTTCTCGGCGGCATCGGCGGACAGTTCGCTGTCGCGCGCCGCCCGCTCGGCCGGCTCGCCTTCGCGGTCGATGATGGTCACGGCAGTGCGCGTCACCTCGGCCACGTCGCCCTCGTCCAGGTACATGAAGCGGCGCGTGACCGGCAGGAGCGCGGCGACGTCCGAGGCGACGAAGTTCTCCTCCTGCCCCAGGCCGATCACCACCGGGCAGCCCACGCGCGCGATGATGATGCGCGTCGGGGCCTGCTGGCTGATCACGGCGAGCGCGAAGGCGCCTTCGAGTTCCGCGACCGTGGCGCGCACCGCCTGCAGCAGGTCAGCGAGGCGCGCCAGATGAAAGTGCACGCGGTGGGCGATCACCTCGGTGTCGGTCTCGGACTCGAAGGCGTAGCCCGCGCGGCTCAACTCCGTGCGCAGTCTGTCGTGGTTCTCGATGATGCCGTTGTGCACGATCGCCAGTCCGTCGCGCGAGACGTGCGGGTGGGCGTTGCGCTCTGTGGGCGCACCATGCGTGGCCCAGCGCGTGTGCGCGATACCGAGCGTGCCGGCGATCGGCGTCGCGGCGAGCGCCTCTTCGAGCATCCGCACCTTGCCCACCGTGCGGAGCCGCTGCATCTGGCCATCGGCGCCCACCACGGCGAGGCCGGCCGAGTCGTAGCCGCGGTACTCGAGGCGCCTGAGCCCTTCGATCAGCGTCGGTACCACGTCGCGACCGGAGCTCGCCCCGACTATCCCGCACATCCTGAGTTTCCTTCCGGCGCTACTTCTTGTCGGGCCGTCGCCAGGCTTCTACGCTGCGCTGCGTGGAGCGCTCCAGGGTGAGCGTGTTGGCCGGGGCATCCGTGGTGATCGTCGAGCCCGCGCCGATCGTGGCGCCCGGACCGATGCGGACCGGCGCGACCAGCATGGTGCCCGAGCCGATGAAGGCGGTGTCGCCGATCTCCGTGCGCCATTTGTTGACGCCGTCGTAATTGCAGGTGACCGTGCCGGCGCCGATATTGACGCCCGCCCCGACGGTGCTGTCGCCCAGGTAGCTCAAGTGGTTGGCCTTGCTGCCGGCGCCGATCTGCGATTTCTTGACCTCGACGAAATTGCCGATGTGCACGTCGGACTGGAGCGTGCTCTCGGGGCGGATGCGGCTGAAGGGCCCGATCCGGCAGCGCACGCCGATCTCGGCGCGCTCGATCACGCAGTTGGGCTTGATGTAGGTGCCCGCGCCCACCTGCACCTGGCTGAGTGCGCAGTTCGCGCCGACGTACACCCCATCGCCCAGCTGGACAGGGCCGTCGAGCACGACGTTGACGTCCAGCACGACGTCGCGCCCGCAACTGACCGCGCCGCGCACGTCGAGGCGCGCCGGATCGATCACGGTGACGCCGGCCAGCATGAGCTCGTGCACGCGCTGGCGGCGATACTCGGCCTCGACCGCGGCGAGCTGCACCTTGTCGTTCACGCCCAGGACTTCGGCGACCGTGGGCGCGGGCAGCGGGATCACCTTGATCCTGTCCTTCACCGCCATCGCGATGATGTCGGTGAGGTAGTACTCGCGCAGCGCGTTGTTGGTCTTGAGCCGCGCCAGCCAGCCCTTCAGGCGCCGGCCGTCTACCGCCATCACGCCGGTGTTGATCTCGTGGACCTTGAGTTCGCGGGCCGTGGCGTCGCGCTGCTCGACGATGCGCAGCACCCGGCCCCTGGCATCGCGCACCACGCGCCCGTACCCCGCGGCATCATCGAGCTGTGCCGTGAGCAGGCCCATGCTCTTGGGACCGGCGAGCTTCAGCAATTCACGGAGCGTCGCGGCACGGATCAGCGGCACGTCCCCGTAGAGCACCAGCACCAGCGCGCCATCGGGGACGCCGGGCATCGCCTGCAGCACCGCGTGACCGGTGCCGAGCTGTTCCTTCTGCAGCGCCCAGCGCAGGTTCGGGGCGCGCACGGCCGTGCGCACCAGCTCGCCGCCATGACCGTGCACCACGTGGATGAGCTCCGGGTTCAGGGCCTTGGCGGCATCGATGACATGCGCGATCAGCGGGTAGCCGGCGAGCGGCTGCAGCACTTTGGGCAGGACGGATTTCATCCGCTGGCCCTGCCCCGCGGCCAGGACGATCACGGAAAGCGGCGGTGTTTTTCGGGGCTTTGCCGTCATGGAAGAGGCTCAATCTAACACAGCCGCCGCGCCGGTGGCTTCGGCGGCACGGTCGGGGTGCGCCGGCCCTTCAGCCCCGGATCTTGCGCAGCCGTTCGATGAGTTTGAGCTGCGCGGCCGCGCGGGCCAGCTCGGCCAGCGCCTCGGCCTGCCCGAGCTTGTCGATCTTGCCGGCGAGCGCTTCCTCGGCGCGCTGGCGCGCGGCGAGCGCGGCGGCCTCGTCCAGATCGTGCGCGCGCGCGGCGGTGTCGGCCAGCACCGTGACGCGCGCGGGCTGCACCTCGAGCGCGCCGCCGCCGACATAGAAGGACTGCTCCGGGCCGTCCACCGGCTGCACGCGCACTTCGCCGGCCTTGAGCAACGTCAGGAGCGGGGCGTGGCGCGGCGCCACGCCGATCTCGCCCTCCGCCGCCGGCAGGAACACCATCTTCGCCGCTCCGGAGTAGATCTCCCCTTCGGCGCTGACGATGTCGACGTGGATGGTCTCGCTCATTGCAGCGTCTTCGCCTTCTCGACCACTTCCTCGATCGAACCAACCATGTAGAAGGCCTGCTCGGAGAGCGAATCGTAGTCGCCGGCCAGGATCCCCTTGAAGCCGCGGATCGTGTCCTTGAGCGGCACGATCTTGCCGTCCTGCCCCGTGAACACCTTCGCGACGTTGAAGGGCTGCGACAGGAAGCGCTGGATCTTGCGCGCACGGAACACCGTGAGCTTGTCTTCTTCCGAGAGTTCATCCATCCCCAGGATCGCGATGATGTCCTGCAGCTCCTTGTAGCGCTGCAGCACCGCTTGCACGCGCCGCGCGGTCTGGTAGTGCTCCTCGCCCACCACCAGCGGATCGAGCTGGCGGCTGGTCGAATCGAGCGGGTCGACCGCCGGATAGATGCCCAGCGCCGCGATCTGCCGCGAGAGCACCACGGTGGCGTCCAGGTGCGCGAAGGTCGTCGCCGGCGAGGGATCGGTCAGGTCGTCCGCGGGCACGTACACCGCCTGGATGGAGGTGATCGAGCCGGTCTTCGTCGAGGTGATGCGCTCCTGCAGCACGCCCATCTCTTCGGCCAGCGTCGGCTGGTAGCCGACCGCCGAGGGCATGCGGCCCAGGAGCGCGGACACTTCGGTGCCGGCAAGCGTGTAGCGGTAGATGTTGTCGACGAAGAACAGCACGTCGCGGCCGCGGCCCGAGGCCTGTTTCTCGTCGCGGAAGTACTCCGCCATGGTGAGGCCGGTGAGTGCGACGCGCAGGCGATTGCCGGGCGGCTCGTTCATCTGTCCGTACACCATCGCCACCTTGGAATTGCTTAAGGTTTCCTTGTCGATGACGCCCGACTCGATCATCTCGTGGTAGAAGTCGTTTCCCTCGCGGGTGCGCTCGCCGACGCCCGCGAACACCGACAGACCCGAATACTGCTTGGCGATGTTGTTGATCAGCTCCAGCATGTTGACGGTCTTGCCGACGCCGGCGCCGCCGAACAGGCCCACCTTGCCGCCCTTGGCGAAGGGCACCAGCAGGTCGATCACCTTGATCCCGGTGACCAGCAGGTCCTGCCCCCCCGCCTGTTCGTCATAGGACGGCGCGGGACGATGGATGGGCAGCGTCTCCTTGGCCTCAATCGGGCCACGGTTGTCCTGCGGTACGCCGAGCACGTCCATGATGCGCCCGAGCGTCGCCTGGCCGACCGGCACCATGATCGGTGCGCCGGTGGACTGCACCGCGAGCCCGCGCTTCAGGCCCTCGGAGGCACCCATCGCGATGGTGCGCACCACTCCGTCGCCCAGCTGCTGCTGCACCTCGAAGGTCAGCCCGCCCTCGGCGAGGGTCAGGGCCTCGTAGATCTTCGGCACTGATTCGCGTGCGAACTCCACGTCGACGACCGCGCCGATGATCTGTGTGATCTTGCCAATTGCCATCTTGAACTTCCTCGTAACCTAGACCGCCGCGGCCCCGCCCACGATCTCCGCCAGTTCCTTGGTGATCGCCGCCTGTCGCGCCTTGTTGTAGATGAGCTGCAGGTCGCCGATGAGCTTGCCCGCGTTGTCCGAGGCGCTCTTCATGGCAACCATGCGCGCCGCCATCTCGCAGGCGACGTTTTCCACCGAGCCCTGGTAGACCTGCGACTCGATGTAGCGCATCAGCAGGCCATCGAGGATCGGCATCGCCTCGGGCTCGTAGAGGTAATCCCAGTGCTGCGGCAGCTGCCCCGCATTGAGCGCCTGCGCCGGCAACAGCTGCTGGGCGAGCGGCTTCTGCGTCATCGTGTTGACGAACTGCGCGTTGATGAGGAACAGCCGGTCGATCCGTCCTTCCCGGTAGGCATCGAGCATGACCTTGACCGCGCCGATCAGGTCCTTGACGTGCGGACGATCGCCCAGGCCCGCGATGCTGCCGAGGATCGGGACGCCGAGACGCCGGAAGAAGGCCAGGCCCTTGCTGCCGAGGATGCACAGGTGGACGCTCGCCCCGCGCCCCTGCCATTCGCGCATCAGCTGCAGCACCTTCCTGAAAAGATTGGCGTTCAGTCCTCCGCACAGGCCCCGGTCGGTCGAGATGACGATGATCCCGGCGGACTTCGGTTCGCGCTCAATCAGAAAGGAGTGGCGGTAGTCCGGGTTCGCCTGGGTGAGATTGCCGATGACATCGCGCATTCTCGCCGCGTAGGGGCGTGCGAGCTTCATGCGCTCCTGCGCCCGGCGCATCTTGCTCGCCGCGACCATTTCCATGGCCTTGGTGATCTTCTGCGTGCTCTTGACGCTGGCGATCTTGGAGCGGATTTCCTTGGTGCCGGGCATGGATCAGAGCCTCAGTAGCTGCCCGACTTGGCGAACTCTTCGCAGATCCTCTTCAGCGCCGCCTCGTGCGCCTTGAGCTCCGGCTTGGCGTTCACCGCGTCCATCTCGGCCTTGCAGCTGCTGCGCGCGAAACCCTGCAGCGCGGTCTCGAACTCGACGATCTTGTTGCGCGGCACCTTGTCCATGTAGCCGTTGTTGACGGCGTAGATCGAGAGCGCCATCTCGGCCACCGACATCGGGGCGTACTGCTTCTGCTTCATCACTTCGGTGACGCGCTGGCCGCGCTCGAGCTGGCGGCGGGTCGCCTCGTCCAGGTCGGAAGCGAACTGCGAGAAGGCCGCGAGCTCGCGGAACTGCGCGAGGGCCAGGCGGATGCCGCCGCCGAGCTTCTTGATGATGTCGGTCTGCGCCGCGCCGCCGACGCGCGAGACGGAGATGCCGGCGTTCATCGCCGGGCGGATGCCGGAGTTGAACAGATCCGTTTCCAGGAAGATCTGCCCGTCGGTGATCGAGATCACGTTGGTCGGCACGAAGGCGGTGACGTCTCCGGCCTGCGTCTCGATGATGGGGAGGCCCGTGAGCGAGCCGGTCTTGCCTTTGACGCGGCCCTTGCTGACCATCTCGACGTACTGGGCATTGACGCGCGCGCTGCGCTCCAGCAATCGCGAGTGCAAATAGAACACGTCGCCGGGGAAGGCCTCGCGGCCGGGCGGGCGGCGCAGCAGCAGCGAGATCTGCCGGTAGGCGACCGCCTGCTTGGACAGGTCGTCATAGATAATGAGCGCGTCCTCGCCGTTGTCCATGAAGAACTCGCCCATGGTGACGCCCGAATAGGCGGACAGGTACTGCATGGCCGGGGGGACGGAAGCCGAGGCCGCGACGACGATCGTGTGCGCCATCGCACCGTGCTCTTCGAGCTTGCGCACCACGTTGGCGATCGAGCTCTGTTTCTGGCCGATGGCCACGTAGACGCATTTGATGCCGGAGGTCTTCTGGTTGATGATCGTGTCGATGGCGAGCGCGGTCTTGCCGGTCTGGCGATCGCCGATGATCAGCTCGCGCTGGCCGCGGCCGATCGGCACCATCGCATCAACCGCCTTGTAGCCGGTCTGCACCGGCTGGCCGACGCTCTGGCGGTAGATGACGCCCGGAGCGACCCGCTCGATCGGTGCGGAGGCCTTGGCGTGGATCGGGCCCTTGCCGTCGATCGGGGTGCCGAGCGCATCGACCACGCGGCCCAGCAGTTCGCGGCCGACCGGCACCTCGAGGATGCGGCCGGTGGTCTTGACGGTGGCGCCCTCGGTGATCGTCTTGTAGTCGCCCAGCACCACGGAGCCGACGGAGTCCTGCTCGAGGTTGAGGGCCAGGCCAAACAGGTTCCCCGGGAACTCGATCATCTCCCCGTAGCGCACGTCGGCCAGTCCGTGGATGCGGCAGATGCCATCGGTGACCGACACCACGGTGCCGACGTTGCGGGCCTCATTCGCGGCGCTGAAGTTCTCGATGCGCGCGCGGATCAGGTCACTGATTTCGGAGGCTTTGATCGACATGGGTCTTTCCTTTAAAAACTCTAGCTGGCCGCGGCGTTCGCGAGCTGGGCCAGTCCGGCGCGCACGCTCCCGTCGATCACCAGGTCATCGGCGCGCACCACGGCGCCCCCGATCAGAGCCGGGTCGACCCGGCAGTGCAGGCGCACTTCGCGATCGAGGCGCTTAGCCAGGGCGGCGCTGTACTGCTGCTGCTGTTCGCGGCTGAGCTTCACTGCCGAGGTCACCGTGACATCGACGGTGCGCTCGGCCTCGGCGCGCAGCTGCTCGAAGCGCGCGGCGATCTCCGGCAGGAAGCCCAGGCGCCGGTTGGCGGCCAGGGTCGCGATGAGGTTGCGTGCTTCACCATCGAATCCCTTGCCCGCGACGCCGATGATCAGCTCGATGAGCTGGGCGGTGCTCACGAGCGGGTTGCCGATCAGCGCCCGGACGCGCGGATCCGCGATGATGCGGGCCGCGGTGCCCAGCGCCTCGGACCACTGCGGCAGGCGCTTCTGCGGGCGCGCCTGCTGGAACACCGCCTTGGCATAGGGTCGCGCGATGGTGAGGCGTTCGGCCATGGTGGAACTACAGCCCCGCGGCCAGCTTGTCGAGCAGCTGTGCGTGCGCGCGCGGATCGATCTCGCGCTCCAGGATCTTCGCCGCGCCGCTGACCGCGAGCGCCGCCACCTGGCCGCGCAGCTCCTCGCGCGCCTTCTGCGCGTCGAGCGCCACCTGGGCGCGCGCGCTCTCGATGAGCCGCGCGCCCTCAGACTGCGCCGTCTGCTTCGCGCTCTCGACGATCTCATTGCCGCGCGCCTGCGCCTGCTGCTCGATCGCCAGTGCGCGCGCGCGGGCCTCCCGCACCAGCTCTTCGACGCGGCTCTCGGCCGCCGCGAGGTCCTTCTGGCCACGCTCGGCGGCCGCCAGCCCTTCGGCGATCCTGCGCGTCCGTTCCTGGATCGAGCCGGTGATCTCCGGCCACAGGAACCTCATGGCGACCCAGATCACGATGGCGAAGATCAGCATCTGCGCCAGGATCGTTGCGTTCAGATTCACGGTGCCTACCTCCGCGCTCAGCTGATGCCCTTGAGGAAGGGGCTGGCAAAGGTGAAGAACAATCCGATGCCCACGCCGATCATGGTCACGGCATCCAGCAGGCCCGCGACGATGAACATCTTGATCTGCAGCATCGGCACCAGTTCCGGCTGGCGCGCGGCGCCCTCGAGGAACTTGCCGCCCAGCAGCCCGAAGCCGATCGCCGTACCCAGCGCGCCCATGCCGATCATGATCGCCACCGCGACCGCGGTCATGCCCTGGACCTGCGCCAAACTCGCTACGTTACCCATGTCAACTCCTTGAAACGAAATTCCCGAAATCCATTGAAGATCAGTCAGTGACTGTGTTCGTGCGCCATCGACAGGTAGACGATGGTCAGCATCATGAAGATGAAGGCTTGCAGCAGCACGATGATCACGTGGAAGCTCCCCCACAGGAACCCGAGGCCGAACTGCAACGCCCAGAGCGATGCGGCGCCGACGCTGAAGGGCCAGCCCTTGGACAGGGCGAACAGGCCGATCAGGATCATCACCAGTTCGCCCGCGTACATGTTGCCGAACAGTCGCAGCGCGAGGGATACGGGCCTGGCGACCTGTTCGACCAGGTTGAGCAGGATGTTGAACGGCGCCAGGGCCCAGTGATTGAAGGGATGAAACAGGAATTCCCGGGCGTAGCCGCCCGCGCCCTTCATTTTGATGCTGAAGTACTGCACCAGCAGGAACACCGTGATCGCCATGCCGAAGGTGATGTTCGGGTCCGTGGTGGCAACCGACTTGAAGTGCTCGAGGCCGGCGCCGCGCTCGGCCACCACCGTCGACCAGAAGTCGACCGGAAACAGATCCACGGCGTTCATGAACAGCACCAGGCAGAAGATGGTGATCGCCAGCGGTGCGATCAGCGGGCTGGACACATGCATGCTGTCCTTGACGCTGTTGTCGACCATGGTGACGACGCCTTCCGCATATTTGCGAAAGCCGGTCGGCGGCCTGTCGATCGAGCGCTTGGTGAGCCGCACCGCGACCGCAAAGCTGCCCAGGAACAGCAGCGCCATCAGCGCCGAGCCGATCAGGCTGTCGAGATTGAGCGTCCAGAAGGAATTCTGGCCGAACTGCCAGCTCCAGTTCGTCAGGTGATGCTGGATGTAGTCAGTGACCGAAGCCGGGCCCTGCGCAGCGTCTGCAGCCATCTCGTTCTATTTTCCTTCCCAGAAAACCAGCCCTGACCCTTACTCTGCGCGCCCGCCCACCAGCCCCGCCAGCGCCACCCAGTAGGCGGCAAAGGTCGCCACGTAACCGGCCAGCAGCGGGCCCGGCGGCAGGCTCCCCCGCCGCAGCAGGACGACGAACAGCAGCACCGTCACCGCAATCTTCAGCGCCTCGCCGCGGTAGAAACCGCGCGCGATGGCCCGGGCGTCCTGCGCGGCGCGGCGCCGGAAGCTGGCCGCCACCTGCACGAGGCTCGCCGCCACGCCGATGCCGCCGCCTGCCAGGGCGGCCAGCCCCGCCGCGGCGCCGATCAGCACGGCGCATGTCAACGCGACGGCAACGCTGATCGCCACCTGGCCGGCCACCAGCATCAACGCCTGGTGGCGGGCGAGCGCAAAATCATAGTTCGTCAGCGGATTTTCCCGGGCCATCGACAGGTGACCGGGCCCCGTCGCGAAGGCGGCGCATTATAGGGAGGGAGCCCCGTCGCATCAACGCCGCCGCCGCCCGCAGGCCGGCTACTGGATGTGGGAGAGAATCCCGTCCAGTTCCTCGAGGCTGTTATAGGCCACGACCAGTTTGCCGCGGCCCTTGGCGCCGTGCTGGATCTGCACCCGGGCCCCCAGCCGGCCCGCCAGTTCGGATTCCAGGTGCGTGACGTTCGGATCGCGCCCGCGGCCATCCCCGGAGGCTTCGGCCCGCGGCGCACCGGCCGGCTCGTTGAGGCGCCGCACCAGGGCTTCGGTCTCCCGCACGGACAGGCCCTTCTTGACCACCAGGCGCGCCAGCTCGGTCTGCTTTCGAGGATTTTCCAGCCCGAGCAGCGCCCGGGCATGACCCATGTCCAGTTCGCGGCGCTCGACCAGCTCCCCGACTTCCGGGGCGAGCTCGATCAGGCGCAGCAGGTTGGTCACCGCGGCGCGCGAGCGGCCCACGGACTCTGCAACCTCTTGATGTGTAAGCCCAAACTCGGCAATCAGGCGCTCGAAGGCGCGTGCCTCCTCCAGCGGGTTCAGATCCTCGCGCTGGATATTCTCGATCAGCGACATGGCGACCACGGCCTCATCGGGCACCGTCCGGATGATGGCCGGGATCTCCTTGAGCCCCGCCTGCTGGGCGGCGCGCCAGCGGCGCTCGCCGGCGATGATCTCGTAGCGCTGTTCGGCCCCGGCTTCCGCCTCGGCCAGCGGCCTCACCACGATCGGCTGGATGACGCCCTGGCGCCGGATGGAATCGGCCAGCTCACTCAAGGTGTCGTTGCGCATGTCGGCGCGGGGCTGGTAGCGGCCGCGCTGCAGCAGTTCCAGCGGCAGGCGCACCAGCTGCTCGCCGGTGCCGGACGCGCCCGCTGCAGCGCCGGGCGCAACGGGCCGCGCCTGTCCCAGCAGGTCAGCCAGCCCCCGGCCCAGCGTCGGTTTCTTCAGCGTCATGGTTCCGCCCCGGGCGGCAGATTGTCCTCCCGCCGCAGCATCTCGCCGGCGAGCGCCAGGTAGGCCAGCGCGCCGCGCGAATCCTTATCGTAAAGCAGCGCGGGCCGCCCGAACGAGGGCGCCTCGGCCAGCCGCACGTTGCGCGGCACAACGGTGCGAAACACTTTTTCTCCGAAGTGCTCCAGCAACTGTTTGCCGACCTCGGTGGCGAGATTATTGCGTGGATCGTACATGGTGCGCAGGATCCCCTCGATTTCCAGCGCGGGGTTGGCGGTCGCACGAATCTGGTCGATCGTCGCCACCAGCGAGGACAGGCCCTCCAGGGCATAGAACTCGCACTGCATCGGCACCAGTACGCTGTCGGCGGCCACGAGCGCGTTCACCGTGAGGATATTGAGCGACGGCGGGCAGTCGATCAGCACCACCTCGTAGCCGCGGCGGATCGGGGCCAGCGCTTCGCGCAGCCGCACTTCCCGCCCGGCGCTGAGCGCCAGCAGGCGCACCTCGGCCGCGGTGAGATCCTGGTTGGCCGGGAGCAGGGCCATGTCGACTTCGGCCAGGCGCAGCACCGCCTCGGCCGCGGTGCATTCCCCCAGCAGCACCTCGAGGGTGCCGCGCTTCAGGGTGGATTTGTCGATGCCGCAGCCGGTGGTGGCATTGCCCTGCGGGTCCAGATCGATCAGCAGCACCTGGCGGCGCGTGGCCGCCAGCGATGCGGCCAGATTCACGGCCGTGGTGGTCTTGCCGACGCCGCCCTTCTGGTTGGCCACTGCGATCACGCGCTGCATGCCGCAAGTGTAGGGCAGCCGCGGCGCTTGCGGGTAAACTTGCGGCGATGCGAATGGCGGCGAAGAAATGGCCCTCTGCCTTCCTGGTCGCCGCAGTCTGCGCGGCGGCCACCATTGCGCTGTGGGCCTGGGCCAACCGCCCCGACACCGAGGTCCCCTGGCCGAAGCGGGTGCAGGGCATGGCCTTTTCCCCGTACCGCGCGGACCAGGATGCCCTGCTGAACGAGTATCCGAGCAGCGAGCAGGTCGACGAGGACCTCAAGCTGCTGGCCGGACGCGTGCACGCGGTCCGGACTTATGGCACCGGGTCGAGCCTGGGCGACGTGCCGCGGCTGGCGGCGAAGTACGGCATCAGCGTGGCCGTGGGCGCCTGGCTCGACAAGGACCGCGTCGCCGATAACGCACAGGTGGACAAGGCCATCGCGCTGGCGCAGGCCTACCGCAACGTAGTGCGGGTGTTCGTCGGCAACGAAGTGATGCTGCGCGCCGACCTGCCGGTCGAGGAACTGACGGCCTACATCGATCGCGCGCGCCAGGCGGTGAGCGTGCCGGTGGGCACCGCCGAGACCTGGGCCACCTGGCTGAAGTTTCCGCAGCTCGCGCGTCACTGCGATTTCCTCGCGGTGCACCTGCTGCCCTACTGGGAAGGACTCGACGTCGAGGCTGCGGTGGACGTGGCCTTCCAGGACCTGCAGCGCGTGCAGCGCGCCTACCCCGACAAGCAGGTGATCATCGGCGAGGTGGGCTGGCCCTCGGACGGCCGCACGCGCGGCAACGCCGTGGCCTCGGCCTCCAACGAGGCGCTGTTCCTGCGCCGCTTCCTGGCGCGCGCCGACCGGGAAAAGATCCGCTACTACATCATGGAGGCCTTCGACCAGCCCTGGAAGGCGCAGGGCGAAGGCGGCGTCGGCGCCTACTGGGGCGTGTTCGACGCTGACCGGCAGGCCAAGTTCGAATTCACCGCGCCGATCGTGCGCATTCCGGAATGGCGCGTGCTGGCCGGCATCTCGGTGACCATCGCCCTGCTGCTGCTCGGACTGTTCTATGTGCACAGCGGGTCGCTCCGCACCCGCGGGCGCACCATGCTGGCGGTGGTGGTGTACGCGGCCGCCACGGCGGCGGTGTGGATCACCTACGACTACACGCAGCAGTACCTGACGATCACGACGCTCGTCGTCGGCGCGCTGCTGATCCTGGGGATGCTGGGCGTCATCGCGGTGTTGTTCGCCGAAGCGCACGAATGGGCGGAGGCGCACTGGATCCGCGCGCACGCGCGCCTGCTGGCACCGCTCCGCGAGGCGGGCGCCACCCTGCCGAAGGTCTCGGTGCACGTGCCGGCGTACAACGAGCCGCCCGACATGCTGATCGAGACCCTCGATGCGCTTTCGAGGCTCGACTACCCGGACTTCGAAGTGCTGGTGATCGACAACAACACGCGCGATGAGGCCGTGTGGCGCCCCGTCGAGGCGCACTGCGCCGCTCTAGGCCCCCGTTTTCGCTTCTTCCACGTGAGCCCGCTGGCCGGTTTCAAGGCCGGCGCCCTGAATTTTGCGCTGGCCGAGACGGCGCCCGGTACGGCGATCATCGCGGTGATCGACAGCGACTATCGCGTCGAGCCGGGATGGCTCCGTGACCTGGTGCCCGGTTTCCGCGATCCGAACATGGCGATCGTGCAGGCCCCGCAGGACTACCGCGACGAGCACGAGAACGCCTTCAAGGCGATGTGCTACGCGGAATACCGTGGCTTCTTCCACATCGGCATGATCACGCGCAACGAGCGCAACGCGATCATCCAGCACGGCACCATGACGCTGGTGCGCGCGCGCGTGCTCGCCGCCCTGGGCGGCTGGGCGGAGTGGTGCATCTGCGAGGACGCCGAGCTGGGACTGCGGATCTTCGAGGCGGGCTACCAGGCCCTCTACCTGCCGCGCAGCTACGGCCGCGGCCTGATGCCCGATTCCTTCGTCGACTACAAGAAGCAGCGCTTCCGCTGGGCCTACGGCGCGATGCAGATCCTGCGCTACCACGCGCGCGCGCTGCTGCGGCCCGGCAGCAGTACCCTCACTTCCGGCCAGCGCTACCACTTCGTCGCCGGCTGGCTGCCCTGGGTCGCCGATGGGCTGAACCTGCTGTTCAACCTGGCGGCCATCGGCTGGTCGGTGGCGATGATGCTGCAGCCCACGCGCATCGATCCGCCGCTGCTGATGTTCTCGGTGCTGCCCCTCTCGCTGTTCACCTTCAAGCTGGTGAAGCTGGTGCACCTCTACACCCATCGCGTCGGCGTCGGCCTGCGCCAGACGCTCGCCGCCGCGATCGCCGGGCTGGCGCTCTCGCACACCATCGGACGCGCCGTGCTCAAAGGACTGGTCACGCGCAGCGAACCCTTCTTCCGCACCCCGAAGCGCGCCGGACGGCACGCGCTGCTGCTCGCCCTCGCGGGCGCCTGGGAAGAGACGACGATGATGCTGTTGCTGTGGGGCGTCGCCTTCGGACTGCACTCGCTCCCCACCGAGTTCTCCAGCCCGGATCGCCGCATGTGGCTCATCGCCCTGCTGATCCAGTCGATCCCCTACACCGCGGCGGTGCTGGTGTCGCTCGCGAGCGCGCTCAACCTGCCGGCGGCACTGCTGGAGCGCCGCGCGGTGCATCCCGCGCCAGCAGCGTGACCAGGCACCGCTCGGCCCTGATGCCCGGTACTGTAAGTTCGCGCACGCCTTCGAGCTGCCAGCCGGCGCCGCGCTCGGCGAGCTCGGCGAGCTCGGCTTTCGGGTGCCGCCCCTTGTAGGCGATCAGCCGCGTGCCGGCGGCGGCAAGCGGCCGCGCCAGCCGCGCCAGCTCCGGGAGTGGGGCGACGGCGCGCGCGAGGATCGTGTCGAAGGGGCGCTCCGGCTGGAGCTTTTCGGCCCGCACGTGCAAGGCGTGCACATTGCTTAAGGCCAGCACGCGCAGCGCGTGCTCCACGAAGCGGATCTTCTTGGCGGTGCCGTCGATGAGCGTGAACTCGCGCTCGGGGTGCAGGATGGCCAGCGGCAGACCAGGGAAACCGGCGCCGGTGCCCAGGTCGGTGATTCTCGTGCCGCGCAGCTCGTTGCTCGCCGCCAGGCTGTCGAGCAGGTGGCCGGCAATCATGGCGGGGCGGCCGGTGATGCGCGTGAGGTTGAAGCTGCGGTTCCATAGCTCCAGCTCCTGAAGCAGGCGCAGCAGCGCTTCGGCCTGGGGCCCCTCGATCGGCACCCCGAGCAGGGCCGCGCTGCTGATCAAACGGTTCGCATCGCTTAGCAGCATGGGTTGCCTTGTACGCGATAGGAGGCACAATGCCTACTGTCTTCACTCTTAAACGCCCGCACTCTTCAAGGGAACGATAACAAACCCATGCCCCGGAGCACTCGCGCAGGCGCGGCCGCACTGTGGGGATTGTCGGCGCTGCTGGCGGCCGGCGCTCCGGCGCGGGCGGGGCGCACGGTCCAGAGCGGCGTGGTGCTCGATGGCGTGCCGCCCATCGACGCGACGATCGCCGCCGCGGTGCCGCGTTACGCCGCCGCGGGCGAAGCGCGCCTGCTCGGCTGGCAGAGCGATGGCGCGCTGCTGGTCGCGGCGCGCGCGGAGTCCCGCGACCAGTTGCAGCGCCTGCGCGCCCCGGCCGGCAAGTCGGCGGCCGCTGTCACGGGCGAAGCACTCGGCGCGCCCGACTCCACGCTGCGCGCGGCGGGCGCGCCCATCTATAAGAGCGAGGCGCTCTTCCTGCTGCGGGATGAAGGCGCGGCGGCGGGCGCCGCCGGCGCGGCGCTCTACCTGCAGCCGCTGAACGGCGGCGAGGCGCGCCAGCTCGTGAGCGCCGCGGCGCACCCGGGCACGCCGGTCTGGGCGCACGATGGCCGGCGGCTCGCCTTCAGCGCGATGCTGCGCGAGGAACATACGATCGATCTGTACCTGCTGGACACCGCTGGACTAAGCGAACCCCGCCTGGTCGCCGGGGGCACGGCCGCGTCCTGGCAGGTGCTGGACTGGACCAGCACCGATCGCGCCCTGCTGGTGCGTCACCCGCACGGCGCGGACGGCGATGAACTGTTGCTGGTCGATGTCGAGACAGGTGCGCTGCGCCGCGTTGACGCGCCCGGCGAGCGCTCGCCCGGCTTCGGCCACATCGGCGAGGCGCGGCTCTCGCCGGACGGGCGCGGCGTCTACCTCATCAGCGATCGCGACAGCAGCGTGGCCCAGCTGCGCTACATCGATTTCTACGGCGCTCCCGCGCAGGTCCTGAGCCTCCCCGTCAATCACGATATCGAGCACTTCGATGTGAGCTCGGACGGGCGCTACCTGGCCTACTCCTGGAGCGAAGGGGGTTATGGCCGCCTCACCGTGATGGATCGCAAGGCGGCGCTCGAGAGTGCGCCCGCGGATTTGCCTGCCGGCGTGATCGCGGCGCTGAAATTCGAGCGCGGCGGCGCGCGGCTCGCCCTCGAGATCGCGCCCAGCGCGGCGCCGCGCGGCGTCTACGTGTTCGAGCCTGCCTCCGGGACACTGGCGCGCTGGACGCACGCTGAACTGGGCGCGCTGAGTGCAGCGCAACTGGTGACGCCGCAGACGATCCGCTTTACGACCTGGGACCGCTCGGCCGGGAGTCCACGCACGCTCGCCGCGCTCCTGTACCGGCCGCGCCGTTCGGGACCGCATCCGGTGCTCGTCATGATCGGCGACACCGGCCGTGGAACAGCGCCGCTGCCGCAACTGGACCTGTTCGTGCAGTACTGCGTCAACGAGTTGGGGCTGGCCGTCGTCGCGCCGGCATTGCGCGGCGGGGATGCCGGTCAGCTCGACCTGGGCGCCCTGCTGGCGTGGCTGGGCGCGCAGCCCGACCTGCAGCACGAACACGTGGTGCTGCTCGGCCGGGGCGCGGGCGGGAGCCTGGCCCTCGCCGGCCTGGGGCTCTACGGCGACCGGTTGCGTGGCGCCGTCAGCATCGACGCCACCGCGGGCAGCGCGCAGCTCGCGCCCATCCACGCGCCGGTGCTGCTGGTGCGCGGGCTTCTCGATCCGCCGCTTGACGCGGGCGCCGCCGAGCAGCTGCTGTGGCGGCTGCGCAGCGCCAATGTGAGAAGCTGGTTCATCGCACCGCGCGATGCGGGCGGCGCTCTCCGGGGCGGCGCGGACCTGGACACGCTCCGGGGCGTGATCGCGCAGTTCCTCGTCAGCGCTCTCGGCGACTGAAGCGGATCAGAACAGCCAGTTGGGGCGCAGCAGGGTCTTGAGCTCCGGACGCTGCGCGCCGTAGTACTCGGCGATTGCCTTGATGTCCGCGGCGGACAGCTGCCCGGCAAAGGTCGCCATCACCGGATTCTTGCGATCGCCCTTCTGGTACTCGATCAGCGCACGCGCCAGGTAATCGGCGTGCTGGCCGCTCAAGGAAGGATAGTCCCCGATTAGCCCGACGCCATCGCGTCCGTGGCAGGCCGAGCACAGCTCGACCACTTTGGTGGGAGCCGTTCCGACGGTCGGCGCACCGGGGGCCAGCGGCACGCCGGCCAGGTAGGCCGCAAGGTCCTCGATGTCCTGGTCGCTGAGCGAGCTGGCCTGCGCGTACATGGTGCCGTGCGCGCGGTCCTTGCCGCGGTAGCCCTTGAGCGCGGCGATAAGATATTCGGGATGCTGGCCCACCAGCTTGGGCACGCTGTAGGTCGGGTAGACGTTCTTGTAATCCTCGATGCCGTGGCAGCCCAGGCAGGTGTAGCCGATCTGCTTGCCGCGCTGGGCATCGCCGGCCGCCTGCGCCACCGCCGCGCCCGCGAGCGTCAGCGTGATCACCGCGATCCGGACCCAGGGCATCGACATCGGGCTCATAATCGGACTCCGCAACGGGCCGGCGTGCTAAGCCGTAAAATGGCGGCAAAGTGTACGGATTCACCGAGGGATTTGCCACTGCATGATCGCCCTGATCCAGCGCGTAACGATGGCGAGGGTGCAGGTTGCGGGCCGCATCCGCGGCGAGATCGCTGCGGGCCTGCTGGCCCTGATTGGCGTGGAGCGCAATGACGCGACACCTCAGGTCTTGCGGCTGCTGGAGCGCCTGCTCGACTATCGCGTGTTCGCCGATGCGGCCGGGCGCATGAACCGCTCGCTGCGCGATACGGCGGGCGGACTGCTGCTGGTCCCGCAGTTCACCCTCCTCGCGGACACCTCCTCGGGAAATCGCCCCGGCTTTTCCGGCGCGGCCGTCCCCGAGCAGGCCCGCGCCCGCTTCGGCCAGCTGCTGGACGCCGCGCGGGCCGCGCATGCACCGGTGGCGGCGGGGGAGTTCGGTGCCCACATGGAACTCACGCTGACCAACGATGGCCCGGTGACTTTCTGGCTCGAGGTGCCTCCCGCCGTGCTGGCCCCCGCCGCGGCACCGGAACCGTGACGGACACGCCAATTGGCGCCCCATGGCTGCGGCCGGGGCGCCAGTTCGCCTATCATCGGGGCTCAGTCACATCCGGCTTGCGCCTAGGAGTCCACCATGGACCTGTTTTCTCCCCGCCATCTGCTGATCATCCTGGTGGTCGTCCTGCTGGTATTCGGCACCAAGAAACTGCGCACCATCGGCTCGGACCTGGGCGCCGCCGTGCGTGGCTTCAAGAAATCGATGAACGAGGGCGACCAGGAGCAGCAGCTCGCGCAGAAGCAGCTGCCCGCGGGCGGCAAGGACGCCGAATTTGGCGAGGCCGCACCCGGGGCCAGCCCGCCTCACAAGGATGACAAGCCGGTCTGACGCCGCGGGCCGGTCCATGTTCGATATCGGATTCTCGAAGATCCTGGTCATCGCCGGCCTGGCGCTGATCGTGCTGGGACCGGACAAGCTCCCGCAGGTGGCGCGCACCATCGGCCGCTGGGCCGGACGGGCACGCGCGATGGCGCGGCAGTTTCGCGACCAGCTCGAGAGCGAAGCAGATAATCTGAAGTTCAACATGCAGGACCCGCCAGCCGCCGCGCCGGACACCGCGCGTGCTGCGACGCCCGCTTCGCCCGTGACACCAGCGGCACCACCGGCGCCGGCGCCCACGCCTTCTGCATCGACTGCGCCGCCCGCCATCGTTCCCGACAGTCCGCCGCATGCCCGGGGAGAGTGAACCGCTCCTCGAGGGCACACTGATCTCGCACCTGCTGGAGCTGCGCACGCGCCTGATGCGCGCCTTCGTCGCGGTGGTGCTGGTGTTCATTCCCTTTGCGCTGTATTCGAACCAGATGTTCGAGTGGCTCTCGCACCCGCTCCTGCAGCAGCTGCCGGCCAACAGCATGCTGATCTCCACCAGCATAACCGCGCCGTTCACCACGCCACTCAAGCTCGCCTTCGTCGCCGCGCTGGTGGTGGCGATGCCCTACGTGCTCTACGAGCTGTGGGCCTTCATCGCGCCCGGGCTGTACCGCAAGGAGAAGAGTTTCGCGGTACCGCTGCTGGTCTCGGCCGTGGTGCTCTTTTACATCGGCGTGGCCTTCGCCTACTACCTGGTGTTTCCGCTGATCTTCAGGTTCTTCGTGAGCACGACGCCGCACGGCGTGCAGATGATGGCCGACATCAGCATGTACATGGAGTTCGTCCTGATGCTGATGTTTTCCTTCGGCATCGCCTTCGAAGTGCCGGTCGCGGTGGTGCTGCTGGTGCTGATGGGCATCGTGCCGCTGGAAAAGCTCACCCGGAGCCGCGGTTACGTCCTGATCGCGGTGTTCATCATCGCCGCCATCCTCACGCCGCCCGACGCGATCTCGCAGACCGTGATGGCCGTGCCGATGTACCTGCTCTACGAGGGCGGCATCTTGTTTGCGCGCATGATGGTGCGCAGCCGGGAACAGGAAGCGACCACCGAGGGGGACGAATCATGAGTACGCCGATGACGGGCGCACCGCTCGTGCGCACGGAACTGACCTGGCGCGGCCTGGTCCTGGGCGTGCTGATCACGGTGCTGTTCACCGCGGCCAATGTCTTTTTCGGCCTCAGGGCGGGACTGACCTTCGCCACATCAATCCCGGCGGCGGTGATTTCGATGGCGGTGCTGCGCGGCTTTCAGGGCATGACCGTGCAGGAAAATAACATCGTGCAGACCGTCGCCTCGGCGGCCGGCACCCTCTCCGCAATCATCTTCGTACTGCCGGGCCTGGTGATGATCGGCTGGTGGACCGGCTTCCCGTACTGGACTTCGTTTGCCATCTGCGCGCTGGGCGGGACGCTGGGCGTGATGTACTCGATCCCGCTGCGCCGGGCACTGGTCACGCAGTCCGACCTGCCGTACCCGGAGGGCGTCGCCTGCGCCGAGGTGCTGAAGGTCGGCGGCGGCGAGCATGCAGACGCCACCGCGGTCGAGGACAGCCGCGCGGGACTACTCGCTGTGGTCTGGGGTTCGATCATATCGGGCGCATTCGCAGCAGTAGTGGCGACCCGTGTGTTCGCGAGCGACGTGGTGCGCTACTTCCGCGTCGGCGAGCGCGGCGTCACCGGCTTTGATTTCTTCCTCTCCTTTGCGCTGTTCGCAGTCGGCCACCTGGTGGGCCTGTGGGTCGGACTGGCGATGCTGGCCGGTGCGCTGATCGCCTGGGTCTGGGGCGTGCCGCATTACTCGGCGCTGGCGAGCGGCGGCAGCCTGAGCCTCGCCCAGCTGGCGCAGAGCACCCTGATCCACCAGGTGCGCCTCATCGGCGCCGGCGCCATCGGCGTATCGGCGGTGTGGACGCTCGTCAAGCTGGTCAAGCCGGTGGCGGCAGGGCTGCGTTCGGCGCTGGCCGCCTCGAAGGCGCGCGCCAGCGGCGGCGGCGCGCTGCTGCCGCGTACGGAACAGGACATCCCGATTGGCTGGGTGGCGCTGATCTCGCTCGTCTGCATGGTACCGATTGCCATGCTGCTGACGAACCTTGGCGCGCGCAGCGGGCTCGGTGGCCAGCTGCTGCTGGTGGTGACGGGCGCGGTGATCTACATCGTACTGATGGGCTTCTTTGTCTCGGCGGTGTGCGGCTACATGGCCGGGCTCATCGGCGCCTCGAACAGCCCGCTGTCGGGCATCGGCATCCTGGCGGTGATCGGTGCGGCGCTGCTGCTGCTGCTCGGTGTGCACACCATGCCGGCCGCCGGTCCGCAGGCACTGGTCGCCTTCGCGCTGTTCGTCACCGCGGTGGTGTTCGCCGTCGCGACCATCGCCAACAACAACCTGCAGGACCTGAAGACCGGTCAGCTCGTCGATGCGACGCCGTGGAAGCAGCAGGTCGCACTGGTGATCGGCGTGCTCGCCGGCGCCGCGATCATTCCACCGATCCTCGACCTGGTGAACCACGCCTACGGATTCGCCGGCGCGCCCGGCCCCATGCGCGAGCATCCACTGCCGGCGCCGCAGGCGGGGCTGATCTCGGCGCTGGCGCAGGGCGTGATCCAGCACAACATCGAGTGGCCCCTGATCTTCATCGGCATGGGCATCGGCGTCGCGATGATCATCATAGACGAGACATTGCGGCGCGTGACCAAATCGGCGCACCTCTCGCCCCTGGCGGTGGGACTGGGGATTTACCTGCCGACGCAGAGCACGCTGATGGTCGTGGTCGGCGCCGTGGCCGGCTGGCTCTACGACCGGCACGCCGCGCGCAACGCGCGTCCGGAACCGACCCGGCAGCTGGGCGTGCTGCTGGCTTCGGGCATGATCGTGGGCGAGGGACTGGTGGGCGTGGTGATCGCCGCCTTCGTCGCTTTTTCCGGCACCGACTTCCCGCTGGCGCTGGTCGGGGATGCCTTCGCCGGCAACGCGGCGGTGTGGATCGGCGGTGGCGTCTTCGCGCTCACCGTGTTCCTGATGTACCGCTGGGTGGCGCGCCTGCGCGGCTAGCTGCGGGCGAGCTTTTCGACGCAAACCTTGAGGCGCGCGAGGGCCTGACCCCAGCCGCCGCGCAGGCGCGCGTAGTAGGGATCCCAGGCCGCGTCCGCCGGATAGCCGGAGCCCAGGAGGCGCAGCACCGCAGTGTCCTGCTCGGTCGTGAAGATGAAATCATCGACCATCACCGAATTGCTCGGCGGCAGTTCGCGCGGCGGCATATAGATGAGGCGCAGGCGGCGCCCGGCCTCGAACACGTCGATGTGCGCTTCGCGCTCCGTGTCGCGATCAGCGCGCACCAGGTAGCTGCCACCGGTCTTGGCATCGACGCGCGCACCCGGCCCGTACCACAGCGTCAGCAGCTTGGGGTCGATGAGCCCGCGCCACAGCAGCTCCAGCGGCGCGCGCACGTCGATGCGGTGGGCGTAGCCGCGGGTACGCTCAGCCACGCGACGGACCTTTGGCAGCGCGCTCCCGCCAGATCGCCCACAGCAGCGGCAGGAGCGAGAGCAGGACGATCAGCAGCGTCACCAGGCCAAAATTGTTCTTCACCAGCGGCAGGTTGCCGAACAGGAACCCGCCGCACAGGAACAGGGCCACCCAGGCGCCGCCGCCCAGCACGTTGTAGAGCTGGAAGTGCGCCCAGGGCATGCGCGCGATGCCGGCGCTGAAGGGCATGAAGGTGCGCACGATCGGGACGAAGCGCGACAGCGCGATCGCCAACGCACCGTGCCGGCGGAAGAACTCCGTCGCGCGCTGCAGGTGCTCGAGGCGGAACAGGCGGTGCCGGCCGTTGTAGGCCCGCGGCCCGACGGCGCTGCCGATCAGGTAATTGGTGGTGTTGCCGGCAATCGCCGCTGCGCCAAGCAGCAGCAGCAGCCAGGGCAGCCGCAGCGTCCCCGTGCTGTCGATTGCGCTAAGCGCTCCGGCGCCGAACAGCAGCGAGTCGCCAGGCAGGAAGGGCGTGATCACGAGTCCAGTCTCGGCGAAGATGATCAGGAACAGGATCGCGTAGAGCCACAGGTCATAACGCGCCAGCAGCTCCACCAGATGACGGTCGAGGTGCAGCACCACATCGGAGAGAAACTGCAGCGCCGGCATCAGAAGCGGCGCGTCGGGCGATGCAGCTCCGCCAGCGCCGCGGCGACCTGGGTGTCGCGGCGTGCCAGCGTGGGCGCCGTGTTCGGCGCATCGGGCGGCGCCGGCGCCGCTTCCACGCCGCGCAGCTCCACGTCGGGCATGATGCCAATGCCGTTGATCGAGGTGCCCGAAGGCGTGAAGTACCGCGACGTCGTGAGCTTGAGCGCCTCGCCACCCGAGAGCGGCATGATCGTCTGCACCGTGCCCTTGCCGTAGGTCTTGCGGCCCACCAGCGTCGCGCGCCCGTTCTGCCGCAGCGCTGCGGCCAGGATCTCGGAGGCGGAGGCGGAACTGCCGTTGACCAGTACCACGATCGGCGCGCCCGCTGCGATATCGCCCGGCGTCGCGTCCATGCGGAAGCGCGCTTCACGCAGCCTCCCCTCGGCGCTGACGATCGTGCCGCTGTCGAGGAAATCGTCCGCGACTGCGGTGGCCGCTTCGAGCACGCCGCCCGGATTGTTGCGCAGGTCGATGATCAGCCCGCGCAGTCCGCCGCCGGCCGCGGCACGCAGCCGCGGCATCGCCGCGTCCACTTCACCGGCCG
This sequence comes from Steroidobacteraceae bacterium, assembly GCA_035300345.1. GTDB lineage: Bacteria > Pseudomonadota > Gammaproteobacteria > Steroidobacterales > Steroidobacteraceae > FEN-1191. The sequence goes on from DATGVM010000043.1 coordinate 25,358, forward strand.
TGCCGTCGGTGAATTCGCTGATGCGCAGATACCCGACACCGGGCGCGACCAGTTCGGCGGCGATGCTCGGCAGTTCCACCAGCGAGCGCTGCAGCCGGAACTCAAGTGTCGAGGGAGCCTGGCCGCGCCGCACCGAGAGGCGCACTTCGCTCCCCGGCCGGCCGCGCAGCTGCGTGGTCGCCGCATCGATGTTCGCCGCGCTGACGGCCAGGTCGTCGATGCGTACGATCAGGTCGTCGATCTTCAGGCCGGCCTGCACCGCCGGGGATTCGGGCAGGCAGCGCACGATGCGCACACCCTCGGCGACGCCGTTGACCTCGACTCCGATGCCCGCATAGGAGCCGCTGGTGGCGGCCTGCAGCTGCTCGTAGTCGCCAGGTTCAAGCAAAGCGGAATGTTCGTCCAGCGATTCCACCATGCCGTGGACCGCCTGGCGCATCAGCTGGTGATCGTCGACCGCATCGACGTAGCTCTCGCGCACGCGTTGCAGCACTTCGGCGAGCAGGCGCGCGTCCTGCCAGGGCAGCGCTCCGTATTCAGCGCCCGGCGCGAGGTAGCTCGGCACCGGCGCGGTGGCGCGATCCGCGAACACGCGTCCGGCCATGGACAGGGCAACGCCGGCCAGCACTCCCGTGCCCAGCGTCAGCAGCAGACGGACTCTGGTGCCCATGGGTGATGGATCTTACACGGCCAGCGCGGTGGGCGGCGGCTCAGCAAGGCTGCCCTGCGGCGCGACTGTGTGCATAGCAACATAAAACGGCAGGTGTTCGAGCACTTCATCGATGGGCACCGGCCGGCCGATGGCGAAACCCTGGCCGTAGTCGACGCCCAGCTGCGCGATCCTGTGCCGGATCTCCTCGGTCTCCACGTATTCCGCCACCGTGATGAGCGACATGGCGCGCGCCAGCTGCGCGATCGCCTGGATCGTGGATTCCGCCTTGGCGTCGGTGAGCACATCGCGCACGAAGCTGCCGTCGATCTTCAGCATCGATATCGGCAGCGAGCGCAGATAGGCCAGTGAGCTCAGGCCGGTGCCGAAATCATCGAGCGCGATGCCGCAGCCGAGCTTGCGGAGCTGTCGCATCAGTATCTCGGTATGCGCGAGGTTCCCGACCGCGGCGCTCTCGGTGAGCTCGAAACACAGGGCCTCGGGGTTGATGCCGCTGGCCGCGATTTGCGCGCACAGGAATTCCGTGAAGGCACTGTCCTTGAGCGATTGCCCGGAACAGTTGATCGTGAACACCACGCTGCCACTGGCCATGAGCTCGGCGTGTGGCTGAAGCCGCCGCATCGACTCGCTGACGACCCAGCGGTCGATGTCCGGCATCAGCTGGTAGCGGAGCGCCGCGGACAAGAAATGATCGGGGCCGACCGTCTGTCCCTCGGAGTCCAGCATGCGCAGCAGGATCTCGAAATGCGGATGACGGTGGGTCTCTCCCAGCGGCAGCAGCAGTTGCGCGTAGAGGCGCAGGCGATTGTCGCTGATGGCGTTGCGCAGGTCGGTGATGATGTTGATGTCGGTGAAGCGCCGGACGATGCTCTCGTCGGCCTCCTGGAACACCTCGACGCGATTGCGGCCGCGGTCGTTCGCCGCCTTGCAGGCGGTCTCGGCCGCCGCGAAGGCGTGCGTGAACTCCTGCGCGCGCGGCTCGACGGCCGCCACGCCGATGCTGATCGAGACCGACAGGGTGCCATCGCCGATGCTGGCGCCCAGCTGCTCGGCGCTCTGGCGCAGCGCCTCGGCGAAGCCCGCCGCGTCATTGAGTCCGGCCGGCAGCAGGATGGCGAAGCGATCGCCGGAGATGCGCGCCGCTATCGCCCCGGGGGTCAGGCGCTGGCGGATCAGGTCGCCCACCTGGGCGATGACCTTGTCGCCGATGTGCATGCCGTAGGTGTCGTTGACCACGTGCGTGCGGTTGATGTCCACGCCCAGCGCGCTCCACCAGCGCTGCGAGCTGCTCGCCGACTGCAGGGCGCTCTTCACCCGCAGCTCGAAGGCCGGGCGGTTGAACAGGCCCGTCAGGGCATCGTAACTGTTGGCGATCACGGCCGAGACGCGCCGCGCCAGCAGTTCCGACAGCCGCGCCTGCCGCGGCGTGAACTCCGGCATGGTCAGCGGCCGGAACAGGGCCAGTACACCAATCGCCCGGCCGTCCGGGCGGGAGATCGCGCAGGAGAGGATCCGGAAGACATGCGCCGAGTTGCCGGTCTTGAGCTGCAGCTGGTTGACGATCACCGCTTCCTTGCGCAGCTGCGCGCTCGACATCAGGTGGCGGTGCGCGCGCGCCACGAGGCTGGCCTCGATCGCCTGCTCCGGCTGCTGGCGCACCAGCACCAGGTTCTTTTCCGGCACGATGATCGCCGCCAGGCCCCCCTGGATGTGATCGATGGCCGCGCGCAGCACGGCCTTGAGTTCATCGCCACCGCCCTCCTCGTCCGCCGCCTCCCCGCCGCTGACGGCGAGCAGCATGTCCAGGTCGTGGTCCTGCTCGGCAAGCGAGCCGCTCAAGCTCACGATCTGCTCGCGGCTCTGCAGCTCGCGCGCCAGGATGTCGAGAGCCGGACGCACCATGGCATGCACGTACGCCAGGCTCCGCTGTTCCTTCTCGGAGCCGGCACGGCAGCGCAGCAGGGCCGCGGCAAAGGGCTTGCCGTGCTCCGGACCGCTGGCGCGCAGCAGCCAGAAAATGTAGAGCGGCTCCCCGTCCGTGATCAGGACGCCCGGTGCGCCTGGTTTCCCGGCGGCTTCGCGCATCGCCGCGGTTACCAGCTTGCCCAGGGACCCGTCGACCGACATCTCGTTGGACCACAGCACCTCGCCGGCGGCCCCGAAGATCGACACGCCGATCATGCGCGGCAGCAGCGCACGCAACAGCTGCGTGTAGCTCTCGAATTCTGGTGCCCCCTGCGGAGCGCCCTTGATTTTGCCTTGATCTGTCATCGGGGTGCGGTACCAGCGACTAGCTTCAGGCATGTCGCCGCCCGCACGCCTTGATGGGGTTCGCGGTTTAGTTAAACGAGGCCGCGGAGCTGGTCGGTGCCGGCCGCTGCCGGTCGGTGCCAGCCCCGGCGCGCGCGCTCCCCAGTGGGTGCGGAGCTGTGACGCAGCTCTCAGTTCGGCCGCGCGCGGCGGAACCAGGCGCGCGGGTCGACCGGTTGTCCGGCGCGCCGGATCTCGAAGTAAAGCTCCGGGCGCGAGCGCCCGCCGCTGTCGCCGGCGGCCGCGAGCACCTCACCCGCGGCCACGGATTCGCCGGCGGACTTGCGCAGCTGGTCGTTGTAGCCGTAAAGACTCAGGTACCCCTCGCCGTGATCGACGATGGCGACCAGCCCCAGGCCCGGAAGCCAGTCGGCGTAAATCACGCGGCCCGCCGCGATCGAACGGACCGGTGCGCCCTGTTCGGCGGCGAGAACCATGCCCTGCCACTTCACGCCGCTGGCCCGCTCCTGCCCGTAGCTGGCGAGGACCTGGCCGGCGAGCGGCCACTCGAGCTGGCCACGCAGGCGGGCGAAGTTGCTGGCGTTGTCCGGAGCCGGCCCTGGCCGCGCCGCCCGCTGCAGTTCGCGCAGCAGCCGCTCGAGGCTCGATTGCTGGCTGCGCAGTCGCGCCAGGCTCGCCACGCGCGAGCTCGCCTCCGTCTGCAGATTCGCGAGCGCGCTCTGGCGCTGCGCACGGCCGTTCTCCAATCTTGCGAGCTGGCCCTGCCTGGCGTTGCGCAGCTCGAGCAGGGCCGCTTCCTGCTTGCCCAGCTCGCCATCCAGTTCATCGATGTGCGCAACCTGCTGCGCGATCGAGTCGATCTGCGCGGCGCGCGCCCGGCCGAAGTAGCCGTAGTAGGCGTAGAGCCGGGCGGCGGCGGCCGGATCGCGCTGGTTGAGCAGCAGCTGCAGTGGTTCGCTGCGGCCAATCAGGTAGGCCACCCGCAGCTGCGAGGCGAGCCCGATGCGTTCGCGCGCCAGCGCCGCGTTCACTTTCTCGCGCTCGGCGGCCAGCGCCGCGCGCCGTGAGGTGTGGAGCGATTCCTGCGCGAGCACGCCCTCCAGCTCGGCGCGCGTCGCGGCCACGGCCACCTCGGCGTCCCGCAGGTTATGCGCCAGGCGGTCGCGCTCGACGGCATCGCGGCCGACTTCCTGGCTGACACGCTCGATGCGTTGCTGCAGGGCGCGCAGCTGGGCCTGTGTCTCGCCGGTGCTCGCGGCGAAGGCGCGCCCGTCCACCAGCCCGGCGGCCAGCAGCAGTAGAATCCCGGCTCGGGCGGCGCTCATAGGGAAAAGTTTAACGCAGCAAGGCTATAATGCGCGGCTCCGTTGAGGGCCACCCGCCGCTCCCGGACCCTGAAGGATTTCGCCGGACTGACCATGCAGCGCCTGCTCGAATATGCCACCCATCACATGGGACTGACCGTACTGGCCGTGGGCGCCGCGCTGATGGTGCTGGTCTATGAGCTGCGCGAGCGCGTCCGCACCGCCGGGGCCGTCAGCCCGCAGGATGCCGTGCGGCTGATGAACCAGGGTGCGACGCTCCTGGACCTGCGCAGCGCCGAGGCCTTTGGCGCCGGCCACATCCGCGGCGCACGCAACCTCCCGCCCGAGCGCCTCACCGACGCCATCGATGGCCTGAAGCGCCTGAAGGACCGGACGCTCATCGTCTACTGCGAGCGCGGCGTGTCCGCCGCCGGCGCCATGCGGGCGCTGCAGCAGCAGGGATTCAGCCAGGTGGTCAGCCTGCGCGGCGGGCTGAGCGCCTGGCGCGCCGAGCATCTGCCCGTGGCCCGCGATTAGGCGCGACTCGCTCGAGCACATGGCGGCGCCGCAGATCGAAATGTATACCACCTCCTGGTGTCCTTATTGCACGCGGGCGCGGCACCTGCTGGAACGCAAGGGCGCCAGCTTCGAGGAAATCAGCATCGAAGAGTACCCCGAGCGCCGCGCCGAGATGATCCAGCGCAGCGGCCGGCGCACGGTGCCGCAGATTTTCATTGACGGCCAGCCGATCGGCGGCTCCGATGAACTGGCCGCGCTCGAAGAGGCCGGCGCCCTCGACCAGCTGCTGTCGCACTCGCCGGTGGCGGTGCAATGATCATTCCCGGAACGTTGAACGCATAGGAAACTCAGCATGGCAATACAATCAGAACCCACCCCGACGGCGGCGGGCACGCCTCCGACGGCACAACTGGCGCTGCAGGCCGTCTACCTGAAGGACTGCTCCTTCGAAGCGCCCCAGGGGCCGCGCGTCACCAATGACTGGAACCCGCAGATCGGCCTCGATCTGAACACGGCCGTCAACGTCATCGAGGGCGACCTGCGCGAGGTGCTGCTGACGGTGACCGTCTCGGCCAAGCACGGCGAACAGACCGCCTTCCTGGTCGAGGTCAAGCAGGCCGGCGCCTTCCTGATGCAGAATCTTTCGAATGATGAATTCCGTCGCGCCGCCGGCGTGATCTGCCCGGGCGTGCTGTTTCCCTACGCGCGCGCGGTCGTCTCGAGCCTGGTCGGGCACGGCGGCTTTCCGCAGCTGCTGCTGCCGCCCGTGAATTTCGAGGCGCTGTTCGCCGCCAACAACCCGGGAACCCCGAGCGCCGCGCAGAACTGAAGTGAAGGCGGAGCTGCCCTCGCGGATGGCGGTGCTCGGCGCCGGTTCCTGGGGCACGGCCCTGGCAATCCAGTGGGCACGCGCCGGACATGCGGTGCGCCTCTGGGCCCGCGACGCGCAGCTGCGCGCCGACATGACCCGCGCGCGGGTGAATCCGCGCTACCTGCCGCGCTCCCCGTTCCCCGACACGCTGCAGATTCCCGCCGACCTGCCGGCCGCACTGGCCGGCGCCGACGATGTGCTCATCGCGGTGCCGAGCCACGCCTTCCGCGAACTCCTGAGCGAGCTGCGCGGAAAGCTCGCGGCCGGGCAGCGGCTGTGCTGGGCCACCAAGGGGTTTGAGGTCAACACCGGGCGCCTGCCCAACGAAGTGGCGCAGGAGGTGCTGGGCCCGGGCCGGCTCACGGCGGTGCTCTCCGGCCCCACCTTCGCCTCCGAAGTGGGTGCGGAACTCCCGAGCGCGATGACCATCGCCTCGCGGGATGGGGATTATGCGGCCCTGCTCGCGCATGACATCTCGACGGCCAAGTTTCGCGCCTACACCTCCACCGATATCGTCGGTGTCGAGGTGGGAGGCGCCGTCAAGAACGTGCTGGCGATCGGCGCCGGCCTCTCCGACGGCTTAGGGTTCGGCGCGAACTCACGCATCGCGCTCATCACGCGCGGCCTGGTCGAGATGATGCGGCTCGGCGTCAGCCTCGGCGCGCAGCGCGAGACCTTCATGGGGCTCGCCGGCCTCGGCGACCTGGTGCTCACCTGCACCGACGACCAGTCGCGCAACCGCCGCTTCGGCTTGCTGCTGGCCCGCGGCCTGGGCGCCACCGCCGCATTGACCGAAATCGGCCAGGTGGTCGAGGGCTACGTCGCCGCGCGCGCACTGCGGCAGGTGGCGCGGCGCGAGGGCGTTTCAATGCCGATCTGCGAGGGCATCCACGGCGTCCTGTACGAGGGCCTGGCCGCCGACGAGGTGGTGCGCGGGCTGATGATGCGGCCGATCAAGGCCGAGTTCGACGAGGCGGGCGTTTAGCCGCGCTTGGCCGCGTCTAGCGAAACCCCTGCTGTCGCCAGGCCTCGTAGACGACCAGCGCCACGGCATTCGACAGGTTGAGGCTCCGGTTGTTCGGGCGCATGGGAATGCCGAGGATGTTCCCCGGCGCCACGAGCCCGAGCGCCGCGGTCGATATCCCGCGGGTTTCAGGGCCGAACAGCAGCGCATCGCCGCTCCGGAACTCGGCCTCGCTGTAGGGACGCGCCCCGCCGGTCTCGATCGCGTAGAGCATGGCGCCGGGCAGTGAGCGCAGGCAGGCCTCGAGGCTGGCGTGCACGCTGAGCTGCGCCAGGTCGGCATAGTCCAGGCCGGCGCGGCGCAGCTGCGGCTGCGTGAGATCGAAGCCCAGGGGTTCCACCAGGTGCAGGTGCGATCCGCTGTTTGCGCACAGTCGGATGATATTGCCGGTGTTTCCCGGGATTTCCGGCTCCAGGAGAATGACGTTAAACACGGGCGTATTTCAGGCGATAATCGCCGGTCATGAGCGCCTCGCCCGCCCCGTCAGCCACGCCCCACGTGCCGCCGGCCGCCTCGCTGGGACTGAAGTTCTGCGGCATGGAGCTGGCGAGCCCGATCGTGCTGCTGTCCGGCTGCGTCGGCTTCGGCGAGGAATACACCCGCGTGGCGGGCTTCTCCAACCGCGACGTGGGCGCGATCGTGCTCAAGGGCACCACCGGTAGCGCGCGGCTCGGCAATCCGCCGCATCGGGTGGCCGAGACGTACGAGGGCATGCTCAATGCCATCGGTCTGCAGAATCCGGGCGTCGACGCCGTGGTGCGCACGATCCTGCCCGCGCTCGATTTCTCCGAGACGCGCTTCATCGCCAACGCCTGCGGCTCGACCATCGAGGAATACGTCGAGGTGACGCGGCGCTTCGAGGATTCACCGATCGATGCGATCGAGATCAACATATCCTGCCCCAACATCAAGGAAGGCGGGGTGCAGTTCGGCAATGTACCGGAGATGTCCGCGCGCGTCGTGGCCGCCTGCCGCGCCGTCACGCGCAAGCCGCTGATCACCAAGATGTCGCCCAACCAGACCGACATCCGGGAAAACGCGCGCTTGTGCATCGAGGCCGGGACCGACGCCTTCGCCGTCATCAACACGGTGACCGGCATGGCGATCGACGTGCGCACGCGCCGCCCCGTCATCGGCAACGTGCAGGGCGGATTGTCGGGGCCGGCGATCAAGCCGATCGCACTGCTCAAGGTGCGCGAGGTCTACGAGATCGCCGGGCCACGCAACATCCCCATCATCGGCCAGGGCGGCATCGTGAGCACCAGCGATGCGCTCGAGTTCCTGATCGCTGGCGCCACGGCAATCGGCGTGGGCACGGCGCTGTTCTACGATCCGCTGATCTGCCCGCGCATCAACTCAGGAATCGCCGAATATCTCGCCGCGAACGGCTACGCGAACGTCGGCCAGCTCGTGGGCACGCTCAAGGAGACGAGCCAATGACCGTCAGCGAGGAACTGGAACGCCTGCAGGCCCTGCGCGAGCGCGGTGCCCTGACGGAGGCTGAATACGCGCAGGCCAAGGCCCGCGTGCTGGGCGGCGCGCCGGCGGGCTCGATGGGCGCACCGGGCGCACCGGGCGCACACAACAATTTCCTGCATCGCCTGAGCCGCTCGGCGACCGACCGCGTGATCGGCGGCGTCTGCGGGGGCCTGGGCGCTCATACCGGCCTGCCCTCCTGGGCCTGGCGCGTGATTTTCTGCATCAGCGTGTTCTATTTCGGCATCGGACTGCTGTTCTACCTGCTGCTGTGGATCTTCATCCCCGCCGCAGCCGAAGCGCCGGCGCCGCCCGCGGCGGCGTCACCGTAGCGCCTCAGTCCGGATCCCCGGCGCCCTCCATCCCCAGCTCCCGGAGCTTGCGCGTCAGCGTATTGCGGCCCCAGCCGAGCAGGCGCGCCGCGTCCTGGCGGTGGCCCTGCGTGGCCTTGAGCGCGACGCGCAGCAGCGTGCGCTCGAACGCCGGCAGCGCCACGTCCAGCAGCGGCTGGCCGGCGCTGAGCGCGAGCTGCGCCTCGGCCCACTCCGCCAGGGCCGCCGTCCACTCAGCAGCCGCCGGACTGGCGCTCGCCGCACCGACGATCGCGGCCGGCAGGTCGGCAACGCGAATCTCCTTGCCGGGGGCCAGCGCGGTGGCGCGCCGGCAGATATTCACCAGCTCGCGCACGTTGCCCGGCCAGCCGTAGCTTTCGAGCCGCTCGCCCGCCTCGGCGGTCAAGGCCTTGGCCTCGACGCCGAGCTCGCGCGCGGCGACCTGCAGGTAGTGGCGCAGCAGCTCGGGGATGTCCACGCGCCGCTCACGCAGGGGCGGCAGCTCGATACGGATCACGTTCAGTCGGTGATACAGATCGACGCGGAACTGTCCGCTGCGCGAGCGCTCCTCGAGATTCTGGTGCGTGGCGGCGATCACGCGCACATCGACGCGGATCGTCGATTGGCCGCCGACCCGGTAGAACTCGCCTTCCGCCAGCACCCGCAGCAGGCGCGTCTGGAGCGGCGGCGACATGTCGCCGATCTCGTCCAGGAACAGCGAGCCGCCGTCGGCCTGCTCGAAGCGGCCGCGCCGCAGGCTGTCGGCGCCCGTGAATGAGCCCTTCTCGTGGCCGAACAGCTCGGACTCCAGCAGCTCGGTCGGGATCGCCGAGGTGTTGAGCGCGATGAAGGGCTTGGCGGCGCGCGGACTGTGTTCATGCAGGGCGCGCGCCACGAGCTCCTTGCCGGTGCCCGATTCGCCGGTGATCAGCACGTTGACGCTCGAGCGCGCCAGCCGGCCGATGGCGCGAAACACCTGCTGCATGGCCGGCGCACGTCCCAGCAGGCTCGGCATCGCCGGCACGCCGATCGAGCCGCCGTCGGCACCCGGGCCACCGCGCGACTGCGCGGCGCGGCGCACCAGGTCGACGGCGTGGTCGATGTCGAAGGGCTTCGGTAAATATTCGAAGGCGCCGCTCCCGTAGGCCGACACGGCGGTGCCGAGGTCCGCGTGCGCGGTCATCACGATCACCGGCAGCTCCGCATGGCTCGCCTGCACGCGCTTGAGCAGCTCGATGCCCGACTGGCCGGGCATGCGCACGTCGGTGATCAGCACATCGGGCGTCTCGGCGCGCAGCGCCGCGAGCGCGGATTCCGCGGTGTCGAAGGCCCGGGGCAGCATGCCGCCATTGCGCAGCGCGCGTTCCAGCACCCAGCGGATCGAGGCGTCATCGTCGATCAGCCAGACGCGTAGCGCTTCTCCGTTCATGCGGCATCCTCCAGCGGCAGCAGTATTGAAAACACCGTGTGGCCGACGCGGCTCTCGAATTCGATGATGCCGCCGTGGCGCGCCACCATTTCCTGGGCGACCGAGAGCCCCAGGCCGGTGCCGTCGGCCTTGGCGCTCACCAGCGGGAAAAACAGCGTCTGGTGCAGGTCCGGCGGCACGCCGGGGCCGTCGTCCTCGATCTGCAGGCAGGCCACCAGGCGATGGCGCACCGGGCCGATGTTCAGGTGCGAGAGCGAGCGCGTGCGCAGCACCAGCCGCCCGTTCCCGGCGAGTGCCTGCAGCGCGTTGCGCGCGATGTTCAGCAGGGCCTGGATGAGTTCATTGCGATCAAAGCGTCCCTCGGGCACGCTCGGATCGTAGTCGCGCTCGATGCTGACGCCGCCCGGCGCTTCGCTGCGCAGCAGCTGGTACACGTGCTCGCAGATCTCGTGCACGTTGAGCGCCTGCTTGCGCGGCGGGCCGGTGGGCCCGAGCATCGTGTCCACCAGGTCGCGCAGCCGGTCCGCCTCGCTCATGATGACCGTGGTGTATTCCTTGAGCGCTTCCTGGTGCAGCTCGCGCTCCAGCAGCTGGGCCGCGCCGCGCAGGCCTGCGAGCGGGTTGCGGACCTCGTGCGCCAGCTGCCGCACCATCAGCCGGCTCCCGTCGGCGCGCGTGAGCAATTCTGCTTCGCGCGAGATGCGCCGGCGCGCGCGCGCATCGACCAGTTCGATCAGCAGGCGCGGCTCACCGCGCCCGGTCTCGAGCGGGGTGACGGTGATGTCCACCAGGAGCGATGGCCGCGCCGCCTGCACCGTGGACACCGGCGTCAGCGTGAACTCGTGGCCGGCGCAAACCTCGAAGTTCGCGAGCGATCGCTCCAGCAGCTCGATGAGCGCCTGCGGATCGGCGAACAGTTCCCCGACCGGATGGTCCTGTCCCTGCCGCAGGCTCAGGGCCAGCAGGTCCTGCGCGCCGACGTTGGCGTAGACCAGCCGCAGTCCGGCATCGAGGACCAGGAGCCCGGTCGAGAGCGCGTCGAGGATCTCGCTGCCATCGAAGCCGGCCGGAGGCACGGCCTGGCCATGCTCAGCGTCCACGGCCATTCCGGCCATGTTGCAGGCCGCGGCCAGGGTCGCCGCAAAAATCTAGTGCTTCTTGAGGATGCCCAGGGCCGAGGGTTGGCGGACGTGAAAGCTCACCAGCGGCGACTGGCACAGGTCCCGGCCGCTCCCATCGCGCACGATGGCGCCGACCTGATGCGTGCCCCGGTCGATGGGCGAGATGCGGAATTCGGTCTGGTCCGGGCCCGCCGCCTTGACCTCCCCGCCGTCGAAAGACAGCACCACCTGGTCGCGGCTGCGCTTCGCCGGCTGCAGCGCCACCACGACGGTGACCGCGTCGGCATCGAGCAGCACCTGGTCCGCCGCCGGCTCCACGACCGCGCAGCTGTCGTAGCGGAACTCGCTCGTCACGCGCGCGTTCGCGCTCTTGCGGCTCGAGCCCGCCGTCGCGCTCACGGCCGGCCCCGGAGTGTAGGTCTGCGTCGTGCCCAGCGTGATGATCTCGGCGCCGGGATGCGGCTGATCGGAATAATGCACGCCATCGACATCGACCCAGCGATAGGTGGGCGCCGCCACCGCGATCGCCGCGGCACCGAGCAAACCGAGCACGAACGCCAGGATACGCACAGACGGGCAGCATAGCCCCCTTGGCTGAAGAGGTACAAAAGCGGGTGGCGGCCCTGTGAGTCCCGTCACCCGCCCTGCTCAACACCGTCGCACTTATGTCAGAAATCAGACGCTGTAATACATATCGAGCTCGCAGGGGTGCGTCGACATGCGGTAGCGCGTGATCTCCTGGTTCTTCAGGCCCATGTAGGCGTCGATCACATCGTCGGTGAACACGCCGCCGCGCTTGAGGAACTCGCGGTCCTTGTCCAGGTGCTCGAGCGCCATGTCCAGCGAATGGCAGACCTGCGGAATATGCCTGGCCTCCTCGGGCTCCAGGTCGTAGAGGTCCTTGTCGGCCGGATCCCCGGGATGCATCTTGTTCTGGATGCCATCGAGCCCCGCCATCATCATAGCCGCGAACGCGAAATAGGGGTTGGAGGCCGAGTCCGGGAAGCGCACTTCGATGCGGCGCGCCTTGGGGTTCGAGACCCAGGGAATGCGGATCGAGGCGCTGCGGTTGCGCGCCGAATACGCCAGCATCACCGGCGCCTCGAAACCCGGGACCAGCCGCTTGTAGCTGTTGGTGCCCGGATTGGTGAACGCGTTGATCGCCTTGGCGTGCTTGATGATGCCGCCAATATAGTAGAGCGCCGTATCGGACAGCCCGCCGTACTTGTCGCCGGCGAACAGCGCCGTGCCCGCCTTCTGGAGCGATTGGTGCACGTGCATGCCTGAACCGTTGTCGCCCACGAGCGGCTTGGGCATGAAGGTGGCGGTCTTGCCGCGCAGGTGCGCCACGTTGTGCACGCAATACTTGAGGATCTGCACCTCGTCGGCCTTTTTGACCAGTCCCCCGGCGCCCACGCCGATCTCGGCCTGGCCGCCGGTCGCCACTTCGTGGTGGTGCACTTCGACCTTGAGGCCCATCTCCTCGAGCGCCTTGCACATCGCCGAGCGGATGTCCTGGTAGGCATCGACCGGCGGCACTGGAAAGTAGCCACCCTTGATGCCCGGGCGGTGCCCCATGTTGCCTTCCGGGTAGACGGTGTTGGTGTTCCACGCGCCCTGGATCGAATCGATCGCGTAGCCGCAGCCCTGCATGTCGTTGTTCCAGCGCACGCTGTCGAAGATGAAGAATTCGTTCTCGGGACCGAAGAGCGCGCCGTCGGCGATGCCGGTGGATTTGAGGTAGGCCTCGGCGCGCCGGCCGAGCGAGCGTGGATCGCGCTCGTAGCCCTGCATTGTCGCCGGCTCGATCACATCGCAGCGGATGTTCACGGTGACGTCGGCGAAGAAGGGATCGATCACCGCCGTGCTGGCATCGGGCAGCAGGATCATGTCCGACTCGTTGATGCCCTTCCAGCCGCTGATCGACGAGCCGTCGAACATCTTGCCCTCGACGAAGAAGTCCGCCGTCACGAAGCCCGCCGGAATGGTGACGTGCTGTTCCTTGCCGCGGGTGTCGGTGAACCGCAGGTCGGCAAATTTCGCCTTCTTGTCCTGTACCAGCTTCACTACGTCGGTCGGTGTCATAGCCCCTCCAGTTTCAGATCCACAGGTGCGCGAAGCCCCGTACTCATGCAGCCCACATGCCAGCCCCTGGCTGGGGTAGAATTCTTTATCGATCAGGGAGTTGCAGGGCTACCAAGCCCCACGCGACTCCGCTCTGCACTATTATAGGGCTGCCCTTTTTCGCGCGCCCTTTTTTTGTGCAACGACGCGGGCGAGCCCGCTCGGCGGCGCGTGCGTGAGAGCCGCTTCTGTATACTCGCGCGCCAGTTTCCCATTCAGAAAAAGCGATGAAAACCGCCCGAATCGGCGCCCGGCCGCGCACTTTCCAGGAGCTGATCTTCGCCTTGCAGCGCTACTGGTCGGCCGCCGGCTGTGTCGTGCTGCAGCCCTACGACATGGAAGTGGGCGCCGGCACTTTCCACACCGCGACCTTCCTGCGCGCCATCGGTCCGGAACCCTGGGCGGCGGCCTACGTGCAGCCCTCGCGCCGGCCCACCGATGGACGTTACGGCGATAACCCATTCCGGCTGCAGCATTACTACCAGTTCCAGGTGCTGCTGAAGCCCGCGCCGCTCGATATCCTGGATCAATACCTCGGGAGCCTCGCCGCGCTGGGGCTCGACCCGCTGGTCAACGACGTGCGCTTCGTGGAGGACAACTGGGAATCACCCACGCTGGGCGCCTGGGGCTTGGGCTGGGAAGTCTGGCTCAACGGCATGGAAGTCACGCAGTTCACCTATTTCCAGCAGGTCGGTGGACTGGATTGCCGGCCGGTGAGCGGCGAGCTCACCTACGGACTGGAACGCCTCGCGATGTACCTGCAGGGCGTCGAGAGCATCTTCGACATCCTCTGGACCGACGGCCCGCAGGGACGCGTCACCTACGGGGACGTGTTCCACCAGAACGAGGCCGAACAGTCGGCCTACAACTTCGAGCACGCCGACACCGCCGTCCTGTTTCGCCACTTCGACGATCATGAACAGGGCTGCAAGGCGCTGCTCGAGGCGCGTCTGGCCCTGCCCGCCTACGAGCAGGTGCTCAAGGCCTCGCATGTGTTCAACCTGCTGGACGCCCGGCACGCCATCTCGGTCACCGAGCGCCAGCGCTACCTGCTGCGCGTGCGCACGCTCGCGCGCGGCGTGGCCCAGGCCTACTACGCCAGCCGCGAGGCGCTCGGCTTTCCGCTGTTGGCCGCCGGCAGCGCGCCGGCGCTGCGGACGGGCACATGAGCGGCGAGGCCCGCCCCGAGCGGCGCGATTTCCTGTTCGAGCTGGGCACCGAGGAATTGCCGCCCAAGGCCCTGCCGGTGCTCGAGCTCGCGCTCCGCGAAGGGATCACCGCGCGTCTGGCGCGCGCCGCGCTCCGCCACGGCGCGATCGAATCCTTCGCCACCCCGCGCCGCCTGGCGGTGCGCGTGCGACGGCTCAGCTCAGCGCAGCCCGAGCAGGACATCCGCCGCCGCGGGCCACCGCTGCGCGCCGCCTACGACGAGGCCGGCGCACAGACGCGCGCGGCACAGGCCTTCGCGGCAAGCTGCGGCGTCGAGATTTCCGCGCTGGGCCGTGAGCGCGACGACAGGAATATCGAGTACCTGTGCTACGCCGGCCGGCGTGCCGGTGCGAGCGCGCAATCGCTCCTGCCCGGCATCGTCGCCGAAGCGCTCGATGCCCTGCCGATACCGAAGCGCATGCGCTGGGGAACCAGCGAGGCGCAGTTCGTGCGCCCGGTGCACTGGCTGGTGATGCTGTACGGCGCCGAGATCGTGCCGGCCACCATCCTCGACACCGTGGCCGGGCGCAGCACGCGCGGCCATCGCTTCCACGCTCCGCGCGAACTGTCGCTCCGCGCGCCGGCCAGCTACGAGGGTGCGCTGCTCAAACGCGGCAAGGTGATCGCCTCGTTTGCCGGACGGCGCGAGCGGGTACGCGTGCAACTGCTCGCCACCGCGGCGCAGCTCGGCGGCCAGGCGGTGATCGATCCCGCGCTGCTGGAGGAAGTCACCGCGCTGGTGGAATGGCCCGTGGCGGTGGCCGGACGCTACGAGGAGCGCTTCCTGATACTGCCGCGCGAGGTGCTGCTCGCCACGCTCCAGGACCACCAGCGCTACTTCGCGGTACAGTCCGAGGCCGGCGCGCTGCTCCCCTGGTTCATCACCATCGCCAACATCGAGAGCCGCGACGTGGCCGTCGTGCGCGCCGGGAATGAGCGCGTCGTGCGCCCGCGGCTCGCGGACGCCGCGTTTTTCTGGGAGCAGGACCGGCGCACGCCGCTGGCCGCCCGCACGCCTCAGCTCGCGCGGGTCAGCTACCAGGCGCAGCTGGGCTCGCTCGCCGACAAGAGCGGACGCATCGAGCGCCTCGCCATGGCCGTCGCGAACGCCTGCGGTGCCACGCCAGAGCGGGCGGCGCGCGCCGCGCAGCTGGGCAAGTGCGATCTGGTCACGAATATGGTCGGCGAATTTCCCGAGTTGCAGGGCGTAATGGGTGGCTACTACGCCGCCGCCGATGGCGAGGAGGCGGAAGTCGCGGCCGCGATCGGCGAGCATTACCTGCCACGCGGCGCCGGCGATCATCTGCCCGCGACGCCGGCCGGCAAGGCCCTCGCGCTGGCCGACCGGCTGGACACGCTGGCGGGGAATTTTGCGATCGGACAGAAGCCTTCCGGCACGCGGGATCCGTTTGGACTGCGCCGCGCGGCGATCGGCCTGCTGCGCCTGGCCCTCGAGCTCAAGATTGACTTCGACCTGCGCGCGCTGCTCGAGCAGGCCGTGGCCGCGCAGCCGCTGGCGGACCTGGCGCCGCGCCGCGCCGCGGTCACGGACGAGCTGTACGCCTTCGTGCTCGAGCGGCTGCGCGCGCAGTACCTGGAGGACGCGGCGAGCGGCGTCACCACGGAAATCTTCGACGCGGTACTGGCCACCGCGCCCCGCTCACTCCTCGATGCCGACGCCCGGGCCCGCGCGCTGGTGAAGTTCCTCGCCCTGCCCGATGCGGCGAGCCTCGCGGCCGCGAACCGGCGTATCGCCAATATCCTGAAGAAATCCCCTGGCGAAGCGCCGCAGTCCACGGACCCGACCCGCCTGCAGGCGCCGGCCGAGCGCGCGCTGCATGCCGCGCTGGCGGAGCGGCGCATTGCGGTCGATGTGGCGCTGGGCCGCGGCGATTACGCCGCCGCCTTCGCGGAACTGGCCCGCCTGCGGCCGCCGATCGACGCCTTTTTCGATGCCGTGCTGGTCAATGACCCGGACGCCGCGCTGCGTGGCAATCGCCTCGCACTGCTCGGGGAGCTGCGGGCGCTGTTCACGCGCAGTGCCGACCTGTCGCTGCTGCCGGGCTAGGATCTCACTCCGTGCAGTGGCTCGGTTCGCTGGCCTTCACGCTGTTCCTGTTTCTCTGGACCGGCTGCTATGCCGTGTTCTTCGTGCTGACGGGATGGATGCTCCCCTATCGGGCGCGCTTCGTGCTGGCGCGCGTCTGGGGCGCGGTCCTGCTCGCCGTCCTGCGTTTCAGCTGCCGCCTGGATTACCGCGTCGAAGGCCGCGAACACCTGCCGCCGGGCAGCCATATCGCGCTGATCAAGCATTCCTCGAGCTGGGAAACGTTTGCGCAGGTGGTGCTGGTGCCGCCGCACGTCTGGGTCTACAAGCGCGAGCTCGCCTGGGTGCCGATACTCGGCTGGGCGCTGGCCCTGATGCGCGGGATCGCGGTCGATCGCGGTGCCGGCGGCAATGCGGTGCGCGGAGTCGTCGAGCAGGGCAAGGCGCGGCTCGCCGAGGGCAAGTGGATCGCGATCTTCCCGGAAGGCACGCGCATGCCGCCGGGTGAGACGCGCCGCTACGGGATCAGCGGCGCGCTGCTGGCCGCGGAGAGCGGCCGCCTGATCGTACCGATCGCCCACGACGCCGGTTACTACTGGCCGCGGCGCGGCCTGTACAAGCGGCCGGGCACCATCCGCGTGGTGATCGGAGCTCCGATCGCTGCAGCGGGGCGCGATCCGCGCGAGGTCAACGCCGAAGCGCAGGCCTGGATCGAGGCGCACTGCCGCCGCTGAGTGTCAACGGCGCCGACGGCGCCGACGCCGTCGCGGCGGCTCAGGCCGGATCGGACTGGACGGCCGGGGACGACAGCGCGCCGATCGGCGCCGCCGCAGCGGCAGGGTGCTTGCCGCTGAACTGCGGCAGCATGTGGCGTCCGAGCCAGCGTTCCAGGTCGTCCATCACGGTGAATCCGGCCGGGACCATCACCAGGGCCAAAGCGGTCGAGGTGATCAGCCCGCCGATCACGGCGATCGCCATCTGGCCCTGGAGGGCGGCGTCGCCGGTCACGCCGAGCGCGAGCGGCAGCATGCCGGCGATCATCGCCACCGACGTCATGACAATCGGACGCGCGCGTTTGTGGCCGGCCTCGAGAAGCGCCGTCAGGCGATCCTTGCCGGCGCGCATCTCCTCGATCGCGAATTCCACCAGCAGGATCGAGTTCTTGGCCACCAGACCCATCAGCATCAGGATGGCGAGCCATGTGCCCAGGGATGCCGGGGTGCCAGTGAGGCCGAGGGCGATGACGGTTCCTCCGATCGACAACAGCAGGGCGGACAGGATCGTGATCGGCTGAAGCAGCCGCGCGAACAGCAGCACCAGCACGGCAAACACCAGCATGACGCCCGCGACGATCGCCAGCAGGAAGCCCGTGATGAGCTCTTGCATATACTGCGCCTGGCCTACATCCACGATCTGGACGCCGGTCGGCAGATTCTTGTAAATGGGCAGGTTACGGATCTTCTTCATCGCCGGGCCAAGCTCGGTGTGGTTCAGGTCGGCCTCGAGCGAGAGACGGCGGGTCTGGTTATAGCGGCGGATCTTTGAGGGGCCCTGGCCGAAGCCGATATCGGCCACCGCCTTGAGCGGCACGGTGGCGCCGGTGGTCGTGCGCACCGGCAGGTTCTCGAGCGTCGCGAGATTGCTGCGCGCCGACTCCACCAGGCTCACACGGATCGGGATCTGCCGGTCGGCGAGCGAGAATTTCGCTTCGTTCTGCGCGATCTCGCCGAGCGTGGCGACGCGCACGGTATCGCTGATGCTCGCCACGGTGACGCCGAGCTGCGCCGCCAGGTCGAGCCGCGGATGAATCACCAGCTCCGGGCGCGCCATGTCGCCGTTGATGCGCGGGTCGCGCAGCTCCTTGAGCGTGCGCATCTGCTCGATCGCGGTGCGCGCGGTCTGCTCGACCAGCTCCGGATTGCTGCCGACCACGAACAGCGTCAGGTCGCGCCCACCGCCGTCGGCCTGGCTCTGGAAGTTGAGCCGCGCATCTGGGATCACCCGCAGTTCCTTGGTGAGCTGCGCCTCGAACTGCTTCTGGCTGAGCTTGCGCTCGGCCGGGGGCACGAGCTGGACGAAGACATTGCCCGAGCGCACTTCGCCGTCGTCATCCTCGCCCACCGACTCGACGATCGATTTCACTTCGGGATGCCGCCGCAGGATCTGGTAGGCGGCCGCCGAGACCTGTGAGGTCTGGCTCAGCAGTACGCCAGGCGGGAGCTCCACCTTGAGCACCGAGGAGGAGCTGTCGCTGTCCGGGAAGAAGGCCTGCGGCACCATCGCCAGACCAAAGAACGACAGCACCACGTACACGAGGCCGGCCCCGAGCGTCTTCCATCGATTCTTGACGGTCCAGCGCAGCGCCTTCAGGTACCACTCCATGATCGGTCCGTCGGCGCTGCGCAGCCCGGCGTGGGGCTTGAGCGTATAGGCCGCCAGCAGCGGCGTGATCAGCCGCGCCACCACCAGCGACAGGAACACCGCCACCGCGACGGTGAAGCCGAACTGGATGAAGAACTGCCCGACCAGCCCGCCCATGAAGCTCACGGGCAGGAACACCGCAATGATCGCCATCGAGCAGGCCACCACCGCCAGGCCGATCTCGTCGGCGGCATCGATCGCGGCCTTGTAGCCGCTCTTGCCCATCTTCATGTGGCGCGTGATGTTCTCGATCTCGACGATGGCGTCGTCGACCAGCACGCCGGTGATCAGGCACAGCGCCAGCAGGCTCATCTGGTTGAGCGTGAAGCCGAGCCACTGCATGAAGGCAAAGGTGGGGAGCGCCGCCAGCGGAATCGCCAGCGCCGCGATGCCGGTGGCGCGCCAGTCGCGCAGGAACAGGTACACGATCGCCACCGCGAGCAGCGCACCCTCGATCAGCGCTTCGATCGAAGCGTGGTACTGCTGCTTGGTAAAATCGACGGTCGTGAAGACCTGTTTGAGCTGGATGCTGGGATTCTCGGCGGTGATCTTGGCGAGCTCGTCCTGCACGCGTTTGAGCGTGTCGACATCCGAGGCGCCCTTGGCTTTCAGCACGCCGAAGGTGGTCGCCGGCCGGCCGTCGAGCCGCGAGATGGAGCGCACCTCGGCGATGCCGTCGCGCACCTCGGCGATGTCGCCGAGCCGCACCACGCGCCCATCGCCGATCGTGAGGCGGGTGTCGGCGAGGTGTGGCGCGGTGCGCGCGCTGCCGAGCACGCGGATCGACTGCTCGCTGCCGCCCACCTGCGCGCGGCCGCCGGCGGCGTCGATGTTGACCTGCCGCAGCTGGTCATTGACCTCGGCGGCCGTAATGCCGAAAGACTGCATGCGTGCCGGATCGAGATCGACGCGCATCTCGCGGTCGACGCCGCCCGAACGGTTGACCTGTGCCACGCCACGGACGGCCAGGAGCCGCTTGTTGACCGTGTCGTCGACGAACCAGGAGAGCTGTTCCTCGGTCATGCCGGTGGTGCTGACCGCGTAATACACGATCGGGCCGCCGTCGATTTCCTCGCGACCGACATTCGGCTCCATGATCCCGGGCGGCAGGTCGGCGCGCACGCGCGCCACCGCGTCGCGCACGTCGGTGGTGGCGCGATCAACCGGCGTGCCGATCTGGAATTCCACGAACACCAGCGCCTGGCCTTCGGTGGCGCGCGAGATGATGTTCTTGACGTTGCCGATCTTGGAGACCGACCCTTCCACCTTCTGCAGGACCTGGGTCTCGATTTCCGACGGCGCCGAGCCCGGCACGCCGATGAACACGTGCACGAAGGGCGCGGACACGTCCGGGTTCAGCGTGACCGGCATGCGCACGAAGGCGACGATGCCGAAGACCGTCAGCACCGCGAACAGCACCAGCGGGAATACCGGGTGCGTGATGGCCCAGGCCGAAATGCGCCTCATGGCGCGCTCACGAGCGCGTTCGCGCCTCCCGAGGTGAGGCCCTTGCCGCCGCCGCCGGCCATGGCGGTGGGCGCCACGCTGACCTGCTCGCCGGCGCGCAGGAAGGCGCCGGCAATGGCGACCACGCGTTCATCGCCGTTGAGTCCGCCGCTGATGACCAGACCCTCGGAATGCGCGCCGCCGATCTTCACCGCGCGCCGCTCGACGCGATCGCCGGCACCGACGATCAGCGTGTAGCTGCCCTGCTCATCGCTTAAGACCGCGGTCTGCGGCACGACGACGCCGGCCGCCGCGCCGGTCTGGATCTCGGCGCGTGCAAAAGCGCCCGGCCTGAGGTTCTGGTCCGCCGCGGGCAGTGCAATCCGCACCATGCCCTGGCGGCTGACCGGATCGATGGTCGCACCGACCTGCCAGACCTTGCCCGTGAAGGGGGCGGCGACGCCATCCAGGCGGACCTGCGCGCTCTGGCCGACCTTGAGGCGCGGCATATCCTGCTCGGCCACCTGGCCGCGCATCTCGATTTCCCCGCGGTTGGCGAGGTGGAACAGCACGGTGGCGCCGGAGGTGGCGATCTGGCCCACCTCGGCCGTGCGCGTGAGTACGATGCCATCGCTCGGGGCGATCACGGTGGTGCGCTGCCACACGGTCTGCGCCTGGGAGAGCTGGGCTTCGGCCAGCTTGACCTTGGCCTCGGCGGTGAACGCGCCGGTGCGGCGCCGCTCGAATTCCTCCACCGAGAAGGAATCGCGCGCACCCTCGGCACGGGCGTATTCGGCCTGCGCGGTGGCCGCCGCTGCCTTCAGTTCGTCGAGTGAGGCCTCGGCGCCGGTGACCTGCGACTCGGCCGTCAGGGGGTTCAATCGCGCCAGCACCTGCCCGCGGTGCACGCGATCGCCGGGCTCGACCAGCACGGCCGAAATCCGGCCGCCCTCGCCCTCGACGCCGATCGGCATGTCATTCTGGGCGCTGATCTGGCCGGTGAGGGACACCGTCGACATCACGCTGCCCTGCTTGGGGATTATGACCGTGACGAGTGGTGGGACGTTGCTGTCCTTACTGTCGGCCTTGGCCGCTCCGTGTGAGCTGGCGTAGAGCCATCCCCCGAGGAGCAGGGCCAGGACGACGCCGCCGCCAATGAGCCGGCGCCGTGTAAACCGGGAGGGCACGGCATCCAGTGTCGTTGTCATGGTCTTTGGACTCCGCTAGGCACTGGCGACGGCCTACCCTGACCACCGCTAGACTACTTAGACTCAGGAACAGGGGGAGAGGTTTCAACGGCCTGACCTTGACCTGAGGGGGGGCCATTCTACCCGGCACGCTCGATGCAGCGCTCCCCCTGGTTCCTGGGCGCATTGACGTAGGTGCTCACGGGGTAATGCTCGAAGTCTCCGGCCGCCGCCGCCACGTGTTCGGCCAGCCGGGCGGCATGGTTCGAGCTCCAGCTCGAGAGCCAGTCCTCAAAGGCCCCGGGGGCGAGGACCACCGGCATCCGGTGATGCAGCGCCTTCAGCGCCGGCGAGGCGGCCCGCGTCAGGATCGCGAAGCTCAGCTGTGTTTCCCCGGCCGGGTCCTTCCATTCCGACCACAGGCCCGCGAAGCTGAGACCGGCCCTCTGCGCGGCATGGATGAAGTGCGGCAGCTTGCCCCCAGGTCCCGTATGCCACTCGTACCAGCCCAGGGCCGGCACCAGGCAACGGGCATGGCGCACTGCAGTGCGCCACATCGGCTTGGCTGCGGCCTCCTCGCTCCGGGCATTGATCGTGGCGCTGGGGAGGGCCGACTGCGACCACCAGCCCGGAACCAGGCCCCAGCGCATGGGCAGGGCTTCGCCGGCCCGGATCACCGGCAGTTGCATCGAGGGCGCGGCGTTGTAGACGCGCTCGAAGGGATTGCGGACGCGGATGTTGAACTCGCGCTCGATCGCCGCCTGCTCGCGCGAAACATAGCGCCCGCACATGGCGTTGGGCGTCAGCCCTGGGGCGAGACGCCGATCAGCTTCAGGTGAGCCCAGCTCATGAACATGGCGTAGAGCGCCAGGCCGAGCACGATCGCGATCAGGTCGTTCCACTTCGACGGGGCCGCACCGCGCGCGGCACGGGCCGGCCGGCGCTTGAGGGAGATGCGATCCGCCACCGCCCAGGCCAGGAGCGAACCGAACAGCAGCACCCCGGCGGCGCTGCCGTTGGACAGCAGGTGCGCAAAGGCCCACAGCTTCACCGCCGCAAGCATCGGGTGCTTCACGACCGCCTGGATCCGCCCGGGCAGGTAAGCCGCCAGCAGCAACGGAAACACCGGCAGCATCAGCGCGCGCGTGACCGCGCGCAGCCAGCCCGCGGGGAAGTACCAGAAGACCGGCGTGGCGCGCGCCAGCGCGAAGCCGTGGATGACCAGCAGCAGGCCGGCCAGCGACACCACCGAGTACAGGCCTCGCCACAGCTGCGGCCCCAGACGCAGCGCCGCCCGGTCGCGCCACTGCGGTGCGACGATCGCGATCGAGTGCACGCCCAGCAACAGAACCAGGCCGATCACAAGGAAGATCATGGAGATCCCATAGTTATCTGGCGTCGCGCCGCAGCTTCAGTCTATTGTCGCGCCTCCCCAATCGCAATTTTTCAGGACCCCTCATGAAGCTGCGCACGCTGTCCTGTCTGCTTGCCCTGCTCGGCGCCCTCCCGGCCTCGCTCGCCGCCGCGGCCGCCGCCACGGACCGCCTCGAGGAGCTGGCCCGCCAGGTGCGGGCCACCGAGAGCGCCTTCGCCGCGACCCTGGCCCATCGCGATCTCAAGGCCTTCACCCACTTCCTGGCGCCCGACGCCGTGTTTGTCGATGACCCGCTGAACCGCGGACCTGCGGCCATCGTCGCCGCCTGGCGCGGCTACTTCGAGGGCGCGCAGGCGCCGTTCTCCTGGGCGCCCGAGACCATCGCGGTGCTCGATACGGGAAGGCTGGCCTTGAGCAGCGGACCGGTGCTGTCCCCCGACGGCAAGCGCATCGGCACCTTCAATTCGGTGTGGCGGCGCGAGCGGGATGGCCGCTGGCGCATCGTGCTGGATCATGGTTGTCCGGCCTGCCGCTGTCCCCCGCCGGTCAGTCCCCCCGCCGGTGCCAGCCCGGCCGGCGGCGGTGGCGGCGCGGGCGCCGCCCACTGAGGCTTCAGGTCGAGATCGCGAGCCGCTCGGAGGCGTAGACGCGGCGGGTCAGGGCGAACACCGCCACGGCCGCGAGCGTCGTCACGGCGACACTCAGGGCGAGTGCGATGGCAGACAGGGGCTCTGCCCGCAGCAGGCGCATGATCGCCAGTTGCTGGCCGAGCAGCGGCACGGCGTACATCCACAGCTGTGCCTTGACCGGCAGTACGCTCAGCACGATCGATGGGATCAGCGGCACCAGCTGGGCGAGTCCCAGGTAGGTCTGCGCCTCGCGCACCGTGCGGGCGAAGGCGGCGATCAGGATCTGCGCGATGCAGATCAGCAGCACCAGCGGCAGCAGCAGCGGCAGCGCCACGGCGAAGAAGCGCGGCCCGAGCGCGAGGCTCAGTCCCAGCTGCTCGGTGGGCATGAAGTGCCCGACGAGCAGGAAGGCCAGCAGTCCCAGCGTCAGGCTCGCCAGGCTGAAGATCGCGGTGGCGAGGAGCTTGCCGAGCAGGATCCGGTCGCGCGGCACCGGATTGATGAGCAGCGGCTCGAGCGACTGGCGTTCGCGCTCGCCCGCGGTCGAATCGATCGCCAGCCAGATCCCGCCGATGAAGATGGTCAGCACCAGCATATAGGGGAGCATTGCGAACAGCAGCGCGCCGCGCGCCTGCGGCGTGGCCGTGTCGCTGCTGGCAATGACCAGCGGCGTGGCGATCGCCGGCGACAGGCCGCGCGCCAGCAGGCGCAGGGCGCCGTGGCGGCGGCCGTAGGACTCGAGCATGCCGCGCAGGCGTTCGACGTCGCTGTTGGCCTCGCGGCGCGAGGAGTCGTAGATCAGCTCGACCTGCGCGGGCTGTCCGGCGCGCCAGTCCGCGCCGTAGTCCGCCGACACCCGCAGGGCCAGGTCGATCCGCTGCTCGCGCACCGCGAGCTCAGGATCGGCGATGGGCGGCTTCTGCTCCAGGCCCATCTGCCGCAGCGAGGCGATGAGTTCGGGGGCGCGCTCGGCGTTGATGACGACCACGGGGAGCGGCCGCTCGGCCTTCTCCAGTTCGCGCCCGACGACCAGGCGCATGATCACCAGGAACAGCAGCGGGCCGAGGAGCGGTCCGAGCAGCAGGCTGTTGAGCAGCACGCGCCGGTCGCGCAGGCTCTCGCGGCATTCCTTGACGAAGACGGTCAGCGCCGGATTCATGGCGCCGCCGCGATGAATCGCATGAAGGCTTCCTCGAGGTTCGACTCGGAGGCCGCGGCGCGCAGCTCATCGGGCGTGCCTTCGGCCACCACCCGGCCGTGCGCGATGATCACGATGTGATCGCACAGCGCCGCCACTTCCTGCATCAGGTGCGTGGACAGCAGCACGCAGCGGCCCTCGCCTTTCAGGCGGCGCAGGAACTCGCGCAGGCTCCGCGTCGCCATCACGTCGAGCCCGTTGGTGGGCTCATCGAGCACCACGTTGCGCGGCCCGTGCACCAGGGCACGCGCGATCGCCGTCTTGACGCGCTCGCCCTGCGAGAATCCCTCGGTGCGCCGCGCCGCGAGGTCGGCCATTCCCAGCGTGTCGATCAGCCCGTCGGCGCGCGCGCGCGCCGCGGCCGCGTCCAGTCCCTGGAGCGCCGCGAAATACTCGATGTTCTCGCGTGCCGTGAGCCGCTTGTACAGGCCGCGCGAATCCGGCAGCACGCCCAGCAGGCGCCGCACCGCCAGGGGCTCTTCCGCGGCGTCGCGGCCATCGACGTGGATGCTGCCGGCATCCGGGCGCATGAGCGTGTAGAGCATGCGCAGCGTGGTGGTCTTGCCCGCGCCGTTGGGCCCGAGGAGTCCTGTGATCTCGCCGTCGCGGGCCACGAAGGAGACGCCGTCGACCGCACGCACGGCACCGAAGGACTTGCGCAGCTCGCGCAGCTCGATCATGGGTTCCCGCCGTTGGCGTCGACGAAGGCCGGCGTCTGGCCCAGCACCCTGAGGCAATGCGCGTCCAGGTGCTGCGCGTCGAGCGTCCGGATGAACTCGCCCAGGAGCCGGGGCGTGCAGCCCACGCTCAGCAGCCCGTGCCCCTGCCCGGCCAATGTCAGGACCCGGCCGTTCGGGAGCGCGCGCACGATCGCCGCCGCGTAGCGCGGCGGGGTGACCGGATCGTGCTCCCCGGCGAGCAGCAGCACCGGCACGGGGCCTGCCAGCGGCGCCGCGAAATCCGCCGGCGCCGTGGCGTGCGGCCAGGCGGGGCACACGTTGATGAGCCATTCGACCAGTGCGTTACCCATGACGGTCCCCGCGTCACGGGGCTCCGGGTGCAGGCGCGCGACATCTTCGGCGCAGGTGACCGACAGGGCCATGCCGCCGTTGAGGTGATCGGCGACATCGCCGACCACGACCTGGGTCTGCCCCAGGAGCGGGGCGTAGCGGCCGGCGTCGGCCTCGGCGAGCACATAGGGCAGGAGCGCCGCCGTGTAGGGGCTGTAGGCGTAGAAGCGCAGCAGCTGCCCCAGCTTGTCCTCGTCGATGGTCTGCTGCTGCATCCTGAAGGTGTAGGGATCGCGCATTTCCAGGCGCTGCGGCTGCGCGCGCAGGCGCGCGCGGACCCGCAGCAGCGTCTGATAGGGATCACCGAAGCGCTCGGCGCAGCTGCGTTGCGCGCGGCAGCGCGCGAACAGCCCGGTCAGCGCGTCCTCCAGATTGCGCGCGTGTTCGCTCCCCAGCGCCAGGTCGTTGGGCACCGCGCTGTCGAGCACGATGGCGCGCACGGCCTGCGGATAGCGCTTCGCGTATTGCTGTGCCACGCGCGTGCCATAGGAGATCCCGAGCAGGTCGAAGCGCGGGCCGCCCAGCGCGCGGCGCAGCGCCTCGAGGTCCGCCACGGCGTCGCTGGTGGCGTAGTACTGCGGCGCGGCGCGCGTGGCCAGACGGGCGGCGCAGTCGCGCACGCGCTCGGCAGCGCGGGGCGCCGGCGGCGCCGATGACGGCGCCGACACCGGCGCCGCTGCGGGCGCTGATTCTTCTTCAGTCTCATCGCAGCTGAGGGGGTTGGAGCCGCCGGTGCCGCGCTGGTCGACCAGCAGCAGCCAGTGTCGCCGGCGCAATTCCGCGAACGCACCGGCAATCAGCGGATAGTCTTCGCTCGCCGCTCCGCCGGGGCCGCCGTCCAGAAACACCACCGGGTCGGCCTCGGGCTGGGCCGCGTCGGCGCGCACCACGGCCACCCTGAGACGAATCTGCCGGCCCGACGGCTGCGCGCGATTTTCCGCCACCTCGAACGCCGTGCAGTAGGCGCGCAGCGTCGGCGCGCCCTCGCCTCCCTTGCCGATGTCGCAGGGCTCGAGCTTCAGGGAGCCGAGCTGCATCACGTCGGCGGCGACGGAGGTTACGGCCGTCGCGTCCCCTCCCTTGGGGCCGCCGGCCGGCCGCGGCCGCAGGGACCAGCCGATCGCGGCCGCCAGCAGCAGCACGACCAGGAGGCGCCGCAACCGCGGGTTCACGGCCCTCTCCTCTGCGCACGCCGCCGGCGATGCGCCGTGCGCAACTTCCATGCCAGGTACCACACGATCGCCACGTTGAGCGCCGTGGCGCCGATCACGGCAAGCAGGTTGTGACGGCGGCCAAACACCAGCTGCCAGAGTTCGAAGGGAATCAGCGAAGCGGTGGCGCTGACCGTCAGCCACTCCGCCCAGGACTTGCGCAGCCACAGGCCGATGCCCTCGGTGAGGAGCACGCCGGTGTACAGCGAGGTGACCACGAGGATGCCGCCGATGCGGGCGTTACCCAGGGAAGTCAGCCAGTCCAGGGCCCGTGTCAGGAGGCGTCGCTCGAAAGTGTCGGTCAGCGTGGTCAGCCAGTCCTGCACGTGCTCGACCAGGTTCGGGTTGAGCAGCCGATACAAACCATAGCTGGTCGCCAGCAGCAGCACCGCCTTGGCGATCTTGAACGCTCCGATGAGCCGCAGCCCATCGAAGCGCGCGGTCTCGGGCCTGGTCTCCCTCATGCGCTCGCCCCCGCCGGGCCCCAGCGCCGGCCCAGCAGCAGCCCGGAGGCGATCACCAACAGCATGGATCCATAGGCCAGGGCACCGTACAGAGTGAGTCCGGGGATGGCCCACAATAGCAGCAGGTCATTGCCGCCGGGAACCCGGGCCGCGCCCCACCCCATGATCGCCCCGCCGGCCAGGCAACGGAGCGAACGCCCGAGGGTCGGCCACTGCAGGCTGAAGCGCTTCGTGTACAGGGCGCCGGCGGCGGCCCCGGCGAACAGCAGCAGCGCGGCAAGATTTGCGGCCCAGCTCATCGCCCCATAGCGGCCGTGCGCGATCGATTCGAGCACCGTGCCATAGCTCCAGCCCGGATGACGCGCGTAGACCAGCCCGGCGAGCAGGCCCGCCGCGACCGCCAGCCACCGCTCCCGGCTGCGGGCGCGGAGCAGGACGAGGAGGATCACCACGGTGAAACCGGCCGTGCCGGCGATCCAGGCCGGACCCATCGACATCCGCAGGCTCAGGGCCGGAGCCATCGCCCTGCCGGTGGCCAGGCCCCCGGCGTACTCCCCGCCGGCGATCCCGACCAGGGTCAGCAGGAAGTTCAGGTTGCCCGAGCCCAGGTAAAGGACGCTGCCGAGGTAGCAGCCCCCATTGATGAGCGCCCCGAGCCCGAGCAGGAGCCCACCGGCGAGGGCGCCGGCCTGCGTGGCGCTCTCTGCGGGCAGCAGCACCCGCCCCGGCGCCAGTCCGGCCAGCAGCAGCAGCGTGACGCCGGCCCCGCTCGCTGCGAGCAGCAGGCGCAGCAGGCCGTCGTATCGCCGCGCCATGATCAACTGTTGCAGGGCCGCGACCGCACACAGGCTCACACGCGCGAGCGCCAGGCCCAGCGCGAAGCTGAGCAACAGCAGCCAGGCATCGATCGCCATCGCCATTGCGGCCCCTTCAACTGCGCCGGCAAACCAGGGGAGTTACTTCGGGCGGCCCGAATACCCGGCCGCCTCGCGCAGGGCATCGGCATCGAGGAGCTTCCCGTCGAGCACGACGAGGCGGGTCTGGCGCAGATCGCCCATGCGCCTGGAAGGGTCGCCCTCGACGAGCACGAGGTCGGCGGCCTTGCCCACCTTTATTGAGCCCGTGTGCTGCTCGATGCCGAGGAGCCGGGCTGGCGCAATCGTCGCGGCGGCCAGCGCCTCGGCGGGGCTGAAGCCCGCCTGGGTGTAGAGTTCGAGCTCGCGCACGATCTCGATTCCCGCGCCGTCCGTGCCGGCGACGATCGGTATCCCGGCTTTTTTCATCCGGCCCAGGAGTGCGAGCAGCTTCGCGAAACTGGCGCGGTAGTCCGCGCGCGTCAGATCCTTGGGTACCGCGAAGCCGCCGCTGCGGAACCCGCGCTCCGTCGTGGGTGGCAGCGTGCCGGCGAAGGGCGCGTAGGCCGGCGACAGATCCCCATTGTCGGGCACCAGGATGCTCTCCATCACGACCAGGGTCGGATCGACGGCAATATGCTTGCTCGCCATGGTGTCGATGATCAGCTTCATCGCGGGCCCATCGAGATCGACATCCTTGGCGTAGCGGGCCGGCCCTTCTATGCGCGCGAGGCTGTTCGAGACCGCGATCACGCTCTCGGGCATCGCCTGCATGATGACCCAGTAGATATGCGTGATTTCGTCATAGCCGTCGTCGATCGCCTCCATCGGCCGGATCCCGACGGGGACGTGGCCGTGCACGTGCAATCCGAGCTTGTGCGCTTCGGCGATGCTCGCCGGCAGCCAGGCGGCATCGAAAGTGCCGTAGAACTTGACGGCGGTGAAGCCCTTGGCCTTCGCCTTGTCGACCAGGGCGATGGCTTCCTCCTGGCTGGTCGCGACATTGCCGACCTGCGCGGTGTAGGGCCCCCTGCCATCGATCAGCAAGGAAGGGTACACGTGCGGAAACAGCAACTCGCCCGCGGCGGTGCGTGTCCGCCGGTCGATGGTCCGCGCGTCATCGTTGCCGGGGTCGCGCACGGAGGTGACACCCAGGGACAGTTCCTGGGGCCCGGTATAGTCGTCCCCGATATGGAGGTGGCAGTCCCACAGGCCGGGAAGCAGCGTCTTGCCCTTGCCGTCGATGCGCTGCGCACGCGCGGGCACCCGGACCTTCGCGGCCGGTCCGACCGCCGTGATCAGGTCCTTGTCGATGACCACGGTCTGGCCGGCCAGGAAGCGGCCCTGGTCCGCATCGAACATCCGCACATTGACGAAGGCGACGGGCCCGGCCGGAACCTTGGGCAGGGACTTGGCGAACAACGCGGTGCGCTGCGCCAGCGCAGCGGCCTGCGTGGACTCCAGGCGTGCCTGTTCGCCGGCGTACGCTTCCGGCAGCCAGCCGATCAGCTGGGAAACGCCGAAGAACTGATTGCTGGCATCCGTCCACACCGGCAGCGGGGAATTGCTGAGGCCCGACACCGACCACAAGCGAAGGGTCTGGGGTGCGACGCCGGCGCCGCCGATGTCCAGCGTCCTCAGCAGCTCGGCGTGCGCCTGGCCGCCCGGCAGCAACTCCAGCGTCCGGTCCGGGCTGGCGAGCAGGCGCTCGAGAAACCAGGCGAAGCCGGCGATCGGTCCGCCCAGTGAAACGTAGAACGCGTGGCCGGACCAGGCGGCGCTGCCCGCATCCACCGGACTGCGCCATTTCGCGAGGCCACCCTCGATGCTGAAGCTCTCGGCGGCGTCGCCCGAGGGCGATACACCCCGGATCGTCATGGCCATCGGCAGGCCGTCGGCCCCAGGCGTGCCGCTGAAGTCCTCTTCCGTGACTTCACCGCGCAGGTGCAGGGATTCGCGGCCCAGGCGCGTCCCATCGGCGTTCACCCAGAGCCAGGAATCGCCGTGCTTGCCCCCGGGGGACTCAATGATGTAGTGAAGCGCGCCGGCGGGCGGCTGCGCGAGTTCGGCCGTGGGCAGCTGCGCAAAAGCCAGGGGCGGAAGCAGGAAGGCCAGGCAGCCCAGAGTGAGTCGGCCCTGCATATCTTTGGACCTCGGGTGGCGGGAACTGCGGCCGCAGAGGCGCGGCGCCAAATTGTGACGCATAGCGTGACGCTCGTCACTGCCTGCCGTGCCCGTGCCTTGAGCTTGGTCCGATGTTGCCTGCGTCACAGTATCGGTCGCGCGGCCCGCGTCATATTCCGGTCTGCTCGCCCGTTTCCAGGCCTTAAGGCTAATGAAGATACGCACCAAGGTCGTTGTACTGCTCTCGGCAGTGTTCTTCGCACTCGCGCTGGCCGAGTGGGGCGTCGGGCGGGCCCTGCTCCTGCCGCGCTTCCAGTCGATCGAGCTCGAGAATGCGCGCACCGCCATGACGCGCATCAACTACGGCGTCCACCAGACCCTGAGCGAACTGGAGGTCGACGCCACGGACTGGGGCAATTGGACCGATTCCTACAAGTTCATGCTCGATCACAACGCGCAGTTCCAGCGGGGCACTCTCAGCGAGTCCGCGATGAAACAGCTGCGCCTGTCGACGCTGGCCTTCATCGACCTGGATGGCCGGATCGTCATGTCACGAGCGCTGGACCCGGTCTCGGGCAAACTCATGCTGGAGGACCCTTTCGCGCATGGCTCGCTGCCGCAGGACTTCCCCTGGCGCGAGCGGCTGCGCGACGGCGGCAAGGCCAACGGCTTCATCCCGACCGGGCGCGGCGTGCTGTTCGCCGCGGTTGCCCCGATCCTCGACGGCTTCGGACATGGACCTTCGCGCGGGCTGGTGCTGATGGGCCGGCTGCTGAGCGATGCGGAGATCGCCGAAATCGGCGCGCGGGCCCAGACCAGCGTCGCGTTGGTGGCGGCGCGCGCCGGCAGCGGCCCGGCCCGCTCCCTGCCGCGGCTCAGCGAGCCGACGGGCTCGGGCGAAACGGTCGGCATGACCGACAGCACGACCCAGGTGTTTCGCGTCTTCGGCGATATCTACGGCCATCCGGTCCTGACCCTGCGCGTCGATATTCCGCGCACGATCACCGAGCACGCCCGCACCACGGTGGCCGACGCAATGGCCTTTACGGTCGGGGCCGCCGTGGCGGTGCTGCTGATCCTGATGGTGCTGCTCGATCGCACGGTACTGACGCCGCTGGCCCGGGTCACCCGGCACGCAGTGGCGATCGGCGCGGGCGCTGACCTGACGGCACCCCTCAATCTCGAGCGCAGGGATGAGATCGGGGCGCTGGGGGGTGAAATCGATCGCATGGTGGCGCAGCTGGCCGAATCCCGGCGCCAGCTGGTCGATCACAGCTTTGAGTCCGGCCGCGCGGAGTCCTCCCGCGGCGTGCTGCACAACATCGGCAATGCCATGACCCCGCTCGCCGTGCGCCTGGCCCGGCTCCAGGATCGCTTGCGGGTGGCGCCGGCCGCTGATGTCGAGCGCGCGCTGGCCGAACGGCAGCAGCCCGCGAGCGACGCGCGGCGGCAGGCCGATCTCGATGAGTTCCTGCGCCTCGCCGGTGCCGAGATGGCCGAAGTGGTCAGGGCGGCGGCTGACGATGTCGAGGTCGTGGCCCGTCAGGCCGCGATCGTGCAGCACGCGCTGAGCGAGCAGCTGCATTCCTCGCGCGCGGCGAATGTCACCGAAGCGGCAACGCTTCCCGCGATCATCAACCAGAGCCTCGAAATCGTCCCGGACACCTGCCAGGAGCTGGCCCGGATCGAACTCGACCCCTCCGTGCACGGCGTGGGGCCGATCCACGTGGCGCGCACCGTGCTGCGGCTCGTGCTGCAGAACCTGATTATCAATGCCGCCGAGGCGATCCGTGCCGCGGGCAAAGAGCGTGGGGTCATCCGCTTTTCAGCGGCGCTCATCGCCGACGGGGACCAGTCCCGGCTCCAGCTCGACTGCACCGACTCGGGCGTGGGCATCACTCCCGAGAATCTCGAGCGCATCTTCGAGCGGGGTTACTCGACCAAGCGCGGGTCGGGCAACCTCGGGATCGGGCTGCACTGGTGCGCGACGACCGTCAACGCGCTGGGCGGCCGCATCTGGGCGAGCAGCGCCGGTGAGGGGAGCGGCGCCACCCTGCACCTGGTGATTCCGGTGCCCGCGTCCGCCACTGCCCTCAACACTGCAGCCGCCTGAGGTCCTCCCGTGTCAGAAGCCAGCCGCAGCCCGATTCGCATCCTCATCGCCGACGACGAGGCGGAGGTCCGCGACGCCTATCGCCAGATCTTCTCCGGACCGGCCGAGGGGACGCAGTCCGCGGCACGCAAAGACCTCGGGGCCAAACTCTTTGGCCGCGAGGAATCCAGGTCCCCGGCCCGGCCGGCGAAGCATGCCGTGAGCTTCGAGCCGGAATTCTGCGACGGGGCCGAGGCCGCCCTCGCCGCGGTGCGCGCCGCGCTCGCCGCCAAGCGGCCGTTCGCCGTGGTGTTTCTCGACATGCGCATGCCGCCGGGCCCGGACGGCGTCTGGGCCGCGGCCCGGATTCGCGAACTCGACCCGGCGATCGAGATCGCCGTGTGCACGGCCTACTCGGACGTCGACCCCGGCGACCTGGGCGGGCGCGTGCCGCCCGAGGACAAGCTGTCCTACCTGCAGAAACCCTTTCACCCGCACGAAGTGCGGCAGATGGCCATCGCGCTGGCGAGCAAGTGGCGCGCGGAGCGCAATATCTCGCGGCTGGCCTATTTCGATTCGCTGACGGGCCTGCCCAATCGCGAACAGGTGCATAGCCGCCTGCGCTCGGCGCTCGCCTCCTCCCAGCAAAGCGGCACGATGCTGGCGGTGATGTACATCGACCTCGACAATTTCAAGCGCATCAACGACACGCTCGGCCACGGGGTCGGCGATGAAGTGCTGGTGACCACGGCGGAACGGCTGCGCGGCGCGCTGCGCCGCGGGAGCGGCGGTGCCGACGGCTCGCCGATGGATCGCCCCGGCGATCTGGGCCGGCTGGGCGGCGATGAGTTCCTGGCGGTGCTGCCGGACATCTCGAGCTCGGAGGATGCCGCGGCGGTGGCCGATCGCCTGATCGCCACCCTGCAGAAGCCCATGGAGCTCTCGAAGCACACGGTGGTGATCACCCCGAGCATCGGCATCGCCATCTCGCCGACCGATGGGCACGACGCGGAATCGCTCCTGCGCCACAGCGACCTGGCGATGTACTTCGCCAAGCGCCGCTGGCCGGGTTCGCACGCTTTCTTCGACGCCTCGATGAACGAGGGCATGCTGCAGCGCTACACCATCGAGAGCAAGCTGCGCGGAGCGCTGGAGCGCGGTGAGCTCTCGCTCCATTACCAGCCGCAGATCGACATCATGAGCGGCATGGTCTCCGGGATGGAGGCGCTGCTGCGCTGGACCAACGACGAGCTGGGCGTGGTGCCACCGAATGATTTCATTCCGGTCGCGGAAGCCACCGGGCTGATCATTCCCATCGGCGAGTGGGTGCTGCGCACCGCCTGCATCCAGGCCCGCAAATGGCACGAAGAAGGCCTGGCCGTGAGGCGCATCGCCGTTAATATTGCCGCCCAGCAGTTCGCCATGCCGGGTTTCGTCGCGCTGGTGACCAAGGTCCTGGCCGACACCGGCCTCGAACCGAAGATGCTCGACCTCGAGATCACCGAATCGATGGTGCTGAACGACGAAGGGCGGGCCGAGCAGCTGCTCGCCGGCCTGCACGCCATCGGGGTAACGGTGGCGATCGATGATTTCGGCACCGGCTATTCGAATTTCCAGCGCCTCCAGTCCCTGGCCATCGACCGGCTGAAGATCGACCGCTCCTTCGTGCGCGATCTGGGCGATGGCACGGACGACAGCGCCATCGCGGCCGCGATCATCGCGATGGCCAAGTCGCTCAGCGTCGGCGTCGTCGCCGAAGGCGTCGAGTCCTTTGCGCAGTTGCGCTTCCTGCAGGAGCACCATTGCGCACAGGCCCAGGGCTTCCTGCTCAGCCGGCCGTTGCCGGCCAACGAAGCGCGCCTGCTGCTGCAGCGCGCGAGCAACCCGGCCGACGCCAGCCGCACCCAGCGCATTCGCCGCCTGGTTGAGTAAGGCCCTGCCCCGCTACACTGGGCGGCATGGACCGGCCGCCGCTACCGCCCTTCAGCCTGGAGACCGCGACGCAGAAAGTGCGGCTGGCCGAGGACGCGTGGAACAGCCGCGATCCGGCCCGGGTCGCGCTCGCCTACACCGTCGACAGCCGCTGGCGCAACCGGGCGGAGTTCCTGCAGGGGCGCGCGGCGATCGAGGCGTTTCTGAAGCGCAAGTGGGATCGGGAGCTCGACTACCGCCTGATCAAGGAAATCTGGGGCTGCCGCGAGAACCGCATCGCCGTGCGCTTCGCCTATGAATGGCACGATGACAGCGGCCACTGGTTCCGCAGCTACGGCAACGAGAACTGGGAGTTCGACGAGCATGGGCTCATGCGCATTCGCCACGCGAGCATCAACGACGCCCCGATCCAGGAATCCGAGCGGCGTTACCACTGGCCGCTGGGGCGCCGGCCGGACGATCACCCCTCATTGAGCGCACTCGGTTTCTGAGCGCTGAGCCAGGGCAGGAACCCGTCCGCGTGCCGGCATTGCAATTGATCCGGCAAGTTGGTATTAAAGGCGCCCTTTTTTCCGCTCGAATATTCGGGCTACCTTTTCACCGAGGCACACATGGGATTACTGGACGGGATACTGGGTGGAATCGTGGGCGCAGAAGCGACCCACCTGATCAGTGGCGTCATCGAGCAGCACGGCGGTTTGTCCGGGCTGGCGACACAGTTTCAGAAGCAGGGGCTCGGTGGGGTCATGCAATCGTGGATCGGCACGGGAGCCAATTCCCCGATCAGCGCCGAGCAGATCCAGCAGGTCCTGGGCTCGAACACCGTGACGCAACTGGCGGCGAAGCTGGGCCTCAATCCGCAGGATGTCGCCCAGAAACTGGCCCAGATGCTGCCGACGGCCGTCGACAAGATGACGCCTGCCGGAGTCCTCCCGACCCGATAGCGGCGCTCGCCATGAATCGCGATGCCTTGCTGGTCCTCTTCGCTGTCGGAGGCTTGTCCCTCGGGATCTGCCCGCCGCAGGCCTGGTCCGCTTCTGATACTGACTGGAAGGGCAAGGGTGAGCTGGGCCTGGTGCTGGCTCGCGGCAATACCACCAGCGACACGCTCAACGCGAAGGCCGAGCTGACGAAGACGCTTGATCCGTGGAAGCACACGGTGGGCTTTTCTCTGCTGCGCGGCAGTGCGCGCGATCCGGTCACCGGCATCGACAACACGACGGGCAACCGCTTCGAGGTGCATGGTCAATCCGATTACAAACTGAGCGACCGCAGCTACGCGTTTGGTTCGGCGCGCTACGAGAACGATCACTTCGCGCCGTACGACTACCAGGCGGTGCTGTCGGCGGGCTACGGCTACAAGCTCATCGACTCGGCGGCCACCAAGCTCGCCGCCGACGCCGGCGCGGGCTATCGACGGCAGAAGGACCGCTTGACCGGCGAGCAGCTCGGCAACGCCGTGTTCCGCGGCAGCGTCGACTATGAGCAGACGCTCAATGCCAGCACCAAGCTGTACAACAAATTCCTGGTGGAATCGGGCTCGGCCAACACCTTTCTCCAGAACGAAACCGGCGTGCAGGTCAGCATGACGGATCGGCTGGCCCTGAGTCTGTCGTACCTGCTACGCCACAACAGCGACGTGCCGGCCGCGGCGCCGCCCGCGCCTCAGCTCAAGAAGACCGACCAGCTGAGCACCGCCAACCTGGTTTTTTCGTTTTAGCCTGCGGATTCATCCTTCGTTCAGGGTTCCTGTGTCAGCCTTCGCTTTCCGATTGTCCAACCAGTACAGGTGAAACCATGCAATCTCAGCTCCTGCGCTCTCTGATCATCTGCTCGGCCCTGGCCGCGTTCGGCGCCACCGTCCAAAGCTATGCGGCCGATGGCACATCAACGGCGACGGCCGTGACGTGCAAGGACGGCACGAGTTCCAAGGGTGGGAAAGGGGCCTGCAGCCACCATGGCGGTGTGCAGAAGGGCGCCGCCTCCGCCGCGGCCACTCCGGCTGCCGCTGCGGACTACGCAGCACCGAGTGCTGCCACGACGGCTCCGGCCACGTCAGCTCCGTCGTACAGCAAGGGCACTTCCAGTGCGTCAACGACCAAGAGCAGCGCGACCACGGCCGGCGCCGCGCGCGCCAAGTGCAAGGACGGGACGCTGTCCCACTCCAAACAGCACCGCGGCGCGTGCTCGCACCACGGTGGCGTAGCCGAGTGGCTTGATACCTGAAAAGCGGCGATTGAGCCGGTGCCGACCTCTCAGATGTCGAGGTTGGCCACCGACAGTGCGTTCTTCTCGATGAACTCGCGGCGCGGCTCGACCTGGTCTCCCATCAACGTGGTAAAGATCTCGTCGGCCGCGACCGCATCATCGATGCGCACCTGGGTGAGACGCCGCGTCTCGGGGTTGATGGTCGTGTCCCAGAGTTGCTCGGGATTCATCTCCCCCAGGCCCTTGTAGCGCTGGATCGCCTGTCCCTTGCGCGCCTGCTCGAACAGCCAGCGCATTGCTTCCTTGAAGGAGCCGACTTCGATCCGCTCCTCGCCGCGCGCCACCGCGGCGCCTTCACCGATGAATCCGGCCAGCGTACTGCCGAGATCCGCGATGCGCCGGTACTCGGCCGAATCGAAGAATTCGCGCGTGAGCTGCTTGTCGCTGACCGAACCGTGCTCGGTGCGGTGCACGATGATGCGGGCGGCGTGCCCGTCGCTGCCGGGGCGCACCTCGGCCCTGAAACTGCGCTCGGAATCCGCGCCGGCGTTTAGGCTGCTGACCAGTCCGGCGCACCAGCCCGCGAGGAACCCCGGGCGATCGAAGCTCTCGAGCTTCACCTCGGGCTGGTAGATCAGCGCGTCCAGCAGGCGCTCGTCATAGCGGCGCGCCCAGCGCCGGATGATGGCCTGCACTTCCATGTAGCGGCGGGCCAGCAGTTCGAGGGCCGAGCCACTCAGCGGCGGTGCGCCGGCGCTCACCTGGAGCGAGGCCGCTTCCAGGGCACTCGAGAGCAGCAGCGCGTTGAGCTCGTTCTCGTCCTTGACGTAGGTCTCCGTCTTGCCGCGCTTGACCTTGTAGAGCGGCGGCTGCGCGATGTAGATGTGGCCGCGCTCGATGAGCAGCGGGATCTGGCGGTAAAAGAAAGTCAGCAACAGGGTGCGGATGTGCGAGCCGTCGACATCGGCGTCCGTATTGTGACAGCAGATACCGCCCATACCGGCAACAAAATTTTCGTCGCCTTCGACGGAGAAATCGTAGACATAGCCGTTGCTCGGCGTGACTTCCTCGATGGAGCGAATCGGCAGGCCCATGAGGTCGCCATTCAAAAGCTCGAAGCGCCTGTTGCTGCCCACTCCCGTATCGGAAAGTCGCGCACGCAGGCGATCGGCGCAGGCATGATCGCGCCATACCGGTTCCAGCCGGATTAAGTCCTCCGCCGCGCTTATGGTGGTCGTCCAATAGGGCAATTTTGTCTGACAGGGCGTGCCTCGAATTTGGCGCACGATGCCGTCGGGTTGCATTTGGCTCTGCGAAGCCACGACACCAAAGGAGCTCAGCAGGTACACGAGGCCGCTCGCGATTTCGTATGACGTGGTGGTGAAGGAGATCTTACCCTCCACGACCGTGCCGTCACCCAGCAGGTACCCGCGCAGGAACTCCCGTTTCATCGCGGCGGGGGCGCTGAAGACGAGATCCGGAATGCGCTTGGTCGCGGAATCGACGCCATCGAATCCGAAGACTTGTTGCCAAACGAGAGCGGCGATGCGATTGACGAGCCTGACTTCAGCCGCCCGACCGGGGCTATGGTAGAAGCTTGGCGCGAGCCCGAACAGCCGGCGCAACCGCTCGGTCATCTCGGCGGCAAAGCGCTGGTTACCCTTGCCAATCGTGAGGCGGACGCCATTGCGGCTCGAGCAGGAGCCTTCGGCCAAGTAGAAGCCCAGCAGGCCGAACAGAGAGTCGTCAACCGCTAGAAAGCGGGGCACGCCTTTCTCGGCATAGTGCTCCGGCGTCAGCTCGAGATCCTCGCGCTCGGCAAACCACTCGATGTCGGCGGCACTCAGCGAGGCTAGCGAAACATAGTCCTTCACGGCGTTACGGTCCGAACCTCGATATTGCGATGCCCAGGTGTGCTCCAGGCGGCTTGAGCCCACTTTCACCTTCGGCATGACCGCCGCGAAATCGGCGCCGACCGCGGCGAGGTAGGATTCGAAGTGTTCGACCGTCGGCCGCGCCTCGCCCTTTTCCCAACCGTAAAAAGTAATCGGCTGCGCGATACCGATCGCGGTACACAGCGCCTTGTTCGTAATGCCGCTCGCGCGCCGCTGATCCGCCAGTCCACGAGCGACGTCGAGAGGAATCTCAACGCGGGGCGAGCTCATTTGGGAATCCGCAGCATGCTGAGCCAGGACGCGACTGCGATACCAGTCTTCAACGGCAGGACCACGCACCCAGATCTGCTGTGCGGCGGCCGGTTCCGACCAGAGGCGCTGCAATAAATCCATGCGACTTGGCACTTCCTCGGGCAGGCGCAGCGTTTTCGGCGCGACCAACTGATCGTTAAGCCGCAGCTGATCGCCCCGCTTGAGCTTCACAGCGCCCCTCTCGTTGACGAATACGCTGTGGCTGGCTGTTACCCGCACACTGCGGCCATAGGCGGTACGGATTCGAAACAGCTTGTCTTCCAGGGGATGACGGATGACGGCCTTTATCGGCCGAAAGCGCGTCTTCTGGTCTTTGAGGCCAAAGCACAGCACCTCACCCAGCTCCGTGTGGCGCAACTTCTCGCTGTGCCCATCGGACGCAACGGCACCGGAAGCCGCGTGAGCCGCTAGGGCTTGATCGATGAACCGGCCGATGCACACCATGCGTACGCCGTGCTTGGCATCACGGACAAACACGTGATCGTCGCCGTCGACACTCATGATGATCACGCGGTGATAGCGCAATTTGCTGATGTCGAACTCGTCGCGGCCGATCCCGCAACCCAGCGCCGTGATCAGGGTGCCGACTTCTGCCGAGGAAATCATCTTGTCGAAGCGCGCCCGCTCGACGTTGAGGATCTTGCCCTTGAGCGGCAGGATGGCCTGCGTGCGCCGGTCGCGCCCCTGCTTGGCCGAGCCGCCGGCCGAGTCTCCCTCGACGATGAAGATTTCCGACAACGCGGGATCTTTCTCCTGGCAGTCGGCGAGCTTGCCGGGGAGCCCGGCGATATCGAGTGCGCCCTTGCGCCGTGTCATCTCGCGCGCCTTGCGTGCCGCTTCGCGCGCACGCGCCGCGTCGATGATCTTGGCGACGATCGCCTTGGCCTGGCTGGGCTGCTCGAGCAGGAATTCGCCCAGCTTGGTGCCGACGGCGGTCTCGACCACGCCTTTGACTTCCGATGACACCAGCTTGTCCTTGGTCTGCGACGAGAACTTCGGATCCGGCATCTTCAACGAAAGAATCGCGGTGAGTCCCTCGCGGGCGTCATCGCCCGTGGTCGGCACTTTTTCTTTCTTGGCGGCCGTCTCCTTCTCGATGTAATCGTTCAGCGTGCGCGTCAGCGCGGCGCGGAAGCCGGACAGGTGCGTGCCGCCGTCCTTCTGCGGAATATTGTTGGTGTAGCAGTACATGCTCTCCTGGTAGGAGTCATTCCACTGCAGGGCGACTTCCACCGTGGTCGCACCTTCCTGCGTGCGGAACCAGAACACGCTCTCATGCACCGGCGTGCGGCCGCGATTCAGGTGTTTGACGAAAGCCTGCAAGCCCCCGGCGTGCTGGAACACATCGCGCTTGTCCTCGCGTTCATCGTTGAGCTCGATGCGCACACCGGAATTCAGGAAGGACAACTCCCGCAGCCGCTTGGCCAGCGTCTCGTAGACGAACTGGATGTTGGTGAAGATCTTGCCGCTCGGCCTGAAGCGGATGGTGCTGCCGCGCTCGGTGCACGGGCCAATATCGGCCAGCGGGGCGGCAGGCTCGCCCAGGTGGTACTCCTGGCGGTGCATGCGCCCCTCGCGGCAGATCGTCAGCAGCAGCGTGTCCGAGAGGGCGTTGACGACCGACACACCCACCCCGTGCAGGCCGCCCGAAACCTTGTACGAACTGTCATCAAACTTACCGCCCGCATGCAAAACCGTCATGATCACTTCGGCGGCCGAGCGCCCTTCTTCGGGGTGGATGTCGACCGGGATGCCGCGCCCGTTATCCGTGACCGTGACGGATTCGTCGGCGTGGATCGTGACGGTTATGCGGTCGCAATGGCCTGCCAGCGACTCGTCGATGGCGTTGTCCACGACCTCGAAAACCATGTGGTGCAGCCCACTGCCGTCATCGGTATCGCCGATGTACATCCCGGGTCTTTTCCGCACTGCATCAAGACCCTTTAAGACCTTGATTTTACTGGAATCATAGACATCTAGCTCGGTCATGCGGAGGCCCTTATTACCATACTCATATTATAGCTTGGTAACGCGGCCATGTTCCACGTGAAACACCCTCTCCGGCGCCCCGAAACGGGCCTCTTCCGGATGGAGGGCAGTGACGATGAGTTGACCCTGCATCTTGCGGATTTCCCCCAGCATCGCTTCCGTGTGCGCCCGGTCGAGTTCGGCCGCCGGATCATCGAGCAGCAGGATTGGAGGACGTCTCCCCCCGCTCCCGGCAAGCCGCGCCATGGCCAGCGCCAGGGCGGCGCCGAGAAGTTTTTGCTGGCCGCGCGAGAGCACGTCGCGCGCTGGCCGGCCTTCGAGCCTCAGCAGCACGTCAAAGCGATGGGCGCCGCTGCAGGTGGTCTTGCGCTCCAGATCCCGGGCTCGGTGGGTCGCCAGGATTTCGAGCAGGCTTCGCTCCTGGCCCCAGCCCCGGAAAAATCCGAGCGTCACGGGCTCGCCCAGCAAGGCTGAGAGCGTCTCGCGCCAATAGGGCTCAAGCAGGGACAACGTCCGGCTGCGCGACTCTGCCAGCAGCTCGCCCAGGCGGGCCAGCTCCGGCTCCCAGGCGGCAGGATCCGCGCCCTGCTTCAGCGCCGCGTTGCGCTGCCGGAGGGTCTTCGAATAGTCCGTCCAGGTGCCCACAAAACCTTGTTCCACGTGGAACACTCCCCAATCCAGCCAGCGCCGGCGATAGGCCGGGCCCTCCTCGACCAGGCGGTGAATCCCCGGATCGAGCACCTGCACGGGGAAGGCTTCGGAGAGCTCGGCCAGCGAGCGGGCTTCGCGCCCGGCAAGCCGGGCCCTCAAGCCGCTGAAACGATCGAAACTCAAGCCCAGCACCGGGAAGCTCTCGTCGTCGGTGCGGCCCAGGACGGACAGTCCGGGCGCGTCGTGGCTGATCAACTGCTCGGTGTGGCGAGTCCGGAACGAGCGCCCGCGGCCCAGCAGATAGACCGCTTCGAGGACCGAAGTCTTTCCGGCGCCGTTGGGGCCCGTGATCAGATTGACGTGGGGATGCAGTTCGAGCTGGGCTTGCTTGAGACAGCGCAGGCTCTCGACCTCGAGCGCCAGCAGGCTCACGGCGGTCCCTACAGGCGCATGGGCATGACGACAAACTTCACGGAGGCGTCCCCCGGTGCCCGAATCAGGCAGCTCGAATTGGAATCGGTGAGGGCCACCTCGACCGTATCCACGTCAATGGCCGCCAGGGCCTCCAGCAGGTAAGTCACGTTGAAGCCGATCTCCATCTCATCGCCCCCGTAGGCGACTTCGACCTGGTCTTCGGCCTCTTCCTGTTCGGGGTTGTGAGCCTGGATGGTGAGTTGATTTGCGCCGAAGGTGAGCCGAACCCCGCGATACTTCTCATTCGAGAGGATCGAGGTGCGCTGCAGGGCCTGGCGCAGGACATCCCGGCCCGCGCTCATCGAGAAAGGGGGTTTGGCCGGGATAACCCGCCCGTACTCCGGGAACTTTCCATCGATCAGCTTCGAAGTGAAGCGAATGTCGCCGATCTGGGCGCGAACGTGATTCGTGCCGATGCTGAGTTCAATGTCCGCGTCCCCGCCAAGGATCCGTTGCAGCTCCAGGATCCCCTTGCGTGGCACGATGACCTGCTGACTGCCCTCGATCGCCTCGGACAAGTCGGTCTCCGCCAGTGAGAGGCGGTGACCATCGGTGGCGACTGCCCGCAGCTTCTTTCCGGAGGCTTCGAGCAGCGTGCCGTTGAGGTAGTAACGCACGTCCTGCTGCGCCATGGAGAAATGCGTCTTCTCGATCAGGCGCTGGAACTGGGCGCCGCTCACGCGGATGGCCTGGCGGGCGTGAATCTCCTCGACCACCGGAAATTCGCTCGCCGGCAGGCTCGAGAGCGTGAAGCGGCTCCGGCCCGCCTTCACCACCACGCGCTCCGCTTCGCGCACCAGCGAGACGGTCGCCTTCTCCGGCAACGCACGCACGATCTCCAGCAATTTGCGGCCCGGCACCGTGATGTCCCCGGCCTGCTGCACGTTCACGGCAGCGCTCGCCACCAGCTCGACTTCCAGGTCCGTGCCGGTGATGGAGAGTTTTTCGCCGCGCGCAATCAGCAGCACGTTCGCCAGCACCGGCATGGTCTGCCGCCGCTCGACAACACCCATCACGCTTTGCAGCGGACTGAGCAGACTCTCCCGCGATGCCGAGACTTTCATAGTATTAATTTCTTCTTAGGATAAGACAGTAATGATTATTAGGCCTGTGAAGATCGGGGACAACCGCTTTCGCAACTGTTGCAGCCGGTAATTCACGATGGCGTTCGGCAAGCCCCTCGCGGGTGAACCGGGCTGGCTGACTGTGTGCGCATTGTGGGTAAAGTTCTCCCCAATCTTGCCCACAGCTTACTTGGGCTCAACCAGCCAGGGTTCTCAACAGGATTGAAAAATCCTCCTGGATGCGCGGCTCGCTGTCCCGCAGTTCGCGAATGCGCTTGCAGGCGTGCATCACGGTGGTGTGATCGCGCCCGCCGAAGGCATCGCCGATTTCCGGCAGGCTGTGCGTCGTGAGTTCCTTGGCGAGCGCCATCGCCACCTGGCGCGGCCGCGCGACCGAGCGGCTGCGCCGCTTGGACAGGAGATCGGCGATCCGCACCTTGTAATACTCGGCCACGGTCTTCTGGATGTTGTCGACCGTGATCAGCCGCGCCTGCAGCGTCAGCAGGTCCTTGAGCGCTTCGCGCGCAAATTCCAGCGTGATGGACCGACCGAGGAAGCGCGCGTTGGCGATCACGCGGCGCAGCGCGCCCTCGAGCTCGCGCACGTTCGAGCGGATGCATTTCGCTATGAAAAAGGCCACTTCCTCGGGTAATTCCACCCCGACGAGCTGCGCCTTGCCGAGCAGGATCGCCACGCAGGTCTCCAGGTCCGGCGGCTCGATGGCCACCGTGAGGCCCCAGCCAAAACGCGACTTGAGCCGCTCCTCCAGGCCCTCGACTTCCTTCGGGTAGCGATCGCAGGTGAGGATCACCTGGTGCTGGCCTTCGATCAGGGCATTGAAGGTGTGGAAAAACTCTTCCTGCGAGCGGTCCTTCCCGGCGAAGAACTGGATGTCATCGATCAGCAGCGCATGCAGTGTGCGATAGGTGTTCTTGAAATCGTTGATGGTGTTGTGCTGGAGCGAACGCACCATGTCGCTGACGAAGCGCTCGGAGTGCACGTAGGCGATGCGCGCCTCGGGCTTGCGCTCGCGGATCAGGTGGCCGATGGCGTGCATGAGATGGGTCTTGCCTAAGCCCACGCCCCCGTAGATGAACAGCGGGTTGTAGGCGGAGCCGGGATTTTCCGCCACCTGTTGCGCGGCGGCCTTGGCGAAGTGGTTGCTCTTGCCTTCGATGAAACTGCCGAAGGTGAAGTTGGCATTGAGCGGAACGCCGGCGAAGACCGAGGCGCGCGCGGGACTCACCATTGCCGGAGCGCTGGTCTCGTGCGGGCTGGCCGCGGGGACCGGCGCCTCGCGCGATCCGATCTCGATCGTCACGGGCAGACCGCCGTCGGCCCGCAGGATCGCTTCGATGCGCGTCAGCAGGTTTGCGCGCACCCAGTCGACCACGAAACGGTTGGGCGCCAGGAGGCGCAGCCGCTCGCCGCTTTCCACGGCCTGCAGCGGCCTGACCCAGGTGTTGAATTGCTGTTCGGGCAGCTCGCCTTCGAGCGCGCCAACACAGCGGGACCAGGTTGCGCTCAAGCGGCTCGCTGCCTCAGGGTCTGGAGTGGATCGGAAAAGGGGTCGAAGTCTATACCGATAAGCGGCCGACCCGGAAGCGTTCGCGTATTGACATGCCGCGGCGCCGAA
Source organism: Steroidobacteraceae bacterium (assembly GCA_035300345.1). Classification (GTDB taxonomy): domain Bacteria; phylum Pseudomonadota; class Gammaproteobacteria; order Steroidobacterales; family Steroidobacteraceae; genus FEN-1191. The sequence continues at coordinate 69,987 of DATGVM010000043.1, forward strand.
CGTACCCTGCCCGCCCATTTTTCGCTGACGGCCCGGACCTCAGTTTAGCCATGAAACGCACCTACCAGCCCAGCAAGGTCCGCCGCGCCCGCACCCATGGTTTCCGCGCCCGGATGGCCACGAAGAACGGCCGCAAGGTGCTCGCGCGGCGACGCGCCAAAGGCCGCAAGCGGCTGATCCCCTAGAGTATTTGTGATCGCCGGCGAATCCCGCAGCGGGCCGGATCGCCCCAGCTCGAGGTTCCAGCGCACGCAGCGTCTCCGCCGCCCGGCCGAGTTCAAGGCGGCCTACGGGCAGGGCCGCCGCTTCGGCAACGAGCTGTGGTCCGCTTCGGTCCGTCCCAATGAGCACGGCGATGCGCGGCTCGGACTGTCAATCGCGGCGCGCACCGTCGGCGATGCGGTGCACCGCAACCGATTGCGGCGGCAGATTCGGGAGAGTTTTCGCCTGCAGCGTCACGCCCTGCCGCCGGTGGACATCGTGATCGGCGCGCGCCAGGGTGCGCGCGGCGCGGCCAACGCGGCGCTGCGCGAGGGCCTGCAGGTCATCTGGAAGCAGATCATAGAAGCATGGGCACAACGCTAGTTCAGCAGCTGATCCGCCTCTACCAGCGCTACATAAGCCCGCTGCTGGGGCCGCGCTGCCGCTACTATCCGAGCTGCTCGCAGTACGCGTTCGAGGCCCTCGAACGGCACGGCCTGCTGCGCGGGCTGTGGCTCGCGCTCAAGCGCATCGGCCGCTGCCATCCGCTCCATCCCGGTGGCTTCGATCCGGTGCCACCGCCTCAGTGCTCGCGGGCGGGACATGTTCCCCAAAGTTAACCTTCGCATGATCGTGTGGGCGACGCTGGCGATGGCGTTGCTGATGAACTACGTCACCTGGATGCGCGATTATCCGCCCGCACCGCCGGAGGCCGTGACGACGCCCGCTGCGAATGGCGCTGGCCCCAGCGCGGTGCCCGCCCTGGGCGGCTCGGTACCCGTGCTCGCCGCGCCAGTGGCCAGCGCGGCGCAACCCGCGGCTGCCACCGCAGCGGCCATTCCCGGAGCCGCGGCCGCCACGCCAGGCGCGGCACTGGTGCACGTGGTGACCGACGTTCTTGATGTCGAAATCAGCCTCGCCGGCGGCGAGCTGACGCGCGCGGACCTGCCGGCCTACGCACAGGTCAAGGGCGGGCAGGAGCGGGTGCGCCTGCTCAACCGCGACAGCGACCAGAGCCTGTTTGTCGTGCAGTCCGGGCTCTCAGGCGCCGCGGACACCGCGATGCCCAATCACCAGGCGCTGTTCGACACGGCGGCCCGGGAACTGAAGCTGGGGGCGGGACAGGAGGAGCTGCGCGTACCGCTCAGTTGGACTAATGGCGCGGGCGTGACGGTGATCAAGACCTATGTGTTCCATCGCGGCCGCTACGCGATCGATCTCGAGTACCAGGTGCGCAACGCGTCCAGCGCACCGTGGCCGTTCGCCCCCTATGCGCAGCTGCTGCGCAACAACACCCCAGTCCCGACCTCTTACTTCCATCCGGAGAGCTACGCCAAGAAGTGTCCGGCCTATGACGATGGCAAGAAATTCCAAAGACTGGAGTTCGGCAAGACACCGCCGACGCTGGATCAGCTGGTCACTGGCGGCTGGATTGCGGCCCTCCAGCACCATTTTGCCGCGGCGATCGTGCCGCCGGTGGGACAAGCGTGGCGTTACCAGCTCATCACGCGAGGTGTTGAATACCAGTTCACGGCTACCGGGCCTGCACAACAGCTGGCACCGGGCGCAAGCGCCCAGCTGCAGCAGACGATCTTCGTAGGCCCGAAGCTCCAGCACCAGCTCGAGCAGGCCAGCCCGCGGCTGTACCTGGTGACCGACTATGGCTGGCTGAGCGTGCTGGCGCAGCCCCTGTTCTGGCTGCTCGACAAGGTGCACGGCCTGGTCGGCAACTGGGGCTGGACCATCATGCTGGCGACGCTGCTGCTGAAACTCCTGTTCTATCCGCTCTCGGAAGCGAGCATGCGCTCGATGGCGCGCATGAAGGCGCTGCAGCCGCGTATCAAGCTGCTGCAGGAGACCTACAAGGACCAGCGCGACAAGCTCGGCAAGGCGATGATGGAGCTCTACCAGCGCGAAAAAGTGAACCCGGTCGCCGGCTGCCTGCCGATGATCATCCAGATCCCGGTGTTCATCGCCTTCTACTGGGTGCTGCTCGAGAGCGTGGAGATGCGCCAGGCGCCTTTCGTCGGCTGGATCGGTGACCTGTCGGCCCGCGATCCGATCTTCGTCCTGCCCGCGCTGATGGCGATTGCGAACTACATCAACTTCAAGCTCAACCCGCAGATGGGCGATCCCACCCAGCAGAAGATGTTCATGTTCATGCAGCTCGGGATGCCGGTGATGTTCGCCTTCATGCCCTCCGGGCTGGTGCTGTACTGGACCACCAACACGCTGCTGTCGATCCTGCAGCAGTGGAACATCAACCGCCGCATCGCCGCGCAGGCGAAGGCGCGCGACTAGCCAAAGCCTGCGCCGATCCTCAAGGGCGCCCGTGACCGAGCAGAGCGCAACCCAGAGTGAAACAATCGTCGCTGCGGCCACGCCGCCGGGCCGCGGCGGCATCGCGATCGTGCGTCTTTCGGGGCCGCTATGCACCGCGATTGCCAGAGCCATGCTGGGAGAGTTGCCGCCGCCACGCCACGCCACGTCCTCCCGCTTCCTCGCCGCCGATGGCGCCGCCCTCGATGAGGGCCTGGCGCTGTATTTTCCGGCACCCCACTCCTATACGGGCGAGGACGTGCTCGAACTCCACGGCCACGGCGGCGCGCTCCTGGTCGAATCGCTGATCGCCCGCGCCGTGGCGCTCGGCGCGCGGCGCGCGCAGCCCGGGGAGTTCACGCTGCGCGCTTATCTGAACGAAAAGCTCGACCTGGCGCAGGCCGAGGCGGTCGCCGACCTGATCGATGCCGGGAGCGAGGCCGCCGCGCGCGCCGCGCTGCGCTCGCTCCAGGGCGAGTTTTCCGCGCGGGTGCGCACGCTCGATGAGGCGCTCGCGCAGCTGCGCGCGCATGTCGAGGCGACCATCGATTTTCCGACCGACGAGATCGACTATCTCGCTGACCGTGCGCTCAGCGAACGGCTCGCCAGCGTGCGCGAGCAGTGCGCGGCGCTGCAGGCCACCGCGCGGCAGGGGCGGCTCCTGACCGAGGGACTCACGGTGGTGATCGCCGGCGCTCCCAACGCCGGCAAGTCCACGCTCCTCAATCGCCTCGCCGGCCACGACGCGGCCATCGTCACGGAAATCCCCGGCACCACGCGCGACGTGCTGCGCGAGCGCATCCAGCTCGAGGGCGTCCCGCTCCTGCTGCTCGACACCGCGGGGCTTCGCGACAGTGCCGATGCGATCGAGGCCGAAGGCATGCGCCGCGCACGCGCGGCCATGGAACAGGCGGACCGCGTGCTGTTCCTGGTGGACGCGGCGCTGGATCCTGATGCGGCGCGCTTCGAGGCGGAGCGGGCCCGGATTCCGGCGCAGGTGCCGGTGACGCTCGTCTTCAACAAGATCGACCTGCTGGGCGTGGGCGTGGGTGCGGGCAAGGGCCCGCCCCAGCGAGGGCGGGCGGATCTGCCGCAGCTGCGGATTTCGGCGAGCAGCGGCGCCGGGCTCGAGGAGCTGCGCCGGCATCTGCTCGAGGCCGCGGGCTACCAATCCTCGGACGCCGGCGCCCTGTCGGCGCGCCGCCGTCACCTCGAGGCCCTCGCGTTGACCGCCAGGCACCTCGATAACGCGCGCCACCAATGTGGCGCAGCGGGCGCGGGCGAGCTGGTCGCCGAGGAATTGCGGGCCGCGCAACGCGCGCTCGGCGAAATCACCGGCACGGGGACGGCAGAGGAGCTGCTGGGCCGTATTTTCTCGGCCTTTTGCATCGGCAAGTAGCCTTCCTCCTCCGGCGCGCGGATTGCGTTGCGCCGTAGGGTGCAGTCCGGCACACTGAAGAAAAGGGCAGGCCCACAGAGGGACACCGCTCGGTCCTGCCACCTAAAGAAGACAAGTTCAGGGGAACCATGACGCACTCGCCCGCCAATTCTGCGTGCCAGCCCGCTGCGGCGCGGGGCGCCGGGTGAGTCCGGAGGCGCCGCCCCTTTATCGCTCCAGCGGCCAGCCCGGTTACCTGCCGCTGATCACCAGTGACGAGCGCCGCGTGGTGGCCCGCAAGCTGGAGCGTGCCGTGCAGGTGCGGTTCACGCCCACGGCCAGTGAAGTGCACACGCGCGAGGGCATCGTCAAGGCGAAGCCTGGCGATGCGATTATCACAGGTACCGGCGGCGAGCAGTGGCGCGTGTCGCGCGCGCGCTTCGCCGAGAAATACCGGCCCCAGCCACCGCAGGAGGCAGGTGTTCCGGGCGTGTACCTCAGCCTCAAGTACCGCATCCATGCGGTTCCGATGAGTGAGCCCTTCGAGGTGCTGCTCGCCGATGGCGAGTCGCGCCTGAGCGGGCAGGTGGGCGACTGGCTGGTCGACTATGGCGACGGGAGCCTCGGGGTCGTCTCACCGGCCATCTTCGCCACCACCTACGAAATCCTCGATCGGCGCGCGCAGGCAGAGCGCCGGCCCATGGCGCTGCACCAGCTCATCCAGCGTCTGCTGCTGGTCGGCGCGGATCTGGATTTGCCCGCCGCGCCGGCGGCGCCGAGCGCCCCGCCCGCGCTGCAGCCGCTGATCGACGCGGTGGCGGAACCTCACCGGGTGTTCGACGCGCGGGCGCTGGTCTACGGCCATCGCTACCGGAGCGGTTTCTGGGCCATCTACCTGCTCAGTGCCGTGGCGGTGCTGTGTGCGATGCTGCCCCTGGCCTTAGGCTGGGACACCTCGCGCTCGCAACTGCACACCTTCGCGGGGCTGTGGGCGCTCAACGAAGTCGCGCTGATCGGGACCGTCACGGCAATCTACTGGCTGGGCCACCGGCGGGACTGGCAGGGACAGTGGCTGCACGCTCGTACCACCGCCGAGCTGACCTGGTACCTGCCGATGCTCGCCCCACTGCTCGATGCCAACGCGCCGGCGACGGAGCCCAACTGGTACCAGCGGGTGTTCGATCCGGGCCAGCATCTGCGCGACGCGAGCGATGTCACGGCCCTGTGCATTGGCTGTGAGCCATTGGTCCAGGGCCTGCAGGCGAGTGTGTGGTCCAACGCGGCCTTCGTGTCCGGCTATGGCCAGTGGAGCATCGAGATCCTCGAGCAGCAGCGCAATTACCACCACCGCAACGCGATCAAGCAGCACGCGCTCCTGCATCGGGTTCACCGCCTTAACGGTGCCCTGTTCGGGCTCACCGCGGTCGGGGCGCTCCTGCACCTCGCCATTCATTCCGTGTGGCTGTCGCTGGTCACGACTTTCTTTCCCGCTCTCGGCGCCTCGCTCCACGGCGCACTGGCGCAATCGGAAACCTATCGGGTGGGCGCGACCTCAGAGCGACTGGTGGGTGAACTCGGTACCGCGATCACCCGCATCCGGGCCGCGCTCGAGCCTACGGGCCAGGCCCACGATTTCGCGCCGGCCCGGGCGGCGATCAAGGCGGCGATGGCGCTGCTGCTCGAAGAGCACCAGAACTGGCACCTGCTCGTGCGCCCGCACGACCTGCCGCTGGCCTGAATTGCCGTTGCGCTAAAATGGCGGCGGGTCGCCAGCCATGAGATTTCGCCTCAAAGCCTTTGCTCTGCATCTTGCGGGCAGCGCCACCGTCATCACGCTCGTGCTCGGCACCCTCTATCTGGGCTGGTATCGCTGGCCCGGCTGGTATCTGACCGGAGCCCTGAGCGTGGCCCCCATAGTCGCCGGGGTCGACGTGTCGCTCGGCCCGCTGATCACGCTGTTGATCGCCAGCCCCCGCAAGCCGCGCCGTTCACTGGCCCGCGATGTGTCGATCATCGTCGCTGTGCAGCTCGCGGCACTGGCCTACGGAGCCGCGACGTTGTGGCAGGGACGGCCGCTGTACTACGCCTTTTCAGTGGACCGGCTGCAGCTCGTGCAGGCCTCGGATCTCAACGAGCAGGAGATCGCGCGGGCCCGCCGGGAGAATGCTGCCTTCGCGCCCTATTGGTACGCTCGCCCGCGCTGGGTGTGGGCACCGCTGCCTGAGGACCCGGAGCTGCGCGCGCAGATCATGCACGGCGCGATTACGGGCGGCGATGACGTGATCCAGATGCCGCGGCTCTTCCGCAGCTGGGAGCGTGGCCTGCCGGAGTTGCGGGCCCGCTTGCGGACGGTCGATGGGCAGACTGACCTGCGCCTGCGAAAGCCGAAACCCCTGCTGCGTCAGCGCGTGGCGCAGCTCGGTTTCGATCCGGACCAGCCCAATACGCTGCTGTTCACCGGCCATGGCACTCCGCTCCTGGCGGTCGTCGATGGCGCCGGAGAGATCAAGGGAATCGTCTGCGCCGACAGCAACCGCTTCTGCCTGCCCCGCCGATCGGCGCTATAGTTCCAAAGTTATGCTCTTCATCCGCAACGCCGATGTCTACGCGCCGCGTGCCCTGGGCCTGCGCAATCTTCTCATCGGCGGTGGCAGGATCCTGTGGCTCGGATCCAAGGCAGAGCTGCCGGAGCTTCCCGCCGCGCTGCGCAGCGCGGCCGTGACGCTCGATCTGGACGGTGCGCGCCTGGTCCCCGGACTGATCGATGCGCACGTGCACGTGACGGGCGGCGGCGGTGAGGCCGGTTTTCACACCCGCGTGCCGCCGGTGCCGCTGACACGCTTCACGATGAGCGGGGTCACCACCGTCGTCGGATTGCTGGGGACCGATGATGTGGCGCGCGGGTCAGGAGAGCTGCTCGCCAACATCTATGCCTTGCGCGAGCAGGGCCTCAATGCCTGGTGCTACACGGGCGGCTATCACGTGCCGCCCACCACGCTCACAGGTGGCGTGCGCGGGGATCTGGTGTTCATCGAGGCTTTCCTCGGGATCGGCGAGGTGGCCATCAGCGATCACCGCTCCAGCCAGCCCACCTACGATGAACTGCTGCGCCTCGCGGGCGAAGCGCATGTCGCGGGCCTGATGACGGGCAAGGCCGGGATCCTGCATCTGCACCTCGGGGACGGTGCGCGTGGGCTCGAGCTGGTGCGCCGCGCGATCCAGGAATCCGAGCTCCCGGCGCGGGTGTTCAACCCCACTCATGTCAATCGCCGCCGCGCACTGTTCGAGGAAGCGGTGGCGCTCGCGCGCTTAGGTGTGACGGTGGACGTCACGGCTTTTCCGGTGGCGGAAGGGGAAGATGCCTACTCGGCGCCCGAGGCGCTCATGCGCTATGCGGCCAGCGGCGCGCCGGGGGAGCGCATCACCGTGAGTTCCGATGCCGGAGGGTGCCTGCCCTGCTTCGACGGCGAGGGCCGGGTGAGTAAATTTGATGTAGGCTCCGCCGGTGCGCTGATGGGGACGTTGCGCGAGCTGCTGCTGCGCGGCATGCCGCTCGAGCAGGCGCTGGCGCCCTTCACCAGCAACCCGGCCCGGCTCCTGCGTCTCGCCGGCAAGGGCGAGATCAGCGCCGGCGCGGATGCGGACCTGGTGGCCCTCGACCCGGGCGGCGCGGTGCACAGCGTCATCATCCGCGGCGTGGTCCATGTGCAGGGCGGGGTCGCGGTGCGGCGCGGCACTTTCGAAACCTAAGGAGTAGCGCAGTGCCCAGCAGGATTCCGGAAGGCGCCACCCGTGGCTGGATCATCGCGATCGGCGGCGCCGAGAACAAGGAGAATGACCCGCATATCCTCGAGCGCTTCGTGCGCGTCTCGGGTGGCGGGCACGCGGATATCGTCGTCATTCCCACGGCCAGCCGCATCCACGAGACCGGTCCGCGCTACGAGCAGCTCTTCCGGGAGCTCGGCGCCGGGCGCGTCACGGTCATGGATTTCGACACCCGCCGCGATTGCCAGGAAGGCGGGCGGTTGCGCCGCCTCGAAGAGGCGAGCGGCATCTTCTTCACGGGCGGGAACCAGTTGCGCCTGACCACGCTCCTGGGCGGAACGCCGGTTGCGCGGCTGGTCCGCCAGCGCAACGCGCAGGGCGTCACGGTCGGCGGCACCAGCGCCGGCGCCAGCATCCTGAGCGAGCACATGATCGCCTTCGGCGATGAGGGCTCGGCGGTCATTTCCGGCAGCGTGCGCCTGGCGCCGGGCCTGGGGCTCACCAACCGCTTCATCATCGATCAGCATTTCCGCCAGCGCGACCGGCTCGGGCGCCTGCTGACGGCGCTGGCCTACAACCCCTTCGCGGTCGGCATCGGCCTCGATGAGGACACCGGGGCGTTCATCGGCCCTGATGAGACCATCGAAGTGGAGGGGAGCGGCGGCGTGACCATCGTCGATGGCGCGGACGTCAGTTTTTCCTCGATGGGCCAGGTGGCCGAGGGCCAGCCGGTGTGCATGCTGGGCCTGCGCCTGCACGTGCTGGTCGCCGGCGCGACGTTCAATCTGCACACCCGGGTGGCTGAACCGGGCGCATTATTGCGGACAAAAGAATGACCCGCGGACGCTGAGGCTACAGCGATCCGCGGCTTGAGGTAGCTGCCATGCGTGTCCTTGATCGCTCGGTCTATGTCGGTCCGTCGCTCTACGCGCACTTCCCGGTCATCCGCCTGGAGCTGGACCTGGGGGCGCTCGAGGCCTGGCCCACCGGAAGACTGGGCTCAGGCTATGTCGATGCGCTGGCCGCCGCCCTGCCGGGACTGGCCGAACACGGCTGCTCCTACAAGGTCGCGGGCGGATTTTTCCGGCGCATGCGCGAGGACGAGGGCACCTGGCTCGGCCACGTGCTCGAACATGTGGCGATCGAGCTGCAGAACATCGCCGGAGAGGCAGTGACCTTCGGCAAGACGCGCAGCGCCGGCGCGCCCGGCGTCTACACCGTCATCTATGAATATGCGCAGCGCGACGAGGGCATCGCCGCCGGCGAGCTGGGCCTGCAGCTGCTGTGCTCGCTGCTGCCGGAAGCCATTCGCCCCGCGGGATCCGTCCCGGAGAGCTGGCAGTGGCCGGTGGCCCGCGATGAGTTCATCCGCTTCGCGCAGCGCCGCGCGCTCGGGCCCTCGACCGCCTCGCTGGTGCGCGCCGCGGAACAGCGCGACATCCCCTGGCTGCGCCTCAATGACCAGTCGCTGGTGCAGCTCGGCCACGGCAAGTACCAGCAGCGCATCCAGGCCACCGTGACCGGCCGCACCCCGCACATCGCCGTCGAGCTCGCCAGTGACAAGGAGGAGACCAACAAGATCCTCGCTACCCTGGGCCTGCCGGTCCCGCAGCAGGAGCTGGTGCAGAGCGAAGACCAGGCCGTGCGCGCGGGACGGCGCATTGGCTTTCCAGTGGTGACCAAGCCCTACAACGGCAACCATGGCCGCGGCATCTCCATCCGCCTGACCAGCGACGCCGAAGTGGCGCACGGATTTCGCGTCGCGCGCGAGCACTCGCGTTCCGTGATCGTCGAGAGTTTCCTGGAAGGCGACGATCATCGCCTGCTGGTGGTGAACGGCGAGCTGGTGGCCGCGACGCGGCGCACGCCCGGGCACGTGGTGGGCGACGCGCTGCACACGGTGGAGCAGCTGATCGAGGTCGTGAACCAGGATCCACGGCGCGGCGTGGGCCACGAGAAAGTGCTGACGCGGCTCGAGCTCGACGCCCAGGCGCAGAAGATGCTGGAACGGGCCGGCCTCACGGCGGCCTCCGTGCCGGAGGCGGGGCAGATCGTGTACCTGCGCTCGACCGCCAACCTGTCCACGGGCGGCACCGCGACGGATGTCACCGACGTCATCCATCCCGACAATCGCGAGATGGCCGAGCGCGCGGTGCGCGCCGTCGGCCTGGATGTGGGCGGCGTCGATTTTCTCACCAAAAACATCACCGAGAGCTACCGCAAGATCGGCGGCGGCATCTGCGAGGTCAATGCGGCGCCGGGTTTCCGCATGCACGTCGCGCCCAGCGAGGGCACGCCGCGCGATGTCGCCAAGCCCGTCATCGACATGCTGTTTCCGCCCGGCGCGCCGACGCGCGTGCCGATCGCGGCGATCACCGGCACCAACGGCAAGACCACCACGGCGCGCATGCTGGCGCACATCACCAAGATGGCCGGCTATACGCCGGGCCTGACGACCACCGACGGCCTCTACGTCGATGGCCAGCGCACCGTCTCGGGCGACATGACCGGGCCGGTCTCGGCCCGTATGGTGCTCGCCGACCCGCAGATCGACATCGCGGTGCTCGAGACCGCGCGCGGCGGCCTGCTGCGCGCCGGCATGGGCGTGCGCGAGGTCAACGTGGGCGGCGTGCTCAACGTGCAGGCCGACCATTTAGGCCTCAAGGGCATCAACACGCTGGAGCAGCTCGCCGAGGTGAAGCGCGTGGTCGTGGAGGTGGCGACCGACTGCGCGGTGCTCAACGCCGACGATCCGCTGGTGCTGAAGATGTCCGGCTACACCGAGGCGAAGAACATCTGCTACGTCACCGTCAATCCCGAGCACCAGCTGGTGCGCGAGCACATTCGCGCCGGCGGCCGCGCCTGCGCGCTCGAAGCGGGCGTCAACGGCCAGATGATCGCGCTCTACGATCGCGGCAGCCACATCCCGCTGGTCTGGACGCACCTGATCCCGGCCACGCTCGAGGGCCGCGCGCGCCACAACGTCCAGAACGCGATGTTCGCCGCCAGCATGGCCTTTTCGCTGGGCATCAAGCTCGACGCGATCCGCCAGGGCCTGCGCACCTTCGATTCCACTTTCTTCCAGGCGCCGGGGCGCATGAACGTGTTCAACGAGCACCCCTTCAAGGTGCTGTTCGACTACGGCCACAACGCGCACGCGGTGGCGGCGCTGGTCGATCTCGCGCTGCGCCTCGATGTCGTGGGCCGGCGCCTCGTGGTGCTGGCCGGTCCTGGGGACCGGCGCGATGAGGACCTCGTCGCGATCGCCAACGCGGTGGCCGGCCGCTTCGATCATTATTTCTGCCGCCGCGACGACTCGCTGCGCGGCCGCGCGCCCGATGAAGTGCCCCGCATCCAGTCCCAGGCCCTGCGCGCCGCGGGCGTGCCGGAGCAGGCGATCTCGATCATCCCTGACGAACAGGAGGCGATCGCCGCAGCGCTCGCCATGGGCCAGCCCGGCGACCTGCTGCTGATCTTTGCCGACGCGCTGGTGCGCTCCTGGAAGCAGATCACGAAGTTCAAGCCGGCCGGTGCCCCGGCCGCGCGCGCGGCGGGTGCGAGCGACGGCGTCCACGAGGGCGAGGGCACGATGGGCGCGGCGCAGGATTTCCTCGGGCGCCCGCAGGCGGCGCCCGGCGTGCCCGGGACCGCTGGAGCGCGCGCCGGCGAGGGCGCCACGCCGGCCTTCAGCTTCGAGGGCCTGGTGCGTGACGAGCGCGGCGTGCGCGTGGCGCCGGAGGCGGAAGACTGAACACGCCGCCCGCGCTGCCCTTTGCCGACTCCCGGCGCCTGATGGGCGCGAACCTGTTCTTTGCCGGCACCGGCGCCACGCTCGAGTTCAACGGCGACGGCGACGAGGCGCTGCTCGGCGCCTGGCGGGTGCGAGTCCAGCGTGCACGCGCGCACCTGGGCTGGGAGGAGACCGGGATCGTCGCGCGCCGCCATGCCGGCGGCGTCCTGTTGTCCATCGCCGCCCCGATCGACCAGCTGTTTCTCGCCACCGAGGTGAACGAGTGGGCCCTGTGCGCCGCCTTGCAGGAGCGCGACCCGGCGCTTGGGGCTGGTCTCGAGGCGGGACTGCTCGCCGCGGCGCTCGAGAACACCCCGGGCGGCGCCGCTGCGGCAGACCCGGCCGCCATCGATGCGCCGGTGCTGGAAGAAGCCGCGGCGTTCGCCCGCTTTGCACGCCTCGCCGCGCGGGAAGCGCGCCCGGCCCTGCGTGCCCTGCTGGGCGAGGCCGAAGCGCGCGACCTGCCTTATCTGCTCGATGAGAAACTGCTGACCCTCGGCGCCGGTTCCGGCGGGCGCAGCTTCGCGCTCGAGGATCTGCCGGCGTCCAATGCCGTGCCCTGGGCGGAGCTGCACGATGTACCCACGGCGATCGTCACCGGCTCGAACGGCAAGACCACGACGGTCCGGTTGCTGGCGGCCTGTGCGCGCGAGCAGGGCTGGCGCGCAGCCTACAACTGCACGGACGGCGTGTTCGTCGGCACTGAGCTGCTGGCGAGCGGTGATTATTCCGGGCCCGCCGGCGCGCGCCGCGTGCTGCGGGACCTGCGTACCGGGGCCGCCATCCTGGAAGTGGCGCGCGGGGGGATCATGCGCCGTGGCGTGGCGGTCACGCGCTCGCGGGTGGCCCTCATCACCAACATCAGCGCCGATCATTTCGGCGAGTACGGGATCGATGATCTCGACGGCCTCGCCGACGCCAAACTGACGGTGACTGCGGCGCTGCCCGACGACGGTCTGCTGGTCCTGAACGCCGACGATCCCACGCTCTGCGCCAAGGCGGAAGGCCTCGCGCGCCGCTTCGGCCGCGTGCCGGCGCTGGCGTGGTTTGCGCTCGATTTCGATGGAGCGTTGCTTCGGGCGCAGCGCGCGCGCGGCGGCCCCAGCTGCGGCGTGCGTGCCGGACACCTGCGGCTCAGCGGCGGCGCGGGCGACGGCGCCGCCCCCGGCGGGGAGCATGACCTGGGCCCGGTGTCGGCCATGCCGCTCACGATCGAGGGCGAGGCCACCTACAACATCGCCAACCTCGCCGGCGCGGCGCTCGCGGCCGCCGCGCTCGGCGTGGCACCCAGCGCCATCGCGCGCGTGTACGCGCGTTTTGGCGCCGAGCCGGCCGACAATCCGGGCCGGATGATGCGCTTCAACTCCAGGGGCGTGCGGGTGCTGGTCGACTATGCGCACAATCCGGACGGCCTGCGCGGCTTCCTCAAGGTCGCTGCCACGATGCGCAGCCCGCAGGGGCGCCTCGGCCTGGTGCTCGGGCACGCCGGCAACCGGACCGACGAGGACGTGCGGGCGCTGGCGCGCGTCGCGGCGGATTTCCGGCCCGAGCTGATCGTGATCAAGGAAGACGAGGCGCATCTGCGCGGCCGGCCGATTGGCGACGTGCCGCTCATCATCCGCACCGAGCTGCTCCGCTTGGGCCTGCCGGAATCCGCGCTCCCGATGCGCGCGAGCGAACTCGACGCCGCCCAGTACGCGCTCGACTGGGCCAGGCCCGGCGACGTGCTGGCGCTGCCGATTCACGCGGCGAGCGCCCGCGCCGCGGTGCTCAAGCTGCTGGCACAGGGCTAGGTGTCGAGGCCGCACCGGGCTTGCGGCCCTTCAAGCCAGGCATGGGCGATCCACTTTCCAAAACCGGCGTGACATGTAACGCGTGACTGCGGACCACAGCCTCCACACCGCGGGATCGCGGTAGAATTGGCGCCATGCCTCACGCGGATCGTTTCGATGTCATCGTCATCGGCGGTGGCCACGCCGGCTGCGAGGCCGCACTGGCCGCGGCCCGTGCCGGCGCGCGCACGCTGCTGCTGACGCAGAACCTCGAGCAGCTCGGCGCGATGAGCTGCAATCCGGCCATCGGCGGCATCGGCAAGGGGCATCTGGTGCGCGAGATCGATGCGCTCGGCGGGGCGATGGCGCGGGCCACCGATCGGGCCGGCATCCAGTTTCGCACCCTCAATGCGAGCAAGGGCCCGGCGGTGCGGGCGACGCGCGCGCAGGCCGATCGGGCGCTCTACAAGCAGGCGATGCGGAGCCTCCTGGAGAACCAGCCTCGGCTCCGCCTGTTCCAGCAGGAGGTCGGCGATCTGAAGCTCGAGGGTGATGCGGTGTGCGGCGTCGTTTGCGTCACGGGTGTCGAGTTCGAGGCCCGCGCTGTCGTGCTCACCGTCGGCACTTTCCTGGGGGGGCGCATTCACGTCGGGCTCGAGCAGCACGCGGGCGGCCGCGCCGGCGATCCGCCCTCCAATGCACTGGCCGTTCGCCTGCGCGAACGCCTGCCGCGCGTAGGCCGGCTGAAGACCGGAACGCCCCCGCGGATCGACGGCCGCACGATCGATTATTCGCGGCTGGTCGCCCAGCCCAGCGACTCGCCCCTGCCGGTGTTTTCGTTCCTCGGACGCGTCAATGAGCATCCTGAACAGATCTATTGTCACATAACACACACTAATGAGCGCACCCACGACCTGATCCGGGCGGCCTTCGACCGCTCCCCGATGTTCACCGGGCGGATCGAGGGGACAGGGCCGCGCTATTGCCCTTCGGTGGAGGACAAAGTCCATCGTTTTGCCGATCGCGCCTCGCACCAGATCTTCCTTGAACCTGAAGGCCTGAACACGCACGAGGTGTACCCCAACGGCATTTCCACCAGCCTGCCCTTCGACGTGCAGCAGCAGTTTGTGCACAGCATCGCCGGCCTGGAACAGGCCCACATCACGCGCCCGGGCTACGCCATCGAGTACGATTTTTTTGATCCGCGCGACCTGTCGGCCTCGCTGGAAACGAAGCGCATCCGCGGGTTGTATTTCGCGGGCCAGATCAACGGCACCACCGGCTACGAAGAGGCCGCCGCTCAGGGGCTGCTGGCCGGGCTCAACGCCGCGCGCGCCGTGCAGGAACGCCCGCCCTGGATTCCGAAGCGGAGCGAAGCCTACCTCGGCGTGCTGGTGGACGATCTTGTCACCCAGGGTGCCCCCGAGCCCTATCGCATGTTCACCAGCCGTGCCGAGCATCGCCTGCTGCTGCGCGAGGACAATGCCGACGAGCGGCTAACGCCTATCGGCCGCGAGCTTAGGCTGGTCGACGATGAGCGCTGGCGCTTCTTCGAGAACAAGCGCGCGGCCGTGGACGCTGAGATGCAGCGGCTGCAGGCGCGGCGGATCCGCGCCGGCGAACCCAGTGCCGAGTGGTGCGCGCGCGCCCTGGGCGGCACGGCGCTGACCCGCGACCTCCCGGCGCTGGAACTGCTGCGGCGCCCGGCCCTGAGTTACGAGGACCTGGTCGGGCTCATCGGGGCGCCGGAGTTCGCGCCGGAGTTCGCGCCGGATGAGCGCCTGCGCCCGCAGCTGGCCACCGCGCTCGAAGCGCGCGCCCGCTACCACGGCTACATCGAGCGCGCGCAGGATGAAATCGAGCGCACGCGGCAGCACGAGCACACGCTCCTGCCTGCGGACCTGGACTACGGGCGGCTCGGCGGGCTGTCGAACGAAGTGCGCCAGAAGCTCGGCGAGATCCGCCCCGCCACGCTCGGCCAGGCCGGACGGATCCCGGGGGTGACGCCCGCCGCGGTGTCGATCCTTCTCGTACACCTCGGGCGGCGTCGGCGCGCGGGCTAGGTGTGACCTTTCCATAGGTTGTTCCCTCCCGCCCGGGAGAGGAAGCTGATGTTGCGAGACCTCAGTTTTCACTGCGGACAGGAGAGAACAACCGTGCACAAGAATGCGCGTCTGACGCCCAAGGGTCGAGCGTTGG
>DATGVM010000044.1:0-42506 GCA_035300345.1 Steroidobacteraceae bacterium
TGAGGGACACACCCATGGCTTGGGCCACATCCACCTGGTGCTGGCCCGCCTCGAGGCGGGCCAGCACCAACGCTCGACCCTTGGGCGTCAGACGCGCATTCTTGTGCACGGTTGTTCTCTCCTGTCCGCAGTGAAAACTGAAGTCTCGCAACATCAGCTTCCTCTCCCGGGCGGGAGGGAACAACCTATGGAAAGGTCACATCTAGCGCGATCGTGCCTGAGCCCGATCGCTCAAGCCCCCGGATCCGTCTGGCGCTGGCGCCGCGCCGAGGCCGTCTCCTCCCCTGTGACCTCAGTGCGGAGCGCCAGGCGCGGCAGCGAAAACTCGATGCCGCGCTCGTCAAACACGCGTTTCAGGCGCCGGAAATACTCCCGCCGCACGTCCCACTGCTGCAGGGATTGCACCTTGAAGCGGCCACGCAGGAATACGCCTGAATCGCTCAGGCGCTCCACGCCGGCAATTTCGAACTCCTCCATGATGTAGGGCGCGAAGGCCGGATCGGCGCGCAGGTCCGCGGCGGTCGTTCGCATCGCCAGGAGGGCCTGATCGACATCCTCGTGATAGGCGACCCCCACGTCCATGACGGCGTAGGCGTATCCGCGGCTCATGTTCGTCACGGTCGTGATCAGGCCGTTCGGGATGAAATGGACGTTGCCCTCGTAGTCGCGCAATTGAAGGTAGCGCAGCGTGACATCCTCGACGGTGCCGGATTTGTCGGCCACCTGCACGACATCGCCCTTGGCGAGCTGGTTCTCCAGCAGCAGGAAGAAGCCGGTGACGTAATCCCTGACCAGGCTCTGGGCGCCGAAGCCCACGGCCAGGCCGACCACACCGGCCGCGCCCAGTATGGGGGCCAGCGAGACACCCAGCTCGGACAGGATCAGCATGCCGGCGACCAGGGCGACAATCACGGAAGTCAGGTAGCGGAACGCGCGCACCAGCGTCTCGGCGCGCCGCGCATGCTCCGGATCGTGCACGCGCGCGGTATATCGATCGCGAAATCCGCGGATCAGCCGCGTGCCGATGAATCGCGCCGCGATGGCCGCCAACACGATCAGGACGATGCGTACCCAGGTCATCGCAATGCCGGAGAGCGCCGCTGCTTCGTGCAAGGCGCCGGTGGCGGTCAGTCCGGACATCGCGTGCTCCCAGGCCGGTGCCCGGCCGGGGTCCCCGGAACTGCAATATCAATGACCTGTCGAAGCTTCCTCAGATCCATAGGGGAAATCGTGCGCGGCGAGTGCCTTAAGGCCACGGAGCCTAACAAGTCCCGGCACCGCGTCGCAATGGAACGGCGGCCGCAGCGCTCTTGCACGGACGGCGCCGGAGCTGAGCGGATCGGGCCATGACGCGAATGGCCTGTGCTACACTGCCCTTCAAGATCGTGGCGGCCGGATTTCTCGCGCTGCGCTTCCTTTTCCGAGCTCGCGCCCTCTGTCCCGGCGATCATCGCCCGCCCCTTGACGGGCAAGCGCCGGGGTTTCCGGCAGGAGAATTTGCATGATCGACCGCCATGATTCATCGCCCCATTCCCGCTTCGCGACCGTGCCTTTTGCGGGCGAGACGAACAACGACTACCGCGCCCGCATTGCCCACCAGCAGGCCGACCTGCAGCTGCAGCGCCAGCGCGAATTGCTCGAACAGGCCTCCACGCTCAATGCACCGACGGCGCGCATTCGCATCTGGGAACGCCTGCACCAGTTGAGCCTGCCGCGCGACCCCAATCACCGGCTGGTGGGCATCATCGCCGCCAACACCGGGCTCACCCTGGATGAAGTGCGCGACGAACAGCGCCTTCGCATCGCGCCTCCGGCCGTGCAGCCGGCGGTCTGAGGGCAAAGCCTTGGCAAAACCGAACTACCGCCAGCAGAAGCGCCAGAAAGAACTGTCGCGCAAGTCCCGGCAGGCCGAGAAGCTGCAGCGGCGCACCGGCAAGATCGAGCCCGCCGAAGGCAGTCCCGAAGCAACGGTCACCGTGGCCACTGAAAACCAGGGCGGGCCGCGGCAAGAATCCACGTGACGCTCGGGCTTGGCGCGCCGGCCCCCGCCTTCGCACTGCCCGATCCGGCCGGGCGGATTTACACGCTCGGTGATTTCTCGGCCAGCCCGGCGCTGCTGGTGGTCTTCATCTGCAATCACTGCCCCTACGTGATCCACGTGCTGGATGGCCTGGTGAAATTTGCGGCCGAATACCATACCCGGAAGCTCGCGACCGTCGCGATCAACGCCAACGATGTCGCGGCCTACCCGGAGGACCGGCCTGAACTGATGGCGGCATTGGCCAGGGCCCGGAATTTCTCCTTTCCATACCTCTACGACGAGTCGCAGAACACGGCGAAGGCCTACGGCGCCGTCTGCACGCCTGATTTTTTTCTTTTCGAGGGCGGCCGGCACCTCGCCTATCGCGGCCGCTTCGATGCCAGCCGCCCGCGCAGTGCCGTGCCCGTGACGGGATCCGACCTGCGCCGCGCGGCGGACGCGATCCTGGCCGGAGGCCGGGTGCCGCCCGATCAGGTGGCCAGCCAGGGCTGCAGCCTGAAGTGGAAGCCGGGCAACGAACCGGCCTGGGCCTGATCAATTGCGCGCGGGCAGGCGATCCAGGTAGAGATAGCGATCCCGGTGGGCTTCCCGTTCGGAGCGGCTGAGCACATCGATCCGCATGACATCGGCCGCGGCACCGGCCCTTAGCGCCGGCCACTTCGGTGAGCCGGTTCCATTCGGATCGCCGGTCTTGATGAAATTCACGAAGTAGCTCTGCATGATCGCCGAGACCCTGTAGTCCTCGGGCTGCCAGTCATATACGCGGTTGGTCGGCAGGTTCCCGAGCGCATATTCAATCTCGGTTGAATGCACGGCACCGTGAGTGATTCCGGACTTTCCCGCCTCGGAACGCATGAGCGGGCGCGGCCGCGCAAACAGATAGCGGAACACCGGCTTGCCACCGGTGCGCGCCTGCATGTCCAGCCACTTCCAGGTACTGAAGGCGATGAACTGGTCCACCATCAGGGCGTTCGCGACCGGTATGACTTCAGCGTCGCTGGCGGGGCCGTACACTTTCAGGATCGCATCCGCGTGGTCGCGGAACCGTTTCCGGACCGCCTTGAGGTATTCGTGCAAAGTCGGCTTGGCCTCGCCGAGCAATGCGCGGTAATCGGACTCCTCGAGATTCCATCCGGCCAGCAGCGGCACGTGTGCCTGCTCGGCGCCCGCGTACACCTGCACCGGCGGCTTGGTGAAAAAATAGCCGTCGACGACGTCGCCATCCAGCTCCCAATCATGCTTGGACGCGGCCTCCAGTATCTGCCGGGCCGACATCCGGCGCAGCGCCGCCAGGCGGTCCGCACCCGCCGCCTTCTGGAATTTGAGCCCGTCCTGTTCCGCCGCCGCCAGGGAGATCGGCGTGCTGCCCAGCACGGATCCACTCTCCCCGATCGCGCCTGCGATCAGGTCCCGGGACAGGGGCGAGGCCATCTGCGCGCTCACCGAGAACGAGCCCGATGACTCTCCGGCGATGGTGACGCGGTGCGGGTCACCGCCAAAGGCGGCGATATTCTGCGCGACCCAGCGCAGCGCCGCCGCCTGGTCCAGGTACCCATAATTGCCCGAGGCGTGATGCACGGATTCCTTGCTAAGTTCGGGGTGTGCCAGGAATCCGAACACGCCGAGCCGGTAGTTCACGGTGACGGCGACGATGCCCTGGCGCGACAGGCTTTCCCCGTCGTAGCGCAGCTCCGAGCCGTCGCCGCCCATCAGGCCGCCGCCATAGAAATAAACCAGCACCGGGAGACGATCGGCGCGGGAACGGGCGGGCGTCCAGACATTGAGATAGAGGCAATCCTCGCTCATGCCATTGGAGCGGAACACCATGTCGCTGAACAGCGGCTCCTGCATCGCGCGCGGAGCGAAGCGATCCGCCTTGCGCACGCCGGTCCAGTTGCTGACCGGCTGCGGCTCCTTCCAGCGCAGTTCACCGACCGGCGGTGCGGCGAAAGGGATGCCGCGAAACAGCCGGAGTCCCGATTCGTCCACGCCTTCGACGATGCCGTTGGCGGTCCGGGCCTGCAGCGCCGGCACCGGCGCGGCCGGTTCCGCGAGTGCCGCCGCGGCGGCCAGCCACGCCAGCGGGATGAGGAGCAGCCGGCGCATCATTCCGGTCGCGGCAGGCCGGAAATCGCTTCGCGGGCCAGCGGGTCGAGCCCCTCGCCGCCGGCCGCGAGGTGCGCGGCGATCTGCCGGCGCATGCGTGGGTCCCAGAATCTGCGGATGTGATTGGCAACGCCGGCGACGGCATCCGCCCGCTTGGGCTCGGCCGCAAAGAAATGGCCAATGTCATTGGCCATCCGCACCAGGCTCTCGAGGCTCATCCGGCCGGCTCTCCGACGCCCTCGCCCGCACCGGCGTGTGTGGCCTGCTCGAGCAGCGCCTGCTGCCGCCGATCGAACTCGACATGCCGTCGCTGCCAGGCCGAAGGCTGCGTGACCCGCGTGACCTGGACCGCGGTGACCTTGTACTCAGGACAATTCGTGGCCCAATCCGAGTTCTCGGTGGTGATGACGTTGGCGCCGGACTCCGGAAAGTGGAAGGTCGTGTACACCACGCCGGGCTGGACCCGGTCGGTGATCTGCGCCCGCAGCACCGTCTCCCCGGCGCGGCTCTGCACGCCGACCCAATCGCCCTCCTGGACGCCGCGTTCCTCGGCATCGTGCGGATGGAGCTCGAGCCGGTCCTCGTCATGCCACATGACATTCTCGGTGCGCCGCGTCTGCGCGCCGACGTTGTACTGGGAGAGGATTCGCCCGGTCGTGAGGATCAGCGGATAACGCGCATTGACCTTTTCAGTCGTGGGCACGTACTCGGTCACCAGGAACCGCCCCTTGCCTCGCACGAAAGTGTCGACGTGCATGGTCGGCGTACCCTCGGGATGCTGGTCATTGCAGGGCCACTGAATGCTGCCGAGCCGATCGAGCTTCTCAAAGCTGACTCCGGTAAAGGTCGGCGTCAGCGCGGCGATCTCATCCATGATCTCGCTCGGATGGGCGTACTTCATCTCCAGGCCGAGCGCGTTGGCCAGCAGTTGCGTGATCTCCCAGTCGGCATAGCCGGAGGGCGGCCGCGTCACACGTCGCACCGGCGAGATGCGCCGCTCGGCATTGGTGAAGGTGCCATCCTTCTCGAGGAAGGAGGAGCCCGGCAGGAACACATGGGCGTACTTGGCCGTCTCGTTGAGAAACAGGTCCTGGACGATGATGCATTCCATGGCGGTGAGCGACGCCGTCACGTGCTGGGTATTGGGGTCGGACTGCGCGATATCCTCCCCCTCGATGTACAGACCCTTGAACCCGCCGTCGAGCGCCGCCTCGAACATGTTCGGAATGCGCAGCCCGGGCTCGGCCAGCAGCTTGACTTTCCACAGCGCCTCGAAGCGCGCGCGTACGGCGTCGTCGGAGACATGCCGATAGCCGGGAAATTCGTGCGGGAAGGAGCCCATGTCGCACGATCCCTGCACGTTGTTCTGCCCGCGCAGCGGATTGACGCCCACGCCCTCGCGTCCGACGTTGCCGGTCGCCATCGCCAGGTTGGCGATCCCCATGACCATGGTGGAACCCTGGCTGTGTTCGGTCACGCCCAGGCCGTAATAGATGGCGCCGTTCCCGGCGGTGGCGTACATGCGCGCCGCGCTGCGCACGGCCTCGGCCGGCACGCCGGTCACCGCCGCCATGGCCTCGGGCGAATTGCGCTCCTCGGCAACAAAGCGCCGCCAGTTCTCGAAGGACTCGACCTCGCAGCGCGCGCGCACGAAATCTTCATTGACCAGGCCCTCGCGGACCACGACATGGGCGAGACTGTTGATCAGCGCCACGTTGGTCCCCGGCCGCAGCGCCAGGTGGTGGTCGGCTTCGATGTGCGGCGTGCGCACCAGATCGATGCGCCGCGGATCGGCAATGATGAGCCTCGCGCCCTGGCGCAGGCGGCGCTTCATCTGCGAGGCGAACACCGGATGAGCGTCGGTGGGGTTGGCCCCGATCACCATGATGACATCGCTCGCCATCACGGAATCAAAGGTCTGCGTACCGGCGGATTCGCCCAGCGTCTGCTTGAGGCCATAGCCGGTGGGTGAATGGCACACCCGCGCGCAGGTATCGACATTGTTGTTCCCGAAGCCGGCCCGGACCAGCTTCTGCACCAGGTAGGTCTCCTCGTTGGTGCAGCGGCTCGAGGTGATGCCACCGATGCTGTCGCGCCCATACTTTGACTGGATGCGGCGCAATTCCGAGGCCGCGTGGCCGATGGCGGTTTCCCAGCTCACCTCCTGCCACGGATCGTTGATCGAGGCGCGGATCATCGGCTTCATGATGCGGTCGGGGTGTGTCGTGTAACCCATCGCGAAGCGCCCTTTCACGCAGCTGTGACCGTGATTGGCGTGGCCATCCTTGTTCGGCACCATGCGCACCAGTTCCTCGCCACGCATCTCGGCGCGGAAGGAGCAACCCACGCCGCAGTAGGCGCAGGTGGTCACCACGCTGTGCTCGGCCTGGCCTTTCTCGATGAGCGATTTCTCCGACAGTGTGGCCGTCGGGCAGGCCTGCACGCAGGCGCCGCAGGACACGCATTCGGAATCGAAGAAGCTCTCGCCCTGGCTCGGGGACACCACCGACTGGAATCCGCGCCCCGCGATCGTCAGCGCAAAGGTGCCCTGCTGCTCGTCGCAGGCCCGCACACAGCGCGAACAGACGATGCACTTGGCCGGATCAAAGGTGAAGTAGGGATTGGACTCGTCCTTGGCGGCATCCAGGTGATTGGCGCCGGCATAGCCGTAGCGCACTTCACGCAGGCCGACCGCGCCGGCCATGTCCTGCAGCTCGCAGTGGCCGTTGGCGGGACAGGTCAGGCAATCGAGCGGGTGATCCGAGATGTAGAGCTCCATCACGCCGCGCCGCAACCGCGCCAGTTCCGAATTCTGCGTGCTGACCTTCATGCCTGCGGCGACCGGCGTCGTGCAGGCGGCCGGAAAGCCCTTGACGCCCTCGATCTGCACCAGGCACAGGCGGCAGGATCCGAAGGCCTCGAGCTGGTCGGTGGCGCAGAGCTTCGGGATTTTCAGGTCGGCCAGCGCCGCGGCGCGCATCAGCGAGGTACCCGCCGGCACGGTAACTTCACAGCCGTCGATCTGCAGCGTGACTTGCGTCGCCGCTGTGGATGGCGGTGTGCCCAGGTCGTTTTCAGCAATGGATTGCATGGGTCAGCTCCGGGCGGTCTCTTGAGCCCTGGGTTTTGCGAAATCCTCGGGGAAATAGTCGAGAGCGGACAGCACCGGATACGGTGTCAGTCCGCCCAGGGCGCACAGCGAGCCATGGGTCATGGTATTGCACAGGTCGCGCAGCACCTCTTCCTGCCGCGCGCGGTCGCCGGCGCGCAGGCGGTCGATCACTTCGACCCCGCGCGTGGAACCGACGCGACAGGGCGTGCACTTGCCGCAGGACTCGATGGCGCAGAACTCCATCGAGAAGCGCGCCTGCGCGGCCATGTCCACCGTGTCGTCGAAGACCACGATGCCGCCGTGGCCCAGCATGCCACCGGCCTGCGCGAAGGCCTCGTAGTCCAGCGGCGTATCGAATCTTGATTCGGGCCAGTAGGCGCCCAGGGGTCCACCAACCTGCACGGCGCGAATCGGCCTGCCGCTGCGCGTGCCGCCACCATAGTCGTACAGCAGCTCACGCAGCGTGGGACCAAAGGCCTTCTCCACCAATCCGCCGCGCGCCACGTTGCCGGCCAACTGGATCGGCAGAGTGCCGCGCGAGCGGCCCACCCCGAAATCGCGGTAGTAGTCGACGCCGCGCTCGAACACGATCGGCACGCTGGCGAAGCTGATCACGTTGTTGACCACGGTGGGACAGCCAAACAGTCCCTTGATCGCCGGGAGCGGTGGCTTGAAGCGCACCTGTCCGCGCCGACCCTCGAGCGATTCCAGGAGCGAGGTTTCCTCTCCGCAGATGTAGGCGCCGGCGCCCAGGCGCAACTCGAGGTCGAAGGGCCGGCCCGTTCCGGCGACGTCCGCTCCCAGATAGCCCTGCGCGTAGGCCGTCGCGATGGCCGCGCTCAGGATGGCCTGCGCCTGGGGATACTCACAGCGCAGATAGATATATCCACTTGATGCACCGACCGCCAGGGCGGCGATCGTCATGCCTTCGATGAGGCAAAAGGGATCGCCCTCCATCAGCAGCCGATCTGAAAAGGTGCCGGAGTCGCCCTCGTCGGCATTGCAGACGATGTATTTCTGCGTTCCCGCCGCAGCGAGCACCGTGCGCCACTTGATGCCGGTCGGAAACGCCGCGCCGCCGCGGCCGCGCAATCCCGAGTCGATGACCGCCTGCACGATCGCCGCAGACTCCATTGCGGCGGCGGCTTTAAGGCCCTGGTAGCCGCCGTAGGCGCGATAGTCATCCAGGCTCAGCGGGTCGATCACACCAATGCGGGTACAGGTGAGGCGCTCCTGCTTCGCCAGATACGGGATGGAGTCCACCGCGCCGTGGCACAGAGGATGCGCGGCGCCCTGGAGGAGTCCCGCCCCGTACAGGCCCGGCACATCCTTCTCCTGCACCGGCCCGTAAGCCACGCGCCCACGCCCGGTCTTCACTTCGATGAGCGGTTCGAGCCAGAAGGCCCCGCGCGAGCCGTTGCGCACGATCCGGATGGGCTGCTTGTGGCGCTCGGCCTCCGCTTCGATCGCGCGCGCCACGGCGTCGGCGCCCAGCGCCACTGCCGTTGCTTCGCCGGGCACATAGATCGTGGTGGTCATTTCCTGGCACTCACCAGCAGCGCGTCGAATCGATCCGGCGTCACGCCGGCGTGCAGTTCCCTGTCGATCATCAGCGACGGTCCGCAGGCGCAATTGCCCAGACAGTATACGGGCTCAAGGGTGAAGCTGCCGTCGGCGCTCGTGCCGTGGAAGTCGACGCCCAGCACCTGCTTCGCATGCGCTTCCAGTGCCGCGGCGCCCACCGCCTGGCAGGCTTCCGCACGGCACAGGTAGATCAGCTTTCGCCCCGGCTTGATGTGCCGGAAGTAGTGGTAAAAAGTCAGCACGCCGTGCACTTCAGCGCGCGAGAGATTAAGTTCAAAGGCGATGAGGGGCACGGCCTGCGGGGGTACCCACCCGAGCCGCTCCTGGATGGCATGCAATACCGGCAGCAGCGGTCCCTTCAGTTGGCCGTGGGTACGCACCGCATCGAGCACCGCGGCGCTCTCGGCCTTCGGCAGATCCGCACCGGGTGCGGCCCGGACCGGAATACTCAAGGAGCGCGGCTTGCTCATTCGAGTTCACCGCAGTACACCGTCAGGCGCGGCGGACGCACCCAGCCGGCAAGCGTCACGCCGGCTTGCTGCGCCAGTTCCACGGCCAGCGCGGTGGGCGCAGAAATCGCCGCGACCAGCCGGCAACCGACCTCGGCGGCCTTGTGCACCACTTCGTAGGAGGCGCGCGAGGTCACCAGCAGGCTGTGCGGCGCGCCCCCGGCGCGCATCACCGCACCCACCGCCTTGTCGATCGCGTTGTGGCGGCCCACATCCTCGCGCACCGTGAAGCTCTCGTCCGCGCAGATCAGGGCCGCCGCGTGCACGGCGCCGGTGGCGCTGTTGTAGGGTTGCAATGAGGCCAATCGCGCCATTCCGGCCGCAATGGCGCTGACCGAGGCGCGCGGCGTGGCCGCATCGACGCGCCTGACGGGCCGGATCGCCGCTTCGAGCGTGGAGGTACCGCACAGGCCGCAGCCGGTGCGGCCGGTCAGGTTGCGATCGCGCGTGTCCAGGAGCGCGGCGCGCACGTCTGGAATCTGCATCGCGAGAGTGACGCCGTGCGGCGTCCAGGCCACATCGACCAGCGTCAGTTCATCGGGCCTGCGGACGATCGCCTCGGTCAGGGCAAATCCGAGTGCAAAATCCTCCAGGTCCGCCGGCGTCGCCAGCATGACCGCGTAGGCCCGGCCGTTGAACTGCATCGCCACGGGGACTTCGCTCGCCAGGGTCTCGGCCACGCTGTGCGACCGGGCGCCTTCCATGCGCCGCGCGGCCACCCGCTGCAGCGGCGCGCGCGCCTCATCGCCCAGGGTTTCGGCCGGATTCACCACCCTTCAGGTCTCCCGCGCCGCGTGACGGTATAGACTGCCATTCATGGGGCCGATCATACCGTGCATGGCGGTTTGGGGCGATTTCCAGCCCCAAATGGGGCTCAGCTGCGGGTGCGTGCCAGTCCAGCGGCGAGATCCGCGCGCAGATCCTCCAGCGCTTCGATCCCGACGGACAGGCGCAGCAGCCCGTCGGTGAGCCCGGCGGCGCGGCGCGAGACCTCATCCATGGCGGCATGGGTCATCGAGCCGGGGTGCGCCACCAGGCTCTCCACGCCGCCGAGCGACTCTGCCAGTGAGAAAAAGCGCAGCCCGGGAATGAAGCGCTTGACGGCGTCAACCCCGCCCTTGAGCTCGAAGCTGATGATGGCGCCAAATCCGCTCTGCTGGCGCGCGGCGATGTCGTGCCCGCTGTGAGCAGAGAGTCCGGGGTACCAGACGCGGCTGACCTCCGGTTGCACCAGCAGCCATTCGGCCAGCGCCTGGGCGTTGGCGCCATGCACGGCCAGCCGGGCGTGCAGCGTGCGCAGGCCGCGGAGCGTCAGGAAACTGTCGAAGGGCGCGCCGCTGACCCCTAGGCAATTGGCCCACCACTCAAGGGGCGCCAGCAGTTCGCGCGTCGCTGCGATCACGGCACCGCCGACGACATCGCTGTGGCCGTTGATGTATTTGGTGGTGGAGTGCACCACGAGGTCCGCGCCGTGACGCAACGGCTGTTGCCAGCCCGGCGACAGGAAGGTGTTGTCGACGACCACCAGCGCGCCGGCCTGCCGCGCCAGGCTCGCCACAGCAGCGATGTCGGTGATGCGCAGCAGCGGATTGCTGGGCGTTTCGATCCACACCATGGCCGCAGGCTGGCCCAGTGCCGCGCGCACGGCGGGCGCATCGGCGAAATCCACGAACTCCACCTGCAACTCGCCGCGGCGCTGCCAGGCGCTGAACAGGCGATGCGTGCCGCCGTAGCAATCGTGGGGCGCGACGATGCGCGCGCCCACTTTCAGCAGGTGGCCCACCAGCGTGATGGCCCCCATGCCGGAAGCGGTGATCACCGCTCCCGCGCCCCCTTCCAGATCGGCCAGCGCCCCACTCAACAGGTCACGCGTGGGATTGCCCGAACGCGTGTAGTCGTAGGCGCGCTTGTCGCCATAGCCGCGAAAGGCGAATGTTGCGCTGAGGTGGATCGGCGGCACGACCGCGCCGGTCACCCCATCGCTTTCGAGCCCGGCCCGCACCGCACGCGTCTGCACATCGGGAGGCTTGTCGCTACTGGAACTCACTCAGCATTCTCCATATATGCAGGCGAACGTGGGCCGCAACTGTCCCGCCTCCTTGAGAAAGGCGTCATGTCCGTGCGGCGATGAGATCTCGTACAGGCGCGCATCGGGAAGGCGCGTTGCCAGCGCGCGCATGTCCTCGAGTGGCACCAGCAGGTCGTCCCGGACCGCGATGACCGTCGTCGGCACAGTGATGCGCGTGGCATCGATCCGGTGCAGATCGATCGACTCCGACAGGCACAGGAATTCCTCGGCCTGGACCCTGGCGGCAAAGTCGCGCCCGCGCGCGAACAGGTATTCCTCGACCGGAAACACGAACTGCGACTCGGTGCGCACGGGCGGCGCATCGAAGCGCGCGGAAAATTCCTCGGCGCTGCGATAGGTCGTCATGGCCAGGGCGCGCGCCAGCTCGAGCCCTTCACAGGCCCGGCCCTGCTGCATCGCGAATCGCACCGTGCGCCGCTGCACGCAGCGCCAAGCCGTCGCCATCGGGTGGGCGCGATCGGCGGCACTGATGACCAGGAGCCGCGCCACGCGCTCCGGATAGCGCTCGCCAAAGGCCATCGCCACCATGCCACCGTAGGAGGCGCCGAGAATCGCGCGCAGGCGCGCCACGCCCAGATGATCCAGCAGGCAATGCAGCGCCACCGCCTGGTCGTAGCTCGAGATGCTGGGCAGGTCCGCACGCCCGCTCAGGTCCTTCGATTCACCGCTCCCGCCCAGGTAATCAACCCCCAGGATGCAGCAGCGTGTGCTGTCGAGCGCACGGCCCGGGCCGGCCACTTCATGCCACCATCCCGCCCGGGGCTGGCGCTCGTCAAAGACTTTCCGGTGCGCAGAGATCCCGCCGATCGCCACCACCATCGGCAATCGGGGATCTCCTGCCAGTCGCCACGCGAGACGCGGCGCGGCCAGCTGGCCACCGTGATGCAGAGGGAATGGCGCCGGCAGGTCGAGGATGCCCTCGCGCAGGAACGCCGTTTCGCCGACCGACCTGAGACTGTGGTGTGCCGAGTTCAACTGATCGCTCCTGCTTGTCATGCCACACTCATCGGCACTCAAGAAACAGGGAGCGTCGGCGCCCGGAGGGCGCCAGCGCCAGCAGGTTCCCTGATTAAAAGGAGCCAGCGGCGCCAGTCACGCTCATCTGCCGGCCCCAAGGCCGCAGGAGTTGGCACCGTTCCGAAGCTCTCGGCGGTTGCCCCGGCGTCGAAGGGCCCAATCCCTCAGCCGGTCTCGATGAGTCTGGCCAGTCTATGAGGCCGGCTTTAGGAGCGTCAAGCGCGATCGCGCTTCAGACGTTATCGGCGCGACGATGTGCCAGTACGCGTCGGCAAGCATGTTCCCCATGGCCAGCCAGGCGCCTGTCCGACTGCGGCGTCAAATGCCCTGTTCTGGAGGTCACAGAACTGCAATTGGCTCAAACACCCGTCGATGTGTATAATACACACGATGCAGAGTCGCGTGCTGATCGGGCTGTTGCAGGCTGACGGTTGGCGACTGCAGCGCACTCGCGGCAGCCACCATCAGTTTGTGCATCCGACCAAACTCGGCCTGATCACGGTGCCGCATCCGAAGAAGGATTTAGGGAAAGGCCTGGTGCGGGCGATTCGCAAGCAGGCTGGCTTGAAGTGAGGAGGTAGAGTAATGCGCTATCCCATTGTCATCGAGACCGGTGACGCCAAACATGCTTTCGGAGTCGTGGTGCCGGCGTTGCCTGGGTGTTTTTCGGCGGGCGATACGTTGGATGAGGCGCTTAGCAATGCTCGCGAGGCGATTTTGCTGCATCTGGAAGGACTTCTGGACGAAGGCAAGCCGTTCCCGGTACCAATGCCGATTGAACTCCTGCGAAAGAAGCGTAGTTATCGCGGCTGGACCTGGGCCATCGTCGACGTAGACGCCAGCGAGCTTGGAGACAAGGCCGCGCGCATCAACATCACGTTGCCGCAACGCATTCTCCGTGCAGTCGATGCCCACGCTCGAAAGCAGGGTGAGACCCGATCCGGATTTCTCGCGCGGGCTGCATTGGATGCTATGCGCAAACAGGCCTGAGTTGCCTTGTAAGGTGCCGCCGGTTCACAAGACCAGTTCGACCGCCGGTGTGCGCAGGTTGTAATTCGAGCTCATGGCATGCCCGTAGGCGCCGGCGTTGGCGATGAGCAGTATGTCGCCTTCGACGGTCCGGGGCAGCAGGCGATCGTGCCCCAGCACATCGGCGGACTCGCAGATCGGGCCGACGATGTTGACCAGCTCCGTGGCCGGCTCCGTAAGACGGGTGAGGTTCACAATCTCATGCCAGGCGCCATACAGGGCCGGCCGGATCAGGGAGTTCATGCCCGTCGAAACACCCACGTAGCGCGTGTCGGCCTTGCTCTTGGTCTGCGTCACGCGGGCCAGCAACACACCCGCGCCGGCCACGACGAAGCGTCCCGGTTCCAGCCAGACTTCGATGTCTCGACGCTCCTGGCGCACGGCGCCCAAGGCCACATCCAGGCTCTCGAGGTCGAGCGGCGCCTGCTCGCTGCGGTCGGGCACGCCCAGCCCGCCGCCGACATTGATCGCCCTCAGCTGTGGAAAACGCCGTGCCGCCCGCAGCAGCAGCGCCGCGGTCTCGGCCCAGCTCGTCACTTCGAGCACCCCACTCCCGGGATGGGCATGGAGGCCGGCGATGCTGCAGCCCGCGGCACTGGCCAGCTGCGCCACGGCGTCGAGCTCGGCCAGTGGAATGCCGAATTTCGAATGCACGCCGGCGGTGCGCACGTGCTGGTGATGGCCTTTGCCCGTGCCGGTATCGACGCGCACCAGGATTTCATGGCCACGGAAAATTTCGGCCCAGGCCTGCAGCACATACAGATTATCGATCGTCACCATTACGCCCTGGGCCAGGGCCCAGGCGTATTCATCGCGCGCGGCAAAATTGGGGGTGAAGAGCAGCAGCGCGCGGTCCAGCGCGGGGAGCGTCGCGCAGACCTGTTCGATCTCGCCGCGCGAGACGCATTCGATGCCGAGTCCCTCCTCCGCGACGATGTGCAGCAGCGCGGGGTGCGGATTGGCCTTCATGGCGTAGTACACCCGCTGCACCGATTTCAGCGCCCGGAGTGCGCGCGCCGCGACGCGCACCTGCTCCGGATCGTAAACAAAGGCGCTGTCGTGCGCGGCGGCGAGGCGCAGCAGTTCATCACGCCGCGATTGCCACCACGGCACCGCGCTGCCAGTGGGGTTCTTCTTCCTGCCATACAGCTCGGCCCAGGTCGGACCCAGCACGGTATCGCCACTCACCGGGCGGATCAGCAGGTCGTGCAGCTCCTGCACCAGCCGGTCGCCCTGCTCCTCGTCCACCACGAAGATGAAGTTCAGGTCATTGGCGGCCTGGCTGACCATGTAGATGCGCTGGTCCGCGAACAACTCGAAGGCCGCACCGAGCTGATGCAGGATGCCGCGGATGTTGCGTCCCACCAGACTCACCGAGGCGCATGGGCCGAGCACCTGCACGCGGCACATCGCTCCGAGCTCCGCCACCAGCGTATCGAGCGCGGCGCGATCGAGCGTATTGGCGGCGGGATCGAGCGAAACGGTGATGCTGGTCTCGGAGGTCGATACCTGGTCGACCGACATGCCGTGGCGCTTGAAGATCTGGAAGGCGTTGGCCAGAAACCCGACCTCATGCCACATGCCGGGGGTCTCGAGCGACACCAGCGTGATGCCCTTCTTGATGCAGACCGCCTTGACCTGCGCCGCGCCATCCCCCCCGCTCCCACTGATGTGCGTGCCTTCCAGGTGCGGGCTCTGCGTGTCGTAAATCCAGATCGGAATCTGAGCCTGGCGGGCGGGCAGGATGCAGCGCGGATGCAGCACCTTGGCGCCGCTGCTCGCGATTTCCTGCGCTTCATCGTAATGCAGGGCGCGCAGCAGCCGTGCCGCCGGTGTCGAGCGCGGATTGGCGCTGAACATGCCGGCCACGTCGGTCCAGATCTCGAGGCGCGAGGCGCGCAGGCGGGCCGCCAGGTAGGCCCCGGAGGTGTCCGAACCGCCACGGCCCAGCAGCACCGTGTCGCCTGCGGCATTGCTGGCGATGAACCCTTGGGTGAGCACCACCGGCGCGAGCGCCTTGAGCTCTTCGCTCAAGGCCTCGTCCGCGGAAAAGTCACAGGTGGCGGAGAGAAAATGGGCCGCCGGCGTGGCGTTGGCGCGCGGCTCGGATCGCAGCCCCTGGCGCGCGTCCCACCAGCGGCACTCGATCCCTGCGGCGCTTAGGAAACGCGCGCCGATCTCGGTCGCCATCAGCTCGCCGCTGGCCATCACGCGCGCCCGGGTGCGCTCGCTCACCTCGCCCATGAGGATGATGCCGGCGATGACCTGCCGCAGTTCCGCGAACATCAGCTCCAGCGCAGGAGAGGCGCCGACGCCGAGTTCCCCGGCCAGCTGCCGGTGGCGCTCCTCGATCGCATCCAGCACGGCCGCCTGCTCGCCTGCCAGCGCGGCAGGCAGGAGTTTATCCAGGCGATCGGTGATGCCGCTGACGGCTGAATGAACCACCAGCACGCGCGCCCCCTGCGTGCCCCGCTGGCGCACCACCTTGGCGATGTTGCGCCAGTTCGCCAGCGAGGAAACGCTCGTGCCGCCGAACTTGAGCACGATCCATTCGGCCGCAGGCCTTGCGTTCATCGGGTAACTGAAGTTTTCGGAAATGGAAATCGAGCAGACAGGGCCGGCCGACTGCGCCGCCGCTGCCGGAAGCTATTCGTCGTGGAAGAGTTCGCGCAGGTCTTTTTCGAGCTTGCGATCGGCAAGCACCTCTTCGAGCTTGCTCCAGGCCGCCTTGCCCTTCTTGCCTTGGGAGCGCACGCGTTTATCGACGCGCGCCAGCAATCCGTCATAGTCGGTGCTGTCTTCTGCCTCGGCGACGAATTCTTCGTCTATTTCGAAATTCTCGCTATCACGCTCTGACATGGCATTTATAAGAAATATTCATGCGGATCAAGAAGTTAACTGTAACGCGACCTCGCTCGGGAGCGAACTATAGCTGATTCTTGGCGCTATTCAACTCTGACCGGGCTGCGGCCATAAGGTGCCCTCCTTCTGCCCCGGCTCGTGGCGCTCCCGGAGGGCCCTTCGGGAACGCCAATCCGTCGGCCCTGTGGATCGCCGCCGCGCCGGTGAGCGGCCGGTGGATTTAAACCTTTTTACTATCAATACGTTATGCGTGGCAATGCAGCCCCGGGACAGCAGAGCCCCGCTTACAGGATTGCCGCAGGGCCGCATATCATCCGATCGTGCCCCGACCCCTAGCCCCCGAGATCGATGCCCTGGGCGACATTGCCGCCAAGACCCTGGCCCACTATCAGCAGCATGTGGGAGAGTTTCGGGCGGGTACGATGGATCACGACGTCAGCCAGAATATTGCCGCACTCCTGCGGTACATCGAAGGCCCGCCCCCGTTCACGATTCTCGATTTCGGCTGCGGACCGGGGCGCGATCTCAAGAGCTTCTCTGAGCGGGGCCACATCGCGATCGGACTGGAAGGTGCCGCGGGCTTCGTCGCCATGGCACGCGAAGATTCGGGTTGCGAGGTGTGGCAGCAGGACTTCCTGAAGCTCGAGCTGCCGGCCGCGCACTTCGATGGCATCTTTGCCAACGCCTCGCTGTTCCACGTCCCGACGGCGGCGCTTCCTGGCGTGCTGCGCCGCTTGCACGCCGCACTGAAACTGCGCGGCGTGCTGTTCAGCTCCAACCCGCACGGCGACAATCAGGAGGGTTGGACGCGTGGGCGCTACGGTGCGTACCACGATCTTGAGGCCTGGCGCCGCCAGCTCGCTGCGGCCGGTTTCGAGGAGCTGGAGCATTACTACCGTCCGGCGGGCCTGCCGCGCGAGCAGCAGCCCTGGCTCGCGAGCGTGTGGCGCGCACTCCCACAAACCGAAGGAGATTGACCGATGACGCAGCTCCGCCCCAGCATCACGGACAAGCGGCGCTCGTTCCGGCGCCTGCACGAGTCCGGCTGCTTTCTGCTGCCCAATCCCTGGGACCTGGGCAGCGCCCGATACCTGCAGAGCCTGGGCTTCAAGGCGCTGGCGACCACCAGCGCCGGTTTCGCCTGGTCCCAGGGCCTGCCCGACAACGGCGTCTCCCGCGGGGCCGTGCTTGAGCACCTCGCGGCGATGGTGGAAGCGACGGACCTCCCGATCAATGCAGATTTTGAAGGCGGCTTCGCCACCGACAGTGCGGGCGTGGCGGAGAGCGTGCGCCTCGCGGTCGGCACAGGCGTTGCGGGCCTGTCGATCGAGGATTCGAGCGGTGATCCGGAAAATCCCCTCCTTGATCTCGGCACCGCCGTGGAAAGGATCCGTGCGGCACGGCGTGCCATTGATCAGAACGGAGGCGATGCGATGCTGATCGGCCGCTCGGAAGGATTCATTGCCGGACGGCCGGACATCGATGCCACGATCGCTCGCCTCAAGGCCTACGCCGACGCCGGGGCCGATTGCCTCTACGCACCGGGCTTGCGCAGCCGCGATCACATCGCCGCGCTCGTCGCGGGCCTCGCACCCAAGCCGGTGAACCTGCTGGTGGGATGGGCGAGCGATATGACGCTGTCCTCGATTGCGGCGCTCGGCGTGCGGCGCGTCAGCGTCGGTGGTGCGCTCGCTCGTGCCGCCTGGGGTGGGCTGATACGCGCGGCAAAAACGCTCGCCGAGCAGGGCAGCTTCGGCGGATTTGCCGATTCAGCCGCCGGCGCCGACCTGGATCAATTCTTTACATCTGGAAAGAAGTGAGGAGTCCCACCATGCCCCGTACCGTCACCATGGCCGTTGATCTTCCGGCTTCCGCCGCGCGGCTCTATCGCATGTACCTCGACCCCAAGCAGCACGCGGCCTTTACCGGCGGCGGCCCCGTCAGCATCGCGCCGCGCGTCGGCGCGGCATTCAAGGCCTTTGGTGGCGCGCTGAGCGGGCGGATCCTGCACCTGGTCCCCAATCGCCTGATCGTCCAGTCGTGGCGGTCCACCGAATTTTCCCGCCGCGACCTCGATTCCACGCTGGTGCTCAGTTTCTGGCCCGAGAAGGGTGGCGCGCGGATCGAACTCACCCACGTCAATGTGGCCGACCGCGATTTCGCGGGCGTCTCGGAAGGCTGGGGCAAGTACTACTGGACGCCGTGGCGGGCGTACCTGGAGCGATGAGCGGCAGAAAATCGCTTCAGGGCGGAGTGGCGCTGGCCGCTGCCGCGGGCGGTGCCGTGGTATCGGCGGGCGTCTCCGCCGGTGTCTCGCCCGGCGCCGCCGGCGAAGCCACCTCTGGCAACTCCGCCGCCAGGCCCACCGTTGCCAGCACGCCATCGGCGCGCGCCAGGACGTCGCGCGCGTAGTCCCAGTGTATGGCCACGGTCGTGTCACCCACCGCTTCGCGCAACAGATCGGAAAACTTGTCGATGTCCGGCTCGTAGCTCTGTCCCTCGGCGTCCACCGGCGGATGCGCTTCGAGCAGCAGTTCGCCATCGACCCAGGCAACCTTGACGGGCTCGTTGACGATGCGCACCTTCGTGCCCACTTCCACCTGCTGGAACAGCGCTTCGATATCTTCCGGATACATGCGGATGCACCCGTGCGTCACCGCGAGTCCGACCGCAATCGGGTTGTTGGTGCCATGAATCAGATAGGTGCCCTTCCCCACCGCCAGCCGCAGGGCACGGTCTCCCAGCGGATTGTCCGGGCCCGGGGGCACGCGCTCGGGCAGGATGTCCCCGTCCTGTGCGTGTTCGGCGCGCACCGACTCGGTCGGGATCCACCAGGGATTCATCTGCTTGGCGATCACCCGCGTTTCGCCCAGCGGCGTGCGCCAGTCCATCTTGCCGATGCTGACCGGATAGCTGATCACCTGCTGCGGCTGATGGCGCTTGGGCTTCGGGTAGTAGTAGAGCCGGTGTTCGGCGATGTTGACGACGATGCCTTCGCGCGGACCGGTGGGCAGGATACGGCGGCCCGGAATCAGCACGGTCTTGTCGGCGCCCGGCAGCCACGGGTCGAACTGCGGATTGACGCGAATCAGTTCCTCTGAACCCAGGCTGTAGCGGCGCGCCAGATCGTAGAGCGTGTCCTCGTAGACCGTCTGGATGCTTTGATCCGCGCCCAGCACGCTCTGGGCGGGATCGCTGAGCTCGTAGACCGTGGCCGCACAGGGCCCGCTGAGCGTCACCAGCAGCAGCGCGATATAAGTTTTTGTATTAAGCATTGTTTTTACGAGGGAACCGTGGCTGCAAGCCTAGCACGGGGAATCGACCGGCTTTCAATCGATACCAGACAAATGTATGGTATCGGCGATGAATGCCACGAGCACCCCGCCCAGCCCACGCCAGCGCCGGATACTGGAACTGATCGAACAGTTCCTGCGCCGTCACGGGCGGCCGCCGACCCGCGCCGATCTGGCCGGCGCGATGGGACTGCGCAATCGCCAGGGAATCGACCAGCACCTGCGCGCGCTCGCGGGCAAGGGGCTCATCGCCCTCGAGCCCGGCGTCGCCCGCGGCATCCGCCTGCTGCAACCGGCCTTCGCGCTCACGCGCCGGCTGGCGCTCTATGGGCGGGTTGCGGCGGGCGTGCCGACGCTGGCGCTCGATAACGTCGAGGATGAACTGCTGCTCGATCCGGCGCTGTTCCGTCCGCGCGCCGATTTCCTGCTGCGCGTGCATGGCCAGAGCATGCTCGATGCCGACATCCACGATCGCGACATCCTCGCCGTTCATCGCACCGCGCAGGTCAGCAACGGCCAGATCGTCGTCGCGCGCCTGGGGGATGAAGCGACCGTGAAATATTACCGCCGCAATGGCCACCTGTTGCGGCTCGAACCGGCCAACGCGGCTTTCAAACCCATCGAAGTCGATCTGCGGCGGCAGCCGTGCGTGATCGAAGGCCTCATCGTGGGACTGGTGCGCAGCGGGATGCCCCGGGTGCGTCAATCATGACCGCGCAGCTGCTGCGCTGCGCGCCGCATCCGGGCCGTGACGATTTGCGCCTGCAGCTCGAACGCATGTACCGGAGCGGTCCGACCAGCGAAGAGGCAGGGCCGGTCGCGTTGCCGACGGGCTTCGCGCAGCTCGATGCCGTGCTGCCCGGCGGCGGCTGGCCGGTGGGGGCGATCACGGAGCTGATGCCGGAGGCGCAGGGCATCGGCGAGCTCTCGCTGCTCCTGCCGGCGCTCGCACAGCTGGGCGGCGCGGGCCGGTACATCGCCTGGATCGCACCGCCCTGCCTGCCCTGCCCACAGGCTCTCACCCGCCATGGCCTCGTCCTCGAGCGCTTGCTGCTCGTGCAGGCGCGCGATGCGCAGGCCGGCCTGTGGGCCACCGAGCAGGCCCTGCGCTGCCCGGCCATCGGGGCGGTACTCGCCTGGCCCGCGGCGCTCGATGACCGGCGCGTACGCCGGCTCCAGCTCGCGGCCGAAGCGGGCGGCAGCTGCGGCCTGCTCTATCGTCCGCCGGCCGCGGCGCTGCAGCCCTCGCCCGCCGCGCTGCGACTGCGGCTGCAGGCCCTGGATGCCGGGCTGCGCATCGAAATCCAGAAAGCCCGCGGCGGACGCACGCATGCTCTGGTTGTGCATCCTGCTGCCGCGGTTTGCGCCTGAAGCGTCGGCCGGCGGCCGCCCGCAGGCGGAGCGGGCCGCGCTCGAGGTGCTGGCGCTGTGGGCGCTGCAATGGAGCAGCCAGGTCAGCATCGAGCCTGCGGGCAGCGCCGGGCGCGGCAGCGCGCTGTGGATCGAGATCGGCGCGAGCAGCCAGCTCTTCGGCGGTCACGCCGCCTTGCGTGAACGCATCGCCGCCGATCTCGCCTCGCTCGGCTACACCCATCGTCTGGGCGCCGCGCCCACGCCCGGGGGTGCCTCACTCCTGGCGCGTGCGGGGCTGGCCACCGTCGCGACCACGCGCACCCAGCTGCGGCAACTGCTCGCACCGCTCCCGCTGACGCTGCTGGCACTGCCGGAGGAGCCGCTCGCGGCATTGCAGGACGCCGGCCTGCAATGCATCGGTGAATTGCTGGTGCTGGGCGCGGCCGCGATCGCGCAGCGCTTCGGTCCCGGCGCCAGCCTGTACCTGCAGCGCCTGTGCGGCGAGGTGCGCGAACCACTGCGCATGGTACGGGCGCCTCAGCGCTTCACCAGCCGCTGTGAATTCGCAGACCCGGTCACCGACACCACCGCGCTCCTGTTTCCGCTGCAACGCCTGCTCGCCGGACTGCAGGGCTTCCTGCGCTCGCGCGATCGGGCCGTGCAGCGCTACACCCTGTGTCTCGAGCATCATCGCCGCGCCGCCACGCGCCTTGAGATCGGTCTCGCCCGGCCCGGCCGCGATGCCGCGCAGCTGCTGGCCCTGGCCCGCGAGCGGCTCGCCGCGAGCACGCTGGGCGCAGCGGTCCACGGACTGGGCCTCGAGGCCCACGAACTCCTGCAGCCCCTGGTGCTGCAAAATGACCTGTTTTCGCGCGCCGCACAGCACAGCGAGCAGCTCCAGCAGGTGATCGACCGGCTGGCCGCGCGCCTCGGTGAGTCCGCGGTGCAGACCCTGCGCGGTGCTGCCGATCACCGTCCCGAGCGCGCCTGGCGCATGAGCGCCGCATCGGTCACGGCATCGGCGGCGGCGCCGGTGGGACCCGCGGTGCCCGTGCGCCCCTGCTGGCTGCTGCCGCAACCCTTGCACATCGACAGGCCGCAGGAACTGTTCGCCGGGCCCGAGCGCATCGAAAGCGGCTGGTGGGATGGCGCCGACGTCGCTCGCGATTACTACCTGGCCCGCGGCGCCGATGGCGCGCAGCTGTGGGTGTTTCATGACCTGCGCAACGGCGCCTGGTGCGTGCACGGGCTGTGGGCATGATCGCGTATGCCGAACTGCACTGCGTCAGCAACTTCAGCTTCCTGCGCGGCGCCTCGCATCCGGCCGAGCTGGTGACGCGCGCGCATGAGCTTGGCTATCGCGCGCTCGCGCTGACCGACGAATGCTCGATGGCCGGCGTGGTGCGGGCCCACGAGGCCGCGCGGGCCCTGCCTGAAGGCCGCCGCCTGCAACTGATCGTAGGCGCGGAGTTTCGTTGCAGCGAGGGCCTGCAGCTGGTGCTGCTGGCGCCGGACCAGCGCGCCTACTCCGAGCTCTGCCGGCTCATCACCCGCTCGCGCCGCCGCGCCGCCAAGGGCCACTACGCGCTCACGCAGGCGGACCTCGAGACCGGCCTCGATCACTGCCTGGCACTGTGGCTGCCCGCGCTGGACGGCGCGCTCGCCCCGGGGCGGGCACCCGCCGAAGGGCAGTGGCTGCGCGAGCGCTTTCCCGAGCGTGCCTGGCTGGCGGTGGAACTGCATCGCGGCGCCGGCGATCGTGCACGCCTGGCGCGCTGCCTGGAATTGGCGCGGCACTGCGCCCTGCCCGCGGTGGCGGCGGGCGACGTGCACATGCATCGACGCCATCGCCGCCGGCTGCAGGACCTGCTGACGGCGATCCGCCATGGTTGCACGCTCGAGAACGCGGGCGCGCGGCTGTTCCCCAACGGCGAGCGGCATCTGCGCCCGCTGCCGACGCTCGCGCGCCTGTACCCCCTTCCGCTGCTGGCGGCCAGCGCCGCCATCGCCGAGCGCTGCCAGTTCGATCTCGGCCAGCTGCGCTACCAATACCCGGCCGAGCTCGTGCCGGCAGGGTCGAGTGCCAGCGCGCACCTGCGTGCGCTGACCGAGGCGGGCGCTGGTGCGCGCTGGCCGCAGGGCGTGCCGCCACCGGTGGCGGTGCTGCTGGAAAAGGAGCTGCAGCTGATCGCCGATCTCGCGTACGAGCACTTCTTTCTCACCGTGCATGACGTGGTCGACTTCGCGCGCCAGCGCGGCATCCTCTGCCAGGGGCGCGGCTCGGCGGCGAACTCCGCGGTCTGCTACGCGCTCGGCATCACCGAGGTCGACCCGGCACGCATGAACCTGCTGGTGGAGCGCTTCATCAGCCGCGAGCGGCGCGAGCCGCCGGATATCGACGTCGATTTCGAGCATGAACGGCGCGAAGAGGTGATCCAGTACATCTATGCCAAGTACGGCAGGGAGCGCACGGCCCTCGCCGCCACCGTCATCACTTATCAATCGCGCAGCGCACGGCGCGACGTCGAGCGCGCGCTCGGCATCGGCAAGCCGGCGGCCGCGGACCCGGCGCTCGCCGCCCGCACGGCACTCGCCGCCGGGCTCATCGCCGAGCTGCGCGGGTTCCCACGCCACCTCTCGCAGCACGTCGGAGGGTTCGTGATCTCCGGCGAGCCGCTCCACGAACTGGTGCCGGTCGAAAACGCCGCCATGCCCGAGCGCACGGTGATCCAGTGGGACAAGGACGACCTGGAGACCCTGGGGCTTCTCAAGGTGGACGTGCTGGCGCTCGGCATGCTGACCGCGATCCGCAAGGCCCTGGCGCTCATCCAGGTGCACCGCGGGTGGCCGGGACGCGTGACGGACATTCCCGCCGAGGATCGCGCCACCTACGACATGATCTGCCGCGGCGAAACCGTCGGCGTGTTCCAGATCGAATCGCGCGCGCAGATGAGCATGCTGCCGCGGCTCCGGCCGCGTTCCTTCTATGACCTGGTGATCGAAGTGGCGATCATCCGTCCCGGCCCGATCCAGGGCGGCATGGTGCACCCCTACCTGCAACGCCGCCAGGACCCGGGCAGCGTCAGCTATCCGAGTCCGGCGCTGGCCGAGGTGCTGCGCCGTACGCTCGGCGTGCCGATTTTCCAGGAGCAGGTGATGCAGATCGCCGTCGTCGCCGCCGGCTTCACCGCCGGCGAGGCCGATCAGCTGCGCCGCTCCATGGCGGCCTGGAAGCGCCGCGGTGGCCTCGAGCCCTTCCGCGAACGGCTCCTCACGGGCATGAGCGCCAATGGCTACAACGCGGAATTCGCGGAAGGCATCTACCGGCAGATACTGGGGTTCGGTGAGTACGGGTTCCCGGAATCACACGCCGCTTCATTCGCGCTGCTGACCTACTTTTCCTGCTGGCTCAAATGCCACGAGCCCGCCGCTTTTTTTGCCGCGCTCCTCAACAGCCAGCCGATGGGTTTCTACCAGCCGGCGCAGCTGGTGCAGGAGGCGCGGCGGAGCGGCGTGAGCATACTGCCGCCCGATGTGCTGCGCAGCGACTGGGACTGCACGCTCGAGCGCGCCACGGGCGGCGCGCTCGCCATCCGCATCGGACTGCGAATGGTGCGCTCGCTCCCCCGCGCCCACGCGCAGCGCCTCCTCGACGCGCGCGTCCAGGCGCCGTTCCAGAGCATCGCCGAGCTGGCGCAGCGCGCGCCACTGCCCCGGCGCAGCCTGCAACTGCTGGCGATGGCCGGTGCGCTGCGGCCTTTAAGCGAGCACCGGCATGCGGCGAGCTGGCTGGCGCTCGGCGCCGAGCCGCCGCCCGGGAGCCTCGGGCTGGCAAACCCGGCCGAGCCCGCCGTGACCCTGCCGCGCCCGAGCGCGGCGCAGGAAATCATGGCGGACTACCGCCAGCTTTCCCTGAGCACCACGCAGCATCCACTGGTGCTGCTGCGCGCACAGCTGCGCCGCGCGCGCATCCGCAGCAACCTCGAACTGCGCGCGCTCCCCGACGGCACGGCGGTGCGCGTCGGCGGCCTCGTCACGCACCTGCAGCAGCCCGGCACGGCCTCCGGCGTCGTGTTCCTCTCGCTCGAGGACGAGACCGGCATCGTCAACGTGATTCTCTGGCCGCAGGTCTTCATGGCGCAGCGCGCGCCCGCGCTCGGCGCGAGCCTGCTGGTGGTCAGCGGCCGGCTGCAGAACCAGAACGGGGTCGCGCACGTGATCGCACACCGCCTGCATGATCGCTCACACTGGCTCGAGGGCCTCACGCGGCGCTCGCGCGATTTTCGCTAGGCCGCATCTACGCCCTGACCGGCGTGCGCGCCATAAACCCATTCAGCTGATTTCCAGCTCCGCTCAGGGTTTTGAGCGCAGGTAGGGCAAGGCCGCACGCAGGTAGATGACCATCGATACCAGGGTCAGGAGCGCGGCCAGCGCCGTCAGCCACAGGCCGGTGCGGTACATGGGCAGCCCCGCAAGATCGTGCCGGTACAGCAGGAACGACAGGCCGACCATCTGCATGATGGTCTTGTACTTGCCGAGCGCCGAGACGGCCACCTTGGCACGATGACCGAGCTCCGACATCCATTCGCGCAGCGCCGAGACGGCGATCTCGCGAC
The DNA here is from genome assembly GCA_035300345.1 of Steroidobacteraceae bacterium. Taxonomy (GTDB): domain Bacteria; phylum Pseudomonadota; class Gammaproteobacteria; order Steroidobacterales; family Steroidobacteraceae; genus FEN-1191. Next base: position 25,612 of record DATGVM010000044.1, read on the forward strand.
CGATGATCACCACCGCCGAGAGCACCAGTGCGAGCCTCGGATCGCGGCTGACGAGCAGCACCAGCGCCACCGCCACGATCAGCTTGTCCGCCACCGGATCCAGGAAGGCGCCCAGCGGCGTGATCTGGCCCAGGCGCCGCGCCAGGTATCCATCCAGAGTATCCGTGATCGAAGCCGCGGCGAACACCAGGCCCGCCGCCGTATCACCCAGCCCGGACGGATTGCGGTGGCCCGCCATGAATAGCAGCATGACGAGCGGGATGGCGCCAATGCGCAGCCACGTCAAGGCGTTTGGAAGATTCCAGCTCATCACGCTCCCGGGTGCAGGTAATCATAGAGCGTGCGGGCCAGAGATGTCCCCACTCCCGCCACCCGCTCCAGGTCGGCCACGCCGGCGCGCAGCACGCCGGGCAGTCCGCCGAAATGCGTCAGCAGCGCACGGCGCCGGGCGGGACCCAGGCCCGGTACGGCCTCGAGTATCGATTCGTGGTAGCGCCGGGCGCGTCGCCGGCGCTGACCGGTGATCGCAAAACGATGGGCTTCATCGCGCACCCGCTGCAGCAGGTGCAGGGCCGCGCTTTCCGGCGGCAAGGCGCGTGCCACGGATCCCCCGGGCAGGTGGAGACGCTCCTGCCCGGGCCTGCGGTCGGGCCCCTTGGAGATGGCCAGCAGCGCGAGGCCTTCGCAACCGGCCCGCGCCAGTCCCTGCTGTGCGGCCTTGAGCTGGCCGGCGCCGCCGTCGATCATCAGCAGATCGGGCCGCGGCAGATCGCCGCTGACGATCCTGGCGCCATGACGGGCGAGCGCCTGCTCGAGCGCCCCGTAGTCATCGCCGGGCGCCGGCCCTTCGATGTTGTAGCGCCGGTAGGCGCGCTTGACGGGCCCCTCCGGCCCAAAGGCGACACAGGCCGCCACGGTGCCTTCCCCTCCCGTGTGGCTGACATCGAAGCATTCGATGAGTTCGGGCACGCGCTGCAGTGCCAGCTCCACGGCGAGCGACTGCAGGGCCGCGGCAATCGAATCGCGGCGGCTGGCGTGCATCCGCAGGGCCTCGCGGGCGTTCTCTTCCGCGAGTTCCAGCCACCGGCCGGGCAGTCCGCGCTCGCTCTGATGCAGGCGCACCGCACGGCCCGCGACGGCTTCCAGCGCCTCGGCGACCGCGGCGCGGTCCGGCAATTCCTGGTTGACGAGTATTTCGGCGGGCACCGCCCGCTGCCCGTAATGCAGTAGCAGGAACTGGGCCAGGGTCTCGGCCGGCTCTCCAAGCGCCGCCGGGAAGAAATTGCTGGTGCCCAGGCTCTGGCCATCGCGCACCGTCAGGATCGTCAGCGCGTATTGACCGGGCTCCCCGATGAGCGCGATGACATCCACGTCCCGGGACCGGGGCGCGGTGCTGATCTGCTCGCTGTGCAGCTCGGTCAGTCCGGCAAGCTGGTCGCGCAGGCGCGCGGCCTCCTCGAAGCGCCGGGCCTCCGACGCCTCGCTCATGCGTGCGCGCAGCTCGGCCGCGAGCGTCTCGCTCTTGCCTTCCAGCACCCGCAGCGCCGAATCCAGGTCATGGCGGTAGTCGGCCACGCTGATGAGCCCGACGCAGGGCGCCGAGCAGCGCCCGATCTGATGCTGCAGGCAGGGGCGGCTCCGGTGGGCAAAGAAGGAGTCGCGGCAATTGCGGATGCGAAAAACCTTCTGCAGATGCTGGAGCGCCGCCTTCACCATGGAGGCGTTGGGATAGGGCCCAAACAGCCTTCCTGCCGGGCGGCGCAGGCCGCGCCAATACTGCAGGCGCGGATACTCATGGTCCGAGGCGCACAGGATGAAGGGGAAAGTCTTGTCGTCGCGCAGGATGACGTTATACCGTGGACGATGCGCCTTGATCAGGTTGCATTCGAGCAGCAGCGCATCGGTCTCGGAGCCGACTACGGTCACTTCGATGCGCGCCACGCGGCGCAGCATCGCCGCTACCTTGGCCGATTGCGGCCTGGAGCTGAAGTAACTGCCGACCCGGTCACGCAGGCGCGCCGCCTTGCCCACGTAGATGAGTTCGCCGTCCGCATCGTGCATGCGATAGACGCCCGGCCGGTGCGGCAGCGTCGCAACGAAGCGCTGCGCGTCAAATGGCGCTGAATCGGGCACTCACGTGCGCTGCCGGCTGCGCTCGGCGATCAGCATGGCCAGTTCCAGGGCCTGCTCATAGTTCAGGCGCGGATCGACCTGTGAGCGGTAGGCGCGTTGCAGGTCGGCGTCGGTCAGGCCGCGCGCCCCACCGGTGCATTCGGTGACATCCTCGCCGGTGAGTTCGATGTGCGCGCCGCCGAGTATCGAGCCCAGCTCACGATGGATGCGGAAGGATACGTCGAGTTCCTTCAGGATGTTCTCGAAGCGCCGCGTCTTGACGCCCCCGCTGGTGGTCTCGGTGTTGCCGTGCATCGGATCGCAGCACCACAGCACGCTGTGGCCGGTGCGGCGCACCGCTTCGATCACGCGCGGCAGATGCTGCTCGATGTCCTTGACGCCGAAGCGGTGAATCAGCGCCAGGCGGCCGGGCTGGTTCTGCGGGTTGAGAATCGCCACCAGCTCCTGCAACCACTCATCGCTCATCGCCGCGCCGACCTTGACGCCGATCGGATTGGCGATGCCGCGGAAATACTCCACGTGCGCGCCCTCCACCGTGGCGGTGCGCATGCCGATCCAGGGCATGTGCGTGGACAGGTTGTACCAGCGGTCCTGGCGCGGGATGTGGCGCGTCTGGGCCTGCTCGTACAGCAGGTGCAGGCCCTCATGGCTGGAAAAGAACTCGACCCGCAGCGCATCGCCGACCTGCTGGCCGGTCATCGACTCGAAGAAATCCAGGGCGTCCCCGATCGAATGCACGATCCGCTCGTAGGCCTCGCGCAGGGGCGCGTGGCGCACGAAACCCAGCTCCCAGTACTCGGGATGGTGCAGGTCGGCGAAGCCGCCATCGACCAGTGCACGCACGAAGTTGAGCGTCAGCGCCGCGCGCTCGTAGCCACGCAGCAGCAACAGCGGATCGGCGCGCCGCGCCTCGGCGCTGAACTCCGGCCGGTTGACCAGGTCACCGCGGTAGGCGGGCAGCGAGACACCATCCCGTGTCTCGGTATCCGCCGACCGCGGCTTGGCGTATTGCCCGGCAAAGCGACCGACGCGGACGATCGGCCGCTTCATCGCCTGCAGCAGCACCAGGCTCATCTGCAGCAGCACCTTCAGCTGCTTGGCAATATGGTCAGACTCGCAGTCGGCGAAACTCTCGGCGCAATCGCCACCCTGGAGCAGGAAGGCCTCGCCGCGCTGTGCGCCGGCGAGACGCGTGCGCAGATTGTCCACCTCCCAGGACACCACCACCGGCGGGAGGCGCGACAGATCGGCGACAACGCGCTCCAGCGCCGCGCCGTCCTCATAAACAGGCTGTTGCTGCGCTTTGCGGGACTGCCAGCTCGTCGGCTGCCAGGACGTGGTGTCGGTCGACCTCATTCGCCGGATTTTAGCACGTCCGTTTCCAGGGCTCGGCCGGGAAGCGTCACTTCGATACGCGCGCCTTTGAGCGCAGCCGATTCTGAAATCAGGACCTCACCGCCATACAACGCCACCGTATCGGCCACCATCGCCAGGCCGAGCCCATGCCCGGGCGCGCGCTCATCGGCCCTGACGCCGCGGGCCAGGACCCGCCCGCGATCTTCGGGGGCTATGCCGGGGCCGTCATCCTCGATGCGGATCAACAGTCGCGGCTGCGCCGTCTGCTCATCGAGCAGCTGCACCTCCGCACGCACCTTGCCGCTGCACCACTTGCAGGCGTTGTCGAGCAGGTTACCGAGCAGTTCGATGATGTCGCCGCGATCGCCGAGGAAGCCGGCGCGCGCGGCCACCTCCGTCTCGATGGCCAGGTCCTTGGCGGAATGGACCTTGAGCATCGTGGCGCGCAGTTCCGCCAGGAGCGGCGCGACCGGCACCGCCCCCTGGCCCACCGCGGCACCACCGCTGGTCGCGGCGCGCTTGAGGTGATGGTCGACAATCTGCGCGATGTGATCGATCTCGCGATCCACGCTCCCGTGCTGTTCCGTGCCGCCGGCGAGACCCGCGCGCATCACCGCCAGCGGCGTCTTCAGGCTGTGGGCCAGGTTGCCGAGCGTGTCGCGGTAACGGACGATGCGCCGCTGCTCCGAGCGCAGCAGGACATTGAGCGAGCGGGCCACGCCGGCCAGTTCGCGTGGATAGGCGGTGCCCAACTGGGCGCGCTGGCCGCGGTCCACCTCGGCAATCTCCACCTCGAGGCGGCGAATCGGGCGCAGCACGCGGCGCAGCAGCTCGCCCAGCACGCCCAGCAGCAGCACCGCCAGCACGCCAAACCAGGCGATGAGCTGGCGCCGAAAGCGCAGCAGCTGCGCGTTCTGGTCGGCGAGATTCTCGGCGACGCTGAACACCAGGTCCGCCCGGCCACCCGGGGCGTAGTCCCATTCCAGGCCGCGGCTGAGCACGCCGAGGTCCGCACCGTCCGCGAGGACCTTGCGCCGGAAAATCGCATTTCCCGTGCCGACCAGGGGTCCGAAATCCAGCGGCAGGCCGGCGAGCGAGGGCGAACTCCAGAGGATGCGGCCGTGGGTATTGCGCACCATCGCGTACTGGCCGGAACGGCGACGGCTCAGGCGGGATTCCGGATCGAGCACGTGCAGGTCCATGCGCCCGTCCTCCAGGAGCTCCGCGGCGGTGACCAGCGCGACGATTTCCTCCTCCAGGCGCGCGCGCAGGGCCTGCTGCGCCGACTGGCGAAATATATTGTCGAGCGCCAGGATCGTCAGTGCGAAGGAGAACACCAGCGGCACCGCGACGGCGACGATGAGCTGGCGGCGAACCGACGGCGGCTGCGCCATGCCTTCAGGAACTGGGGCGATCAGGAAGCCACATGACTGCGCGGCAGGGTGATGCGATAACCGCGGCCCCGCAGCGTCTCGATGGGCTTGATTTCATCTTCCGGGTCCAGCTTGCGCCGGAGACGCGCGATCAGCACCTCGATGACATTGCTGTCGCGCTCGAAATCCTGCTCGTAGAGTTTCTCCGTGAGCTCCGCCTTGGAGATCACTTCGCCCGCGTGCAGCATCAGGTGCTCGAGCAGGCGGTACTCAAAGCTGGTGAGCTCCACGGGGGTGCCGCGCACGGCCACCGCCTGCGCGCGGGTGTCGAGCACGACCGGATCACAGTGCAGGAGCGGCGTCGTCCAGCCGCTGGAGCGGCGCAGCAGCGCGCTCAGGCGCGCCTGCAGTTCGCCAATGTGAAAGGGCTTCGCGACGTAGTCGTCGGCACCGGCGCTCAGTCCCTCGACCTTGTCCTGCCAGCGATCGCGCGCCGTGAGCACCAGGACGCCATAGCTCTTGCCCGCGGCCCGCAGCCGCCGGATCAGTTCGAGCCCGGAGAGCTTCGGCAGCCCCAGATCGACGATGGCCACGTCGATGGGAAATTCGAGTGCGGCGTACAGACCTTCTTCGCCGTCGGTGGCCGTATCGACCGCGTGGCCGGCCGCGCTCAGATCAGCCTTCAGTGAATCGAGCAGCGCCGCCTCATCCTCGACCACCAGGATGCGCATCAGGCCCCCGACAGGATCTGGCCGGAAGCGGCATCGACGACCAGGTTCCACACGCGCTGCGCGGACAGCAAACGCAGTTCCAGTGCCGGGCGGCCGTTGACGGTGGTGTCCGTGACGCGCACGACCTTGGCGTTGAAGCGCTTCTGTACCGCCTCGATGATGCGTTCGCGCTGGCTGTCGCTGTCATCGGCCACAAAGCTGGCTGCCGTCACGCCGGGCATCGCCGGATCGAGCCGCACCGCGCGCGCCCCGGCCGCGCTGGCGGCCACGACCGCCAGAAGCGCGAGCAACGCCGTTGCCCAGCCTGAGTGCCCGCGCCTGCCGATCATGCCCGCTCCTGCCAGAGGCCGCCGTGCGTTCATCGTTCAGGCACGTGCCGGAGGCCTCATCTTAGTACCCCTCCGGCCTGACCGTCACGCGCACCCGCAGGCGCTCGCCCGGATCGTAGGGCAGCACCGTCTGGTAATCGCGATCGTGGTAGCGGTAGCTGACGCGATAGCCGTCGATGCGCTGTTCAATCTGCTCGGAATAGCGCGTCTCGCAGCGCTCGCCGGATTGCTCACGCGGCCGCGAATAGCCGTAGGTGCCCTCTTCGTGCCGCCGCATGTCCGCGTCGTGTCCGATGGCGCTGCCGATGACCGCCCCAGCCACCGTGCCAACACCCCGCTCGCGACCGCTTCCGATCTGGTGGCCGATTACGGCGCCGATCAGGCCACCGAGAATCATGCCGCCCGCCGCCGGCCGATCTGCGACCTGGCGGTAGCCGGGATCGTCGTCCGGGACTTCATAGCATTCACGCCGCGGTACGGACACCCGCACCTGCCGCATCCGGGGCTCGACATGCGTGACGCGCGCGTAGTCATAGTCATACCCGGCGTTCTGGCCCGCGGGGTCGTCCTGCCAGGGGTCATTCTCGTTGGCCAGGGCCGGCGCAGCGATCGCAAGTCCGACGGCGATGGCGGCCAGTGTGCTTTTACTGAACATTCGCGGCTCCTTGAGTCTTCCCTTGGGGCTTAAGGCTCGCCCATGGCTCAAGAGGCTACGGGAGCGCGGCTGAACGACCCCTGAACTGGCCGGGGCAGCGGCAACATCCTGATGTGTATCATTTTTCTTTGCGGGCCTGGGCCTTGACCTCAGCCCAGAGCCGCTCCCAGTCCTCAATGCCCAGTTCAGCGGCGACCCGCCCCCGCTGCGCCATGAGCGCCTCCATCGCCGCGAAGCGCCGCTCGAACTTGCGGTTGGCATGGCGCAGCGCGGTCTCCGGATCCACCTGCAGGTGACGCGCCCAGTTGACGAGGGCGAACAGCAGGTCACCGAACTCCTCTTCTACGGCCTCCTGGTCCTGCTGTAGCACCGCGCCTTCGGTCTCGCGCAGCTCCTCTTCGATTTTGGCGCGCACGGACGGCGCATCACTCCAGTCGAAGCCCACGCGCGCGGCGCGGCGGCCGAGCTTCGCCGCCCGGGCCAGCGCCGGCAGGGCCTGTGGCACGCCGGCGAGCGCGCCGTGAACCCCGGCCGCGGTGCGCTCCGCGGCCTTGTGCGCATCCCAGGCCTGCGCGAGCTTCGAGGCCTCGCGGGATGCCTTCCCGAACACGTGCGGGTGACGGCGGACCAGCTTGTCGTGCACGGTGCCCGCCACCGCGGCGAAATCAAACCAGCCACGCTCGCGCCCGAGCTGCGCCAGAAACACCACCTGGAACAGCAGATCACCGAGTTCGTCGCGGATCCGGTCCGGCTCCGCGCCGCCGATGGCATCCGCCAGCTCGTAGGCTTCTTCGATCGTGTGTGGCGCGATGCTCGCAAAGGTCTGCACCTGGTCCCAGGGGCAGCCGTGCTGCGGATCGCGCAGTCGCGCCATCAATTCCAGCAGGGCCCCAAGCCGGTCCGCAGCCTCGCTCATGATTGCCTTCGCAGCACGGCGCAGAGCGAGCGCAGGATGAGCGCCGTGGCACCCCAGATGATGCGACCTTCGAAATTCAGGTCGTCCAGGATGACTTCCACTCCGTGGAGGACGCGGCGCGTCGGCTGGAAATTCTCCGGGTGGCAGGGAAACTCGAGCGGCATCTCGAAAACCTCCGCGACCTCCGCGGCATCGATTTGCAGCGTGAATCCGGGGCTGATCAGCGCCACCACCGGTGTGATGCGAAACCCGGTGCGAACCACGTAGTCGGGCAGGTAACCGAGCGGCTCGATGCAACGGTCGTCGATGCCGATCTCCTCGCGCGTCTCGCGCACCGCGGCGGCGAGCACGCTCAGGTCCGCGGGCTCGATGCGTCCTCCCGGAAAGCTGATCTGCCCGGCGTGCTGGCGCAGATGCCCGGCGCGGGTGGTCAGCAACAGGGTCGGGACATCGGCCCGATCGATGATGGGCACCAGCACGGCCGCGGGTTGCGGCGCTGGTGCGGCGCGCGGCGCGAGATGCACGGGCTGTGCGAAGAGCGAACGGCGCAGGCTTCCGCGCCAGTCAGCAGGGAGTCCCGCCGCCGCCGACTGCACCGCCTCTACCAACGCGACTCAGCCACCGCCGCTGGTGCCGCCCTTGATGCCCCCCGCCGCGAGCGCGGCCGGATCGAGCAGCCGGGCGAGCTGCTCGCGCGTAAGATCGGTCATCTCCGCCGCCACTTCGAGGATCGGCTTGCCTTCGGCGTAGGCGCGCTTGGCGATGGCGGCACCCTTCTCATAGCCGATGACGGGGTTGAGGGCCGTCACCAGGATCGGATTGCGCTCGAGCGCTTCAGTGAGCCGCGCGTGATTCACCTTGAACCCGGCGATCGCGGTGTCCGCGAGCAGCCGCGAAGCATTTGCCAGCAGGCGGATACTCTCCAGCAGATTCCAGGCGATGAGCGGCAGCATGACATTGAGCTGGAAGTTGCCGGACTGTCCCGCGATCGTGATGGCGGCATCATTGCCGATGACTTCCGCCGCGACCATGGCGGTGGCCTCCGGGATCACCGGATTGACCTTGCCCGGCATGATGCTGCTCCCCGGCTGCAGGGCCGGCAGCGTGATTTCGCCCAAACCCGCCAGCGGGCCGCTGTTCATCCAGCGCAGATCATTGGCAATCTTCATCAGGCTGACCGCCAGCACCTTGAGCTGGCCCGACAGCTCGACCGCGGCGTCCTGCGCCGACAGCGATTCGAAATAATTGCGATTCGGCAGGAAGGCGATGCCGGTCAGGGCCGCCAGCGCCTGGCAGAACTCGCTCCCGAAGCGCGGATGCGCGTTGATGCCGGTGCCCACCGCGGTGCCTCCCTGTGCCAGGCACAACAGCCGCGGCTCCACGGCGCGGAGCCGCGCGACGGCGTTCTCGATCTGGGTACGCCAGCCCGACAATTCCTGGGCGAGTGTCACCGGCATGGCGTCCATCAGGTGCGTGCGGCCCGTCTTGACGATGGCGGCGCAGTCGGACTCGCGCGCCGCGATGGCGGCGGCCAGGTGCACGAGCGCGGGCAGCAGCTGTTCGCGCAGCAGCAGCTCGGCGCTGACGTGGATGGCGGTGGGAATCGCATCGTTGCTGCTCTGGCTCATGTTGACGTGATCATTCGGATGCACCGCGGGCAGGACGCGCGCGGCCAGGTGCGCGATCACCTCGTTCGCATTCATGTTGGTGCTGGTGCCCGAGCCGGTCTGGAACACGTCGATCGGAAAGTGGCGGTCATGAGTTCCGGCGGCCACTTCTGCCGCCGCCGCACCGATGGCCGCGGCCAGCGGCGCTTCGAGCAGCCCGAGGCGCTCATTGGCCGCGGCAGCGGCCTGCTTGATCAGCGCCAGGGCACGGATGAAAGTCCGCGGCAGGGGCCGCCCGCTGATCGGAAAATTGTTGACCGCCCGCTGGGTCTGCGCACCCCACAGGGCATCGGCCGGCACTTGGAGCTCACCCATGCTGTCACGCTCGATCCGCTTGTCGCTCGGCTTCATCCCGCTGGACTCCAACGGCAGGCGCTCCTGAGTCGGCGCATGCGCTACAATCTTGATTCTAACCTCGCGCGTTGCCCACTGCATGGATCAAAACCGCCTGCTGGCCATTTCCCCGATCGATGGCCGCTACGCATCCGTGGCCGAACCCCTGCGCGCCCTGTTCAGCGAAGCCGGGCTGATCCGGGAGCGGATCCGCGTCGAGGCCCTGTGGCTGCTGGAACTCGTGCAGTCCCAGCCGCAGCTCGCGGGCGCGACGCTCGCCGCGCCGGTGCGCGCACGCGCCGAAGCCCTGGCCCGTGAGCCCGGGCCCGACTCTGCCGCGGCGGTCAAGGAAATCGAAGCGCGGATCAACCACGACGTCAAGGCGATCGAGTATTACCTTCGCCAGGAACTGGCCACCGCGGGTGCAAGCGCGGCGACGCTGGAACTGGTGCATTTCGGCTGCACTTCCGAAGACCTCAACAATCTCTGCTACGCCCGGCTCCTGCAGCGGGCCCGCACTCAGCTGCTGCTGCCGGAACTGATGCAGATCGCCGGTGCACTGCGCACCTTCGCGCACCAGCACGCACGGCTCCCGATGCTGGCGCGCACCCATGGGCAGAGCGCCAGCCCGACCACGCTCGGCAAGGAATACGCGAACGTGGCTGCGCGCGTGCAGCGCGCCGTGGCGCGGTTGCAGGCGGTGAAGATCTACGGCAAGTGGAACGGCGCCGTCGGCAATTTCAACGCCCATCACTGGGCCCTGCCCGGCGCCGACTGGCGCCTCATCAGTGCACGCTTCGTGGCGGCACAGGGCCTGGAATGCAACGCCCACACCACGCAGATCGAACCGCACGACTGGATCGGGGAATACGCCGACGCCTGCGCCGCGGCGAATGTGATCCTGATCGATCTGTGCCGGGACACCTGGGGCTACATCTCGCTGGGCTACCTGCGCCAGCGCGCCATCGACGGCGAGGTCGGTTCCTCGACGATGCCGCACAAGATCAACCCGATCGATTTCGAGAACGCCGAAGGGAATCTGGGCCTGGCCAATGCCCTGCTGCGCCACTTCGCCGAGAAGCTGCCGGTCTCGCGCTGGCAGCGCGACCTGAGCGATTCAACGGTGCTGCGCAATGTGGGCGTCGCGCTCGCGCACAGCTTCATCGCCTGGCGCTCGCTGCTCAAGGGCCTCGCCCGGCTCGCTCCGGACACCGAACGCATGGCCCTTGATCTCGCCGGATCCTGGGAAGTGCTCGCCGAGGCGATCCAGACCGTGCTGCGTGCGCAGGGCGTACCCAATGGCTATGAACTGCTCAAGGCATTCACGCGCGGCCAGCAGATCGACGCCGCCGCGCTGCACAAGTTCGTGGCGGCCTTGCCGCTCGCGCAAGCCGAGCGCAGCCGCCTGGCCGCGCTGCGTCCGGCCGACTACATCGGCCTGGCGGCCGAGCTCGCGCTCGAGCTGCCCGCGTTGCCCTGACCGGCCGCTCCGCGGCGCTCAGGACTCCGGTTAAAAGCGCTCATGAGTCCCGTCAAAAACGCTCATGAGTCCTATTAAAGAGTAGCGCTGCGGCTCCCCTTAAGACCCTCCGCACGGGTCTGTTCACGCCAATTTGAGCGGCCGGTCACATTGCCATGGCCTCAGGCGTGATCCGGTCGGCTCGAAACTGCGCCTCCGCTGCCTACCATGCCAAGGCCGATCCGGTATGAGTTAAGGCAAACGGCGTGGCCAAGCCCGGCAATCACAGCACTACGACAGAGACCTGGCTGGCAAGCCTGGCCGCCGCCGAGCGCGCCCTGCACCCCGTCGTGCTCCCGATGCCGACGCCAGCCGCCGACGAGTTGCAGGTCCTCACCGAACTGGCGGACGTGCGCCAGAGCACCGCCGCAGCGATCGCTTCCGGCCAACGGCTGGTCTCCATCTTCACGCCGGATCTGGAGCCCGCGGTCTACGATCATCCGCCCGTCATCGAGGTGATCAAGCGCTTCGTGCTCAGCCACAGTTTCGCCAAGGTGCGCGTCCTGCTGCGCGATCACACTCGCCACACCGGGTCAGGGAGCCGCTTCATGTCGATGGCGCGCCGGCTCTCCAGCTATCTGGAGTTGCGCATCCTGGTGCCGCAATTTCACCACCTCACCGCTTCCTATTGCATCGCCGACGATCGGGCCATCGTCTATCGGATGCGCGCCGACCAGTGGGACGGCATCGCGGCCGTGAACAGCCCGCCGGTCGCCCGCCAGTACCTGCAGGAATTCGACCTCGCCTGGCAGGCCAGCAATGACCTCCAGCACCGGCGCGTGGCACGCATGTAGCGTCGGCGCCTACAATCGCCGCCATGAGTGCGGCGAGCCAGGCGCGGGTGGTGGTCGGGATGTCCGGCGGCGTTGATTCCGCCGTCGCCGCCCTCCTGCTGCTCGAATCCGGCCATGAAGTGCACGGCCTGTTCATGGCCAACTGGGAGGATGACGACAGCTACTGCACCAGCGCGCAGGATTACCAGGACGCGCGCACCACGGCCCGCGAGCTGGGCATCGTCCTGCACCGGGTCAGCTTTGCCGAGGACTACCGCCGCCAGGTGTTCGCGGAGTTCCTGAGCGAATACCGCCGCGGCCGCACGCCCAACCCGGACGTGCTGTGCAACCGCGAGATCAAGTTCGGCCTCTGCCTGCGCTACGCGCAACGCCTCGGTGCCCGCTGGTTTGCGACCGGTCATTACGCGAGGCTCCGCCAGGCCTCCGCCGGACCTGAATTGCTGCGGGCCCGCGATGCCGCCAAGGATCAGTCGTATTTCCTCTGCGCGGTGGCGCGGGCGCAGTTTGCGCAGGTGCAATTCCCGCTCGGCGGGCTGGAGAAGGCGGCGGTACGCGAGCGTGCCCGGGGCGCCGGCCTGCCGGTGTTCGAGAAGCCCGACAGCACCGGGATCTGCTTCATCGGTGAACGCCCGTTTGCGGAGTTTCTGGCGCGCTATATCCCCTCTACACCCGGACCGATCGAATCCGGCACCGGCCAGCGACTCGGCACCCATCGGGGCCTGCCCTTCTACACCCTGGGCCAGCGCGGGGGTCTGGAAATCGGCGGCGTCAGCGGCGGCAGCGGCGATCCCTGGTACGTCGCGCGCAAGGATCCCGCCCGCAACGCCCTGATCGTCATCCCGGCACGCGATCGCGAAACCGTGACGGCCAGCGCGCTGCGCACCGGCGCGATCAACTGGCTCGACACGCCACCGGAGAGCCAGGTCCGGGTCAGCGTCAAGACCCGCTACCGCCAGGCGGACCAGGCGGCCACGCTCGAACCGCAGCCCGATGGCTCGGCGCTGATTCGTTTCTCCGCGCCCCAGTGGGCGATGACCCCGGGGCAGACCGCGGCGCTGTATTGCGGCGAGCGCTGCGTGGGGGGCGGGGTGATTGAAGAGACTCTATAATGAGCCCGTGACGGAGGAACCATGACCGACAGTTTCAAGACCCGCACGACGCTGACTTCCGGTGGCCGGGTGTACGAGATCCACAATGTCGCGGCCCTCGGTGCGGCGCGCACCCAGCGACTGCCGTATTCGCTGAAGATCCTGCTGGAAAACCTGCTGCGCTTCGAGGACGGCGTGAACGTTACGCGCGCGGACATCGAGGCGGTGCTGAACTGGAACCCGCAGGCGCCGCCGACGCACGAGATCTCCTTTACGCCGGCACGCGTGATCATGCAGGATTTCACCGGCGTACCCTGCGTGGTCGACCTGGCCGCGATGCGCGAGGCCATCACGCGCCTCGGCGGCGATGCCGAGAAGGTCAATCCGCTGGCGCCCGCGGAACTGGTCATCGACCATTCGGTGCAGGTCGATGAATACGGGACCGCCCAGTCCCTCGCCAGCAACAACCGGATCGAATTCGAGCGCAATGGCGAACGCTACGCCTTCCTGCGCTGGGGCCAGAGCGCCTTCCGCAACTTCAAGGTGGTGCCGCCGAACACCGGCATCGTGCACCAGGTCAATCTTGAATTCCTCGGCCGCGTGGTCTTCGACCAGCCGAGCGCTGAGCGGCACCAGGCCTACCCGGACACCGTCGTCGGCACCGATTCGCACACCACGATGATCAACGGACTTGGAGTGCTTGGCTGGGGCGTGGGCGGGATCGAAGCCGAGGCGGCGATGCTCGGACAACCCGTTACGATGCTGATACCACAGGTGATCGGCTTCCGCCTCAAAGGCAGCCTGCCGGCGGGCGCCACCGCGACCGACCTGGTGCTCACCGTGACTGAAAGACTGCGCCAGCAGGGCGTGGTGGACAAATTCGTCGAGTTCTTCGGCGACGGCCTCGCGAATCTCCCGCTGGCCGATCGGGCCACGATCGGCAACATGTCGCCGGAATTCGGCAGCACTTGCGCCATCTTTCCCATCGACGAGGAGACCATCCGCTACTTGAAGCTGTCCGGCCGGCCGCCGGAGCAGATTGCGCTGGTCGAGGCCTACGCCCGGGCCACCGGTCTGTGGCGCATCGCCGGCGCCCCGGACGCCGAGTACACCGCCGTGCTGGAGCTCGACCTCGGCACCGTGGAACCGAGCCTGGCGGGCCCGAGCCGGCCACAGGATCGCGTGCCACTGCGCGTGGCGAAGAGCAGCTACCAGGCGCAGCAGCGGAAAATGTCCGAGGAGCGCAGCCGCAAGAACCCGGCCGCGACGGGCAAGGCGCAGGTCAGCGTGGAGGGCCGCAGTTTCGAGATCCGTGACGGCGCCGTACTGATCGCCGCGATCACCAGCTGCACCAACACTTCCAACCCTTACGTCATGATTGCCGCAGGCCTGCTGGCGCGCAACGCACGTCGCCGGGGCCTGAATTCCCGGCCCTGGGTCAAGACCAGCCTGGCGCCCGGTTCGCGCGTGGTCAGCGATTATCTCAGCCGTGCCGGATTGCTCGACGAGCTCGGCGGCATTGGTTTTGATCTGGTGGGCTACGGCTGCACCACCTGCATCGGCAATTCCGGCCCGCTGAAGCCGGAGATTTCAGCGGGCGTGAAGGCCGGAGAGGTGATCGGCTGTGCCGTGCTGTCGGGCAATCGCAACTTCGACGGGCGCATCCACCCGGACGTCAAGATGAATTACCTGGCTTCCCCGCCGCTGGTCGTCGCCTATGCGCTCGCCGGATCGCTCGATGTCGACCTGAACACCGAGGCGCTCGGTGCCGGGAGCGATGGAAAGCCGGTCTATCTGAAGGACATCTGGCCCAGTGCCCGCGAAGTGGCGGACTGCGTGCAGCAGAACATCAACTCCGACATGTTCCGGCGCAGCTACGAAAGCGTCTTCAAGGGTGATGAGCGCTGGCAGGCCATCAAGGTGCCGGCCGGCAAGATTTACGCCTGGGACGCCAAGTCCACCTACGTCAAGAATCCGCCCTACTTCGACGGCATGACGATGCGGCCCGCGGCCATCGGTGAGATTCGGGGCGCACGCGTGTTGGCCCTGCTCGGCGATTCCGTGACCACGGACCACATCTCGCCGGCCGGCAACATCGCCAAGTCGAGCCCGGCGGCGAAATACCTGATGGCGCAGGGCGTCGCGCCGGCCGATTTCAACCAGTACGGGGCGCGCCGCGGCAATCACGAAGTGATGATGCGGGGCACCTTCGCCAACATTCGATTGCGCAATCTGCTGCTGCCCGGCACCGAAGGCGGGGTGACGCTGCACCTCCCGAGCGGCGAGCAGTTGAGCATCTATGATGCGGCCATGCGCTACCAGGCCGACCGGATGCCGCTCATCGTCCTTGCCGGCAAGGAATACGGCTCGGGCTCCTCGCGCGACTGGGCCGCCAAGGGCACCATGCTGCTGGGCGTGCGTGCCGTGATCGCGGAGAGTTTTGAGCGCATACACCGCTCCAACCTGATCGGCATGGGTGTGCTGCCCCTGCAGTTCAAGACCGGCGAGAGCGCCCAGTCGCTCGGGCTGACGGGCCGGGAATCCTTCGATATCCAGGGACTCTCGCAGGGCGCCGCCAGGACGGTGACGATCATCGCGACACCCGACTCGGGTGCGCCGCGCCGCTTCGAGGCGCAGGTGCGCATCGATACACCCAAGGAGCGCGAATACTTCCAGCACGGCGGCATCCTGCAATATGTGCTCCGCCAGCTCGCGGTAAGTGGCAAAGCGGCCTGAAGCGGACGGCCGCGGTCATGCACGAGCGCAACCTCGCGATCTTTGATCTTGACGGCACGATCACGCGTCATGACACGCTGCTGCCCTTCATCGCAGGGTTCCTGTGGCGCCACCCGTGGCGGCTGTGGCGCTGGCTGCCCTGCCTCCTGCCGCTGCTGCGCTATGTGGCGGGCGCACGCGACCGTGGCGCGCTCAAGTCCCGCATCATCCAGCTGACCCTCGGTGGCGTGGCCAGCGCCCCGCTCACGGCCTGGGCCGTGCGCTTCGCGCGCCGCCTGGTGCGCTCAGGCCTGTACGCCGAAGCGCTGGAGTGCATTACCGCGCACCAGCGCAACCACGATCATCTCGTGCTGCTCTCTGCCAGCCTGAATCTCTACGTGCCGGAGATCGCCCAGGCCTTGCGGTTCGACGCCTGCATCTGCACCGAAGTGCGCTGGCGCGCCGACCAAAGGCTGGATGGCGCGCTCAGCTCACCCAATCGCCGCGGTGCGGAAAAAGCCCATTGCGTTGCCGCCCTGCTCGCCGAACAACAGCCACTTCTTAGCTATGCCTACGGCAACAGCCCGGCGGACCTCGAACACCTGCAGATGGTGAGCGCCGGCACCTACGTGAACGGTTCGGCCGCAGAACTGGAGTACCTGCCCAATGTTCGCGCCGTCCGCTGGTCGCGCCCTGGGCGGGCGATAAGCGCGGGTTGACAGTGGCCGAATCCTGTAACCTTTGTGCCCCCAGAGGCGAAATACAGTCAGTGGCCGTGCGCCCCTTGCGCTCGCAGCGCCCCCGGTAAAGCCCATGCCCCGACCCGATCTGCCCCGCATCAGACCCTCGGATATCACGGCCGAGCGGTATTTCCACATGCGGCGCGACCTGCTTAGCACGGCGCTGGGACTGGCCACCGTAGCCGCTATTCCGGCCGCGCGCGCGGCGGCCGAGCCGGCGGGCGCAGCCTTGACGTACACGCGCAATTCGAAGTATTCCCTGACCGAGAAGCCCAACAGCTTTGAAGAAATCTCCAACTACAATAATTTCTACGAGTTCGGTACCGACAAGGCCGACCCGGCGGCCAACGCCGGATCACTGCGCACCCGGCCCTGGAGTGTGACGATCGCCGGCGAGGCGGCGAAGACCGGAAAATATACGATCGAGGACATCATCAGTCCGCACCCCCTCGAGGAGCGCATCTACCGTCATCGTTGCGTCGAGGCCTGGTCGATGGTCATTCCCTGGGTGGGATTCCCACTCGGCGATCTGCTGCGCCGCTTCCA
>DATGVM010000045.1:0-198395 GCA_035300345.1 Steroidobacteraceae bacterium
TGTTCACCTCTGTCACCGACCTCAAGAGAAAGCTCATGCGCTACATCCGTTATTACAACAAGTCGCCTCGAACCGTGAAGTGGAAATATGCCGATCCGTCGCGCCACATCGGTACACAATCAGTTGGTACAGGCCACTAGCTCATACCACTTCACGGCAGCCTTATAGTCCGTCCTTCCGCCGATGCCAGCTTCATACATATATCCCAAAGGACTGATACCGGACTGCCGGCCACCCTCCGTCGCCCGCTTGAACCAACGCCTCGCCTCCACGGTGTCCCGCTGGACACCGAAACCGCAGAGATAGGACAGCCCCAGTACTGATCGGGCCACGCCGGATCCCCGCTCAGAACTGACCTTTTCCCACCGAACCGCTTCGGCCGCGTCCTTTGGTGCACCGTACCACCCGAATCGATAAGCTCGGGCAAGTTCACCGGGTGCATTGTCATCTCCTGCCCGCGCGGCGATCAGACACTGGTCGATTCGGTCGTCGACGTGGCCGCCGATACACGCCACTGCGGCCCGTTCGACGTCAGTTGTTGGAGGACGATCCGATCTGGTGGGTGCGCCGTCCGCGCCGTACGTTTGAACTGGAAGGATTGCGAACAGCAGTAGGCAACAAGCTCGACTACCGGAGCTTGACACTCCAACCCGACGTCGGCGCTCTGAGAGGCTCCCAGAGTGGAAGCGCTCTACAGCGATACCACCGGTTGTCCTCGATACGACAGCGCTGCTGGACGACTCATTTAGGCCTAAGCAGTGCATCCGCACATCATAATCGCATGGAACGCATTCGGGTTGAACGTCGGCGGATCCTTCGGCCACTCCGGAAAACGAGGAAAGTAAAATGGAGAGTGAAGGTTAGGTTTCAGCGCACAACGATTGATTTGGGGGATCGGGGGAGTCTGAGTTCCGTGGCAGTGCCGAGGACCTGCAGCGCACCATCCACGCCCATCCCACGCTCGCCGAAGCGGTGCACGAGGCCGCACTCGCCGCCGACAAGCGCGCGATCGACAACATCAATCGCTAGCCGTGGCGCCACTCAACCGGCACGCTCGGCGCGCAGCACACTCGGTACCGCGCGCAGGCGCTTGAGCACCAGTCGGAGCTGCTCCGTGTCCCGCACCGCGGTGCGTATCAGCATCGTGGCGATGCGATCGGCGGCGTCGGTGTTCGAGTTGACGCCTTCGATGCTCAGGCGTTCCTGCGCGCAGACGTCCGACACGTCGCGCAACAGTCCACGGCGGTCGTAGGCCTCAATGCGGATCTGCACCGGCATCAGCTGGTCGGCCGCCAGGTTCCACTGCACGTGCAGCAGGCGTTTAGGCCGGCCAGCCGCCATCCGCAGCAGGCTCCGGCACTGGGCGCGGTGGATGGTCACCCCGCGCCCCAGCGTCACGTAGCCCGCGATCGGTTCTGGCGGCACCGGCGCGCAGCAGCGCGCCATGGTGGTGGGCATGTCACCGACCCCTTCGATATCCACGGCGGATCGACTGGTCCTGCGCGGGCCCTTCGGCCGTACCGGAAAGGGGTTGGCTGCCGGTGCCGCCGGCGCGACAGGCGTTGCCGGCGCGGCGCCGGCGGGACTCGCGCTGCCCGCGCTTTGGGCGCTTGCCGCGGCATCGTGCTGGTGGAACCAGGCGCGCACCTTGGCGCGGCTGCGCGCGGAGGCGAGGAATCCACCGTCCATCGCCAGCCAGTCACGGCTCGGTCCACCGCTCCGTCCGGTGATGATCTCGACAATCTCGCCATTGCCGAGCGGCTGGTTCAGGGGCGCAATGCGCCCATTGACGCGCGCGCCACGGCAGCCGTGCCCGAGCTGGGTGTGCACGTGATAGGCGAAATCGAGCGGGGTCGCGCCGCGCGGCAGGTCCACGACCTCGCCGCGCGGCGTGAGGGCGTAGAGCCGATCGGAGAACAGCTCGCCGCGCACCCGATCGATGAAATCCCCGTCCTTGCCGTCCGCGCGTGCCGGATCCAGCATGCTTCGCGCCCATTCGATCTTGCGTTCATAGTTCACGTCGCGGGCTCCGCCCTCCTTGTAGCGCCAATGGGCGGCGACGCCGAGTTCGGCCTGATCGTGCATGTCGCGGGTGCGGATCTGGATCTCGAGCGACTTACCCTCGGGGCCCGTGACGGCGGTGTGGATCGAGCGGTAGTTGTTGTCCTTCGGTGTGGCGATGTAATCGTCGAACTCGCCCGGTACGTAGGACCACAGCCCATGCACCAGGCCCAGCGCGGCATAACAGTCGGCCGTGGTGTCCACCACGATGCGCACGGCGCGCACGTCGAAGACCTGCTCGAAGGCAAGCTGTTTGCGCTGCATCTTGCGCCAGATGCTGTAGATGTGTTTTGGCCGCCCGTAAACCTGGGCCTTGATACCCGCCTGCGCCAGTTCGGCATCCAGCCGCGCGCAGGCCTGCTCGATATAGCGTTCACGATCGACACGGCGCTCGGCCAGGGCGGCGGCCATGCGGTGGTATTCGGCCGGCTCGAGCTGGCGAAACGCGAGATCCTCCAGCTCCCACTTGACGCTCCACAGTCCCAGGCGGTTGGCGAGCGGGGCGTAGATCTCACGCGCCTCAAGTGCCGATCGTTGTTGCTCCGATTCGGGCCGGCTGCGGCCGTGGCGCTGTCGCACCAGTTCTGTGGCGAGGCGCGCGACGATGAGGCGTGGATCGGCCGCGATGGCGAGCAGCATCTTGCGCAGGGTCTCGGCCTGGCGGGCATTGAGGCCGCGGCTCGTGCTCCAGTCGGCGGGCAGGCCGATGTCCCCGAGTCGAGCGAGCTGATCGGCGAGCCGTTCCGCCGCGGTGCCAAAGCGGGCAATCGCGGTCGCGGTGTTGCAATCGAATCCGGCTGCGCGTGCCTGTGCGAGCCAGGCCGCCACGGCGATGTCCGGCTCGTCCGTGATCTGGCCGACGAGTCGCGCCGTCTCTGCGCCATAGTCCTGGAGCGTAAGATCCAGGCCCAGTTCGGCAAATGCGGCCTGGGCGGCGGCGATTGCCGCGGCCGGAGGCGCGGCGATTCTGCTGATGGTTTCCAAGCTCTTGGGATGCTATTGGGCGTGTGGGGGAGGGTACTTCCGGCTATCATTCAAGCAATGGGCGGACACGGCAAGTGGTGGCATGGCGCGGTACTCCGGCAGCTCCTGGCGCAGCTTCCGGCCTGAGGGCGCCGCCGCCAGCGCCAGCGCCGGCGCTGCGGCGCCGCGTGCAGTGCTGGCGGTGCAATGCCGGATTCTTGGCCTCGACCCGGGCTCGCTCCGTACCGGCTACGGCGTAATCGACTGTGGGAGCGCGGGCGAACAGCACGTTGCCCACGGCTGCATCAATGCCGGAAGCGGTGATTTCCTGGTGCGTCTGCGGCGCATTTACGATGCAGTGACGGTGCTGATCGCCGAACACCGCCCGGATGAGATCGCGATCGAGCGCGTCTTCGTGCACCGTAATCCCGACAGCGCGCTCAAGCTTGGGCAGGCCCGCGGCGCCGCCATCTGTGCCGCCGTGGGTCTGGGTGCCAGCGCCTTCGAGTATGCGCCGCGCGCCATCAAGCTCGCGGTCAGTGGTTTTGGGGCCGCGGAGAAGCTGCAGGTGGCGCGGATGATCACGACGCTCCTGCGGCTCGAGCGCCGCCCGGCCGCTGACGCTGCGGACGCGCTGGCCGTGGCGCTGTGCCACGCGCAGACCCGGCGACTGGCGGCGCTGATTTCCGCACCGCGCACCCGCCGAGTGGTGTCCGTGCGTGCGCCGCGCCCGGGATTGCGCGCGTGATCGGTTCGCTGGCCGGTGTGCTCAGGCACAAGGCGCCGCCGGCCCTGTTGCTCGAAGTGGCCGGTGTCGGCTACGAGCTGGAGGCGCCGATGTCCACGTTCTATGGACTGCCGGCACTCGGCGAGCCGGTGCGGCTGCTGACGCATCTGGTGGTGCGGGAAGATGCCCACGTGCTGTTTGGTTTTGCGTCGGCTGACGAGCGCGCGCTGTTTCGAAGCCTGCTGAAGGTGTCCGGGGTCGGGCCGCGGATCGCGCTGGCGATACTGTCCGGTGTGACCGTCGAGGCGTTCACAAGCTGCGTGCAGGCGGGCGACGCGGCCACGCTGACGCGCATTCCCGGAGTGGGACGCAAGATCGCCGATCGACTGATCGTCGAGATGCGCGACCGGCTCGCCGCGGTCGCAGGCGCGGGGGATCAGGCGCTCGCGCCGGTGGGCGTCACGGCCGAGGCCTACGGGGCCCTGGTCGCGCTCGGGTATCGCCCGGCGGAGGCCACGCGCCTGCTCAAGGGCGCCGGCGCCGGCGGCAGCACCGAGGAGCTGATACGGCGCGCGCTGCAAAGCGCGGCGCGCGAATAGCCGCATGAGCGAGTCACTGCCTGATGAACGCCTGGTGAGCGCCGCCGGCAAGGGCGAGGAGGAGCTCGTCGATCGGGGCCTGCGGCCGCGTGTGTTCAGCGAGTACGTCGGCCAGGAGCAGGTGAAGAGCCAGATGAGCGTGTTCATCGAGGCCGCCCGCCAACGCGGCGAAGCGCTCGATCACGTCCTGATTTTCGGTCCGCCCGGCCTGGGCAAGACCACCCTCGCAGTGATCATTGCCGCCGAGCTCGGCGTCAATCTGCGCCACACCTCTGGTCCGGTGCTGGAACGCCCGGGCGACCTGGCGGCCATCCTGACCAACCTGCAGCCCCGCGACGTGCTGTTCGTGGATGAGATCCACCGTCTGAGTCCGATTGTCGAGGAAGTACTGTACCCGGCGATGGAGGACTACCAGCTCGACATCATGGTGGGCGAGGGTCCCGCGGCACGCTCCATCAAGCTCAGTCTCCCGCCCTTCACGCTGGTCGGGGCGACCACGCGGGCCGGGCTCCTGACCTCGCCGCTCCGCGATCGCTTCGGCATCGTGCAGCGTCTCGAGTTCTACAGCGTCGCCGAGCTCGAGCGCATTGTCACGCGTTCGGCCGGCATATTGCAGGTGCCGATCGCGCCCATCGGAGCGACGCGCATTGCCCAGCGCGCGCGCGGCACGCCGCGCATCGCCAACAGGCTGCTGCGGCGGGCCCGTGACTTTGCCCAGGTACGCGGCTCGGGCCTGATCGATGACAAGGTGGCCACGGCGGCGCTCGATCTGCTGGCGGTCGATCCACTGGGCTTCGATTCGCTCGACCGCAAGCTCCTGCTCACCGTGATGGAGAAATTCGACGGCGGCCCGGTGGGCATCGAGAGCCTGGCGGCGGCCATCGGCGAAGAACGGGGCACCCTCGAGGATGTCATCGAGCCTTATCTGATTCAGCAGGGTTTCCTGGCGCGTACCGCCCGCGGACGCATCGCCACGCGCAGTGCCTGGCAGCATTTCGGGCTGAAGGTGCCCGAGCGTGCCGCCGCGAACCTGCCGCTGTTCGGTGAAGGCCCGTGAGCCGCTTCGTCTGGCCGTCGCGTGTCTATTGGGAAGACACCGACGCGGGCGGGGTGGTCTATTACGCCAACTACCTGCGGTTTCTCGAGCGTGCCCGCACGGAATGGCTGCGCGCCCGCGGCCACTCGCAGGCTACGCTCGCCGCGGATGCCGGAGTGCTGTTCTCGGTCGTCGAAGTCAGCATCCGCTATCGACGGCCGGCGCGGCTCGATGATCTGCTGCTGGTCAGCTGCGAGCCGGAACTCGACGGCGCGGCGAGCGTCATCTTCAAGCAGGAGATTCATCGTGGCGCCGATTCGGGGGAACTGCTCGCGGAGGCCAGCGTCCGCGTGGCCTGCGTCAGCGCCACGAGTTTCCGGCCGCGGCGCCTGCCGCCCGCGCTATCCAGGGAGTTCAGCTGATGAATGGTGACCTGTCCATACTGCGATTGATCGTACAGGCCAGTCCCGTCGTGCAACTGGTCATAGCGATGCTGCTGCTGGCATCACTGACCTCCTGGGCCATCATCTTCAGCAAGCGCATGATGGTGCGCCGGGCACGCAGCGATGCCGATCGCTTCGAGAACGGTTTCTGGTCTGGCGGCGATCTGGCGACGCTCTACCGCTCCATCGAGGCGCGTGGTGGTGCGACCGGCATGGAGAGCATCTTCGAGTTCGGCTTTCGCGAGTTTGCGCGGCTCCGCCAGCCGGGTGGCGCGGCGGCCGACCTGCTGCTGGAAGGCGCGCGCCGCGCCATGCGCGTGGCGCAGCTCAAGGAAACGGAGCGGCTGGAGCGCAATCTCGCTTCGCTGGCGACGGTGGGCTCCACCAGCCCCTATGTCGGCCTCTTCGGCACGGTGTGGGGCATCATGAGTGCCTTCACTTCGCTGAGCAATGTGCAGCAGGCGACGCTGGCCTCGGTCGCGCCCGGCATCGCCGAAGCGCTGGTCGCCACGGCGTTTGGCCTGTTCGCGGCGATACCCGCGGTCATCGCCTACAACCGCTACGCCGACCAGGTCAGCCGCCTGGAAATGCGCTATGACGCCTTCATGGAGGAATTTTCCACCATCCTGCAGCGGCACGCCGCGCGCGGTGCCGGCGGAGCCTGAGCATGGAGACGACCCGCAGGCCGCGGCGGCGACTCATGGCCGAGATCAATGTCGTCCCCTATATCGACGTCATGCTGGTGCTGCTGATCATCTTCATGATCACCGCGCCGCTCCTCACCGAAGGAATCAAGGTCGAGCTGCCCAAGGCGGGCGCGGAACCGATCAACGCCGGTGCGGTCAACAATATCGAGCCGCTGGTGCTGTCGGTGGACGCACGCGGGCGCCTGTACCTCAACGTGGGCGCAAATCCGCTGCAGCCACTGGACGATGCCACGGTGCTGGCGCGCGCGACCGCGGCGCTGCGCCGCGCACCGCAGCGGGTGGTATTGGTTAAAGGAGATCACGCGGTCGACTACGGAAGAATCGTCGCGGCCATGGTCATGCTGCAGCAGGCGGGCGCCACCAAGCTCGGGTTTCTGACCGAACCGCCGCCGCCGCCTCGCGCACCATGAAGGCGCGTGAATCGGGCGCCAGTCACGGCGACCGGTGGCTGGCGATCGTGCTGTCCGTGCTCGTGCACGCCTGTGCAGTGGGCGTTCTCGCCTGGGGTTGGTGGCGATTTCATACCCACAAGCCCGCGGTACAGCAGCTGGCGATCGAAGCCACCGTAGTTACGGCGGCGCCAGCCACGGCAGCACCGGCGCCGGTGAGCAGCGCGCCGGTCCCCGCGGCGCCGGTGCCCGTCCCGGAGACGCCGGCAAAGCCCGTGCCCGAGCCGGCCCGGGTGGACCAGGCGGCGGCGGAACAGGAGCGCGCCGAGCAGCGCCAGCGCGAGGAGCGCGCGATGCGTGAGCGCGAAGCACAGGAGCAGGCGGCTGCAACCCGGCGCGCGGAGCAGGAGGGACAGGCGCGCAAGGTCAAGGAGGCCGCGGATCGCGCGGCGCGAGCGCGCGCAGAGGACAAGGCGAAGCGCGAGGCGGAACTGCAATCACAGCTGGCGACCGAGGAGCGGGTCAATGCGGCGCGTGGCAGCCGGGCGGAGGCGGAATGGCTGGCGCTGATTCGCGACAAAGTCACGCGCAACTGGATTCGCCCTCCCAGCGCACGCGCCGGGGTAAACTGCGAGGTGCACGTGACACAGGTGCCAGGCGGTGTCGTGACTGGCGTGCAGATCGTCAGTTGCAACGGGGATGATGCGGTGCGCGCATCGATCGAGGCCGCGGTCTACCGGGCATCGCCCCTGCCAATGCCGTCCAATGCCGACTTGTTCGATCGCAATCTCAGATTCGATTTCCACCCGGATGAATAGGTGCAATAGAGTGACAGGGCACAATCGCATCAGCAGCCGGTTCGCGAGCCTGGCGGCACTCGCAGCGCTGTCACTGTCAGGCGCCGCACATGCTGAATTGCAGATCGACATCACCAAGGGCGTCACGGATCCAATCCCGATCGCGATCATCCCGTTCGCCGGTGGCACGGCAGCCGCTGGCGGAATTGATTTCGCTGCCGTGGTGCAGCACGATCTCGATGGCAGCGGGCGTTTCAAGTCCATGGCCCGGGGAGCGCTGCCGAGCCGACCGGTGCGCGCCGCGGACGTGGTGGCCGCCGACTGGCACGCCGACGGCGAGGACTATGTGCTCGTCGGCCGGATCACGGCCGTGAACGCGACGCGCGCCGATCTGGACTGCGACCTGGTCAATGCGCTGACCGGCCAGGTGCTCGGCAACCGCCGTCTGTCCGCAAACCCGGCCAATCCCCGTGCGGCTGCTCATCAGGTGAGTGATTTCGTGTACGAGAAGATCATGGGGACGCGCGGCGCTTTTGCCACGCGTATCGCCTATGTGGCCGTCGATGGGGCTCCGCCGGCGCAACACTTCCAGCTGTTCGTGGCGGACGCGGACGGCGAGAATCCGCAGATCGTGCTCGATTCTCGCCAGCCGATCATGTCGCCGGCCTGGTCGGGCGATGGCCGATGGATTGCCTATGTGTCATTCGAGAACCGCAGCGCTTCGATCGTCGTACAGGAGCTGCGGAGCGGCGAGCGGCGCGTGGTCTCGGCGCGCGCGGGCGTGAACGGCGCTCCCGCCTGGTCGCCAGACGGCCGTCAGCTCGCGCTGACGCTGTCTGGTTCGGGCGGCAACCTCGACATCTACGTGCTCGATCTCGCGACCCAGGGACTGACGCGCATCACCGACGATCCGGCCATCGACACCGAACCGGAGTGGAGTCGGGACGGCTCCCAGCTTTACTTCACCTCCGACCGCTCGGGAGGGCCGCAGATCTACATGACCGATGTGGCCACGCATCAGCGCGTGCAGCGCCTGACGTTCGGATCCTCCTATAATGCCCGCGCGCGCCTATCGCCAGACGGCCGTTCCCTGGCCTTTGTGTCGCGCGAGGGTTCGGCCTTTCGCATTGGTCTGCAGGACCTCGCCAGCGGATCGGTGCGGGTGCTTACGCGCGGCAGCCTCGATGAGTCGCCGAGCTTTGCGCCCAACGGCATGAGCCTGATCTACGCGGGCAGCGAAGCGGGGCACGCGACGCTCGCGACGGTGGCGGTGGATGGACTGGTGTCACAGCGCCTGAAGTCCGACCGCGCCGATGTGCGCGAGCCTGTCTGGGGCCCGTTTGCAGGCCCGTGATGTAAAACTGGAGGACCGTCATGCAAAGAAATCTCATGGTAGCGGTTGCCGGCAGCTTGCTGCTGGCCCTGGCAGGCTGCGCGGGCAAGAGCGCGGTGAAGGCACCGCCGCCGATGGCGAGCGGGGGCAGCGGCGCTGCGGCAGGCAATGACGCCGGCGCGGGATCCGGTGCAGAAGCGGCCAACAGCGGTGGGGCGGGCGGCAATGGCGTCTCGGCGCCCGCCGGCGTGGCACGCCTGGTGTATTTTGACTTCGACAGCAGCGAGATCCGGCCGGAATTCGTGCCCGTCATCGCGGCGCACGCACGCGCGATCGCGGCCAACGCCAGCATCCATGTCCGGCTCGAGGGTCATACCGACGAGCGCGGCTCACCGGAATACAACATCGGCCTGGGCGAGCGCCGGGCGCAGAATGTGCGGCGTGCCCTGCTGCTGCAGGGCGTCGCCGAGAGCCAGGTGGTCACGGTCAGCTATGGAGAGGAGCGGCCCGCCGTGACCGGGCAGACCGAAGAGGCCTGGGCCAAGAACCGCCGGGTCGAGTTCGTATACCTCAACTGAGGCCACATGAAATATACAGCCGTCCTCCTCGCACTCGGCCTGCTGCTGTCGGGCTGTGCGATCAATCCGGCCGAGGATCCAGTCCAGATCAAGCTCAATGACATCGACGCGAGGCTCGGGAGCGTAGAGCGTGTGGTCAGCAACCAGAGCCTGGTCGAGATGTCGCGGCGGCTCGATGCCCTGGAAGCGCAACTGCGCGAGCAACGCGGCAGTGTCGAGGTCCTGCAAAATGGCAGCGACAGCGAGCGCAAGCAGCAGCGCGACCTGTACGCGGACCTGGACAAGCGCATTGCGGTGCTCGAGGGCCGGCTGAAGGGTGCCGCAGCCAGCACCGATACTGCTGATGCCGGTCCGGCGGCGCCGGCCGCCAGCGTGGATGCCGGCCCGGCCGGTGATGACCAGGCCGCCTACAATCACGCCTTCGAGACGCTCAAGAGCGGCAACTATGGCGAGGCGATCAAGGCCTTCAAGGCGTTTATGTCCGACTACCCGGCCAGCGCGCTGCTCGACAACGCCCAATACTGGATCGGTGAAGCCTATTACGTCACGCGCGACTACGAACACGCCGCGCAGGCCTTTCGCACGGTGGGCGAGCGCTGGCCCAGTTCGCGCAAGGCGCCGGACGCGCTGCTGAAGCTGGGCTATACGCAGTTCGAGCAAAAGCATCTCGCGGATGCACGGGAAACGCTCAAGGGCGTCGTGCAGCGATTCCCCGGGTCCGATGCGGCCCGCCTCGCGCAGGAACGCCTGCAGAGGCTCCCGGCGGAGGCGCGTTGAGTTCCGAGGTCCGGCTCAAGATCACCGAGATATTTCACTCGCTCCAGGGTGAGGCCCAGTTTGCCGGCATGCCCACGGTGTTCGTGCGGCTGACCGGTTGCCCGCTGCGCTGCCATTATTGCGATACCGCCTACGCCTTCCACGGCGGCGAATGGTGGAGCCTGCCGCAGATTCTTGCGCGCGTGGCCGAGCTGCGTGCGCATGATGTCTGCGTGACCGGCGGCGAGCCGCTGGCACAGCGCGGCTGTGCGGCATTGCTCCAGGCCCTGTGCGAGCAGGGGTACAGAGTCTCGCTCGAGACGAGCGGCGCGCTGCCCGTCGAGGGTGTTGACTCACGTGTGGTGCGCGTGGTCGACGTGAAGACCCCAGGCTCCGGGGAGGAATCCCGCAACCTCTATCCGCAGCTGCAGCAGCTGCAGGGCCACGACCAGATCAAGTTCGTGATCACCTCGCGCGCGGACTATGAATGGAGCCGCGCCAAGATCGCGGAGCTCGGATTGGGCAAGGACTGCGGGGTGCTGTTCTCACCCAGCTACGGCCAGATCGAGGCGCGCGAGCTGGCTGAATGGATCCTCGCCGACCACCTGCCCGTGCGCTTCCAGATCCAATTGCACAAACTGCTGTGGGGCGAAGAGCGTGGCCGCTGAGCGGGCAGTGGTGCTGCTCTCCGGCGGCCTGGATTCCGCCACGGCCCTGGCCTGGGCACGCGAACGCGGGTTCGAGTGTTTCGCGCTCTCCGTGGCCTACGGCCAGCGCCACGCCGCCGAGCTCGATGCCGCGGCTCGCGTGGCGCAGTCGCTGGGCGTGCGCGAGCACCGCATCATGCACGTCGATCTGGGGTCCCTGGGCGGCTCGGCGCTGACCGACACGTCGATCCCCGTGCCGGAGCAGGGCGGGGCGGGAATTCCCATCACTTATGTGCCGGCACGCAACACCGTGCTGCTCTCGCTCGCGCTGGCCTGGGCCGAGGTGCTGGGCGCCGGACACCTGGTCATCGGCGTCAACGCCCTGGACTACTCCGGTTATCCGGACTGCCGTCCGGAGTTCATCGCGGCTTTCCAGGAGCTCGCGCGCCTGGCCACGCGAGCCGCCGTGGAGGGCGCATCGCTCGAGATTCACGCGCCGCTCCTGCAGTGGAGCAAGGCACAGATCATTCGCGAGGGCCGACGGCTCGGGGTGGACTATGGCCTGACCGTGTCCTGCTATCAGGCCGACGCCGAAGGCCGGGCCTGCGGCCGCTGCGATTCCTGCCGTTTGCGGCGCGCCGGTTTCGCGAGCGCAAAACTGGCTGATCCGACGCGCTACGCCTGAGTTTCTGCCGCGGCTGGTGCGCGCAGGCATCCCTTCGGTATGATGCCGCCCCCTTTCCGGTACGGTGCGGGTCGGTAGCTCAGTCGGTAGAGCAGCGCCCTTTTAAGGCGTTGGTCGTGGGTTCGAGCCCCACCCGACCCACCACGGTTGAAATGCTCGCCGGGTACGTAAAGTACCTGAAACTGTCTGGGCGGGGGGAGAGCGGCGGCGATCGCCAGAGCGCATAAACAATCCTTCAGGTTCATTTCAGCCTCTATTCAGAGTCCATGCGTATACCGGGGCTGCGCATGAAATGTCAGTGCGGCAATTCCGCCGCGACACTGCGGCGGGGCAATGCAAATCACCGGAATGCTCTACGGATCCAGGCTCCTGCAGTTCGTGGGCTTCGCCGCCTCGGAGGTTCTGGGCCCTGATGCCAGCGAAGAGCAGATCAAAGCGCTGATCGAAAAGCACGGCTCGATCTTCATCAAGCCGGTGTTCAAGGGAGGCGTCGGCAAGAAGGGCAAGGCGGGACTCATCGGCCGCGCCACGGACCTGAAGACCGCCCTGGCGGAGAAGGAACGACTTTACTTCGTCGAACACCGGCACGGCAATCAATACGCCAAGGCAAACGGCGTCACGTTTGAAGGTGCAGTCCCTTCAGAGCACGAGGTGTATTTCTCCATCACCGATGCCACCCAGTATCGGGCACCGACCATGACCTTGACGCATCACGGCGGCATGGACATCGAGGAACTCGACAAGGACCATATCGCACAGATCCCATTCGATCCCTTGACGGGCCTGAAGGCCTTCGTGGTCGCCAGCGCGTTGTCCGATCTTAAGGCACCGAAGGAACTGATTTCGCCGCTGGTTCAAAACCTCCCCAAGCTCTGGGAGCTGTATCACAACTTTGGTCTGACGACGCTGGAGCTCAACCCGATTCGCCTGCGCGCTGGCGCTGCGGGCCGATTGACGCCTGTTGCCTGTGATTTCAAGTGCGGTTTTGATCGCGACGATGTGCGCTGGCAGCGACTCAAACTGCCGGCGCACCTGTTTGCCGTCGACCATTCGGACTTTGAGCAAGAGATCAATCAGCTGCGCACCTACCAGGGGCAAAGCGATGTCTATGTCATTAATCCCATGGGCACGATTCTGGCACCCACCTTCGGCGGCGGCGCCAATTCGCTGGTGAGCGAAATGCTGGGCGACGACGCGATCATTTCCTCGGACTTCGGCGGCAACCCTCCGTACGCAAAGATGAAGGAGGTCGCCCGGATATGCTTCAGGCATTGGCTCGCGCAGTCCAACGTGCTGTTTATCATCGGCGGAAAATCCAACAATACGGACATACATGAGACATTCCGCGCCATTGCGGATGCCTTGCGGGAGCATTTCAGTGCCCGCGGGCCCAGCCCGCTGTTTGTGGTGGTCGGCCGGGGCGGGCCCAACCTCGTGCGGGGCATGGCCGCGCTGCGCGACACCCTGGATGCGCTGGGATTGCCGTACTCCTTCTTCGGCTTCGACTCAGACATGAGCGAAGTGGTCAATTACGCCCGTCGCGTCAACGACTGGATGCGCGGCGGAGCACGCGAGCAGCTGGCGGCGCGCATCAGGAACGGGATGCCGGGCGAGACTCGCCCCGGTGCGCCCTGACAGGGCGTCTGGCGGAGCGGGGCAGACCATGTACAGGCAGGGCGTGGGGAATTTCAAGTACTACGCGGGCATCAGCTCGCTGGCCGAGGTGGCTACCCGGCAGGATCGCGTTTGCGTATTGAACATCCTGGGCGGCGAGTCGAGCGATGTGACGCCCGTAGGGCACGACTATTCGGGCGGGAACGTGGTCTTCGGCACCTCTCCAGGCCGGCGAGGGCAGGCACTGGCCTGCCGCACGGGTGCCATTCCCGTGTACAACAGCGTGCTCGAGGGTCTGGCAGACGGCCATCGATTCAACTGCGGCGTCATTTACCTGCCGCCTGCGGGTGCCCGCGACGGCGTCGCCGAATTGATTCGGGTTAACCCGGACCTTCGCAAGATTTTTATCGTCACTGAAAAACTGGCTATTCGCGACTCGCGCGAGATCCGTGCGATGGGGCAGCAGAACGGGATCGACATCTTTGGCGGCAACAGCCTGGGCGTTGCGGACGCCTGGAACCAGGTGCGCATCGGCGGCGCTCTGGGTGGCGACAATCCGGCTGAAGCGCTGATCAAAGGATCGATCGCCATATTCTCCAACTCCGGCAATTTCACCAGCACCATTGCCACCTATCTGCGGATGTCCGGCTGGGGTACCACGACGCTGATCTCGAGCGGCAAAGACGTCTACATTCACTATGCAGCCCCGGAGTTTGCCTTTGCGTTGGGCAACGACGCGCGCAGCAGGGCGGCGGTGCTGTACGTGGAGCCCGGCGGTTATTACGAGGCAAGCGCTGAGTTCAGCAAGCCGGTCGTCGCCTGTGTGGTGGGCCGGTGGAAGTCGACGCTGACGCGGGCGGTCGGCCATGCCGGCGCCATGGCTGGAGGGAGCGATGATGCGCGGGCCAAGGAGCGCTGGTTCATGGAGAAGTTCGGCGTCGACGGCCTGTATACGCCGCAGGAGCCGATCTACTCGCGCAAGGGTGCTGTAGTCACCAACATCGCCTATATTGCGGCCGCCCTTGCCGCCGTCATGCGGGAAAACGGGAGGCAGCCGGATTTTCAGCCGGAGGGCAGTACGGAGCTGAAAGCGTGGTTCCGCGCGAATGCGGGCCTGGAAGTGCCCGCGGAGCTCGACGTGCCGCAGCGCCCAGCGTTGGAACCATACGGCGGGCAGATCGAAGCGCTGGACCGCCAGGTCGGCGCACAATATCCGCGCCAGCCGATGAAGGATGCTTCGGGCTGCTCGCGGATGGATCCGCAGACCCAGCTCAGCACCCTGCACGGCGTGTCAATGCTGGCGGCGGCGCAGCACTCCTTCGAAGCCAATATCGGCCTGGCGTTGCTGCACGAGCCGCCCGGCGGCAACTCCGAGCAACTGATCAACGTGGCAGTCGGGTCCGGCCTGAACCTGTGTGGCGATCCCGCGCTGAGCGCCGCCCAGGCGGCACGTGAATCAGGCGCCTCTCCGAACTGCATACTGGCGGCGGCCGCGTGTGTGGTCGGGCCACGACGTGCGGAGGCGTCCCGCCAGACCGTGCATGCGCTCATCGACCTGTTTGCCGCGGCCGGGCTGCGGGAGGCGATGGATGAGTCCTTCGACCCTGGCCAGGCGCAGCCTGACGAGAAGCTCCGTCAGTTGCTGTGGGGGAGTGGCCGCGACACCGAAGCGGAGGCGATGCTGGCCGCGCTGCGGCGCCGCGGGGTGAAGTCGGTGTTCGTCCGCTACCTCGAGCAACCGGGGACATACCCAACCCGCCATGCAGTGGTGGCGGCCATTGCGGTGACGCTGGCCTGGGGGCCGCTGATGCGAAAGCGCCTGTCCCGGATCAGCGCGGAGAATCTGCCCTGGTGGCTGCACCTGTTCGGTGCCCTCATTGGGGCTTCCGTCAGCGCCGACCGCCACCAGCCCCATCGTCTGTGCGGTGTATCAGCCCAGGAACTCCTGGGCAAATGGTCGCTGACGGAGTTCATCTATCTGGCGTTGCTGGGCCTCAGCCCGGACAGCGCCAATCTGTTCGCACTGCAGACGCTCCTCGGGCTGTTGCTGACCAATGGGCCCGGAGCAATTTCTGCACAGGGGGCCAAGGGGGCGGTGTCCGCCGATGGACCGGAGAGCCCGGCGCGGGTGCAGCTCAACAAGGCTTTGCTGGGCTTTCTCTCGCACAGCGGCTTTGCGCACGGCGGCAATGGGTTCGAAGGTATTGCCTTCCTGATCGAGCAGTTTCGCGACATCGGGCTGAAGGATCCAACCGACCCCGGGCATGGCATTGACCTGAAAGCGATGGCCGAAGGCTACGTGGCGAGCTATGCCCGGTACAAGGCCAGCCAGAAGTCCGCGGGCAATCTGGACCTCGCCAAGATTCCGGGTATCAATCACCCGGTGTTCAAGGACCTACCAGTCAATGTGGATCCCCGGGAGGTCTACGTGCGGAACCTGCTCACAGAGCGCGGGGAGTACAACATCTTCCACGAGTACTACCACGCCCTGGTCCAGGCGTTGTTTGACGCCGGCGTCTCGCGGACCGTGTACTGCGTGAACATCGATGCCGTCATTGCGGCCCTGTTGCTGAAGATCCTGTGGGGTCCCTTCAAGGACGGCGCATTGTCGGAGCAGGCCCTGGAAGCCGCCGCCTTCACCGTCTTTCTCTATCCGCGCATGGTCGGCTGCGCCGCCGAGAGCGAGGATCACCTGAACCGGGGCCGCAACATGGACACGCGCACGGCGGCTTCGCAATGCCGCTTTATCGCCTGAGTGCCCATGGATGATTCCCTGACCGAGGCGGCGCTCGAATATCACCGGCAGTATCCGCCGGGAAAAATTGCCGTCACACCCACCAAGAGCCTCATGAACCAGCGGGACCTGTCGTTGGCCTATTCCCCTGGTGTGGCGGCCGCCTGCCGGCTGATCGTCGAGCAGCCCGGGGAGGCGCGCCATATGACGGCGCGCGGCAATCTCGTCGCGGTCATCACCAATGGAACGGCGGTGCTGGGCCTCGGCAATATCGGGCCACTGGCCGGCAAGCCGGTCATGGAGGGCAAGGCCTGCCTGTTCAAGAAGTTCGCCGGCATCGATGTCTTTGATCTCGAGATCGCGGAAACGGACCCCGACCGGCTGGTAGACACCATTGCCAGCCTCGAACCCACTTTTGGCGGCATCAACCTGGAGGACATCAAGGCGCCGGAGTGCTTCTATATCGAGCGGCAGCTGCGTTCGCGCATGTCCATACCGGTCTTTCACGATGATCAGCACGGTACCGCCATCATCGTGGCGGCGGCAGTGCTCAACGGACTGAAGATTGTCGGCAAGAACATTGCGGAGGTGAAACTGGCGGGTTCCGGAGCCGGGGCGGCCGCGCTGGCCTGCCTGGAGTTGCTGGTCAGGCTCGGACTGCCGCCCGCCAATATCAGCATCAGCGATATCGACGGTGTGGTCTATGCCGGGCGCGATGTAGCCATGGATGCCGACAAGGCACGGTATGCACGGACGACCTCGGCCCGCACGCTGGCGGAAATCGTTGCCGGCGCCGATATTTTTCTCGGGCTGTCCGCAGGGGGTGTCCTGAAGGCGGAGATGGTGGCGAGCATGGCTCCCAGGCCGCTGATCCTGGCGCTGGCCAATCCGGAGCCGGAAATCAGGCCGGATGCCGCACGCTCGGTTCGGCCTGACGCCATTTGCTGCACCGGGCGCTCCGACTATCCGAACCAGGTCAACAACTCCCTGTGCTTCCCATTTATATTCCGCGGCGCGCTTGATGTGGGCGCCACGACGATCAACAAGGACATGAAGCTGGCGGCGGTCCACGCGCTCGCGGAACTGGCGCAGGCTGAGCCATCCGATGTGGCCCTGGCTGCCTACGGCGAGCGGGAAGTGCAGTTTGGCGCCGAGTCGCTGATTCCCAGGGCCTTCGATCCGCGCCTGATCATGAAGATCGCGCCGGCGGTAGCGCGCGCCGCGATGGCCAGTGGCGTGGCCACCCTGCCGATCGCCGATATGCCCGCCTACGAACAGCAGCTGAGGCAGTTCGTGTACCAGACGGGCATGATCATGCAGCCAGTGTTTGCTGCGGCGAAGCGACGTCCGGGCCGGCTCATCTATGCGGAGGGCGAGGACGAGCGCGTGCTGCGCGCCGTGCAGGTCGTCGTGGACGAGCAGATCGCCCGCCCGATCCTGCTCGGCCGCCCAGAGCTCATCATCGACAAGGTGAGGGCACTCGGACTGCGCCTGCAGCCGGAGCGGGACTATTTGGTAAGCTGTTGTGAGGCGGCCGCGCACCAGTCTGCCACATTGCTGGGCGCCCAGATGCTGCAGCAGGGGGCGGCGGATGCCCTGTTGTGCGGCACCAGCGGTACCTACGCGGCCCACCTGGAGCACATCAGGCGGGCCATCGGCCCGCGCGCCGGGGCTGCAACGCTGGCCGCCATGAACGTGCTGATGTTGCCGGACCGGACGGTGTTCATCAGCGACACCTATGTCAATCCTGATCCTACCGCCGAGCAGATCGTCGACATCGTGGGCCTGGCGATGGAGCAGGTGCGGCGCTTTGGCCTCGTCCCGCGGGTGGCGCTGCTGTCGCACTCGAGCTTCGGCGCGGCTGATACGGCCTCGGCACTGAAGATGCGCCGGGCGCTGCAGTTGGTGCTCGAGTGCGCACCGGCACTCGAAATCGACGGTGAAATGCACGGCGATGCAGCCCTTTCCCGGCGGATCCTGGAGCAGGTCCGGCCGGGCTCGCGGCTCAGGGGAGATCCCAACCTGTTGATCATGCCGTCGCTCGATGCGGCCAACATCGGCTTCAACATGCTGAAGACCGCCGCGGGCGGTGGCGTGACCATCGGGCCGATCCTGCTCGGGGTCGGTCGGCCCGCCCACATCCTCACGCCGACGGCCAGTGTTCGCCGTATCGTGAATATGTCGGCGCTGGCGGCGGTGGATGCCGCCATGGAGCGCGATGGCCGAGCTTACAGAAGCGTCAGGAATCGTTCAGAGTCGATTTAGCTGGCTCCGTTAGATTGAAATCGCACCTGGGACATCATAAGGGGGAATCTCCGTGTACAACTCGACACCGTACGATCGATCGCGAGCTGGCTGGTTGGTACTGGAATTGCTCTTCGGAGCCTGCCTGACGCTGGCTGCCTCAGTCGCTGCCGCCGAGGATGCGCCCGCGGTGAGCGCGCCGGAAGCCGCGCCTGTTGAAGAAATCATCGTGACCGGTTCGGCCATCCCGGTTGCACCGGATTCGTTGGCGGTCCCCGTAACGATCATCAACGCTGACGCCATCGCGGCGGCTGGTGTCAACACCAACGTACTGGATATTCTCCGAAAGCAGATCCCTGCCTTTGCCGGGCGCAGCAATGCCGGCAACAGCAATGCCGCCAACAACAATCAGAATACGGCGGGAGGCTCATCCATCCAGCTGCGCAACCTGGACACGCTCATTCTCGTCAACGGCCGGCGCCTCGCCGTCAGTTCGATATCCGGCGTGAATGGCAAGGTATTCGTAAACGTCGCAGAGATTCCGCCCGCCGCCATCGAGCGCATTGAAGTACTGACGGATGGCGCCTCGGCCATCTATGGTTCCGACGCCATCGGTGGTGTCGTCAATATCATCCTGAAGTCAGACCTGAAAGGCGGTCAGGTCAGCGTGCGCGGAGCGGGCGCCGACGGCGGCTACAGCGAGAAGTCCGTGGATGCGACCTACGGCTTCTCCCTGCTGGATCATACCAACGTCACGTTGTCGGCGACCTATAACAAGTCGACACCCCTCTACCAGTACCAGCGGCCGTTTTCGACGCCGTTCTACTCGACCTCTGCCAATGTGCCGGGCGCCATCGGCAATTACTTCCTGAATCCAGGAATCACCGCGCCGCTGCCTGGCGCCGCCGCCAGCGTGGCCGCCGACACCCAATACACCAACGCAGGGGCAGCCGTCGCCACGGCGCCCGGCACCGGCGTTGGCGGAACCTACGACCTGTCGCGATTCGGGACGCTGTTGTTGCAACAACAGCAGAAGGCCGTGGCCCTGAGTTTCAACAGCGAGCTCTCCGCTGATCGTGCTGTCGAGCTCTTCGGGGATCTCGAATACGCGCAGAACGACAGCTACACGCGCTTTGCGCCCCAGACCAGCACTGTCACGGCACTGGCTGGCTCCTTTTACAACCCGCTTACCGTAGACACCAAGGTGGTATTTGCAAGCACCCTCAGTCCGAAGACCTACTCGAACCAGGAAGTCAGCAAGCGCGGAACGATGGGAGTCAAAGGCAAGATCAATGTGTTCGGCGGGAACTGGAACTGGGAGCTCGGCTACACGCACAGCGAAAACACACTCAATCAGGCCATCAACAACGTCATATTCGGCCCCAACCTGTCGCTGGCGGTGGCGGGTGGATTCGATGCCACAGGGGCGGTCACGCCCGGCGGAGCCTTCAGCATGGTGCACTCGGGCTTTTCGCCCACCGGCGCCATGGTGCTGCAGCCAGCTCTAAACCCCTTCGCGATCGCCGCAGGCGTCACGCCCGGCGCCCTCAGCAACGTGCTGACCCGCGAGTTGATTAACGGCAACAGCAAGCTCGATTCCGCGGACGCGAAGATCACCGGCACGATTGGCAGCTTGCCCGCGGGGAGGCCAGGGTTCGCCCTGGGTGCAGCCTGGCGGCGGGAGGCGATTTCAGGCGCCCCCGAGCCCAACGGCTGGGTGCACGTCGATGGCACCCTGGCGAGCGCGGCGCAGAGCCTTTACACCGGTGGCCTGAGCGCCGATCCGTTCTCGGCATCGCGCACGATCACTTCGGAATACCTCGAGCTGCGCGTGCCACTGGCCGGCAAAGACTGGCATGTTGCGGGCTTTTACAGCTTCGACTTCATCGGCGCGGTGCGCAATGAACGCTACAGTGATGCGGGCATTTCCACGGTGCCCAAGTTGGGCTTCCGGTGGCAGCCGATTGGCCACCAGGTCACCGTACGAGGCAACGTGGCGAAGTCGTTTACGGCACCCTCGCTATATGCGATTGCGGGGCCGCTCAATATCCGCCAGGGCGGTGCCGCTATCATTACCAACGCCTTTCCGACGGCAATTGCGGGCACGACGCAGGTCGAGGATGGCAACAATCCGAACCTGAAGCCGGCGAAGTCCGACTCGATGTCATTCGGTTTCGTGCTCAAGCCGGATGCGGTTCCAGGTCTCGCGGTAGATGTCGAGTATTCCTCCGTCAAGGAAACCGGCCAGCCCGCGGGCATCGGCTTCAACAACATTCTGCTGGACGTGAACGATCATGGCGCCGCATCCATCTTTTCCAACAACATCGCCACAAACGCGTTTCCGGGGCAGCCTGGCGCCGT
The DNA here is from genome assembly GCA_035300345.1 of Steroidobacteraceae bacterium. Classification (GTDB taxonomy): domain Bacteria; phylum Pseudomonadota; class Gammaproteobacteria; order Steroidobacterales; family Steroidobacteraceae; genus FEN-1191. The sequence continues at coordinate 20,675 of DATGVM010000045.1, forward strand.
GGCCTTTGCCAACCCCGGTGACGTGCTGGCCTATGTAACCAATCCCGCCAACGTGGTTGGCGGCAACTACCCCAATCTCTACATGATCGACCGTTTCACGAACCTGGGACAGACCAAGGTCCGCAGCCTGAACTTCAACGCGGACTACGACACGCCCACCGCGGGCGAGGGCAACTTGAGCATCAGTACGCAGGTGGCTTACCTGTTGAGCTTCCAGTACCAGGCGCTGCCGGGCCAGCCGATCTATGATTTTGCCGGCACCACCACCCAGGGCGGTGGGGCACAGGGCACGCTACCGCGGTGGCGGGCGTATACGACCGCCAGCTGGAGCAAGGGGCACTGGGAGGCCGGTCTCGCCAACACCTTCATCACCTCCGTGCAGGACATCGGCACCGGGGGCCTCAGCTATGACATCAACTTCCAGAAGCCCGGCCAGACCACCTTCTTCGCCGGCCAGGTCGCGGCCTTTTCTGCCTGGGACGCACGCCTGAGCTTCCATTCCGCAGACGGCGGCAGCACTGACAAGGGTGTGACTGTGACGGCCGGCATCAACAATCTGTTCGATGAGATGCCGCCCGTGTCGACCAACATCAATCCGGCGGCGGGTGCGGCGACCGGCGCCACGGCCTGGCGCACCGAGAACAACACCGACGTGTCCACCTACGGCGCGATCGGCCGACTGGTGTACCTGTCGGCGTCATTCAGACTGTAATTGGGCTGAGTTCCGCGCTTTCGACGGCGCGGCGCGCGGGCAACCCCAGGCGGCCGACATCCCACCTGGTTACTTGACAGATCAAGATACGGGGCGGAAATTCCGGTCCAGTCGGGGGGCTGGGTGACACGATGGCGCCAGGCAAGTGGCTGAGGAGGGGTGTTGGCTCGCATTTTCGTCGTGGAAGATGACCCGGCCTTGTCCCGTGGTGTTATGGCATTGCTTAAGTCCGCCGGGCATGCTGCCGATTGGGCCCCCGATGGAGAGACCGCACTCCAATGCGCTGGCGCCGAGCCCTGCAGCCTTTTCATTGTAGACATCGGCTTGCCAGGAATCTCCGGCTTCGAAGTGATCCGCAAGCTGCGTGGGCGCGGTTGTCGGACGCCGATTCTGGTGCTTACGGCGCGTGACCAGGTAACCGACCGGGTCCGCGGCCTGGATCTGGGGGCGGACGACTACCTGCTGAAGCCGTTCAATGCCAGCGAACTGGGCGCCCGCGTACGCGCGCTCCTGCGGCGCGAACACGGCGATCCGAATCCGGTCATTGCCCTGGGGACCCTCACAGTAGATCGTACGCATGCGACAGCCGACGTATCCGGACGGGCCTTGCACCTTCGGCCTCGGGAATGGGCGGTACTTGAGTGCCTGAGCGCCAGGGCGCGCGAAGTGGTTTCAAAGAAGACGCTTCTGGCGGAAGTATTCAGCTACGACGACGAAGTGGCTCCAAATGCGCTGGAGGTGCATATCGCGCGGCTGCGCCGGCAACTCGAGCCTGACGGCCCGCCGATCAGGACGATGCGTGGCCTCGGTTACATGCTCGACCCGTCCTGATCGGCCGGACCCCGATCTGGCACGTGTTCCGGTCCTCCATCAAGCGCTTCTTGATCGCGTCGTTGGGCATCCTGATGTCCGGCCTGCTGATTGCTGTCTCGATCCTTGCTGCGAGGGCATGGGACAATTTTTCGACGGCCGGCCGGATTGCCCGCCTGGCCGATACCGACAAAACACTTTTCAACGCGCTGGTCAGCGTTCGGGCCCAGGTACCGCTGGACAGTACCGCTTTGCTTGCCGAGGACGATCCTCTGCCGGTCATACGTCATACCTACCATGAAGCATCGCAGGCCGTAGCGGTGGCGCTTGGCGCACTGCGCACCACGGAAATCGACGGCAACGCGCAGCTGGCGCTGGCCATACAGTCCACATGGTACAGGGTGGTGGCGCTGCAGGCCGAAGTCACGCAGCAAGCGGCGATACCCCGCCGGCAGCGCAGCCTGCACGCCATTGACGGCTGGCGCGAGTCAATCCACCAAATGATGGACAGCCTGGGCGCCGCGTCGTCCGCCCTAGGAAACGCCGTGCGGATTGGCGATGCCCAGATTGCGGAGTACGTGCAGGTCAGGCAGTTCGCCTGGGCGATCCGTGACCGGTACGGTTTGCAGTGCTCGATGCTTCGCCCGAGCGTCGCCGCCAATGAGCCCCTCGATCCGACGTTGCATGACTCCTGGATCGCCAATCGTGCGGCCTATGCCGCTGAATGGCGATCACTGGATGAATTCCTCGGCCGGCCGGGAGCGTCTTCAGATCTGCTGGGCCTGACTGTGCGGGCTCACGACCAGACGTACCGGGCCCAGGAAGCGATCGACGGGATCGTCAACCAACTTGGAAGCTCGCACCTTCCTGTGATCGCTGGCGATCGATGGACCGCCCTGTGCGACGGCCCCTTCGAATCCATACTCGCGATTGCGCGGCAGGCACAGGTCGAGGCGACCCGGCGCGCCGAATCGCTGCGTGCAACCTCGTCGCGTATCCTGATGATTGCCGGATTCGGCTTGACGGCTGTGGTCACGTTCGGTGCCTTCGCCGTCGTGGTCGTGCAGCGGCGATTCGCGCGCCCCATGAGCTTGCTGACTCGCACGATCGCGCGTCTGAGTCGGGGGGAATACGACGAGCCCGTACCGTCCCTGGGCAGCCCGGACGAGTTGGGGAGCATGGCTCAGGCGCTAGTAGCGCTGCGTGCCCAGTCTCTCGAGGCTGAGCGGCTGCAGGAGGCGATGAGCCGCTTTACCGCTGATGCTTCCCATCAGATGCGCACACCGTTGACGATCCTGCAGACACATATTTCGGTGCTCGGAGAGCTGATACCGCAGTCGCACGCGGCAAGATCCTCGCTCGCGGATATCAGCGGGGCGGCAGACAGGCTGCAACGATTGCTGATCCAACTGCTCAAGCTAGCCAAGGCGGAGGGAGGAGTCGCAGCCGAGAGCGACGCAGGTCCGATCGACCTGCGCACACTCGTTCAGGAGGTCGCGGAAGAGCACCTCCCGCAGGCGACCCAGGCGGGGGTTGGCCTGCACTACGAGGCGGCCTCGACCCCATGCCTGGCGCGCCTCGATCCGATTACGCTGCGGGAGATCCTTTCAAACCTGATTGACAATGGCATTCGCTACAATTCGCCAGGTGGGCATGTGGTCGTGCGCCTGTTCGTGGCAGACGGGGCACGTATCATTGAAGTGGAAGACGATGGACCTGGCATCCCGCCTGCCGAACATGAGAAAGTCTTCACGCGCTTCTACCGACTCAAGCGCGATCAGGACCGCGTCGGCAGTGGGCTCGGCCTCGCAATAGTGGGTTCCCTCGTCGCGTTGATGGATGCGAGCCTGCACCTGGCCAGCGCAGTCGGTGAGGGAAGCCGTGGCCTGCGCGTGCGCCTGGCGCTGCCCGAACAACCGCCCCCAAGCCCATGACAGCTTCCTGAAAGCTGCCCGCGCGCACGATCGTCACGCTGGCGCCCAGGACTGACACTCCCGGGCACTGAACGCAAAATCATTCGAATTGGGGGACGACCATGAACACGCGACGCCACATCGATTCGGACGCCTGCCGCGCCGCGCACTGCCAGCACGCCAGGATCACCGGCACTATTGCCTTCTTGCTGGGCATTACGGCGGGAGCCCCGGCGGCCTGGGCGGCTGATCCGGGTACGCCCGCCGCCACGGCCGCAGCAACGTCGGAGGTACCTGAGGAAATTCTAGTGACCGGATCGCGGATCTCGCGCCGCGATTACAACGCCGAAAGCCCGATTGTCACGCTCAGCAGCGCGGCCATCGCCGCGGCCGGCCAACCGTCGCTCGATCGCGTTATCGGTCAGATGCCGCAGTTCGAGGCCGCACAGGGTGCGGCCGAGGTCGGTGACGTGCAGGGCAGCGTCGGCTTCGGCGGCGGCGCCTCCTTCAGCGACCTGCGTGGCATCGGCCGCAATCGGTCGCTGGTGCTGATGGACGGACGCCGACTCATGCCGTCAACGCCGGACGGCGCCATCGACCTCAACACCATACCCATGGCGCTGATTGACAGCGTCGAGGTGATCACTGGGGGCGCCTCGGCCACCTATGGCTCGGACGCCGTCGCCGGCGTCGCCAACTTCAAGCTGAAGCAGCATTTCTCCGGCGTTGAGCTGGACGTCCAGCACGGTGCGAGCACGTACGGCGATGGCGGGACCACGCAGGTCAGCGGCATTGTCGGCGGCAAGCTCGCCGACGACCGCGGCAACGTCATGCTGGCGTTCGAGTACGCCAAGCGCGACGAGGTGATGGGTTCGCAGCGGTCCTTCTTCACGCAGCCCTCGGTGCGGTTCCTCGGCCGCACGCCGGAAGGGATGATCTACAAGGGCGGCTTTGGCACCGGCGCGACCGCGCCGACGATTGCGGACGTCAACGCCATCCTAGCCGGCTATGCCGGCACCACGCCCTACCCGGGCAGTGGCCCGTACCTGGGGGCCATCGGCGTGAACACTGATGGCACGATCTTCACGACCGTCGTACCCGGTTCGCTCGGATGTGCGCAGAACTACAAGGGCGTGGGTAGCGTACTGGGGGCACGGCTCTCGCCCAGCTGCACTCAAGCGGGCGTGGTGCTGGGAAATTACTTCGCCGTGCAGGTACCGCTGACCAAGTACAACGCACTCGGCAGTGTGGACTACCGGCTCACCGACCATGTGACCGCCTACGGCCAATTCAATTTCTCGCATTCCGGTGCGCTCGATGCCACCAGTCCGGGCAGCACCAAGACCAACAACACCATCGAGCTGTATATCCCGGTGAGCAACCCCTATGTGCAGGCAAATCCTGCGCTGCTCTCGTTAATCAATTCGGCCTATGGGGGAACCGCGCCTGCCGGTGCCACGGTGGGCTACTCCAAGCTGATGTTCGGGTGGGGCAATCGCGTCGAGACCTACGACTACGATGTCTGGCAGGGGCTTGCCGGCCTGAAGGGCGACTTTCCCGGCACCCGGTTGACGTACGATCTCTATGCCTCGTTCGGGCGCAGTGCCTACGCCAGCCAGGCGACCGGCGACATCAGCCTGTCCGCCATCAACAATGTGCTGGCCAACGAGGGCGTCGGTGGGTGCAGCTTTAATCCTTTCGGCATGCAGCCCGTGAGCAAGTCCTGTCTGGCCTACGCCGGGCGGACCGAGAACAGCACCGACCTGCTGACCGCGAAGGATGTGGAATTATCGATCCAGGGACCGCTGTTCAGCCTGCCTGCCGGCGAGGCGAAATTCGCATTTGGCGCAGATTATCGCCAGTCCGAGTTCGCCTACCAGCCGGATTCCGTGTTCATCACGGGCGACACCCTGTCCTATGGCTCGAGCACCCCGTCGAGCGGGTCCCAGAACGCGAAGGAAGCCTTCGGTGAGTTGCTGCTGCCGTTGCTCGAACACAAGGCGCTCGCGAAGGACCTGTCGCTCGACCTGGGATACCGGTTCTCGAAGTACGATCTCTTTGCGGGCAAGAGCACCTGGAAGGCCGATGCCACCTGGACGGTGGTCGACGGCGTGCGCTTCCGCGGTGGATACTCCGTTGCCTTCCGCGCCCCGAGCCTGGCCGATCTCTATGCCGGCACCGGTGTTGGCCAGCAGAGCCTCAACGGCGGGGATCCGTGCGACATCCTGAGCACCTACCGCACGGGCGCCAATGGTGCGCAGGTTCAGGCGCTGTGCGCGGCCCAGTCGGCAGCGGCGGGTTCAGCCACCTATTCATTCGGTGGCGCCAACGTGACGGTTCCCGTCCAGACCGGTGGCAACAAGCTCCTGCAGCCGGAAACGGCCAAGTCCTGGTCGATCGGGATGGTGCTCACGCCCGTACAGGGATTGAACATCTCGATCGACTACTACAGCATCGCGATTTCCGGAGCGATCTCCAGCCTGTCCTCCGGGCAGATCCTCGCCAGCTGCTATGGTGCGACGGTCAACCCGGGATTCTCGGCGGCCAGTCCATACTGCCAGCGGATTTCCCGGGATGCCACCACGGGCCAGATCTCGCTGCTCACCTCGGGGCTGTTCAACTACAACGAGTTCAAGCTCGCCGGCGTCGATACCCAGTTCGACTATCGCTTCGGGCTCGACGCGCTGGGCATGTCGGCCAAGGCCGGCTCCCTGCAAGTCGGATCGATCATCAGCTACCTCAACAAGTACACCGTCACTCCAACCGACGGGACGGCTGCCACCAACTACCAGGGCGCGATCAGCGACACCTTCGTCACGTCCGATGGCGAGAACCTCTATTCGCATCCGCGCTGGAAGACAAACAGCTACCTGACCTACGCGAACTCGCCGTTCTCGGCCACGTTGCGCTGGCGCTATATCGGCCACATGGCGAACCTGGACGACCCGACGCAACCGGTGCCTGCAGTCAGCTATTTCGACGCGGACTTCCACTACGCGTTCTCCGACTCGCTCACCGTCAGCGCCGGGGTGAACAACCTCGCCAACAAGAGCCCACCATTCATCGGCACGCTCGAATTGCGGACCGATGCCGCGACGTACGATGTGATCGGACGCACCTGGTACCTCGCGGCCAGGGTGAAGCTCTAAGCGGGCGACCGGGCCGGGCACGAAGACTGCGACCATGCGCTTATTGCCCGACGTTGACGCAAGGAAGCCGAAGGCCCCCGTTGCCCCGCTGCGGGCCACACTCGCGGCGCGAAGTCACCGTCCGCGCTACACCCTGCAGCCCCTGCGCTTCCCCTTGCGTTCCCCCGAGGAGGGGAGGCGCCGGCGCGAGGGGGCAGCCAACTCCACCGCCTTGCGCGGGAAGGCCTGCAACCTTGGCTGAGCCCGGTCAGCAGCGGCTTCACATGGCCAGGACGGTATTCCGCGTCGCGAGCGGAAACTTCCTTGAAATGTACGACTTTATGGTGTTCGGCTATTTTAGCGCGGCCATTGGCCGTGCCTACTTTCCGGCCAGCAGCGAATTTGCGGCGCTCATGTTTTCCCTGACCACGTTTGCGGTCGGATTTCTCGTCCGACCGCTGGGCGCCATATTCCTCGGCGCGTATATAGACCACATAGGCAGGCGCAAAGGGCTGCTTGTGACGCTGGCCTTGATGTCCGTCGGTACCCTGACGATTGCGCTGGTGCCAGGCTATCAGACCATAGGACTGTTCGCGCCGATCCTGGTCGTGCTGGGGCGCCTTTGCCAGGGCTTCTCGGCCGGCGTCGAATTGGGCGGAGTCTCGGTGTACCTGTCCGAAATGGCTACTCCGGGTCACAAGGGCTTCTACGTTTCCTGGCAGTCCGGGAGCCAGCAGGTCGCGGTGGCTTTCGCCGGACTTCTGGGTTACCTACTGTCGGCGTGGATGGCCCCGGACGCGCTGGCAGCCTGGGGTTGGCGGATCCCGCTGATCGTTGGCTGCCTGATCATCCCGTTCGTGTTCATGATACGACGCAGCCTGCAGGAGACGCGGGAATTTGCGGCGCGCGCACACCACCCGCGCCCGGCAGAAATCTACCGCAGCTTGCTGACGCACTGGCGGATCATCCTGCTCGGTGTCGCGATGGTGCTCATGACTTCGGTGTCGTTCTATACGATCACCGCCTATACGCCAACCTATGGCAGGAGCATCCTGCGGCTCGCCGACCGCGATGCGCTGTTGGTTACTCTTTGCGTAGGTCTCTCGAATCTGCTCTGGCTCCCGCTCATGGGTGCGCTTTCCGATCGCACGGGGCGCCGGCCGCTACTGCTGGTGTTCGCGGCGCTGGCAGTCATCACGGCCTATCCGGCGATGTCCTGGCTCGTGGATCAGCCCTCCTTCGCCAGGCTTCTGGCCGTAGAGCTCTGGCTTTCGTTCCTGTTCGCCGGATACAACGGCGCCATGGTCGTGCACCTCACTGAGATTGTGCCCGCCCATGTGCGCACGGCCGGGTTCTCGGTAGCCTATAGTCTGGCAACCACGATCGGCGGCTCGACACCGCTCATAGCAACCTATTTGATCCACTCCACCGGCAATCGCGCGATGCCTGGTGCCTGGCTCGCCATTGCCGCTGCGATCGCCTTTGTCAGCGCCTGGCTGAGTGGACGTGTCGCCCAGCTGGCTGCGGAGCCTCAACAGGTTGTTCCCACGTAAGTTGAGCCGGCTGAAGGGCGGTTTTAATTGACAACCCGACCGAGCAGATCGCTGACGCTCGTTCATTCGGGAGTCTCCCGCTGTTGTGGGCAGATCAAGCTCGCAAGAAGAAATCTGCTGTCACCGGTTGCCTTGGCGCGAGCCGCCAAATTCCGCCGTCGCCGCGGCAGGTGCCACGGGAATCGTGAAGACCACGCTCAGGCCACGTCCTCCGGTACCGCTCTCGGCCACAATGTGGCCATTGTGCAGCATGATGATGCTGCGGCAGATGGCCAGGCCCAGGCCGCTGCCGCTCCCGTCCGTGTCGCGTGGATTGACACGTACAAAGCGATTAAAGATCCGCTCATGCTGATCCGGGGGTAGCCCCGGGCCCTGGTCTTCTACGGCGATGCGCCACTCGGTTTCGCTCAGCTGTGAACGCAATGTCACGACGCCGTCGGGTGGCGAGACGGCGAGCGCATTGGCGAGGAGGTTCAGCAGTACCTGCCGAATCCGCTTCTCGTCAAACGAGACGCTGCCGGCCCCTTCGTGCAGGGCAAGGAATTTCTGTCCACCATGTTCTGCCAGCACCCGTGCGTCGAGGGCAAAGCTCTTCAGAAAGCGCTCTGAATCGCTGGGCTGGCACTGCAAAGTGATTGCACGGGCTTCGGCCCGCGACAAAAACAGCATCTCATCGATGATCTGATTGACGCGTGCCAGCTCTTCAAGCTGCATCTGCACCGCCTCCTCGTTCGACGCCGACAGGTTGCCGCCGACCAGGAGTTTTTCGGCCTGCAGCCGCACCAGCGTCAATGGCGTCTTCAGCTCATGCGAGGCCTCTGCGGTGAAGTTGCGGACCTGGTTGAAGGCGGATTCCAGGCGGTCGAACATCTGGTTCAGCAGCCGCGCCAGGTCGGAGACCTCGTCCTGGACCTGCATTACCGGAATGCGTTCGCTTAGATTATCCGAACGGATGCGGTTGGCGGTCTCGCGCATGAGGCGCATTGGGCGCAGCGCCAGGCGGCTCAGGCCGAAGCCGATCAAGACACTCGCGCCGAGCATCGCTGCCAGCAGCCAGGCGCACACCTCCACGTACCCTTCCATCACCTTGCGCACCGGGCTTAGCGGTGTGGCGATGGTGATGTCCAGATAGGGCAGTACAAACTCCGCGACGCGCAAATCCCCGATGCGGGGGATCTGGGCATTGTAGCGGTGCTGGCCAGGGATATCCGGAATCGCCAGACCCTGCAGGTTTCGCGACGAAAAAACTCTTCCCCGCTGTGGGCTGTCGATCTCGATGTAGAACAGCACCGAGGAGAATTCGGTCGTCTCGCGGATGCGTTCGTCAATGACCCGTGTGCTCTGGGTCATGTAGTCGTTCCCCATGTGCGCCTTGATCTGCTCGAATTCCGCGGAGTTGAGCAGGTCCAGGCCATGGACCAGGTAGGTTTGCAGCAACTGATAGCCGACCACGAACAGGCAGGCCAGCGTCAGGGTCGCCGCCGATGCGTACCACACCGCCAACCGGGTACTGATGGACCTCACAGCAGCTGGTAGCCCACGCCGCGCACCGTCTTGAACAGCGGTTTGTCGGCGGTGGTCTCCAGCTTGGTGCGTAGCCGGCTCATGTAGACGTCGAGGAGGTTGGTGTCGACCTCATAGTGAGAGGCCCAGATCTTCTCGGAGATAAAGGTGCGCGTAAGGATTCTCCCCGGGCTCTGCATGAAGATTTCCAGCAGGGCAAATTCGCGGCGAGTGAGGTCCACCTGATGCCCCTGAACCTGTGCGGTGTGATGCAGCAGATCCAGCCGTATGCCCCGGCATTCCAGCACGGTCTCCTTGACATCCGATTGCCGGCGCAGTTGCGAGCGCACGCGGGCCAGCAGTTCCTCCAGGCTGAAGGGTTTGGGCAGGTAGTCATCGGCACCGAGGTCGAGCCCCTTGATCCGGTCCTGCACGCCGTCCCGGGCGCTCAGGATCAGCACCGGCTCCTTGAATCCGGACCGGCGCCATTCGCGCAGCAGATCCAGCCCGTCGCCATCCGGCAGTCCGAGATCGAGGATGATCAGATCGAAATTGTCCTCACAGAGCGCATCGCGCGCTTGCGCACAGTTGCTCACCGTGGTGACGGTGTAGGCCCGCTCCGTCAGGCCCTGCTTGACCAGATGAGCCAGGCGCGTCTGGTCCTCGACCACGAGAATCTTCATGCGCCTATCTCCATGACGGCCGGTTCCGTGCGCTCGATTCGCCGGGAAAATCCGCGGTTCACAGTATACGAACAGCATCGCGGTCCTGCGAGCACCTGAAATATCGTTCAGAAAGCCTTCATGGTCGCGTCAGGTTCCCGCAGTAGCGTGACCAGTGTGAGAGAGTCATGGCAGATGCCTGGAGGTGGATTGTGAAGGCTCATGCACCTATTGGAGCCTGGGTCGTGGTGGCGTTCGCTGGCGCGGCAGGATTGAGCGTTGCCGGCCGGGTTGACGGCCCCTATCGGGTCCTGGAGCGCATAGCCGTCGGCGGACAGGATGGCGGCTACGATTTCCTGCGCGTGGATGACGAGGCGCGGCGCCTGTATGTGGCTCATGGCAGTCGCGTCGAGGTATTGAACACGGTCACCGGCAAGGTGATCGGCCAGATTTCCGATACCCCCGGCGTGCACGGCATTGCGCTCGCGGCGGAGTACGGGCACGGCTTTACGAGCAATGGCGCCGACCGCACCGTGACGATGTTTGATCTGCCGACGCTTCGCCCGCTGATGGTGATCCGCTACACGGGAGTCAAGCCCGATGCCATCGAATATGATCCCGAGACACGGCACGTCTATGTCGTCAACGGTGGCGCCACCAGCGACCTCACGGTCATTGCCGCTGATACGGGCGCGATCGTCGGGAGCGTGAGTCTGCAGGGCAGCAAGCTTGAACAACTCGCCTTCGACGGGCACGGCCGGGCGTTCGTGAACGATGAGGACCAGAGTGCCGTGCATGTCTTTGATACACACGCGCTGAAGCCCATCGCCCACTGGTCGGTGGCGCCGGGAGAAGGGCCCACCGGGATTGCCTACGATGCCGCTCATCATCGTCTGTTTGTCGCCTGCGGCAACCGGCAGCTCATCGCCCTGAATGCCGATACCGGTGCCGTGGTGGCGACGCTGCCCATTGGCGCCGATCCGGATGGCGCGGCTTTTGACGGTGGTCGCAACCTGATCTTCGTGTCCAACCGCGATGGGACCCTGACGGTGGCTCACGAGGACGGGCCCGATCAGTACACGGTGCTGCAGAACGTAGCCACCGGGCCGGGCGCGCGAACCATAGCGCTGGACAGCAAGAGCGGGCGGATTTACCTGCCTTCTGCTCGATTCGGTGTATCGCCGCCCGCAACCCAGGCGCAACCAGAGCCGCGGCCACCGATGATCCCGGAGAGTTTCGGTATAGTGGTGGTGGGCCAGTAATGCAATGTTGGGCCGCCAATGACCGCATTCAACAACCCCTCTACACACGACCTGACCCAGGTCCGTGCGTGTCTGTGCGGCCTGGCTGCGGTACTTTCGGGTCTGCTGGGCGGCTGCTCCGTCTATCGGAGCATGCCCCTGAATCCCAGGACGGTGGAGGCGGCGCTGCAACCGCGGCCCATCGGAGAGGTCAAGATCGCCGCTGAACGGCTCGATCATCCGCTCATCCGGTCGGTGCGGATCGACGGCGAGGGCGGATTTACCCCCGATGAGATCGCGGTCATGGTCGTGATCGTCAGCCCGCAGTTGCGAACGCTGCGCGATGAGCGGGGTCTGGCGCAGGCGCAGGTCGTGCAGGCGGGGATGCTTCCCAACCCACAATGGAGCCAGTCCGCCGATGTTCCGCGTGGCAATGCCGATCCCACGCTGGTCACGGGTCGCTCACGGGGGTTCGGCTGGGACTTGGGGGCGCTACTGACGCACCACGACGACGTAGCGGCCGCCAAGGCCAGTGCCCGCAGCGTCGATCTGCAGATCGCTTGGCAGGAGTGGCAGGTCGCGCAGGATGCCCGGCTGCGCGCCTTCCGCATTGCGTCCATGCAGGAGCGGCTGCCTTTGGAAAAAGAGATCGAAGAGGGCCTGGCCGGGAACGTCGCCGTGATTCGCCAGTCCCTCGACCACGGACTGAAGGTGGCCGCGGATCTGACGGCCGCCACCGATCTGTACACCCAAACCCGCGACACCCGGCTGGCCCTTGAGCAGAGCCTGGTCGCCGATCGGCTGGCGCTGAATCTCGCCCTCGGGCTGCCCGCGGACGCCCCGCTGCAGATCAAGTTGCCGGAGACATTTCCGGCGCTCGCGACCGATGCCGAGGCCGGATCGCGGCTGCTGGCCGGGCTGGAGACGCGCCGACTGGATCTGGTGGCCCTGACCTTAGGGTACCAGAGCCAGGAATCGACGCTGCGTTCCGCCGTCCTGTCACAGTTTCCCAAGATCAACCTGAGCGTCAACAAAGCCAATGACACCAGTGACATCAAGACCAGGGGCTGGGCCATCGGCGTCGAGCTGCCGGTGTTCGACCGCCGGCAAGGCGTCATTGCCACGGCGAGGGCTACCCGCCAGCAGCTGTTCGACGACTACGTCGCCCGCGTTGCGGAAGCCCGTGCCCAGGTGCAGCAGATTCTCGAAGATCTGGCCGTGGTGCGCACCCAGCTGGACGGCGCCACTGAGTCGCTGGCGGACCTGCAGCTACTCGCCAATGGATATGACAAGACTTACGCCAGCGGTGATGCCGATGTGATCACCTACCGGGATGCACGTGCAGCGCTGGCGGTGCGGCGCATCGAACAAAGCAAGCTCAGGCAGGATCTGCTCGAACTCGGCGTGGGCCTCGAGATTGCCACCGGCCGCGCGCTGCTCACCGACACCATCACTCGCTGAGTCCTCCTACATCAACTTCAGTGCCTGCTGAGTCTCTAATAACATGAATCGCCGCGCCCTTGCCCTTGTCGTCATCGTCGTCGTCCTGGCCGCCGGCCTGTTGTGGTACCTGCGCCGCTCAGGCGATGGGGAGAGCGAGGCCAAGCCGACCGCACGCGTCACGCTGGTGCCACTGCAAGTGGGGCCGATTGCTCAGACACTGGAGGCCTTCGGTGTCATCGAATCTGCGCCCGGTACCGATCAGGTCATCCCTGCCCCCTATGATTGCCTGGTCCGCAATGTCCACGTGACGACGGGGACGCCGGTCGCCGCCGGCGATGTGGTGCTGGAAATCTCGCCCAGCCCCGACTCCCAGCTGCTACTGGAGACGTCGCGCAGTGCCCTGGCGGTCGCAGAGAAAGCCTTAAGCGCGACGCAGGAGCGGTTCGATCTGAAGCTGGCCACCAACCAGGAACTGATGGTGGCACGCCAGGGTGATGCCGACGCGCGCGCCAGGGTCGAGAGCCTCCAGGGCCGCGGACTGGGCCGTGACGGCATGGTCCGGACACTGGCGGGCGGCGTTATCACGCGTATTGACGCCACGCGCGGTTCGCTGGTCCTGATGGGTGCGCCCCTGCTGACGGTCGCAATGGCCCAGGGCCGCGAAGCACGCTTAGGGGTAGAGAGCGGCGATCGGGCGCTGGTCGCACGCAACCAGCCCGCAACGCTCAGCTCGTCCGAGCGTCCGGATCCGGTGGCCACCGCCTCGCACGTGCGTTCGGTGGGCGCGGCGCTGGATGCCGCGACGGGCTCCCTGGATGTGCGCGTACCGGTGCCGGAGGCGGCTCCGCTGATGCTCGGCGAGCACGTGCGCGCCTCGATCCAGGTCGCCCTGCACCCGACCGCATTGATCGTGCCCCGAAACGCGGTGCTGCCCGAAGGCGACGCACAGGTGCTGTATACGGTCACGAACGCCAAGGCCGTGCGCCACGAAGTCACGCTTGGGATCACCGGCGCGGACCGCGTGGAAGTACGGGCGAACGGATTGAAGGCGGGCGATGCGGTTGTCGTATCGGGCAACTATGAGCTTGCGGACGGCATGGCGGTACAAATCGAGAAACCGGGTACGGATCCACCTCCGTGAGTCTGGTCGAGCGCATGCATGGTCAGCGCCGATTTGCCATCGCGCTGATTGCCCTGCTGGCTACCGGTGGTCTGGTGGCCAGCTGGACGCTGCCCGTTGCCCTGTTTCCGCACGTCGACTTTCCGCGCATCGTGGTCAACATCGACGCCGGCGACCGGCCTGCGGATCGCATGGCCACGGAAGTCACCATGCTGGTCGAGGAGGCGGTGCGCTCGGTACCCGGACTGCGCAGCGTCCGCTCGACCAGTTCGCGCGGTTCGGCGGATATCTCCATCAATTTTGATTGGGGCCAGGACATGGTCGCGGCCATGTTGCAGGTCGAATCGGCGGTCAACCAGACGATGCCGAGCCTTCCGGCCGGCACCAGCTTTGAGGTCCGGCGCATGGATCCGACGGTATTCCCGACCGTGGCCTACAGCCTGACCTCCCGGAAGCAATCGCTCGTGGAGCTGCGCGACCTGGCGTACTACCAGCTGCGGCCGCTCCTTTCGGCGGTCACGGGAGTGGCCAAGGTGGCCGTCATCGGCGGCGCGGTGGCCGAGTATCGCGTGACCCTCGATTCGGGGCGCCTTGAGGCGCGCGGCCTGAGCCTTGCCGATGTGTCGAAGGCCCTTTCAGCCGGGAATACGATCGGCGCCGTCGGCAGGCTGGAGGACCACTACAAGCTGTACCTGGCAATCCTCGATAACCGCATGCTCGACGAGCGGGCGCTCGCCGAAACCGTGCTGCTGAAGGGACCGGCCGGGCTGATCCGCGTCGGCGATGTGGCCCGGATCACGCACGAGACCGTCCCGCAATGGACCCGGGTCACGGCTGACGGGCGCGATGCCGTCATCCTTCAGGTGTATCAGCAACCCGATGCCAACACCGTACAGATTTCCCGCGACGTGCAGGCGAAGCTCCGCGCCTACGCGCCCCAGCTTCCGGCCGAGGTGAAGATTGCCGACTGGTACGATCAGAGCGAACTGATCATCGCCTCCGCCAAGAGCGTCCGTGACGCCGTCTTCATCGGCATGTGCCTGGCCGCGGCGGTGCTGCTGCTGTTCCTGCGCAATGGCAAGGTCACGCTGATCGCCATCGTTACGGTGCCCGCGACGCTGGCCGCCACCGTGCTGCTGCTAGAGGTTCTGCACAGCAGCTTCAATATCATGACACTCGGCGGCATGGCGGCCGCGGTGGGACTGATCATTGACGACGCGATCGTCATGGTCGAACACATTATCCGCCGCCTGCGGAAACACCCGGGCGCTCACCATGGCCTGGTCTGGACCGCCGCGGCGGAATTCTCCCTCCCGCTCGTCGCCTCGTCCCTGTCGACCGTGATCATCTTCGCACCGCTGGCGTTTCTGTCCGGCGTGACCGGCGCGTTCTTCAAGGCACTTTCGCTGACCATGGCGGCGAGCCTCGCGATCTCCTTCCTGATCGCCTGGCTCGGCGTGCCGGTGCTCGCCGACCATTTCCTCACGGACAAGGACGCTAATCAGGAGGAGGGTGGAGCGTTCACGGAACGCGTTCATCGCGGCTACGAACGACTGCTGCGCCGGCTCCTGAGTCGGCCCATCCTGCTGGTCTTTGCCATCGCGCCGCTGCTGCTGACGGCATTCCTGGCCTACAAAAGCGTCGGTTCAGGCTTCATGCCAGTCATGGATGAAGGCGGCTTCATTCTGGATTACCGCAGCGATCCTGGCACCTCATTGAGTGAGACCGACCGCCTGCTGCGCCAGGTCGAGCAAATCCTGCGCGCGACCCCGGAGGTGCAGACCTATTCGCGGCGCACCGGCCTGCAATTGGGCGGTGGCATCACGGAGGCCGATGAAGGGGATTTCTTCGTGCGCCTGAAGCCGCACCGGAGCCGTGGCATCGAAGAGATCATGACGGATGTGCGCCAGCAGGTGGAAGGAACGGTACCCGGCCTGGAAGTTGAGATGGCGCAACTCATGGAGGACCTGATCGGCGACCTGACCGCCGTGCCGCAGCCGGTCGAGATCAAGATCTTCAGCGATGACGAGGCGGTGCTGACGGCAAGCGCCACCCGCGTGGCCGCGGAGATCGGCAAGATCACGGGCATCGTAGAGGTCAAGGACGGCATTCGGCCCGCGGGCGATGCCATGGTGATCCGGGTAGACCAGGCCAAGGCCGGACTGGAAGGCGTGGACCCGGATGCCATGATGCAGGGTCTGGAGGCCCTGCTCGCCGGCTCGCTCTCGACCACGCGGGTTGAGCGCGGACCCAAACTCGTGGGCATCCGTGCCTGGATCCCGCCCGGCGAGCGGCGCACGGCCGAGGATATCCTTAAGCTCAGGCTGCGCGCGCCGGATGGACATTTCTTTCCCGTGGGACGCGTGGCGACGCTCGAGCCGGTGGCCGGGCAGCCGCAGATCAATCGGGATGATCTGAAGCGGATGCTCGCCGTCACTGGACGGATCAGCGGCCGGGATCTGGGCTCCACCATGCGCGACGTACAGGCGGTGCTCGCCAGGCCCGATATGCTGCCGCGCGGCGTTTACTTCGAACTGGGCGGCACTTACGCGGAGCAGCAGAAGGCTTTTGCCGGTCTGATCGCGGTGTTCGCCGGTGCGGTGGCCCTGGTCTTCCTGCTGCTGCTGGCGCTGTACCAGAATTTCCGGACGGCCCTATCGATGCTGCTGACCACGCTGCTGGCACTGTCTGCGGTGACGATCGGACTGTGGATCACGCGCACGGAGCTGAACATTTCCTCGATGATGGGCATGACCATGATCGTTGGCATCGCCACGGAAGTCGCGATCTTCTACGTCTCCGAGCTCATCTCGCTGTCCGAAGACGTCGATTCGCGCGAAGCTTTGATCCAGGCCGGCATCAACCGCATGCGTCCGATCGCCATGACGACGGTCGCCGCCATCCTGGCGCTGCTGCCCCTCGCCCTGGGCATCGGCGCCGGATCGGCCATGCAGCAACCCCTGGCCATCGCGATCATTTCCGGGCTGGTGCTGCAATTGCCGCTGGTGCTGCTCGTACTGCCGGTGCTGCTGTCGCTCCATTCCCGGGCGCCGGCGACACGCACAGCCACGGAGTCGGCATAGGACTCGCCCCTAGACCACTCCCATGCGAACCCTTGCGCTCCAGAACCAGGGCCTGGGCAGCGCGCCCAGGGTGCGTGCGGTGGTCTGACGCAGCTCGCTGATCCCGAGTTGTTCCTCCGACTGGCCGCTCTTCAGCAGGTCCATCGTGCTGCCCTGGCTCAGCAGCAGCCCGACCAGGCGCTCGGCGTTACCCCAATCCACATGGTGCAGGAGCGCCTCGCGGGCGTAGCGAAAGCACCCACTGGCCTTCATGCGCGCCAGATGCTCGCCCTTGTCCCAGCGCTGCAGGCGCTGCACCCGCCTGAGTTCCTGCTCGAGGCTTCCAATCCGGGTCAGGCATTGCTCGAACGCCAGATCCGCTTGCCACTGCCCCGTCATCGGCGGCCAGTCATAGTCACAGCAGGCGAATACACCCCCGGGATCAAGAAGGCGTGCGGCTTCCACAAAGGTGGGCTGTGGCGCCATCCAGTGCAGGGCCTGTGAGCAGCACACGAGCACCGCGCATCGGTCAGGCAGTCCGGTCGCGTGCGCGTAGCCCTCCCGGTACGACACGTTGCCCGGGGCGCCCGCCGCCAGCGCCTCGGCACGCATGTCAGGCGCAGGCTCAACGCCGATGACCTTAACGGCCTTGTCGGCCCAGTAGCGCGTGGACAATCCAGTACCACTGCCCAGGTCGATCACCGATGAGAGCGTATCGAAGCCGCCGAAGTTGGCCAGCAGGCGCGCCAGATCCTGCGGTGGTTGTGGCCGGCAATGATCGTAGAGGTGCGCAAAACCGCTGAAGCGCTCGATGTTTCCACTGAAGGCGCTCGTGGAAAGGTCGGGTTCGCCATTCATGGACCGCATTATACGAACGTTGCCGGCAGCAATTGCAGGCAGTTGCGCCTTCGGCTCGCTGGCGAATTCGACTGAACAAGCTTTCAGTTTGGATTCAGTATGGAGTCAGGCTCCTCGCGTATAAGGGTCACACTCGAATTGAGGAACAAAAAGCAATGAAAGCATTGGCATTCATCGTGATGGCCGCGTGCATAGTGGCCGTCGTAAAGGCACAACCGAACGGACCGACCTATGCCCAGTACCTGACGGCTCAGGCCCTCGCGCACCATCCGGAAGTGCTCGGCCTGACCATGCACGTGACGCCCCCCGGCACCGCAAACAACATCATCATTGCCTCCAACGTGGCGCCGCTGGGCAAGGTGGCCGACCGGGACGATCTGCAGGTCATCAAGAGCCAGCAGCCACTGGTCGAAGTCACGCGGTCCGGCGACCGCCTGGCGGTCGAATTGCCGTTGCTGGACGCTTCGCTCCGCCCGGTGGGCGCGCTGGGCGTCCAGCTGGCCTTCACGCCAGGGGCCGACCGGCAGGCGTTGACGGCGGCGGCCGTCCAGCTGCGCGACGAACTCGCGCGGCGCATTTCCCATGTGGCCAATCTGGTCGAGCCGGCAAGTTACGACGCGCGCGTGTCGACGAATAGCTACGGCCAGCAGCTGGTCGATGAAACGATGGCCGCGTATCCGGAAATACAAATCCTGGCGTTGCACGCCAATGTGCCCAAGACAGAAGACAACGTCATTGTCGCCTCGAATATTGGCCGCTTCGGCAAGAAGGGCGACGAGGACGACATGCGCCTGATCAGGACGGAAAAGCCAAATCTCGAAATCAATTCCGAAGGCAATCGATTTGAAGCCGAGCTCGTGCTGCGCGACGTATCGGGTTCCAACATAGGCGCCGTCGGTGTCGTCTTCGGATACAAGCCGGGCGATGATCGGATCGCGCTGCAGCGGCGCGCCGAGCAGGTGCAGGCGGGGCTCGGCCGGCGGATTACCAATTCCGGCAATCTGTTCGAGCCCGTCCCTTTCGTCCCCAACCCTCCTGTAGCACCGCTGGCCCAGCGTCTCGTTGATGCGGCGCTGCGCGAGCACCCGGAGCTGTTGATCCTGGCCTTGCACGCCAAGCCCCCTGGCGCACCGGACGTCGTAATCGTGGCCTCAAGCATCGGGCGCATCGGCAAACAGGCGGACGAGGACGACATGGGCGTGATCCGCACCGGCAAGCCCGTGCTGGAGGTCAACGCGGCGGGCAATCGTTTCGAAGTTGAAGTGGTCCTGATGGACAGGGAGGGACGAAACATCGGCGCCCTGAGCGCGGTATACGCCTACACGCCCGCCAGCGACCGCGAAGCCCTGCACCTGGCGGGCGAAAAAATCCGCGATGAACTGGGCCAGCAGATTTCGTCACTCGCTGCGCTGTTCCAACCTGATCCGCCGGCGGCACTGCAGGCCGCTGGCCGCACGGGGCTGCCCGGCTACAGTGGCGACTTCGACCATTTTGGCGTCGATCTAAAGGGCAATCGGCTGTTTCTGGCCGCAGAGGATCATGGCACGCTGGAAGTGTTTGACCTGCATAGCGGGGCGCACCAGCGGACCGTCAATGGGTTTCAGAACCCGCACAGTATCCTCTACATCAGCGATCTCAATCGGTTGCTCGTTACCGACAGCGGACCTGGAATGACCAAAGTGCTGGACGCAACGACGTTCAAGGTCCAGGGCTCGATCAAACTGGTGCCTGGCGCCGATTCCATCGGCTACGACGCACCTAGAAATCGCCTGTACGTTGTGACTGGCGGCAAGGATGTGGACATGAAGAGTTCCGTCCTCGCCGAGATTGACCCGCGCACTGGCATCCATCACGGGGACGTCAGCTTCGATGCCAACCACGTCGAGGCGATGGCCGTTGAGCAGCAGGGCGGCCGCCTGTACATCAATGTCACCGACCAGAATTACATGGCCGTCGTCGACAAGGACAAGCACGCCATCATCGCCCGCTGGCCCGTCAAGGAGGCCCAACAGAACGCGCCAGTGGCGTTTGATGAGGAAAATCATCGCCTGTTTGTCGTCACCCGCAAGCCGGGCATGCTGGTGGTTCTGAATGCAATGACCGGAGAGTCAATCACCAGCTTCAAGGCACCGGAGCACTGCGATGAGGTGGTATTCGACGCTGCGAACCACCGCATCTACGTCGCCGGAGGGGAGGGCTACGTCGGCGTTTACCAGCAAGTCGACGCTGATCACTACCTGCAGTTGCCCAGCGTGCCAAGCGCCAAGGGTGCGAAGACGGCCGTGCTCGTGCCGTCGATGAACCGCCTCTATCTGGCCGTCTCTCCGGGGGAGGGCAATAGTAGTGGTGCCGGGATCATGTGGTTCGACGTGCTTCCATCGGCGCCGTGACGTATCAGCAATCGTGCGAGCGGTCCGTCCGCCTGCATGAAAACCGCGCCGGGGGCCTCGGCAACTGTCATCACGGGTCGCCGCGGCCGCTGCAGACGCTCAAGACCGCGCCCAGTGCTCGGCTGGGCGCTCTCGATGCGATAACAGGCCGGCTGTATCTGCCGACCGCGAAGCTCGGGCCGCCCAAGCCGCCGCAACCCTGGCCGACCGTGGTGCCTGGGACCTTTGCATTCCTGGTGGAGGGGGAGCCTTAGCGATCGCCCACGGCGCCCCTGGCGGAGCCCGTCAGCCGCTGACGGGCCGCGGAGCGCCGCGCATGGCAACGGCATAGATGACCATGGTGACGAGCACCAGGGCCGCCAGCGTCCACAACACGAACGCCGTACTGCTGCCGATCACATAGGCGCAGAACACGATGCCCAGCAGCGCGCAACTCCGGTAGAGAACATCGATACGGTCCCCGGCAGCGGCGTCGCGCTTGAGCAGTGCGGCCAAGGCCACGGCGTAGACACTCAGCGAGAGCAGCACCGACAGCTCGACCAGCCGCACGAACTGTTGCGACAGGGTGGCTGACTTGGTGGCCATCGCCACCAGGCAGGTAAAGCTGCTGGACACGAGCAGCGCGAGCACCGGAACGCCCCGCGCGTCCTGGCGCATGAGAGCGCGTGGCAGGAAGCCTTCGGCGGCGGCGGCCTGGCCGGTCTGCGCCGCCAGCAGGATCCAGCCAGACAGGGTGCCGACCGTCTTGATGAGCGCGGCGAGAGCGACCAGCCCCGCCGCCGTGCTGCCGAGCAGCACGCGCGTCGCGTCCGCGAAGGGCGCATTCGAGTGACTCAGCACGCTCACCGGCACCAGGCCGAAGATCGCGGCGGATGCAGCGATGTACACCAGGGCCGCGAGCAGTACGCCGCTGAGGGTGGCCACCGCGACATTGCGTTCGGGACGATCGACCACCGCCGCCGCAATCGAAGCGCTCTCCAGGCCGAGAAAAGCCCAGAACACCAGCAGCAAGGAGCGCGGCAGCGCCGTGCCGAGCGAAAGCTGGCCTGGATTCCACGATTGGCGGAACAGTGCCGCGTCGAAGTGCAGCCAGCCAAAGCTCGCTACCAGCAGCACGGGCAGCAGGCCGCAAATGATGGTGATTGCATCGAACTGCACGGCGCGCCGCGGTCCATAGAGGTTCAGCAGCGTCAGTAGGGCGATCAGCAGTACGGCCGCTCCCGTCCCGCTCCAGCCGGCGTCGATCCCGGGAAACAGGGCGCCTAAGTAGCCGATCGCCGCGATCGCCACGCCGAGATTGCCGACCCAGCAGATGATCACGTAAAAGAGGTAAGCGAGGAAACCCACGCGGCGGCCGAAGGCGGCCTGCGCGTAGGCGCAGGGGCCGCCGGCCTTGGGGTCACGCGCCGCAAGGCGCGCAAATCCCAGCGCAATGGCCAGCGCGGCGGCGGTCGCCATCGCCCAGCCCAGCAGGCTGATGCCCCCGATCGAGGCCAGCGTGGCCGGCAGCAGGAAAATTCCCGATCCAATCATGTTGCCGGCGACCAGAAACGTGGCGAGCGCCGGCCCGATTTTCTCCGCGCCGGCGCTCATCGCTCCTCGCGCAGCTTCGAATGTGCCCGTCCGTAGCCAAAGTACACGGCAAATCCCAGGCCCAGCCAGATCGCCAGCCGGATCCAGGTGTCGGCGGGCAGGTAGAGCATCAGCACGACGCAACTGAGTACCCCCAATCCTGGAATCAGCGGTACCCAGGGAGTCCTAAACGGCCGGTGCAGCTGCGGGGATTTGTAGCGGAGAATGATGATGCCGCCGCAGACCATGGCGAAGGCCATGAGCGTGCCAATGGAGATCAGTTCTCCCAGCAGGTCCAGCGGCACCAGTCCTGCCGTGAGCGCGGACAGGATGCCGGTGACCAGCGTGCCAACGTGCGGGGTGTGAAAGCGTTCGTTGGTGCGCGCCAGCACCGGCGGCAACAGGCCGTCCCGGCCCATCGCGTAGAAGATCCGTATCTGCCCCAGCAGGCTCAGCAGGATCACGGAGATCATGCCGAACACGGCCACGATGCCTACCAGGAACTTCAGCCAGCCGAGATCCGCGTGCGCCAGGCTGAGCGCCTTGTAAAGCGGGTCGGCGACGTTCAACTGGTGGAAATCGGCAATGCCCGTGATCACGAGGCTCACCGCAATATAGAGGGCCGTGCAGATCGCGAGCGAGAAGAACAGGCTGAGCGGCATCGTGCGCTGTGGATTGTGGGCTTCCTCCGCCAGGGTGGAGACGCCGTCAAAGCCGATGTAGGCAAAGAACACGATGCCCGCGCCACGCAGCACGCCGGTCCAGCCGAAGTCCCCGATTTTACCGGTATTGGCTGGCACAAAAGGCTGCCAGTTGTGCGGGTCGATGTACTGCAGGCAGGCGATGACGAGCACCACGATCGCCAGCACCTTCATCCCCACAATGATGGAATTGACGATCGCGGACTGTCGCGTGCCGATGATCAGCAGCGCCGTGCAGGCCAGCGTGATCAGTACGGCCGGCAGGTCGATCCAGCGGCCGGTGGCGACGACGTGCAGGCCGTCGCCCGCCTTGAACGGCGCACCTGAGAGCACCGCGGGCAGATGCACGCCCAGGTCCGCCAGCAATGCGGTGGCATATCCGGACCAGCCGATGGCCACCAACGAGGCGGAAAACAGGTATTCGAGCATGATGCTCCAGCCGATGATCCAGGCGATGAGCTCGCCAAAGGTGGCATAGGCGTAGGAGTAGGCGCTGCCCGCGACCGGAACCATGGCGGCGAATTCGGCATAGCAGAGTCCCGCAAACAGGCAGGCGAGGCTCGCGATGGCGAAAGACAGCGTGACCGCGGGGCCTGCGTGCAGCGCGGCGACGGTGCCGGTCAGCACAAATATGCCGGCGCCGATCGTGTTGCCCACGCCGAAGGCGGTGAGATTGAGTACGCCGAGGGAGCGTACCAGCGGTGGGCGTTCCCCGCCGTCCGCTTCGCGCTTGAGCGTTTCAATCGACTTGCGAGACCAGGCGCCCAGGCACTTCTCCCCGCTGAAGCTGGCAGACTACCGCAGCGCGGTGAGCCGCGCTTGTTCTCGATCAGTGCCGCGCGAGGCCCGCGGCGTCGCGGGCGAGAGCTTCAATCTGCGCCCAGTCGCCGGCCCTGACCGCGGCGGCGGGCGTGACCCATGAACCACCGACACAGCTGACATTGGGGAGGGCAAGATACCGTGGTGCGCTCTCGCGCGTGATGCCGCCGGTGGGGCAGAAAATCACATCGGCGAACACCGGTGCGAAGGCCTTGAGCATTGCGGTGCCGCCGGCCGGTTCGGCGGGGAAGAATTTCAGTGCGCTGAACCCGGAAGCACGCGCGGCGAGCAGCTCCGAAGCGGTCGCGATCCCCGGGAGCAGGGGAAAGCCGGCGTGGCGGCCGGCCACCGCCAGCTCTTGGGTGAGCCCTGGAGTGACCGCAAATTGCGCCCCAGCGGCGGCAACACGCTCGAAATCTTCAGGGCGCGTCAGGGTGCCGGCGCCCACGATCGCTTCCGGCAAGGCCTTGCGCATCGCCGCGATGGCCGCCAGTGCGGCGTCGGTGCGCAGCGTGACCTCGAGCACCGTGAGGCCACCGGCGCACAGGGCGCGCGCCAGCGGCACCGCATCCGCTTCGCGCTCGATGGTCAGCACCGGTATGACCGGGGCACGCGCCATGATGTCTGTCATCTTCATGTGTATGAACCTGGACAGCTAGAGGGTCGGGCGGGACCGTCTCAGGGCGGCGGCGTGCAGATGCCACCGCCCTGCTCGGCGCTGGTGGCATGGGTACGGAACAGCGCGAACAGTTCGCGGCCCATGCCGAATTGACTGTGCGACGGCGGAGACTCGACAGTGCGCTGCGCCCAGACTTCCTCGTTGACCAGCGCCTCAAGGCTCCCTGCGTTGCTGTCCAGTCTCACCACATCGCCATCGCGAAGCTTGCCCAACGGCCCGCCGCAATGCGTTTCGGGTGACACGTGGATCGCCGCCGGAACACTGCCGGAGGCGCCGGACATGCGGCCGTCGGTGACCAGCGCCACCTTGTGGCCCTTGGCCTGCAGGGCCGACAGGGCGGGCGTGAGCTTGTGAAGTTCCGGCATGCCGTTGGCCCGTGGGCCCTGGCCACGCACCACGACGATGACATCGCGATGCAGTTCGCCGGCCTTGAACGCCACGCCCACCGCTTCCTGTGAATCGAAGATCCGCACCGCCGCTTCGACGCAGCGGCGCTCGGGCTTGACCGCCGAGACCTTAATCACCGAGCGGCCAAGATTTCCCCGCAGCAATTTCAGTCCGCCATCGGTGCTGAAGGGATCGGAGGCTGGACGCAGGACCGCAAGATCGCCGCTCTGTGCGGGC
Source organism: Steroidobacteraceae bacterium (assembly GCA_035300345.1). GTDB lineage: Bacteria > Pseudomonadota > Gammaproteobacteria > Steroidobacterales > Steroidobacteraceae > FEN-1191. Next base: position 45,465 of record DATGVM010000045.1, read on the forward strand.
CCGTCGCGCCAGCTGAGCTTGCCCGCATCGAGCCAGGGTTCCTGCGTGTAGGCGTGCAGATCCGTACCGTTCACGGTGCGCACCTCCGCGTGCAGGAGGCCGGCGCCGAGCAGTTCGCGGATCACGAACGCCGTGCCACCGGCGGCGTGGAAATGGTTGATGTCGGCGCTGCCGTTCGGATAGACGCGCGCGATGAGGGGCACGGCGGCCGACAGGGCGCTGAAGTCGTCCCAATCGATGGTGATGCCCGCCGCGCGCGCCATGGCGACCAGGTGAATGGTGTGGTTGGTGGATCCGCCGGTAGCGAGCAGTCCGACGATGGCGTTGACGATGGCGCGCTCATCGACGATCTGCGCCAGTGGCCGGTAATCATTCCCGTGCGCCCAGATCTGCGCCGCGCGCTGCGCCGCCGCTCGCGTCAGGGCTTCGCGCAGCGCCGTGCCTGGATTCACGAAGGCGCTGCCGGGCAGATGCAGGCCCATGATCTCCATCAGCATCTGGTTGCTGTTGGCGGTGCCGTAGAAGGTGCAGGTGCCCGCGTCATGGTAGCTCTGCGACTCGGATTCCAGCAGCGCGGCCCGGTCAATGCGGCCCTCGGCATGCGCCTGGCGGATGCGCGCCTTCTCCTGGTTCGGGAGCCCGGAGGTCATCGGGCCGGCGGGCACGAAGATGGTCGGGAGCGATCCAAAGCTGAGCGCACCGATCAGCAGGCCGGGCACGATCTTGTCGCACACGCCCAGGCACAGCGTGGCGTCGAACATGCCGTGCGAGAGGGCCACGGCCGTGGACAGTGCGATCACCTCGCGGCTGAACAGCGACAGTTCCATGCCGGTCTGTCCCTGGGTCACGCCATCGCACATGGCCGGGACGCCTCCGGCCACCTGCGCCGTGGCGCCGGCTTCGCGCGCCGCGTCGCGTATCACACCCGGGTAGCGCTCGAAGGGCTGGTGCGCCGAGAGCATGTCGTTGTAGGCCGTGACGATGCCGATGTTAGGCCAGCGCAGCTGGCGCAGGGCCTGCTTGTCCGCCGGAGCGGAGGCGGCGAAGCCGTGGGCGAGATTGGTGCAGCTGAGGCGCTGGCGCGCGCTGCCGTCCCGTCCGCCCGCGCTCATGCGATCCAGGTAGGCGCGTCGCGAGTCGAGGCTGCGCGAGCGCACGCGCTCCGTTACGCTGCGCAGGACGGGATGCAGGCCGTGGGCTTTGGTCACAATGCGTAGTAAAACTCCGTCCAAAGCGTTTGGCAAGAGTCGTTTGTCATAATGTGGACTAGAGGGCAACAGCCTAAATAGCCAGAGAAAAAAACTTTTGCAGGTATCTACTACAGGTTATATAGTAGTTTAGCTACACAAAATGATCCGTGCTGACGGAGAAAGACGGTGCAGTCACTCAAGCCTTTTGATTTCGTGCTTTTCGGGGGCACCGGCGATCTGGCGATGCGCAAGCTCATCCCGGCGCTGTACCAGCGCTTCGTGGACGGCCAGTTCGACGAGGGTTCGCGCATCCTCGCCTGTGCCAGTTCGGCGCTGAGCCGGAGCGATTACCTGCAGCGCGCGCAGGGGCAGTGCCGGGAGCACCTGACGGGGACCGAGTTCAGCGAGGCGCGCTGGACACAGTTTGCCGCCTGCCTGGACTACCAGCAGGTGGATGCCACCCGCGTGGAGGACTTCCGGACGCTCAAGCGCCGGATCGCGGACCGGGACGAGCAGACCCGCGTCTGGTTTCTGTCGACCTCACCCAGCCTCTATATCGCCACGGCCGGCAACATGGCCGCGGCGGCCGTCGCCACGCCCGCCGCGCGCGTCGTACTGGAGAAGCCGCTCGGCACCGATCGTGTCTCCGCGGCACGCATCAACGAGGAGGTTGCGCGAAGCTTTGCGGAGAACCAGATTTACCGTATCGATCACTACCTCGGCAAGGAGCCGGTGCAAAATCTCCTGGCGCTGCGTTTTGGCAATGCGCTCTTCGAACCGCTGTGGCGCCGGGGCCGCATCCGGCACGTGCAGATCACGGTCGCCGAACACCTCGGAGTCGAAGGGCGCGCGAAGTTCTACGACGAGACCGGCGCGCTGCGTGACATGGTGCAGAACCACATGCTGCAGCTGCTGTGCATCCTGGCGATGGAGCCGCCGGCCAGCTCGGACGCCGATACCGTGCGCGACGAAAAGCTCAAGGTGCTGCGCGCGCTGCGCCCGATCGACAGCGAGAACGTGGAGCAGAAGACCGTGCGCGGCCAGTATCGAGCCGGCAGCATCGAGGGCAAGGCGGTGCCCGGCTACGCCGATGAGCCCGGCGTGCCCGCCGGCAGCAGCACCGAGACTTTCGTGGCGATCAAGGCGGAGATCGACAACTGGCGCTGGGCCGGGGTCCCGTTCTACCTGCGCACCGGCAAGCGGCTGCAGCAGCAGCTCGCCGAAATTGCGATCACCTTCGATGACGTGCCGTTGTCCATTTTCCCCAATCGAGCGCAGGACTCCCCCAATCAGCTCGTGATCCATCTGCAGCCCGACGAGAGCATCACGCTGACGGTGCTCGCCAAGGCGCCGGGCGATGCCATGCGACTGCGGCCAGTGAATCTGGCGCTCGACCTGGCCGAAAGTTTCAAGGAGCGGCCGCTTTCCGCCTATGAGCGTCTGCTGATGGATGTCGTCAAAGGCAATCTTACGCTGTTCATGCGCCGCGACGAGCTCGATACCGCCTGGAGCTGGATCGATCCGATCCGCGCCGGCTGGGCGAACTCCGGCAATGCGCCCAAGACCTACGCGGCCGGCAGCTGGGGGCCGGCGGCTTCCACCGCCATGATCGGGCGCGACGGTTATGCCTGGCGTGACGAGACCTGAGCCGGCGCCGCAGGCGATGGTGCGCGAGTGGCGCGACGGCGATCCGAGCCTCCAGGCCGCCGTGCTCGCCGCGGCCATTGCGGCGCAGTTGCGTGCCGCGCTGGTGCGGCGCGGGGCGGCGAGTCTCGTGGTGTCGGGTGGACGCACTCCGCTGCTGATGTTTGCGCAGCTGGCGCGCCACGCACTGGACTGGACGCGGGTTCACATCACCCTCGCCGATGAGCGCTGGGTCGGAAGCGATGATCCGGCGAGCAACGAGGGCTTGGTGCGCGCCACGCTGCTGCGTGGCGCGGCGGCCCAGGCTCGCTTTCAGGGGCTGAAGAACGCGGCGGCAACGCCCGCGGCCGGTGCGCTGCAGGCCTGGGAGGCCCTCGGCGTCCTGCCCCGGCCCTTTGATGTCGTGGTGCTCGGCATGGGGGAGGATGGCCATACCGCGTCGCTGTTCCCGGGCGATCCTCAGCTGCCGGCCGGACTGGACGCGGACTTGCCTCCGGGGTGCCTGGAAATGCATGCACCGGCGGCGCCGCAGCTGCGCCTGAGCCTGAATCTTTCCGCGCTGCTCGATGCACGGCGCATCGTCATCCAGATCCAGGGTGCGCCAAAATGGCAGGTCTATCAGCGTGCGCGCGCGGCCGGGGAGGAGGCTGAGCTGCCGATCCGGGCCATTTTCCGGCACAGCACGGTCCCGCTCGATGTGTACTGGTGTCCGGACGCCGGGGGCAGCGCCCCGTGAATGCGCCTGAACGCAGTGCCGCAGCGCCGAGCCCGGAAGCGGGCTGGCTCAAGTTCCTGCGTGGGGCGCGCGAAAGCCTGCCCACGGCGGAGCGGCGCGTCGCCGATCTGGTGCTCGAGCGGCCGCACGAACTGCTGCAGATGTCGCTGGCGGCGGTGGCGCAGCAGGCGCAGGTCAGCGAGCCGACGGTGATCCGCTGCTGCCGGTCGCTCGGTTGCAGCGGCTTTGCGGATTTCAAGCTGCGCATGGCACAGGGCCTCGCCAGCGGCCAGATGTTCGTGCACGCCGACGCCCGCCCCGAGGACTCGGTGGCGGAGATGGCCGCCAAGGTATTCGGCAAGGCGGCGCGCACGCTCCTGCAGGTGCGCAGTCAGCTCGATCCGGGCCGGCTCGAAAGGGCGATCGCGCTGCTGTGCGCGGCACGGCGCGTCGAGTGCTACGGCCTGGGCAGCTCCGGCATCGTGGCCGCCGACGCGCAGCACAAGCTGTTTCGGCTGGGTTTGCCTTCAGTGGCCTATTCGGATGCGCACGTGCATGGCATGGCGGCCACTATGCTGCGCCCGGGCGATGTCGTCATGGCTATCTCGGCGAGCGGGCGCACGGTGGACCTGCTCTCGAGTGTCGATCTGGCGCGCGAGTCCGGCGCCGAGGTTATCGGCATCACCGCGCTCGGCTCGCCCCTGGCGGCGCGCTGCACCGTGGCGCTGGAACTGCTGGTCGATGAAGACACGGACATCTACACGCCGATGACGACCCGGCTGGCGCAGCTCGCCGTGATCGATGTGCTGGCCGTCGGGGTCGCACTGCGCCAGGGGCCTGAACTGCTCACCCGGCTCGCGCGGGCGACAGAGAGCCTGCGCAGCAAGCGCGTGCGCGGATTCGAGTAACGGCCGGGCCTGCGCTAGCGTCTGGATTGCGCCTCATTGGCGCAGAACCACTCGTAGGTGCGCCGCAGACCCTCATCCAGCGTGGTCGTGGCCTGCCAGCCCAGTGTCAGCAGGCGATTCACGTTCAGCAGCTTTCGCGGCGTACCGTCGGGCTTGGAGCTGTCGAAGACCAGGTCGCCCTGGAAGCCCACGACCCTGCCGATCCGCTCCGCCAGCTCGCGGATCGTGACATCTTCGCCCACGCCGATATTGATGAGGCCGGCGCCCGAATACTTCTGCGTCAGGAACACCACGGCGTCGGCCAGGTCATCGACATAAAGAAACTCACGTCGCGGCGTTCCGGTGCCCCAGATCACGACGGATCCCTTGCCCTCGCGCCTGGCTTCGTGGAACTTGCGGATCAGCGCGGGCAACACGTGCGAGCTCTCCAGGCCGAAGTTGTCGCCGGGGCCGTAGAGGTTCGTGGGCATCAGCGAGATCGCATCGAAGCCGTACTGTCTCTGGTAGGCCTGGCACATCTTGATCCCGGCGATCTTGGCGATGGCATACCACTCGTTGGTCGGTTCCAGGGGACCGGTGAGGAGGCTGTCCTCATCGAGGGGCTGCGGGGCGGCCTTTGGGTAGATGCAGCTGGAGCCCAGGAACGTCAGCTTGCGGGCACCGTTCCGGTAGGCCGCGTCGATGACGTTGTTCTGCACCACGAGGTTGTCGCGGATGAAATCGGCCGGATAGCTGTTGTTGGCCAGGATGCCGCCGACACGTGCGGCGGCCAGTATCACCACCTCCGGTCGGTGCGCGGCGAACCACGCCTCGACGTCGGCCTGCCGCGTAAGCTCCAGTTCGCCCCGCTCGGCCACCAGCAGCTGCTCGTAGCCCAGTGCGCGCAGGCGGCGCACCACGGCGGAGCCCACCAGGCCGCGATGTCCGGCGATATAGATGCGCGTCTGTCTATTCATGTCTTGAAAAGGTCTTGAACCCTTCGCGCGCGATCAGCGCGTCGCGCCGTGCCTGCTGCAGGTCGCCCTCGACCATTTCCTGCACCAGCTCGCTGAAGCTTATGAGCGGTGCCCAGCCCAGCCGCGTGCGCGCCTTGCTCGCATCCCCCATGAGCGTTTCGACCTCCGTGGGGCGGAAGTAGCGCGGGTCGACCTTGACGATGAGCTTGCCGGTGGCCGCATCGAACCCCTGTTCATCGACGTCCTTGCCGCGCCACTCCAGGCGCTGGCCCAGCAGTTCGCCGGCCCGCGTGACGAATTCCCGCACCGAATGCTGCTCGCCCGTGGCAATGACGAAATCCTCGGCCTGTTCCTGCTGCAGCATCAGCCACTGCGCGCGGACGAAGTCCTTGGCGTGACCCCAGTCGCGCAGGGCATCGAGATTGCCCAGGTACAGGCATTCCTGCAGCCCCTGGGAGATGCGCGCCAGCGCACGGGTGATCTTTCGCGTCACGAAGGTCTCGCCACGGACGGGCGATTCGTGGTTGAAGAGAATTCCGTTGCAGGCGTACAGCCCATAGGCCTCCCGGTAGTTGACGGTGATCCAGTAGGCGTAGACCTTGGCGGCCCCGTAGGGGGAGCGCGGATAGAAGGGCGTGCTCTCGCGCTGCGGGGTCTCCTGCACCCGGCCGTACATCTCGGAAGTCGCCGCCTGGTAAAAGCGGGTCCGCTGGCCCAGGCCTAAGATGCGGATGGCCTCGAGCAGGCGCAGGGTACCGAGCGCGTCCGAGTTGGCCGTATATTCAGGGGTCTCGAAGGACACCGCGACGTGGCTCTGCGCCGCCAGGTTGTAGATCTCGTCGGGCTGCACCTGCTGCACGATGCGGATCAGGTTGGTGGCGTCGGTCAGGTCGCCATAGTGCAGCCGCAGGCGCACATTGCGCTCATGTGGGTCCTGGTAGAGGTGATCGATGCGGTCGGTATTGAAGCTCGAGGCACGACGCTTGATGCCATGCACAGCGTAGCCTTTTGCCAGCAGCAATTCGGCCAGATAGGCGCCATCCTGGCCGGTAATGCCGGTAATCAGCGCGGTCTTGCTCATGGCAGGTCCTTGGAAGCGGGCGGCAAGTGCAGAGTTTACGTCGACAAGCCACCCCAGAGGCTAATCTAATAGGGCCCGGGGCGGTCGGCCTGGCTGCCGATGGAACCAGAGACTATGCAAGCTATTCGTCACATTCGTGGTGTCGGCATTGTCGCGGCGGCTCTGCTGCTTGCAACGACGGCGCTGGCGGATGCAGACCCATCGGCCGTGGATGTCCAGGAGGCGGGCCTGCGCACCTCGCTGGCGCCGACCGCGGCGCTGATTGCGCGCGATGGCGAGACGCTCAAGCTGAATTTCCCCATCCGGCTGGCCTTCGTGCCCGACGGCATGGAGTTGCTCCCGGCGGGCAAGCAGATGCTCGACATCCTGGCCCGATCGCTCCGGGCGCACGAGCACACGCAGGTGGTCGTGGCGGTCTACACCGATGCCATCGGCAGCAGCGAATTCAACCAGCAGGAGTCGCTGGCGCGCGCCGAGGTGGTGGTCGGGTATCTGCGCGACAAATCCGTCGCCGGCGCACGCCTGATCGCGCGCGGCGTGGGCGAGTCTGCGCCCCTGAATGCGGAAAACACGCCGGAAGGGCGGGATCTGAACCGCCGATTGCAGGTGATCATCACGCCTTTGTCTTCGTAGGCCCCATCCGTTAGGCTGGCGCGCTTTCGCAATGGACTCAGAAGCTTACCGTTCATGAAAGTCACGATATTCGGGTCCGGCTATGTCGGCCTGGTCACCGGCGCCTGCCTGGCGGAGGCTGGCAATCATGTGGTCTGCGTCGACATCGACGCCGCCAAGGTGGCCCGGCTCAAGGCCGGCGAGGTGCCGATCCACGAGCCGGGCCTCGATGCACTGATTCGCCGCAATCGCGATGGCGGGAGGCTCGAATTCACCACCGATGCCGCGCGCGCGGTGGAGCACGGCCTGTTCCAGCTGATCGCGGTCGGTACGCCTCCCGGTGAAGACGGGTCCGCCGACCTGCGGCACGTGCTGAATGTCGCCCGCGAGATCGGCGCGCGCCTCAAGCGCTACGCCGTGGTGGTGACGAAATCGACCGTGCCGGTGGGTACGGCGGACAAGGTTCGCGAGCAGCTGCTCGCCGCACTCACCGCTCGCGGGGCGAGCGTGGAATTCGATGTGGTCTCGAACCCGGAATTTCTCAAGGAAGGCGCCGCCATCCAGGATTTCCTCAAGCCGGACCGGGTCGTCATCGGCACGGACAGCGCGCGCAGCACGGAGCTCATGCACGCCCTGTACGAGCCGTTCACCCGCAACCATGACCGGCTGATCGTGATGGATATCCGCTCGGCCGAACTGACCAAGTACGCGGCCAATGCGATGCTGGCCACCAAGATCAGTTTCATGAACGAGCTGGCCAATATCGCCGAGCGCGTGGGTGCCGACATCGAGCGGGTGCGCATCGGCATCGGCTCGGATCCACGCATCGGCTACAGCTTCATCTATCCGGGCACCGGGTACGGGGGCTCGTGTTTTCCGAAGGACGTCAAGGCCCTGATCCGCTCGGCGAAGGACGTGGGCTTCAAGGCGCAGATCCTGCAGGCCGTCGAAGCGGTCAACGAGCGCCAGAAATCGATCCTGGTGCGCAAGCTCCTGCGTGCCTTCGGCGGAAGTTTGGCCGGGCGCACGCTGGCGCTGTGGGGACTGGCCTTCAAGCCCAACACCGACGACATGCGCGAGGCGCCGAGCCGCGTGATCGTCCAGGGCCTGCTGGCCGCGGGCGCGAAAGTGCGCGCCTATGATCCGATCACCCTGGACGAGGCGCGCCGGCTGTGGGACAGCAGCGAGGGCGTGACGCTGTGCGATAACGCCTATGAGGCGGCCACCGGCGCCGAGGCCCTGCTCATTGTCACCGAGTGGCAGGAATTTCGCAGCCCGGACTTCGAGCGACTCAAGCAGCTCATGGCCACGCCGCGCATCTTCGACGGCCGCAATCTCTACGACCCGGCGCTGCTGGCGCGACTGGGCTTCGAGTACGCCGCCGTCGGGCGCGGCCAGCCGGTGATCGCGGACTAGACGCCGAACATGAGCCATACCCCGCTCGTTCCCGTCGTTCTCTCCGGTGGTTCCGGTTCGCGCCTCTGGCCACTGTCGCGCGAGCTGTATCCCAAGCAGCTGCTGCCCCTGATCCGGGCCCAGACGATGCTGCAGGAGACGGTGCAGCGGCTCGCGGGACTGGCGATTACGGCGCCCGTCGTCGTGTGCAACGAGGCGCACCGCTTCCTGGTGGCCGAACAGCTGCGGGTCGCTGGCACGCCCGCGCAGGCCATCCTGCTCGAGCCGGTGGGGCGGAACACGGCGCCTGCGATCGCGCTGGCGGCCCACGCGGCGCTCGCTGCCGAGGGTCCGGACGCGCTGCTGCTGGTGCTGCCCGCCGACCATGTGATCCGCGACACGGCGGCCCTGCACGCCGCGGTGCGCACTGCGGCGGGCCTGGCGCAGGCCGGTCACCTGGTGACCTTTGGGGTGGTTCCCCACGCGCCCGAGACGGGCTTCGGGTACATCCGCCGCGGCCCTCCCGTGGGCGGCGGCTGGCGAATCGCCCAGTTTATCGAGAAGCCCGCCCGTGAACGCGCGCAGGAGTTCCTGGCCAGCGGCGAGTACTTCTGGAACAGCGGCATGTTCGTGTTCGCTGCCCGCCGCTTTCTCGAGGAACTCGGCCAGCACGCGCCGGATGTGGCCGCATCCTGTGCCCAGGCCATCGGCGCGGCGCGGACCGACCTGGACTTCACGCGGGTCGATGCGACGGCGTTTGCCGCCTGCCCCAGCATTTCGGTCGACTATGCGGTGATGGAAAAGACCACGCATGCCGTCGCCGTATCGCTCGAGGCGGGCTGGAGCGACGTGGGATCCTGGGATTCACTGCACGCGGCCAGTGAGCCGGACGGCGAGGGCAACGTGATCCGTGGCGATGTGCTCGCCGATAATACAAAGAATTGCTACCTGTACGCCCAGAGCCGCCTGGTGGCGACCGTGGGACTGCGTGACTGCGTGGTGGTCGAGACCAAGGATGCCGTACTGGTCGCGCCGCGCGACCGCGTGCAGGACGTCAAGGCGCTGGTGACGCGGCTGAAGGGCCTGGGCCGCAGCGAGCACGCCCTGCACCGCGAAGTGTTTCGCCCCTGGGGGAGCTATGATAGCCTCGATCAGGGCGATCGCTTCCAGGTCAAGAGACTGGTCGTGAATCCGGGTGGAATCCTCTCCCTGCAGTTGCATCACCATCGCGCCGAGCATTGGGTGGTGGTGTCCGGCACCGCGCGCATCACGCGCGGCGATGAAATCTTCTCGCTCGAGGAGAACCAGTCCACCTACATTCCCGTCGGTGTACGCCACCGCATCGAGAATCGTGGCGATCGGCCGTTGCACATCATCGAGGTCCAGTCGGGCGGCTATCTGGGCGAGGACGATATCGTGCGGCTTGAGGACCAGTACGGACGGGAGGGCACGAAGCGATGACGAAGCTCACCTGTTTCAAGGCCTACGACGTTCGCGGCCGCATTCCCACCGAGCTCAATGAGGAGCTGGTCTATGAGATCGGCCGCTCCTACGCCGGATTCGTCAAGCCGCGACGGGTCGCCGTGGGGCGCGACATCCGCGCCACCAGCCAGACGCTTTCGGCGGCGCTGATCCGTGGCCTGAACGATTCCGGGGTCGACGTCGAGGACATCGGCCTTTGTGGCACGGAGGGCGTCTACTTCGCGACTTTTGCCGCCCAGCTCGATGGCGGGATCATGGTGACCGCGAGCCACAATCCGCCGGATTACAACGGCCTGAAATTCGTCCGTGAGGGCAGCCGGCCGATCAGCGCCGACACCGGACTGCAGCAGATGCGCGCCATGATCGAAGGCGGCCAGCTGCCGCCGCGCGCCCGGCAGCCAGGCAAGGCCAAGCCGCTCGATATCGGCGGCCAGTATCTGGAGCATCTACTGGGCTACGTCAAGAGCGCGCGCCTGCGGCGGCTGAAGGTGGTCGTCAACGCCGGAAACGGCGGGGCAGGGCTGGTGCTCGACCAGCTCGAGCCGCGCCTGCCGTTCGAGTTCATCAAGGTGCACCACCAGCCCGACAGCTCCTTTCCGAACGGCGTGCCCAATCCGATGCTCGAGGAGAATCGCCGCAGTACCGTGGAGGCGATGCGTGCGAGCGGCGCGGATATCGGCCTGGCCTGGGATGGCGATTTCGACCGCTGCTTCTTCTTCGATGAACACGGCGGGTTCGTCGAGGGCTACTACCTGGTCGGATTGCTGGCGGAGGCGTTTCTGAAGCGCTTTCCGGGCGGGCGCATCGTGCACGATCCTCGCCTGACCTGGAATACGATCGACATCGTGCGCCGCTGCGGCGGGGAGCCCGTGCTATGCCGTTCAGGACACGCCTTCATCAAGCAGCGCATGCGCGAGTCCGACGCGGTCTACGGCGGGGAGATGAGCGCGCATCACTACTTCCGCGATTTCGCCTATTGCGACAGCGGCATGATCCCCTGGCTGCTGGTGCTCGCCGTGATGTGCGAGGCGGGCAAGACGCTGGGTGAGCTGGTCGGAGAGCGCCAGCGGCTGTTTCCGGCCAGCGGCGAGATCAATCGCGAGATCGCCGATGTAAAAGCGGTGACCGCCCGGGTGCATGATTACTACGCCGCCGCCGCACTGTCCATCGATCACACCGACGGCCTGTCGATGGAGTTCGAGCAGTGGCGCCTGAACCTGCGCGGCTCCAACACCGAGCCCCTGGTGCGCCTGAACGTGGAGGCCCGCGGCAGCGAAGCATTGATGCGTGAGCGGACCGACGAGGTGCTGCGGCTGATGGCCCAAGCATGAGCCCGCTCGACATGCTGCTGGGCCGGCGCTCGATTCCGGCGCAGTGCCTGACCGGCCCGGGCCCCGACCCGGCGCAGCTGAATGCCGCCCTGGAGGCGGCCATGCGCGCACCCGACCATGGCCGCATGCAGCCGTGGCGCTTCCGCCTGATTCGCGGCGCGGCACGTGCGCGTTTCGCCGAGCTGCTCGTGGCGAGTGCGCGCGCGCGTGATCCGGCGATGCCCGCGGCGCAGCTGGAGAAGCTGCGCAGTCGCCCGCAGCAGGTCCCACTGGTGATCGCGGTCAGCGCGCGGCTCCGGGACAATCCAAAGGTCCCCGACATCGAGCAGCTGCTGTCCACGGGCGCCAGCGTCATGAATCTGCTCAATGCCCTGCACGCACTGGGCTTTGGCGCGATCCTGCTCACCGGCCCGAGCGTCTACGATCCTGCGGTGGCCGCCGGACTGGGGTGCGAGGCGGGCGAGCGGCTGCTCGGTTTCGTGTACGTGGGCTCCGTGGGCGTGGTGACTCCCACGGCGCCGGCCCGTCCGGCGAGCGCCACGTTTGTGAGCGAGTGGACCGGCTAGCAGCCGGTGCGCATCAGCCTTCGGCGCACGGCCCGAGAGGCTGCGGCGGCTCGACGCAGGGTACGCTCTCCAGTAGGCTGGCCGGTATGTGGGGGATTGCGCGCTACCAGTGGCTGGTCTTGTTCGCCGCCTGGCTGGGCTGGGGATTCGACGTCTTCGACGGCCTGCTCTTCAACTACGTCGCGCCCAATTGCATCCCCACGCTCCTGCACCTGCCAGCCGGCTCCGCCGCGGCGACCATAGCCACGCGCTACTGGACCGGCGTGCTCACCTCGCTCCTGCTGCTGGGATGGGCGGCGGGTGGCGTGCTGTTCGGCTTCATCTGCGATCGGGTCGGACGGCTCCGTACGCTGCTGTTGACGATGCTCATGTACGCGGTCGGCACCGCGGCCTGCGCGGCGGCGACCACCCTGTGGATGCTGGTCCTGTTCCGGCTCGTGGCCAGTCTGGGGATCGGCGGGGAGTGGGCGGCGGGAGCCAGCATGGTGGCGGAAGTGATGCCCGAGCGTCGCCGCATCGAGGGCGGTGCGCTGCTGTACACCGCCGCGCCGTTTGGCCTGTTCCTGGCGACGCTGATCAACTACCAGGTCGCCGGCGTCTGGTTCGCCGGCAATACCGAGCAGTCCTGGCGCTACGTGTTTCTGTTCGGCCTGTTGCCGGCCGCGGTGGCCTTTCTGGTGAGGCTGTACATACATGAACCGGAACGCTGGCAGAAGGCACGGGCGCAGAGCAAGCCGAAGCTCCGGGAGATCTTCGGCCCGGAGCTGCGCCGCCGGACGCTGCTCGGCACATTTACGGCCGTGATTGCGCTCGTCGCCTGGTGGAGCTGCAATGCGTTTATTCCAACGATTGCCACGGAACTGGCACACGCAGAGGCCAGCTTGCGCGCTCTTGACAAGCAGGCCACCCAGGGCCTGATCGAGAACTGGAAGCTCACCGCGACGGTGGCGTTCAACCTGGGCGGCCTGATCGGGACGCTCCTGACCATTCCCCTGGCCAAGCGGCTCGGCCGCCGGCCCATGTTTGCCCTGTACTTTGCCGTCTCGGCGGCGGCGATCCTGGCCACCTTCGGTCTTGACATGCCCGCGCATGCGCGCCTGTACATGTTCTTCGCCATCGGCCTGTCCGTATTCGGTGTCTTTGGCGCCTTCCCGTTCTATCTGCCGGAACTGTTTCCGACGCGCCTGCGGGCCACGGGCGCCGGTTTCTGCTACAACATCGGCCGCGTGCTGGCTTCCGTCGGGCCCTTCGTGGTCGGCGCCGCAGCCCAGCAGGGCACCGCAATGCAGACCATCTTCTATGTGGGATTCGTGCCGCTTGCCGGCCTGCTGCTGGCCCCGTTGATACTCGAGACCGGCGGCGGGGCACTGCCGGAATGAATCCGTTAGCGGCCTTGAGCCGTCGAGGACCATAGCGTGGAATTCATCAACCTCAAGGCGCAGTACCGGGCGCTGCGTCGGGACATCAACTCGCGCATCCAGGCGGTGCTCGAGCATGGCCAGTACATCCTTGGGCCGGAAGTGCGCGACCTCGAGCAGCGCCTGGCCGCCTACGTCAACAGCGCGAACTGCGTAACGGTGGCGAGTGGTACCGAGGCCCTGCTCATCGCCCTGATGGCGCTCGGCGTCGGGCCCGGAGATGAAGTGATCACCACCCCATTCAGCTTTGTCGCCAGCGCCGAGGTCATCGTGCTGGTGGGCGCCAAACCTGTGTTCGTGGACGTGGAGCCTGATACCGCCAACCTGGATCCCGGCCTGCTCGACGCGGCGATCAGCGAGCGCACCAAGGCCATCATCCCGGTGAGCCTCTACGGTCAACCGGCCGACATGGATGAGATCAGTGCGATCGCGGCGCGTCGCGGGCCCATCGCGGTCATCGAGGATGCCGCCCAGAGTTTTGGCGCCACTTACCACGGCCGGCGCAGCGGCGCGCTGTCGGCCCTGGGCTGCAGCAGTTTCTTTCCCAGCAAGCCGCTCGGCTGCTACGGTGACGGTGGTGCGATCTTTACCGACGATGAACCGCTGGCGCGCGCCTGCAGCGAGATTCGGGTCCACGGCCAGAGCGCACGCTATCTGCACACGCGCATCGGCGTCGGTGGCCGGATGGATACACTGCAATGCGCGATCCTGCTGGCCAAGCTGACACGCCTGGATTGGGAGATCGCGCGACGCATCGAACTCGGCGCTCGCTACGGCGAGGCGATCCGCGCCAGTGGTGCCCGCGCCGGATTGCTGACGGTGCGGCCCAACCGCAGCTGTGTCTGGGCGCAGTACACCGTGCTGGTCGAGAACCGGGACGCTGTGCAGGAAAAGCTCAAGCGTGCCGGCATACCGACGGCGGTGCACTATCCGCGGCCGCTCCACAAGCAGCCGGCCTATGAATCGCTGTGTGACGCCAGGCACCTGCCCGTGAGCGAGTCACTGGCGACCCAGGTGATCAGCCTGCCGATGAGCGCGGATCTCTCCGAATCCGAGCAGGACATCGTCGTGGCGGCGCTGGCGCGCGCCACGGCGTGATGGCGCAGGCGCCGCCTGTGATTCACCCGCTGCGCTGCCCGATTCTGGTGGTACTGAGCCTGGTGCCCATGGTGTTCGCAGCGCCGCCGCCTGCGCCAGAACCCCAACGGCTCGGCGGCACGGTCACCCGGGTCATCGATGGCGACACTATAGAAGTGCAGCTCGGCAAGCAGCGGGTTCCGGTGCACCTGAGTGGCATCGATGCACCCGAGCGCGGCCAGCCCTGGAGCAAGGAAGCCACCACGGCCCTGGAACAGATGGTGCTGAACCAGGATGTCGATCTGGAGCCGATCCACGTCGACGACCGGAATCGGCGCACGGCGATCGTGTTCGTGGGTGAAGAGGAAGTCGGGGCGGCCATGGTCCGCGACGGCAATGCCTGGGCCGATCGCAAGCACCTGAGCGCGAGTGATACCGAATTGTGCGAACTGGAGGCCGGTGCCCGGGAAGGAAAGCTGGGCCTGTGGGCGCTTCCCGCTCGCGACCGAATCGCGCCCTGGGAGTATCGGCGCTGGTTCCTGCACCGTCATTACACGGATTACGCCGATGAGACCGTTGCGCAATGCGTGGCGGCCGAGAAAGCGCGTTGATGGTGGAAGGTACAGGGATTGGATCGGCGACTGTTGCCGTATCAGGGAACTCGAAGCTGAGAACATGAACGGGTGACGCCGAAGGTTCCAGCGGGCCGAATATGGTAGGCCCACAAGCAAGGCGCGCATCGACGCCCGTGTTGTGACGCGCCGGGCCGCTAGGGTGACGCGCGCTCGCGAGCCGCTGAACTTTTTGCGATCGCCGTATTGCTACCGCAGCTAGTGCGCGGACTGCACGCAGCTGCCCGAGCGGTTGCTCAAGACGGCTGCGGAGGAATGCCGCTAACCAGCCGCTCCGACTGACGAGAGCCCGCTGGTACGGTACCGAACAGACAAAACAGGGCGGCGACGCGCAACCTGTACTTCCTACTAAAGCAATCGGACAGCAACATGAACACTCTAAAGCGCTTTTTTATGCTACTGATCGGGCCTACGGCCTTATTGCTGACCATTGCTGCTGCGTGGGCCTTTTCAGCCCGCACCGCAGAAGCGGCTGGCCCGCCACCCGTAAATCTCGGAACAGCGGGCAAATTTGTGATTCTGACCAAGACAGGCATTACGAATGTGCCCACCTCTGCCATCACCGGCAACATTGGCGCCAGTCCGATCACGGCTGCTGCGATGGATAACGTGACATGCGCGGAAATTACCGGATCAATCTACGGCGCTGATGCGGCCTATACGGGTAGTGGTGTCACAACCTGTTTCAAGGGTGCAGCCGCTGACAACACCCTGGTAGCCACTGCCGTACTCGACATGGGAACCGCCTACGCAGACGCCATGGGGCGCACAGCGCCTGATTTTACCGAGCTGTACGCCGGCGATATCAGTGGCCAGACACTGGTTCCCGGGCTTTACAAGTGGAGTACAGGTGTTCTGATCTCTACCGATGTCACCCTCTCGGGTGGCCCAAACGATATTTGGATCTTCCAGATTGCCGGTGATATCACTCAGGCTGATGCCAGCCACATCCTGCTGGCCGGCGGTGCACGGGCGCAGAACATATTCTGGCAGGTCGCTGGCGGTGCTGGCGTGGCTATGGGAACGACGGCTCACTTTGAAGGCGTAATACTGGCTGCAACTGGTGTCACGCTAAAGTCTGGTGCAACGGTCAACGGCAGGTTGCTGGCACAGACCGCAGTAACGTTGATCCAGAACACCGTTACCCGGCCAGCCGCAGCAATTCCAACGGCTGTCGCCCTCGTCGGCTTGCCTGACGTGAATGGGAACGGCACAGTGGACATGGCACTGTTGCGTGTGCGTGCGGGCTCGATCGTGGCGGAGATTCGCGACGGTCTGAGCGGCGCACTGCTGAAAAACAGCGTCTTCTTCAGCAACGCCTTCACACCAGTGGCCGCAGTAGCCCTGCCCGATGCCGACGGCAACGGCGTCAGCGAGCTGGCGGTGCTCACCACGCGCAACAGTGACGGGCACGTCGCCGTCGAAATCCGCAACGTCAGTGGAGCAGACCTGCCACGACGGATCTCGTATCCCGCCGGTTTCTCGCCGGTGGCGATGAGGGTTGTGAGCGATGCCGACAAGAACGGCGTAGCGGAGCTGGCGGTACTGCTTTCGCGTAATAGTGATGGCCGTGGCGTCGTGTCCGTCCAGAACATCGCTGGCACGCCCAACCTGCACTACATATGGTCGGCCGCGGGCTATACGGTAAGCGGCCTACAGGTGGTCGGTGATTCGGACGGGAATGGCGTACCCGAGGTCGCGATGCTCTCCAGGCGCACTTCCGATGGCCTCATCATGGTGCAGGTCGGGAACGCCGCCAGCACCATCAACATACACATGGTGCCGTTCATGGCCGGAAATACCGCCATTGATTTCACTGCGGTGCCGGACAAGGACCTTAACGGCATCCCTGAAGTCGCCGTACTGTCGACCCGCAACTCCGATGGCCGACAGGTGGTCGAGATCAAGAATGCGGCCGGAGCGGCCCTTCCGAGCACATTGTGGATGGCTCCCGGTCTGACCTCGACACAGGTCGAGGCGGTCAATGATTCTGATAACAACGGAGTCCCGGAGGTAGCGATACGCTCCACCCGCATTTCCGACGATCGCCTCCAGGTTGTCGTCAAGAACGCCGCTGGTCTTGTCAACCCGAATGTTATCTGGTACTCGCCAGGCTTTGCACCAGGGAGCCTCACGATCCTGAAGGACACGGACCTCAACGGCACCGAAGAAGCCGCTGTGGTGATGATTCGCAATAGCGATGGACGTACCCAGGTAGAAGTCCGCAATGCCGCCGGCAGTCCTGTAGCAAAACACTACTGGTTCGCGCCGTAGTAATCAGCTAATGAAGGCAGCTTCGAGACCAAGGCATCGAAGCTGCCTGTCCCAGTTCTCCAGGGAATAGCGTGATCTTGACCAGGATGGTGGACGGTACAGGGATTGAACCTGTGACCCCTGCCGTGTGAAAGCAGTGCTCTACCGCTGAGCTAACCGTCCAGCTGCGCCATGGGCCGGGGAGTGTACGGTCCGCGCCGCACCGAGGCAAACCGCGGGCATGCCGCCAATGCGTCGTGGCGGTGTAATTTACTCATCGTGTCGGCGAACCACGACGCTGAAACCCTTTGGAAATGGCCTTGCGGGCTGGCGCGCACCGCGCGCGACGTGCAATGATAAATGCCTCGAGGCCGGTGGGTTGCCGGCGGCTCCCGGATCAACAATGCGGCTTGTTCATGCGTTGCACGCGGCAACGGCGTGCGCGGTCCTGCTGGCCTCAGCGTGCAGCTCAGGGGGAGGTTCCGGGACGACGACCCCTCCCGATACGACGGCCCCCACGGTCCCCGGCGGCGTAAGCGCAAGCAAGACCGGCCCCCAGCAGATCACCGTGGGTTGGCTGGCCTCGACCGACACCGGTACCGGCGTGGCCGGCTACAACGTCTATCGCAATGGCGCCGCCACAGCGGCCGCCAGCGTGAGTGCGGGTACCCTGACCTACGTTGACTCGGGGCTGAACGCCAACACGGATTATTCATACACCGTGTCGGCGTTTGACCGGGCCATGCCGCCCAATCAGTCGGCGAAGAGCACCGCTTCGCCGACCGTGCGTACGGATCCGGCCACCGACACCATCGCGCCATCGATACCCCAAAACCTGAACGCCTCGGCGCTGACGAGCTCGAGCGTGCAGCTGACCTGGCAGGCCTCCACCGACAATGCGGGTGGGTCAGGCCTGGCCGGATATCGTGTGTTCCGCAGTGGCACGCAGATTGCGCAGGTGGCCGCCGGCATCCTGACCTACACAGATTCCGGGCTGGCGGCCTCCACGCCGTATTCCTACACGGTGCGCGCCTACGACAATGCGGCCAATGAGTCTGGCGACTCCAATGCCGCCGTGGCCACGACGTTGCTCACCGCGGGAATGACCGCACGGCCGAGCAATACGACCTGCGTGGCGCCCCAACGCCCCAATACGGGCGGCGGGTCCGTCGCCCTGAGCGTGCAGCGGGTGTTTCCGAACCTGACGTTCGGCAACGGCAACGGAGTGTCCGGGGCTTTCCAGGCACCGGGCAATTCGAGCTATTGGTATGTGACCGAGCTCGATGGCCACATCCGCAAGTTTGCGAACAACAACAGCACCCCGGCGAGCA
Source organism: Steroidobacteraceae bacterium (assembly GCA_035300345.1). GTDB lineage: Bacteria > Pseudomonadota > Gammaproteobacteria > Steroidobacterales > Steroidobacteraceae > FEN-1191. Next base: position 64,056 of record DATGVM010000045.1, read on the forward strand.
GCGTCACCACCTTTCTTGACATGACGGCACTCAATACCTCCACGCCGCGAGTCGCCTATGGCGGCGAGCTGGGATTCTTTGGCATCGCCTTCCACCCCAATTTTCCCACCGACCCCAGAGTATTTGTCTCCTACACGACCTACCAGATCACCGGATCACTGCAATCGGTCATCTCCCAGTTCAGTTCCACGGACGGCGGCGCGACCATCAATCCCTCCACCGAGAAGGTGTTGGTGACCGTCAATCAGCTCGATCAGAATCACAAGGGCGGCTTCATCGGCTTTGGCCACGACGGCATGCTGTATTTCGGGCTCGGCGATGGTGGCAATGAAGGCGATCCCCACGGGTTTGGGCAGGACACCAGGACGCTGCGCGGCAAGATCATGCGCATCGACGTGTCGAACACCAGCGGCGCAGTGCCGTACCTCATTCCGGGGGCCAATCCATTCTCGGGCAATGCGGCCTGCAACAAGGACACGGGCACCAGCACCACGAGCTGCCCGGAAATCTATGCCTGGGGTTTGCGCAATCCCTGGAAGGCCAGTTTCGACCGGCAGTCAGGACAGCTGTGGGCGGGCGATGTCGGCCAGAACCTTTGGGAGGAGGTCGACCGCGTCGACGTCGGCGGCAACTACGGCTGGCGCTGCCGCGAAGGCGCCCATAATTACCTGTTTGACGCGACGTGCGCTGCCACCCCGAATCTGCTCGATCCCGTGGCCGAGTATGCGCATGCGGGGAGCTCGAATGCCGTGACGGGCGGGTATGTTTACCGCGGCAGCAGCATTCCGGGCCTCGTGGGGCAGTATGTGTTCGCCGATTTCTACCGCGGGCTGTTTACGGTGGACGGCGCTGCAAGCCCCACGGTCACCGTGGCCAACCCGACCAGCCTCAGCGGCTTTGGCATACTGGTGGCGGCGTTCGCGGAAGATCACAGTGGCGAGCTGTTGGTCGTCGATTACAACGGCGGCCTGTACCAGCTGACGGGCTCCGGTGGCGGTGGCACCAACACCATACCGGACACGCTGAGCGCCACCGGCTGCGTCAGTGCGAGCAATGCGACCCAACCGGCTACCGGGCTGATTCCCTATGCGCCGAACGCGTCTTTCTGGTCGGACGGCGCGGCCAAGCGGCGCTGGATCGGCCTGCCCAACGGTGCGCAGATCGACACTTCCGCGGCCAGCGGGGATTGGGTGTTTCCGCCAGGCACAGTGCTGGTCAAGGAATTCAGCCTCAATAACCAACGGATCGAGACCCGATTGCTCATGCGCCATCCCGACGGCGTGTGGGCCGGCTATGTCTACCAGTGGAATGCCGCGCAGACCGATGCGACACGCGTGAGCGCGGGCGTGGACGTCACGGTGGCTGGGCAGGTACAGCCCTGGCACATACCCAGTGAGACGGAATGCATGAGTTGCCATACGTCGGCGGCAACGTTCAGTCTCGGGCTGGAGACCGCGCAACAGAACAGCAATTATGCCTACCCCTCGGCGCCGAACCCGCCTTTCACCGGCAGTACCGCCAATCAGCTTTTCACACTGAACAGCATCGGCCTGTTCAATCCGGCGATCAGCGCCGCGCCCGCTTCGCTGCCGGCTTACCCCGACCCGTTTGCTGCCGCCGGCACCCTGGATCAGCGGGCGCGCGCCTACTTGCATATCAACTGTTCGCAATGCCATCGCCCCGGCGGCGGCACGCCCGTCGATCTGGACCTGCGGTACCAGACGTTGATGGCCGCAACCAATACCTGCAACGTTGCGGCGGTCGATGACCTGGGAGTTTCAGGCGCCCGGCGCATCGCGCCCGGGGATCCAGGCGGCTCGGTGCTTTACCAGCGCATGAACCAGCGCGGCGCGAAGCAAATGCCCCCGATTGCAACGAACATCGTCGATACTGCCGGCGCGGCCCTGCTCGACAGCTGGATTGCGGCGATGAGCGCGAACTGCCAGTAAGGTGGGCGCGCCTCAGCGCTCTTTTTCCTTGAAGTCGTCGGGCACCAGCTGGTGGCGCCCCAGCAGCTTGTAAAAGTCCGTGCGATTGCGCTTGGCAAGGCGCGCCGCCTGGCTGACATTGCCGCCGGTGATCTGCAGGATCTGCGACAGATAGCTGCGCGTGAACTCGTCACGCGCCTCGTCGAATGAGGGCAGCTTCGCCTGCGTGCCGCCGAGCGTCTGCTGCACCAGTTCCACCGGGATGATCGGCGTCTGCGCCAGCGCGCAGTTCTGGCGCACGACGTTGGCGAGTTGCCGGACGTTGCCGGGCCAGTCGCTGGTGGCCAGCAGTTCGACCGCTTCCGGTGCATAGATCTTGCGGCTACCCGTCTCCCGGGCGATCTGCTCCAGGAAATGCGCGACCAGCACCGGTATGTCCTCGCGGCGGCGGCTCAGCGGCGGCAAGTCGATGTGCACCACATTGAGCCGGTAGTACAGATCCTCGCGAAACTGGCCGCTGGCGATCAATGATTGCAGGTCGTTGCTGGCGGTGGAGATGATGCGCACGTTGACCGCCACGCTCTCGCCGCCGCCGGCCGGGTGCAGCGCGTTGTCCTGCAGTACCTGCAGGAGCCGCGGCTGCAGGCGCGCCGACATGCCGCCAATCTCATCGAGCAGCAGTGTCCCGCCTTCAGCGCTGCGCAACAGCCCCGCGTCCAGCATGTCATCGGCCATGGCGCCGCAATTGGCGGCCACGAACGGTCTGGCGCGGCGGGGACTGGCCTTGTGAACAGCACGCGCCAGCAGTTCCTTGCCCGTGCCGCTCTCGCCGCTGATCAGCACCGGCGCATCGGTACCGGCCACCATGTGGGCCTGGCCGAGCTTCTCTTCCATCAGGGCGCTGCGCGTGATGATGCCGGCACGCCACTCCTCGGCGCTGTCGACAAAGCCGGAGATCTTCAGCGCCCGCTGTACCTGCGCCAGAAGTTCCTGTTTCTCCACCGGCTTCGTCAGGAAGCCAAAGGCGCCCATCTGCGTGGCGTGCACCGCATCGGGAATCGTGCCGTGCGCGGTCAACAGGATCACCTTGAGCCCCGGCCACCGTACCTGCAGTTCCTTCAGCAGGCCGATACCGTCGAGCTGGTCCATGCGCAGGTCCGATATGACCAGGTCAGGGCGGAACCGGCTGGCGGCGGCGAGCGCCTGCGCGCCGTTCTCCATGGGTTCGACCTCGTAGTTTTCGGCCCGCAGGCGGATGGTCAACAAGCGCAATAGGCCCGGGTCGTCGTCGACAACCAGGATGCGCGCCTTTCGTCGGGTGGGCAGGTTCACGGTTTGCGTCCCTCTGGATTGGTCTTTCGTTCTGTCAGATTGCGTTCGATGTTGACGACGGCGTCGAGCTTCGCCTGCAAGTCCTCGACCTGGTGTCGAAGCCGCGCATTTTCGTCCAGCGTGCTCTGCAAGCGGCGATTGGCCGCGGCCAGGTGCTCCTGGTCCTCATCGCTGAGCGCGATGGCTTGCAGCCGCTCATTATCGACCACGAGACCGAGCTCCCGGTCGAGCTGTGCCAACTCGAGCAACGTCAGGGCACGTTCGACCGGGGCCAGCGATTCGGGTTGTGCGGCCAGCTCGCGCAGCAGCTGGCGGGCTCTGCCGGCATCCCGGCTGGCGTGACCCAGCGTCGCGAGCGTCAGTGCATATCGCAGCTGGGCGCTGCCCCCCGGTGAACGCTCGTAGGCCTGGCGCGCGGCCGTGACGATTTCCGCCTGCGCGGCCGGGCTACCCGCCGCCAGGCGCTGCAGGGTCTGGATGGCGTCTGCGAGCACGGCGGCCACCTGCGTGTCGCGGTCGATGGACGGCAGCTCCGGCCTCTTGGGCGGGTGCGAAGGGCTGAGCCCGGCCAGCGTCGAGCAGCCGCTGGCCAGGGCCAGCACGGCAAGCAGCGTGCCACGCAGGGCACAGGTGCGGTAGCCGCGCTCAGGCTGCATGGACGTTCCTGCGGTTCGCGCCCGGCGCGAGGACCGGCACCATGGTCGGGACGGAGTGCCGGGGCAGGCGGATGCGGAAATGCGCACCGGGGAATTCACCATCGACGATCTCGATGCTGCCGCGGTGGACCTGGACGAACTCGTAGACGACCGACAGGCCGATACCGGTGCCACGTACATGGCCGCCCGGCGCGCGCCCGGTGTGGAAGGCCTCGAAGACATGGGCGCGGTCGGCGCGCGGGATGCCGGCGCCGCCGTCGGCGACCTCCATGATCACCTCGGCGTCGCTGGCGCGCGCCCGGACCGTGATCGTGCCGCCGCGCGGCGAGTACTTGATCGCATTGGACAGCAGATTCTCGAGGATCAGGCGCAACTTGCCCCGATCGGCGTGCAGCGAGAGGTCGTCGACCTGCACATCCAGCCGGACGCGTTGCGATACCAGCGTGAGTTGCTGGTTCTCCAGCACCTGCTTGACCAGGGGGCGAAGGCGGAACTCGGACGGGTCGAGCCCGATGCTGTTGCTCTGCCAGGCGCTGTAGGACAGCAGGTTCTCGATCATGCGCTGCAGCTTGATGCTGTTGTCCTGGAGGATGGCGACCACCTCGCGCTGACCCCCGGCGAGCTCGCCCACGGCGCCTTCCATGAGCAGCTCGGTACCCTCGCGGATATTCGCGAGCGGCGTCTTCAGTTCGTGGGACATGTGCCGCAGGAAGCGGTTGCGTTCCTGCGCCAGCTCCAGCAGCCGGCTGCGCAGCCACTCGAGCTGCTGACCGAGGCGCTGCAGGTCGACCGGTCCACTGACCGCAATCGCGCGCGCAAAGTTGCCGCTGCCGAGCTCCGTGATGGCGCGATCGATCTGCCGCAATGGCCGGCCAATCCCCAGGGCGATGCTCAGCGCCACCGCCAGCACCAGCAGAATCAGCAGACTCGATTCCAGGGCCAATTCCCGCTGCGCCCGCGCGGTCTGGTTGGTCAGCGAGTCCAGCTCGGCGTTGATCTGCGCCTCCACCGCGGCCTCGACCCGCGCGTACTGATCCTTCAGCGGGCCGGTGTAGGGTGTCGCCAGCTGGCCTGCCCTCCGATTCTCCGCGCTCGCCGTTACGGCCAGGTCGCTGATGCGGGTGACGATGTCCCGCTGTAGCGCGGTGAAGGAGTCGAGTGCCCGCCAGGTCGTCGCGCCGGACTGCAGGCCCCGCAACCTGCTGACCGTCACCGCCAGCTGCCGGTCCTGCTGATTGAATTTATCGCGGTTCGCGTCGCCGCCTACGATCAGGTAAAGCTGGGCTTCCACATTGAGTTCGTCCGTTTCTCTGAACAGCTCCTGCAGCGTCTTCGCCGTCTGGACGCTATTGCGAACCAGCTGGCTGCCGAAGTCATGCAGCTGGCTCATTTGCAGCGCGGCGCGCACGATGGCCGCCAGCAGCGGCAGCCCGATCAGAATAATGCCCAGCAGCAGATAGCCGTTGAGCGACTTTGGCAGAGCCCCGCGCATCTGGGCATTCTAAGACAGTCGGGGACAGTGGGCCCAGAATACGGACGGAACCGCAACATTAGGGGCGCCGCGCGCTGGCGGCACGGTATCCTGCGGCCCACCGCGACTGCCGCGCGACAGCTGGCTGCTCAACATGAGTCGACGCCCCGATCCCACGCCGTTTTCCAGCCTGACGCCGGACGCTGTGCTCACCGCGGCCGAGGACGCGGGTCTCGATCCGGACGGCCATGTCTTCGCGCTCAACAGTTATGAAAATCGTGTCTATCGGCTGGGGCGCCGCTCCGGAGCGCCCGTGGTCGTCAAGTTCTATCGTGCGGGCCGCTGGAGCGATGCGCAGATCCTCGAGGAGCACGGGTTCGCCACGGAGCTCGCGGCCGCTGAGATTCCCGTGGTGGCGCCCCTGCCGCTGGGCGGCTCGACCCTGGTCCATTGCGGTGAATTTCGCCTGGCGGCGTATCCGCTGCGACCCGGCGGCGCCCCGGACCTCGATCAGCCAGAGGCTCGGGAACTCATGGGCCGGACGCTGGGCCGCATCCACGCCATCGGCGCCCTGCGGCCCTTTATCGCCCGCCACTCACTGCGCGGTGAATGGCTGGGCACGCGCGCCAGGGCCGCCGTCCTGGCCTCCGATCTGCTTCCGGACGGCGCACGCGAGCGCTATGCCCGTGTGAGTGTCGAACTGCTCGCGCACATCGGGGCCGCGGACATCGGCAGCTACGCTCAAATCCGTCTGCACGGCGACTGTCACCTTGGCAATATTCTGTGGCAAAGCCAGGGTCCGGTGTTCGTGGACCTCGACGACTGCATGAACGGTCCGGCGATCCAGGATCTGTGGATGTTCCTGGCCGGCAATCCGGACGAGCAGCGACGGCAGTGGAGCGAGTTGCTGGCCGGGTACGAGCGCTTTGCCAGCATCGATCATCGCCAGACGCGCCTCATCGAAGTGCTGCGCGCCGTGCGCATGCTCAACCATGCGGCCTGGATCGCCGAGCGCTGGGCCGACCCTGCCTTCCCGCGGGCGTTCCCCTGGTTTGGCGAAGCCAGATTCTGGGACCAGCACGTGCGCGACCTGATGGAACAATCCGCTGTCCTGGACGGTTCCGTGGTGCTCGGGTTCTGAGCACGGGCCGTTCATGGTACTGTGTCTGGCGGCCAGGATCGGGTGCAGTGTGCGAGCAGGATCAGCTATCCGGGCGATTATTCTGGGTGCGGTGGCACTGGCGTCCGGCTGCGGCGGCAGCACGGACCAGGCACGCGCACAGCATGATGCACGCGCGGCCGCGCGCGCCGATACGGTCACGCCCGCGGAAACGTTTACAGACGCCGACATGGTCAGCGCGGTCAGCGCGGTCGCGTCCACCACGCCAGTCAGCCTGAAGTTTCGGCTCGATGATCCACCGCTTGTCGGCCAGGTGCTGCGCGTCGAACTGTCCCTGGTGCAGGCGCCGGGGCTGGATATCGACTCCATGCTGCTTTCGTTCCAGCCCGGTGATGGACTGCAGATTGAATCCGAGCACAGCGTGGAATTCCGGGATCCCGCGGTTGGAGCCATACAGCACATCGACGTGACGGTCCGTCCCCAGGCGCCGGGCCTGCTGAATGTGGGCGCCACGGTCCTGGTCAATGCCGGCGGCGTTTCGCTGACGCGCAATTTCTCCATACCGCTGATCGCCGCCCAGGCACCCCAAACCTAGTCAGCACCTAAGGCGACGCGCCCACTCCTTTTGAACCTGTTCCGGGATGCGCCTCACGCGCTCCCGCCGGGCCTCTCCGTATCATTCTTTGACTAATCCGGCCCCACAGGTTATGTCAAGAGATACCAGCGCTTCCATCGCCGTGCCGACTTTGCAGCCTGCCACGGCGTCTGCGGGCGGCGACAGCATTGGCCCCGGCGCGGATCTGCATCCACGCCTGCGTGCACAACTGGAGGTTCTCGGGCACGCACCGGGCTCCGCTGTTGCGCTGAACGCGCTGCTGACGCTCGTCAGCCGGCAATACGAGCAGATCGACGAGGAGCGCCGTGGTGTCGTGCGCTCGATGCAGCTGCTGGCCGAGGAGGCGCGTTCATTTGCCCAGGGGCTGGCGAACGCGGATGCCGGCCAATTGCGCGCCATCCTTGATCACATCAAGGATGTCGTCATCACGACCACCGGCGACGGCGCAATCTGCGTTTTCAATCCCACCGGAGAGCAGCTGTTTGGCTATTCGCAGGCCGAGCTGATCGGCGTGTCGATTGCGCGGCTGCTGCCGGACCTGGCGATTCAGGGTTCGCTCGAGCGGGGCCTGCAGGCCTTCGCCAACGTCAGCGGTTACGAGGGACGCGGTCCCGAGCCGCGAGCCGCGCAGGCGCGACGCAAGGACGGCGCAGTCTTTCCGGTCGAGGTCATCGCCAGCCTGGTGCGGATTGATCGCCGGGATGTATTCGTCATCTGTCTGCGCGATACCAGCGAGCGCCGCGCCGCCGAACAGGCTTTGCGCGAAAGCGAGGCGCGCTATCGCACGCTCGTCGAGGCCGCGCCGGAGGTCATCGTCGTCATCAATGCCACGACGGGCGTGTGCTGCGATGCCAACGAGAATGCCCTGCAGTTCTTCGGTGTCAAGCGTGAACGGATTGGGTCACTCGTCTTTGCCGACCTGCTGGGCGCTGCGGCTGCCGCGTCCCGCCTGGCGCCGGAACAGCGCTCGCCACAGGTTTTCGAGTGGGTTCACCGGCCCGCGGACGACAGTGCAATTGCCACGGAAGTGCGGCTGATGCCCTTGTCGGGGGCGGGCGAGCTGCTGCGCGCGAGCATCACCGACATCACCGATCGGAAGCGCGCCCAGACCATCATGACTGGTGAGCGCAACGTCTTCGAGCGGATCGCCGCGGACGCGCCGCTGCACGAGGTTCTGGAGGCAACCGTCAGCCTGGTCGAATCTATCTGCGCCGATTTTGTGGTCAGTATTGGGCGCCTCGGCTCCGACGGCCGAAGCTTTGTCGAAGTGATCGGCGCGCGCCTTCCTCCGCAGCTGCGCGAGGCCGATGAACACACCCCTATCGACGTGCGCAACGGTTCGAGTGCCGCGGCCGTCTACCTCGGCCGTGCGGTGCTGGTCGGCAACGTGCGCACCGACCCCTACTGGCAACGCCGCCGCGAGCTGGCCGCGGCCGTGGGCATCACGGCCGCCTGGGCGGTGCCGATCAAGGCCGCCGGCGGCAAGGTGCTGGGCGCGCTGACCGTGTACCGGACCCTGTCGGGCAAACCGCAGGAGCGAGACCTGGAACTGATCGGGCACGCGGCGCGCCTGGCAGCTGTCGCGATGGAGCGGCGTTACGCCGCCGAGGCGCTGCGGTCGAGCGAGTCGAAATTCCGCGGTCTGTACGAAAGCGTGCTCGAAGGCGTGTACCAGTCCACTCCCGAAGGCAAGATTCTCGCGGTCAATCCGGCATTCGTGAAGATCCTCGGATTCGACAGCGCCGAGGAGATTTATGCGTTAGCCGGCGCCGCCGCGCTCTACTGGGAGCCGCAGGCGCGCCTCAGCTTTGTGCAGGAACTGGAGCGCGCCGGTGCGATGTACAGCGCAGAGTCAGTGCTGCGCCGCCGTGACGGCGCCCAGGTCGTGGTACTGGAGAGCGCGCGCGTGGTGCGCGATGACCAGCAGCGCGTCGTGGCCTACGAGGGCACGATCGCCGATATTACCGAACGCAAGCGCGTGGAGCAGGCGATCTTCGAGGAGAAGGAGCGCGCCCAGGTCACGCTGCAGTCCATCGGGGATGCCGTGATCACCACCGACCGAGCCGGACGCATCGAGTATCTGAATCCCGTGGCCGAGCAGCTTTCCGGCTGGCGGGGCGCGGAGGCGCGGGGCGAGACAATCATGACGGTGCTGCGCCTGCGCGATGAGGTCACCCACCAGGAAATCGAGAATCCGCTGCTGCGCTGCCTGCGCGAGGACAAGCTCGTGAACTTTGGCGAGCACAGCGTGCTGGTCAACCGGCTCGGGCAGGATATCGCCATCCAGAATTCGGCGGCGCCGATCCGCGATCGCGAGGGCCGCACCGTGGGCGCGGTGGTGGTGTTTCGCGATGTCACCAAGGAGCGGCGACTGAAGCGCGCGCTGTCGTTCCAGGCCAGCCATGACGCGCTCACCGGCCTGATCAACCGGCGCGAGTTCGACAACCGGCTGCAGCTGGCGCTGCAGGGCGCGCGCGACGGGGAGGGCACGCACGCCCTGTTGTACGTCGATCTGGACCAGTTCAAGGTCGTGAACGATACCTGTGGCCACAGCGCCGGCGACCGGCTGCTGCGCGATGTGACCGCACTCCTCCAGTTGCATGTCCGTGCCGCGGATATCATCGCGCGGCTCGGCGGCGACGAATTCGGCATCCTGGTGCAGCACTGTTCGCTGGACCAGGCGCTGCGCATTGCCGACCAGATACGCCAGGCGGTGCGCGACTATCGCTTCACCTGGGAACAGAATACCGCGAGCATCGGCGCCAGCATCGGTCTGGTCGAGATTAATGGCGTCAGCGACAGCGTGGCGAGCCTGATGAGCGCCGCCGACATTGCCTGCTATGCCGCCAAGGACGCCGGCCGCAATCGTGTCCACGTCTATGACGCGGGCGAGGTATCGGGCCGCCATCGTGAGATGTACTGGGTCAGTCGCGTCACGCGCGCCGTGGACGAGGGGCGGCTGGAGCTGTACAGCCAGCCCATCATCGCCACGCGGCCCGAGTCGCCGCGCCTGCCTCCATTCCATGAATTGCTGGTACGGCTCCGCGACGATGACGGGGAATTGATACTGCCCGGAGAGTTCATACCGGCCGCGGAACGCTACAACATCGTCAGTGCCATTGACCGCTGGGTGCTGGAACACGCGGTCGCGCGCCTGCGCGAATACCTCGCCGCCGGCCTGGAGCCGCCCATCCTGGCGATCAACCTGTCGGGCAATTCCATCTGCGAGCGCAGTTTCCTCGATCACGTGCTGGCACAGCTCGAGGACCCCCTGATCGGTAGGAGCCTGTGCTTCGAGATCAGCGAGACCGCCGCGATCACCAGCCTGTCGCAGGCCGTGATCTTCATGCAGGAGGTCAAGAAGCGGGGCGGCCGCTTCGCGCTCGATGATTTCGGCACCGGCAAGTCCTCGTTCCACTATCTGAAGAGCCTGCCGGTGGACTTCCTCAAGATTGACGGCCAGTTCATCGGCAGCCTCGGCACCGATCCGGTCGATCGCAGCATGGTCGAGGCGATCACCAAAGTCGCCGGAGCACTGGGGATCGTCACGATCGCCGAGCGCGTCGAGACCGCCGAGGCGCTCGAGCAGCTGACGCTCCTCGGGGTCGATTTCGCCCAGGGGTTTCACCTGGCCAGGCCGGAGTCGCTCAGCGAGCTTGCGGTGCCAGGCCGGCGTGTCAGTACGCCTGCTCGTCGCGAAACATCTTGATGGCGGTGAGCAGCATGATCTTGAAATCGAGCATCGGCGTCCAGTGCCGCAGGTATTCCAGGTCGAAGCGCACCCGGGCCTCCATGTCCTCGAGGTTCGCCGTTTCCCCGCGGCAGCCGCTGACCTGAGCCAGCCCGGTGATCCCGGGCAGGACCTTGTGACGGAGCATGTAGCCCTTGATGAGCTTGCGGTAGAGCTCGTTGTGGGCGACCGCGTGCGGGCGCGGTCCCACCAGGCTCATGCTCCCCTGCAGCACGTTGAACAGCTGCGGCAGTTCATCCAGCGACAGTCGGCGCAGGACACGGCCGACCGGAGTGATGCGCGGATCGGACCGGGAGGCCTGCGTGACCTGGGCGCCGTCCTCGCTCACGGTCATCGAACGGAATTTGTACACGCCGATCTCGCGGCCGTCCAGGCCGTAGCGGCGCTGGGTAAAAAGGGCCGGTCCAGGCGAGGTGAACTTCACCAGCAGGGCGATCAAACCGAGAAACGGTGATAGGGCGACGAGCATGCCGGAGGCCAGGACCACATCGGTGATGCGCTTGCTGACGCCGCGGTACCCATAGAAGGGCGTCTCGCACATGGCGACGACCGGGAAACCCTGGATGTCGCCGGAACGTGCCTGGATCAGGTCGAACATAAAGATGTCGGGCGCGTAGTAGATCGACGCCGTGGTGTCGCGCAGCTCATCGAGCAGCGTCACGACCCGTTGCACATGACGGATTGGCAGGGCGATGAAGATGACGTCGATGTGCTGATCGTTGACGTAGCCAACCAGCTCGCTGAGCGCGCCTTTCAGTTCCGGATCGGTTTCGGCGCCCAGGCGGTCGGCGCTGCGGTCATCGAAGAAACCCTCGACCTTGAGGCACAGGACCGGATTGTCGCGGATGCGATGGGCCAGCATCAGGCTGCCCTCATTGTACCCGGCAAAAATCGCGGTCCGATGACCGGAGGCCCGCAGCAGCACGCGGCGCATCATGGCCTGCACCAGCAGAGTCGCTCCGACCAGGCCAAACGGGGTCACCAGCACCCACGACCAGATGACACGCCGGGGAAGCTCCTGGAGGATTTCCGTCAGCAGGTTGACCGCGCCCAGCCCCGCCAGCACCAGCAGCCAGCGCGCGATCACGCCCGTCGCCGCCGGCAGCCGGTCGGACGCCAGCTGCAGCGTCACGTCGCGCGGTGCCTCGATCAGGATCAGGCACATCACCGAAATCACCACGATTGAATATGAGGAAGGCTCGAATGGCACGGCATCGAAGCGCGCACAGGCGTACAGGCTCGCGACGGCAACCAGCCATGGCACCATGGACTGCAGCGCGGTCATCGCCGCGATCTGAAAACTCTGTCTGAGTAATACGGGCTGAGTCATTTTGTTGCTTCGCGAGTATACGTCCGGCGCGGCCCGCTGCGGCGTGGCTCAACGTATGTGCGCGCGTTATTACGCAGTTTGACGGGCCACGGGTCGGGTAACTTCCGTACAATGTCAGTGATGTCCCGGACAATCCGCGAGTGCTGTGAGCCTGCAAATTAAAAAACTGGCGTCCGTGGATGCCTTCAATGAGCTCCGGCCGGAATGGGAGCAGATCGAATCTGCCATTACGCCGCGCACTCCGTTCACATCGCCACTGTGGAATGAGCTATGGTGGCAGCACCTGAGTCGCGACGGACTCGCCCAGCGAGACGAATTCTACGTCCACGCCATTCGCGAACAGCACCGGCTGATTGCAATTGCACCGATGATGATTACGGTGGCGCCCGCCGTCGGTCCGCTGCGGACCCGCCGGTTGCATTACTTTGGCGCGGACCCGAACCTCACGGAAGTTCGCAGCCTGGTCTGCCGCGCCGAAGATGAGGAGCGTGTGGTTGCCGCCCTCAGCGATTATCTGGACCAGCAGCGCGGCGCCTGGGACTGGCTGAGGTGGTCAGGGATCCGCGCGGCCGGCGGCGCGCAGCGCTGGCTCGACACCCACGGCGGAATCCGCTGGGAGGAGCCGGTACAGAATTACTGGCTGAATATGCCGGCGACGTGGGCGGAGTTCCGCGGCAGCCGCACGCGGAACATCAAGGAGTCGCTGCGCAAGTGCTATAACTCGCTGAAGCGCGCCGGTCACCAGTTCCAGTTCTCCGCGGTCGGGGAACCCCGATCCAGCGTCGCGGCGCTCGAGCGCTTCCTTGAACTGCACGCCGCCCGGGCGAATTCCGCGATGCCGGTACGGCACGCCGATTGCTTCGCGAGAAAGCCAGCGCGTGCGTTCATACAGAAGTATTGCGCGGCCATGGCGGAGCGCGGGGAGTTGCGGATCTTCCAGCTGGAGATCAACGGCACCCTCGTGGCGAGCCGCCTCGGTTTCGTGCTCGGCCGCGAGTTGTATCTCTACTACTCCGGCTATCTGCCGGATTGGGGCAAGTACAGCGTCATGACCACGCTGCTGGCCGAGACCCTGAAGTGGGCGATCGGGCAGGGATTCCAGATTGTCAATCTCTCCACGGGTACCGACAACTCAAAATTGCGGTGGGGCCCGCAGCAGACGCTGCTCAGCCGCTGCGTGCAGCAGGGCGTGGGCTGGCGCCGGCGGCTGGCCTTCCGCATCTATACATGGCTCGAGGGAATCTGATCCAGCTGCTTCTTGACAGGCTTGGAGACGTTGCGTACCGTCGCGCCCTCTCGTGGGGCCATAGCTCAGCTGGGAGAGCGCTTGCATGGCATGCAAGAGGTCGGCGGTTCGATCCCGCCTGGCTCCACCATCGGTTCTCGTTGCTGGTCGACGTCCCCATCGTCTAGAGGCCCAGGACATCGCCCTTTCACGGCGGTAACAGGGGTTCGAATCCCCTTGGGGACGCCATCCGGCGGTTCGGCGCCCGTTGACATATTGCCGGGTCGGTAGCCCGGCCGGACCCGTCCGCCGGCGTGGCACTGGTCGTGGAGCGGCGCCGAGTGCGCGTCAATCGTTCGCGCCGCGCGTTGAATTCCGGCAACCTGTCGGCAATTCCCGGGAGCCACTCATGGGGCCACCGATACCGAGCCAGCGCTCGGAAAGGCAAGAACGACAGACCCGGGCACCGCGGCGCCAAGGGGCCCGGGCGGCGGTCGTTTCGGTTTCATTTGCCGACGGCATAGTCGCCCTTGAGGAATTTGCTGCGGCGATCGACCGGTTCAACCGTTTGTCTCCGCGCCCCAATCCCTTCCTGTCCGCAAAATTCCTGCGCTGCTACGCGCTGCACAGCGAATACCACGTTCCGGGCGCAGAAGAGCGCCTGTTTCTCATTTTCGATGGCAGGCGCCTGATCGGCTGCGCACCCATGCGCCGTACGCGGGATGCTTTCGGTGCCGCGGCGGGCGCGTTGGGCCTGCGCGGCACGCGCCTGCGATTCCTGGCTCCCTTCGACACCGAGCAGCCGGGCCTGCTGTGCGCGCCGGAGGACGAAGCGCGCGTCGCACATGCGCTGATCAACCACCTTTGCGAGCGGGAGCCTGGCTGGGGAATGCTGGAGCTGGTGGGCCAGCGGCCGGGCGGCCACCTGCACCGCGCCGCGCACGCCCTGGCAAATCGCAGCTTTCGTGTCCGTGATTTTGGCGTCGAGCCCTATCACGAAATCGAACTCAGCTGGGCGGACGTCCATTCCTTCTTCCGGTCGCTGCCGAAAAAAATGCGCTCGAATATCAGCCGTCAGGCCCGCCGTCTCTACGCCGCCGGCGAAACGGAGCTGTTGCTGGCCAGCGGACCCGAGGCGTCTACGGCGTGGTTCGAGGCCTACTGTGACCTGGATCGGCGCAGCTGGAAGAAGGGAACGAAATCCTCGCTCCACCGCGATCCGCGCAGGGTGCGTTTCTATCGCGAACTGCTTGCCGGCCGTGGCGGCCTGCATCCCTCCTTCGTGGGCGTAGTGCTCGATGGCATCCTGGTGGCAGGATTGATCGTTGGCGCGACCGCCGCGCCCTCATCCGATCCCCACGGCGCCTGGTGCCTGGAAATGGCCTATGATCGGTCACTGGCCAGTCTTGGCCCGGGTCACCTGCTGTTGCTGCTTGAAGTGGCGCAGGCCATCGAGCGCGGTGACCGCTGGTTGAATTTCATGCAGAACTTTGCTTACTACAAGCACCGCTGGGGCGCGCGATCCATCGAGGTCGTCAACGTGCAGATCATCCGCCGCGCCAGCCTGCACAATGTGCGCGCGGCCGCCGGGGAGCTCGGCCGGCGGTTCCTGCGCGCAGGGGCTGCGGCCGCGCGGCACGCGGTTTCCGACCAGGAGTCGGGGAGGGCCGCGGCGCGGGCGGCGACCGTGACGGCGCCCGAGCGCGAGCGGGCGCGAATCCTTACGCAGGCGGCGCTCGGGCATGGCGGGCCCGGCATCCGGCGGCTCAACCGCGCGCAGGCCATCGCAGTCCTGCCTTTCGAACTGGCGTGAGACCGGGCATGCGCAACGTGCCGGATTCGCCCGGCGCGGCCGCCGGAGAGCCGCCATTGCTGAAGCTGCCGGACGCCACGCAGTTTGCGGCGTATTTTGATCGCCGCCCCTTCAAGATCCGCCACAATCTGTGCGCCCACCCACTGCTGCAACTGCCGCGCCTGGTGCAGCTGGCGAAGTCGCTGGGCAGTCCGATCCTGTATTTTCGCGGCGACCACGCCATCAACCAGGTTGACGATGACACGCGATCAGGCGCCGTCAAAAATACCTTTCTCGATCGCAAGCTCGCCCGCCCTGAACTGTCGGCCGTGGAAGCCCTGGCGCAGATCGAGAGCTGTAATGCCTGGATGCAGCTGCGCGATGTGGGTGCCGATCCCGAATACGCGGCGCTGCTGGGCGCGCTGATCGCAGAATTTCGTGCCCCCGCCGAGCGCGTGGCGCCGGGCCTGTCTGCGCCGCGCGCGGATATTTTCGTGAGCTCGGCCAACGCCACGACGCCGTTCCACCTGGACGAAGAGCACAATTTCCTGCTGCAGATTCGCGGCTCGAAGCAGCTGTCGGTCGCCGACGGCAGCAATCCGGCCGTGCTCGAGCGCGGTAAACTGCGCGCCTTTTTCCGCGGTGACGGCGAGCTCGCCCGCTACAGCGACCACCTGCGGCAGTATTCGGAGGACATTGAATTGCGGGCCGGGGAAGGGGTGCATATCCCACCGTGCTATCCGCACTGGGTCCAGAACGGCCCGGTAGTGTCTGTGTCCCTCGGCATCCTCTGGTTCAGTGACGTGACGGCCCGCAGGCGTCACCTCTACCGGGTCAATGGCTGGATGGAACGCGCCGGCCTGCACCCCGCCGCGCCGGGGGAGCGACCGTTGAGCGATGCCCTAAAGGCTTTCCCGCTGACCGTCAAGCGAAGGTTTCGGCGCCTGCTGCAGGGCCAGGGGTGAGGGATTCGTGGGTAATTCCAGCTATAATGCAGCCGTAACTATCACGAGGTGCACGCATGTCCAGACAGCAATGGATCTGCTTTCTTGCGCTCCTCAGCCTTCCCGGGTTGGCACTGGCGCAACTCACGTTCGAGCCTTACGCGAGCGGCGGTTACGAATATAACTCAAACATCGCCGCAGTCGCGCCTGGCGATCCGGGCAATGTGCTGTTGGGCAATCCGCAACGCGACGATCGTCTCAGGCGTGGCATCGTGGGAGCCACGGCGAAATACTTGTGGAGCCGGCAGACCTTCTCGGCCACGGCCGAAGGGCGGCGCTCTTCCTACGAGCATTTTTCGCGGCTCGATCACGATGAGTACCTTCTCAACGCCGATCTGCTCTGGCAGGCCACTTCCCTGTTTGACGGCCGGCTGGACTATCGGCGCGAGCAACGGATGGCCGCGCTCAACGCGCGCCTCAGTTCCGAGCTGGCGGTGGAACGGGAAACGCAAGCCGCCGGGGAGCTTAACCTGCGGATCAGTCCGGACTGGCGACTGGAAAGCGGCCTCCACGATCGTGATCTGGACTCGCCGCAGCTGGGCTTGCCTGACTACGGGCTGCGCGAAACTGGCGGTGACCTGGCGCTCAAGTATCAGGGCCTGGCGAGCCTGAGCTTCGGTATTGCCGGCCACCGGCTGAACGGCCAGTACCGCGGCGTGGCGTTGGCGCCGAGCTACCGCCAATCCGGCGTCGAGGGCACGCTGACCTACAAGAAGAGCGAGCAATCGGTGCTTGACTCCGCCCTCGGCTATACGCGGCGCGAGAATCCCGCCTCGCTGGGAGGGACGGTTTCCGGCACTACCGGGATGCTCAATTACACGCGCAAGCTCACCGGCAAGACCAGCATGATCGTTGGCGTTGCGCGTGCCGTGAACAGCTACGTCATAAACGGAGCCACGGAGTTTGATTCAACGGCAACGCTGAAGATCGACTGGGCGGCCACCGGCAAGATAGACGTCAACCTGGGTTACGGCTATACGGACAGCACCTTTACGGGCCAGACGGTGCCGCTCTCGACGGTGGAACGCGCGGATAAATACCAGGCGTCGACCCTCAACATTGACTACGCGGCACTGCGCTGGCTGCAGGTCCGCACCTACGCGGGTTACCAGGCGCGCACCTCGAACATCGATGTCTACCAGTACAACGGCGCCGTCGTCGGGGTGGAGGTGAAGCTCCAGCGCTAGCGCCATTGGCGAGGCGTCACCGACCGGGTCTAATGTGCCGTCGGCAGTCTCGCCTTCATCCGGGCAGATCGACAATGCCGCCAACGACGCCCATAACGCTGTGTCTCGACGCCTATGATCTGCCTGGGTTCCTGCCTTTGGCGGCCGGCTTCGGGACCGGTCGTTTCGGTTACGTGGTCACGCCCAACGTCGATCACCTGATCCGGTACCACGATGAATCAGTCTTTCGGTCGCTCTACGCGGCCGCGGACTATGTGCTGCTCGACAGCCGGGTGCTCGCCTACCTGCTGCGCCTGACCCGCGGCATGCGCGCGCCGGTCTGTACGGGCAGTGACCTGACCGCCGAATTGATCAAAAGCGTGGTCGCGGCTGCTGATCGCATCGTGCTGGTCGGGGCGAGTGCCGCGCAGGCGCGCCGGCTTGCCGCGGAATACCAGCTGCATGATCTGCGGCATTACAACCCGCCCATGGGATTCATTCGCGATCCCGCGGCGATCGAGGCTTGCCTGGAGTTCGTCGAGGATGCCAGTCCGTTTCGCTACTGCCTGCTGGCGGTGGGCTGCCCGCAGCAGGAAATCCTGGCCAAGAACCTGAAGGATCGCGGCGCGGCGCGCGGGCTGGCGCTGTGCATTGGGGCCGCGATCAATTTCCTCACCGGGGTCGAACGTCGCGCGCCACGCTGGATGCAGCGCCTCGGTTTCGAATGGCTGTACCGGCTCGGCAGCGAGCCGGGCCGCCTGGCCTACCGCTACCTCATCAGGGGCCCGCGCGTGCTGCTGGTCCTGCGCCGGATGCGGATCGTGTCGCGGCGGGGTCCGCATCCGTAGCGGCCCCGAATCAACCATGCAGGCGCCGCCGCAGTTCGGCACAGCGGCGTTCGACCAGCAGATACATCATCCAGGAAAATGCGACAGCCAGGCCAAAGGCAAGGCCGGCGCGCGCGATGCCGTCGCTCCCCAACAGGCCCGAGGCGATATCCAGGGCCTTGAAGTGGATCAGATAGAAGGTATAGGAAATGAGCCCGAGGCCGCGCATGGCCCGCCACTGCAGCCAGCCGAAGAGCGGCCAGTGCGGAAAGCGCACCGCGCAGTAGAACACCGGCAGCAGCGCCAGGCCCTGCAGGGTATAGCGAAGCGTGGTGCGGAACGACTCGTCGCGATTGAGCAGCGTGAACAGCAGCAGCGCGGCGCCCAGCGCCAGCGCTGCCATCGCTCGCACCGGCGTCGGCTCGCCCTCGCGGTCGAGCGCCGGATTGAAGACCATGCCCAGCACGCAGCCAAACAGGATGGAATCGAACCGGGCGTCGGTCGCGATATAAGTGTAATCACTGCCCACATGGAGCAGGAAAGTCAGGACGCAGCGCCAGAGCAGCACCAGCGCGCAGGCGGCCAGCAGCAGCTGGCCGATGCGCCGGCGGTCAAGCCGGGGCAGCATGACCAGCAAGGCGAGCGGGTAGAGCAGGTAATAGTGCTCCTCAACGGACAGTGACCACATGACGCCGGTGTACGGCACCAGATGCTGCTCGCCGAAGCCGATGGTGTAATAGTTGGTCATCTGCAGCAGCTGGGCGAGCACCGCCCCGGAAGTGATATTCCCCAAGGTGCCCTGCCAGGCGCACAGCGCTGCGATCACTCCCAGCGTCAGGTACATCGGCGGGAGGATCCGATACGCGCGCCGCAGATAGAAACGGACCAGGCTGATGCGCTGCTGTTCGGCGAACTCGATCCGCAACAGCGTGGTGATCAGGTACCCGCTCAGGAAGAAAAAGATGGTGACGCCAAAGCCACCGGGGACGAGCCGGTCGAGTCCGGCGTGGGCAATGAACACCAGCAGCGCGGCCAGCGCCCGTATGCCATCCAGGGACTTGATATGCACACTGGCCTTGGACGCCATGGCTGCGCCGGGTCCTTGAGATTGCACGATTAAGCAGCCATCTTACCGCTCTGGTAGATTTGTGCAGGCGCTCGCTGTCCACTTGCGAATCCGATCAGCTTATGGCACAGCCACCGTTCGCTTTGCGTCGCGCGATTCCGCGGCCCCTTGCGCGTCCCGCGCCGATGTTGCGCCTCATACCGGACGGCAGGTACGGCTTGCTGACCGCGGCGCTCATCTGGGTGCTGGTCATTTACCTGACCGTACCCGAGGGGTTTGATTACTCCGTCAAGGACGAGATCGGCACCGGCAACGCGCTGACGAAGCTGGTGTGGATCGCACTGCTGACCTTTAGCCTTACCCTGATCCTGTGGCGTCGCTCGCTGGCGGCGGTGATGCTGCGCTGGGTCAATCCGTGGCTGCTGGCCTTCATCGCGCTGGCTGCGCTCAGTGTCGTCTGGTCGATCGAACCGTCGTTCACGATCAAGCGCGTGACCCGCCTGCTGACCTTCCTGACGGCGGCGCTGGCCTTTTCGCTGGTAGGCTGGCACGACCGCAGATTCCAGAACATGCTGCGCCCGCTGGTGACGCAGCTCATGCTCGGTTCGCTGATTTTCGGTCTGCTCGCGCCCACGCTGGCGATCGAACAGTCCGAGCAGCGTGAGCTGGTCGGCGCCTGGCACGGCCTGGCCACGCAGAAGAACTCCCTGGGCGCGCTGGCGGGGATCGGCGCGGTACTCTGGCTGCACGCCTGGCTGGCCGCTGAATCCACGGCGCTCAAGGCGTTGCTGGGCGGTGTGCTGTGCGGGACCTGCCTGCTCCTGTCGCGCAGCTCCACCTCGCTGATGGCGACGCTGTTTGCGCTGGCCTTCATGCTCCTGCTATTGCGCTCATCCGCGGCCTTGCGTCCCTACATGCCCTATCTCGTTACGCTGTTTGCAACGCTGCTGCTGATTTACTCCCTCGCGGTGCTGCGGCTCGTGCCGGGCTCCGATGCCGTGCTGTCGCCGATCACGGCCATCACAGGAAAGGATATGAGCTTCTCGGGGCGGACCCAGATCTGGGACATCATCACCGAGCGGGTTGCGCAGCATCCGCTCCTGGGCGGTGGCTATGGTGCGTACTGGACCGGCAATGTGCCCGAATCGCAGTCCTATGAGTTCATGGGACGGATGAATTTTTATCCGACGCAGACCCACAATGGGTATCTGGACGTCATCAACGACCTCGGCGTACCCGGCGCCCTGTTCCTGCTCGGTTTCCTGGTCGCCTACGTACGTCAGGCATTGGCGCTGATGCGTGCGAACCTGATCCAGTCCGCGCTCTATCTGGGCCTGCTGTTTCAGCAGCTGGTGGGGAATCTGTCCGAGGCACGCTGGTTCAGTTCACTCAGCGTGGACTTCGCGATCATGACCGTTGCGAGCGTGGCGATGTCCAGGGTGCTGCTGAATTACAGGCTGCGGGCGCTAGGGACAGTCTCCGGCGCCGGTGCTCACGCACAGTAGGTGATCTCGAAAATATCGGCCGTAGCCGTCGGTGGGTGCGCCGCTCGCGTCCCTGATCAGCACATTGTCCGGATTCTGCCAGGGGTTCCAGGTCCAGCCCAGGTAGGAAACGCCGTGCCGATCCGCCCACGGCAGCACCGTGGAAACGAACGGGGACCCTGCGGTGCCCGGAGCATTGTGATCCCCGGTCTCTGTGATCATGACTGGAATGCCCTTGGCGATCAGATCCTGAAGATAGGTGTACTGCGCCGCGCCGTGCGCGGGCGTGGTCGGTGCCTTCGGATCGGGGTAGGCATGCCAGGCGGCCACCAGCTGACCCGTAGGATCCTCGGGCCGGTGAGCCAGCCACCCCGACATGTCCCCGCACCAGTTCACGCCACCGGCAATCACGATATTGGTGGCGCCGGTGGCGCGCACAGCCAGCAGCATCTGCTGCATGCCGGCACTGTGCCAGCTGAAGCTCAGCTGATAGGGATTGGCGCCGGTTACGTACTGCGTGATCGTGCCGCCGTCACGCCACACCGGCCACTCCGACTCTCCCGGCGATAGCCACCAGAAATACGGTTCGTTGAACAACTCGAACATTACCGCCGGATTGTTCTTGAAGGTGGTGGCGATGCTGGTCCAGAAGGACAGTGAATCGTCCGCATCCGCCATGGGATTCTGGGCGCCGCCGGCTTCAAAGGGCGTTTGCGGCAGCAGTCCGGGCCGGCCTGGGATGGGCACGTGCGGGCCGCTCCAGTGCAGGTCGAGGATGACGTAGAGCCCCGCGGCATTGGCTTCCCGAACGGAATTGATGACCGTGCTCTGGTAATTCCTACCCGGATCCGCCTGGCGAGGCTTGCCGTCATGGTCATAGGTTGTCAGTCCAAGCCAGGAAGCCTCGTTGAGCGGGATTCGCACGGCATTGGCGTGCCAGGCGAGGATTGCCGGCCAGCGCGGCCGATCGCCACCCCAGGGCTCGTAGTGCGTGTGATCGCCGTTCCAGGCCCAGCCCTGGATGGCATAGTCCTCGAGGCCGCTGACGTTGACGCCCCGCAGGATCAGGGCTTTGCCATCGGCCGAGACCAGCTGCCCGTTACTGACGCGCGCGCCCAGAACTGATTTGCCGGCAGGCGCTGCGGCCGCCGTGGTCGGAGCGAAGGGCGGCGCCAGCGCTCCGAGCACCGCGAGCCAGGAGGCGAAGCTGAGCGTGTGGCGTTGTTTCATGCGCAGCTCTAGGTCGGGCGGCCGAGGAGTCTGGCGAAGGGATTGGAACAGGCGCGCAGCGGATCGTAGAAACCCAGATACCGCACGATTCGTGACTGATCGGCGCCATTGATGAAGAAGTCGCTGGACAGCAGGTAGTTCGACACGATGCGTTCCTCGCCATGGCGAATGGCGACCGCCAGGAAGTTCTGGCCATTGAGATCGAAGCGCCGGTACAGCGGGCTGAAGGTCATCATGAGCCGCAGCCGGCCGCGGCTCAGCAGTCTCCGGGACGCCAGGTCCCTGGCAAACGAGCGTATGCCGGCCGGGTCCAGCTGCAGGTAATCGAGGCGCTTGCGCAGCACCATGAGGATGGCGTCCTCATCGCGGGCGCGGAAGAACCTCCAGCCGCCGGCGCCCAGCAGCCCGGCGCAGGCCACGGCAAGAAAGGTGCGTCGGCTTGGCATACTCAGGCCCGGCTCGCGCGCAGATGGTCGGCCGCCCACAGCGACAGGGCGCTCACCGTGAGGGTGGGGTAGGCGGGAGTCGCGGTCGGAAAGGCGCTGGCCCCCAGCACCAGCAGGTTCCGGTACTGATGGTGCAGCAGGTGGCGATCGACGATGCTGGCCGCGGGATCATCGCCCATGACGACCGTACCCTGGATATGAGCCGTGGTCCGGCCCAGGCCGATGCTGACGATCCGCTCGATCGGCAGTGCCTGTGCGAGTTGATCGACCATCTTTGGAACCCGGTCCACGCCCCGCTGGGCGTAGTCCGAGTAACCGTGGAACTGGGCCACCGCGAGTCGCGCGTTGTCCGGTGCCACCGTGATGGTGTTGTCCTCACGCGGCAAGTCATCGAACATGAAGCGCAGATACGCGCGCTCAGTCCAGCGTCCGCGCTCGGTTCGGAGCGATGCGCGCTGGTAGGCGAAGGGCGAATTCCAGGTCTCGATCATGCAGGCGGCGTGCTCGCGACGATGCTCGCCCTCGTAGAACAGATAGCCATTGCCGGAGATGGTGGTGCTGCCGTTGTACGCCTGCACGCCGCGCAGATCCATACAGACATCCACTGACATCTGCTCATGCAGGCGCCTGCCCAGCAGCGGGTGCGTGATCCCGGAACGCAGCAGCAGGTGCGGGTTGAATAACGCGCTCGCGCCCAGGACCACCAGCTCCGCCGCGGCCTGCTGGTTTTGTCCGTCCCGCAGGTAGTGAACCTGCCGGATCACGCCCGCTGCGCACTCCAGCGTCGCGACTTCCGCGTGCAGCAGCAGGCGCACGCGCGGATCATCGTAGATCTCGGCCATGCCATTCTGGATGGTGAACTTGGCATCGACCGGGCAGAGCTCACAAATGCCGCTCGCACAGCAGGCGCCCCTTCGGGGTGTCGGAATGCTGGCGCGTGCCGTGGCGGGCTGGTACCAGCCCTGCGGAAAGCGCTCCTTGAGCAGCTCGTCCGGAGTGGAAAAGCGGTGCGGCGGCAGTGGAAATGGCCGGGAGCGCGGCATCGGGCTGTCGGCAGGGCCGGAGACCGCCATGATCTGTTCCACTACTCCGTAGTGCTCCTCCAGATCATCGTAGCTGACCGGCCAGTCGTTCCCGATCCCGTAGCGGGACTTCAGCTGGAAATCGCCGGGCATCATGCGCGAGGCCCCCGCCCACCAGCACTTGGAGTTGCCGCCGAACCCCGGGCTGGTCAGCCACTCCTTCTCGGGCGTCAGATTCCGGTATACCTCTTCCGGTGCCAGGCTCGAGGTCCGCCGGTTTTCAAGCTGCCATGGCTTCGTGTCCTGGCCGCCTCGTTCCAGCACCAGCACGCGCGCGCCGGCAGGCGCGTGTTCGAGGTAGCGCTTCAGGAAGAATGAGCTCGCAAATCCGGTGCCAACAACAACGAGGTCAAAGCTCCGCTCGTCCATGTCAGGCCGCCTGCATGGCGCCGTCGCGCCCGCTCTCGCGGTAGGAAAGGCCAAGGATGCCCAGCACGTTGATCAACTCGCCCACCAGCACGCCCACCAGCGCGCCGGCCACGCCGATCCGCAGCATGGCGTAGTAGCTGACCATCAATGACAGGACTGCACAGGCCAGCGTCAGGGACGCCAGGGTGCGAAACCGCTGGCGGACCACGAGCAGGTGGATGAGCTGGTCACGGCACACCATCAGCACGAATATCACCGACCACAATCGCAGCAGCAGATCGCGCTGCTGGAAATGCTTGTGCAGCAGGTGATCAAAGATCCAGTCCCGCAGCAGCCACATTACGGCGAGGTAGATTATCGAGAGCAGGGCGACCGCGATCGCAAACAGCACCAGGCGCCGGAATACTCTCCTGGGCTTGTGATGCTGCAGCCACGCCGCGGTGGTCGGCAGCATCAGCGTGCAGATGCCGGTGGACAGCAGGTTGATGGGCATCATCATCAGGCGCGTGCCGGCCACCGCCGCCACCGCCGCCACGCTGAGTGTCCCGGCGACGAGATAATTGTAGCCCTGGCTGAAGGTCCAGTGGATCGCCGCGCCGGAGGCGGACCAGGCCGCGAGGGGCGCTATTTCCAGCAGGATGCCCCGCGCCCCTTCGATGTTCCAGGCTTCGTGGCGCCACAGCGCTCTGTTCAGCGGGAGTGAGCCCATGATGGCCGCGCCGCTCAGCGTTGCCGCCGCCACCGTCGCCGGGGCCGGCGTAAAGGTGGCGCAGACGGCGCCTGCGACCAGCAGGCAGACGTAGAGGGCGTCGGCCCGGAATACATCCATGGGGCGGCGATAACCGAGCAGCACCATGCGAAAAAACTCCCGGTACAGAGTCGCCAGCACGGCCGCAGTGCCGGCCAGCAGCAGCAGTCCGGTCTGCAGCGACAACGCACCGGTGGCGCACAGCGCGGCGATGACAATGGCAGTCAGCGTGGCCGCAACCGGCAGCAGCCGGCGCTGCTCGCGGTACAGTCCGCCGATCAGGTCGCGTCGGGCGGCGAGGTCGAAGCGCGCCAGGCGCGTCACCATGGCCGGCTGGATGAATCCGTTCTGCAGGCCGCTCAGCAGCAACACCGCATTGGTGACCAGGATGTAGTAACCGTACTGGACCTCGGGCGTGCCGCGGATGAGGATCAGCCCCACCAGCAGGCTGGCGGCCGACAGCATTGCCTGCGTCATGATGGCGGTGCCAAACATGCGCACAAAGACGCCGCGGCCGCCTTTGGAGCTCAAGGCTTGCCCCGCGGTGTCCGCACCCAGGCTGTCGGGTCACTGGGCCGGCGCAACAGCCGAAGCTTCCAGGCCAGGAACAATGGCGCCCGGGCCAGGTCGAGGATTCCGCGCGCACCGATACCGCTGAGTTGCCAGCCGCGCAGCACATAGGCGAGCAGCGCCGCCCCGCAGGCGATCGCCAGCCCCAGCCAGGCCGCGCCGGCCGGAAGCCACCAGGCCACTGCAGCGGCGGCGGCGACCAGCACCGCGACGTACAGTGCGACGTAGCTCAAAGGCAGGACCAGCAGGTCGCAGGCCAGGTCCAGACACAGCGCGCTCGGCGCGCGGAGGGCGGCGACCAGCAAGGGCACCGTACGGCTGCGAATGAGCGCGAAGCGGCCGCGCTCCCAGCGCTGGCGCTGCACGGCCGCAGCCCCGGCCAGCGAGACCATTTCGCCGTTGACATGCGCCTCTTCGGCATAGTGGACGCGCACGCCGGCGAGGCCGAGGGCAATTCCAAACTCCAGATCCTCGGTCAGCGAAAACGCCTGGTAAGGCAGCTGCCGCAGCAGGGCGTGGGTGACGCACCAGCCGTTGCCGCGGATGCCGGTAGAAACCCGCAGGCGTTCACGCGCCCGGGATCTGAGCACATGAAAGGATCCATTGGCGATGGTGATGAGTCGCGTGCGCCAGGAGTCCATCGGATTGAGTACCCCGTAGTGCACCTGCACCGCCTGGGCGCCGGCATAAATCCGCGCGGCGAACGCCTCGAGCAGGTTCGCGGAGACTTCGGTGTCCGCGTCGATCACCGCGACCGCATCGGTGCGGCCCTGCGCGGCACTTTCCCGGAATGCGAACTGCAGCGCATGGCCCTTGCCGCGCAGCTTCGGGTCGGTGCGCTCGAGCACCTCGGCGCCGGCTGCGCGGGCGATGTCCGCCGTCGCATCCGTGCAGTTGTCGGCGATCACCAGGAGGCGGTAGCGCTCGACAGGCCAATTGAGCTGGCGCAGGCTCTTTACGGTGCGTTCGATGCCCGCGGCCTCATTGTGCGCCGGCACGATCACATCGAATCGCAGCTGCCGTGCCGGGCTCGGCGGGACCGGGAGCCTTCCTGAGAGCACCGTCAGCAGCAGCAGGTAAGCGCACACCAGCACCGCGGGTATCGTCAGTAAAAACAGAATGAATTGCAGGATCAGCATCGATTCGGCCTAGGCGTATTCGTGGTAGCGCCAACCCCAGAACACCGACAGCTTGCCAAAGTTCGCCGACGCGGTGATCAGCCAGCGCGCGGAGCGGTGGCGCCCCGCCGGCCACACCAGCAGGCTCAGGACACCGGCTACCAGCATCTGCAGGAGCGCGCGCGCAAACAGCAGCGCGCGCTGCAGCGGGCTCGTCGGGCCGTAGCTGCCGGCCACGGTCTTGCGTGCGAACTCCTGGCCGCCGCTCAAGGCCCGCTGCAGCAGCCAGGCGAGCGACAGGCGGGAGCGTTCTACCGGCTCGTGCACGTAGGCTTGCTCTGACCAGACGATGCGCGCGCCATCCCTGACCATGCGAATCAGCAGATCGCCATCTTCCCCGCAGGCCAATCCGAACGAGGGATCGAAAGGGCCTGGCAGGCGCCGCAGGGCCTCCCCCCTCAATACCAGGTTGCCAAAGCGCATCCTGTTCAGCGGCACCACGGCGCCGTCTTGCAGGTGCGGGAAATCGTAGAATCGCCCGCGCCTGATCCAGGCGGGCGCATGGTCCGGAACCAGGGGCTCCACCGGGGCCAGGACCCCATCGGCACCGTATGCCACCGTGGCCGCCATCAGCCGCGCGAGCCACTCACGCGGCGCGCGCTCGTCGTCGTCGATGAACGCCAGCCAGTCGCCACGGGACAAGGCCACCGTCATATTGCGCGTCAGCGCGATGTTCCGGGCCGTTTGCACGGCGTATTCAAGCCGGAAGGGCGCCGCCGCCGCGCGGCAGCTCTCCACCACGGAACGGGCGCTGCCCGCCGCGTCGTTGTCGACCACGATCACTTCGTCCGGCAATCGCACCTGCTGGCGCAGGTCCTCGAGCAGCAGGGCAAGGCGCTCGGCGCGGCGGTAAGTGGCAATGCAGACACTGATGCTCATCGCGGCTCTCGCGGCACTTCGTGATCAAGGCGCGACGCCGATCCGATGGCGCCGGCAAATTCCCGTCGCGCGCGGAACGCCGTCCACAGGAGCAGGGCCAGGGCGGGGTAATTCAGCACCGCCGCGGGGCCTACGGCGATGGCGAACAGGCCGGCGATCAGCACAAAAAACACCAGCCGGATCAGGTGGGGCTGGGTCTCCGGCCAGTCCTGTCCGCCGAAGCGGTAGACGTAATAGGGCACCCAGCGCGAAAACAGGTGGGCGCTCAGCGCGATAGTGCCCACGAGCGAGATCGGCACCAGCACCACAAAGGCGCTGGAGCGCGCCAGCTGCAGGACGGGAAACATCCATACCCGGGTATTCTTGTCGACGCGATTGTAGAGGCGGAACCACCAGTGAGCGGCCACCAGCACGGCAAGCCAGCGCAGGAAGTCCGCTGCCGGCGGCCTGCCCGGCAGGCGCAGCACGAAGATGGCCGCCGCGCCAAAACCAGCCGCCCAGATCCAGGGTTGCCAGGCCGGGGTGGCGACCGGATTCCGGAAGAATTCCGCGGAGAGTTTCGGCTCGCGCTCGAAGCGTTTTGCAACCTGGTCGTTGTCCACGTAGCCCAGTTCGTAGATCGCCCAGAATGATATGAGGAGCAGCAGCAGGCCGGCCACGTGAAACAGCGGGTAAGCGGCCAGGGTGACGGAGGCCAGCAGCCAGTAGCCAAAGTCATCCTGCAGCACGCCGCGGAAAAAATAGCGCTCTCCCGGCCGCTTGATCCGGGCCAGGTACTCCGTCGGCCAGTAGCAGCGGGACAGGGCGGTCCGATAGCGTGCATCCGGCCAGACCACGCGCAGCGGCCTGGCGCAGGCGGCCAGCAACGGCAGATCATCGCCCGAGTCCGAAATCACCATCGCCTCGCGGACGGCAGCGTCGCCCAGCGCAGCGCTCAACAGGCGCAGTTTCCCGCCACGCCGGTCCTCGAACACGAACAGGCGCGAGGCGACGACCCTGGCCTCGGCAAAACCCATGGCCGCGAGCAGCGGTGTGACGATCGGCAGGAAGCCGACGGTCGCGATGAGCGGAGCCGGCGCCCGGGCTCGCAGCGCCGAGGCCAGCGGCTGGTTCGTGTAGCCCGTCGCGCGGCGCGCTACCCGGCGGCGCCAGAGCATCATCGTCCAGGGCATCAGGACACAGATCAGGCGCACGCGCCAGGCATCGCGGGTCGGCGCCCCACCGGTCCAGCGCCAGGGTTTCAGCAGGTCCAGGAGCTTCATCAGCAGCAGCGCGAGCAGACCGGGCACGGCGCTGTCGATGAAGTCCTCGGTCGAATTTCGCAGGTACAGGGTCTCGTCCAGATCGACGAGCAGCAGGCCCTCATGGGCGGCGACCGCGGCCAGCGCGGCTTCCGGCGTGCAATCGAAGCGCGATGCCGGCGCCGCGTCGCTCATCAGAAGTGATTGATGACGGCACCGAGTACCTGCGCTTCGGTGGTTGCAAGGCGGCGCAGCAGTTCCCGGACCGCGCTGTACGGGGTATGTGCGGCACGGCTCAGCACCAGTGACTTGCGGGCGATTGTGGCCACCGCCAGGCCGTCGGCGTAGTGGCTTACGGCTGGAGTATCGATCACCACGAAGTCGTAGCGGCCGTTCCAGTCATCGGCCAGGCGCTTGAAATGCGCGTCCGACAGCAGTTCCAGCGGGTTGTCCGCCACTCCGCCGGAGCTGATCAGGTGCAGGTGCTCGAAGCCTTCCACGCCATGGACGTAAGGGCTGTTGCGGGCGGCAATCGCCTGCGCCAAGCCCCGCTGCTCGTCAGTGCCTTCAAACAGCTGGTGCAGGCACGGCCGCCGCATATCGGCGTCCAGCAGCAGGGTGCTGCGGCCAAGCTGCGCAAAGGAGACCGCCAGTTCGGCGGCGAGCTGCGAGCGTCCTTCGCCGGGCAGCGGGCTCAACAGCGCGATCGTGACCGCCCGCGCGGTGGTGTCGGCGAGCAGCAGCAGCTCGGTGCGTAGCGCCCGCAACTTCTCCGAGCGCGGATTGTAGGGCTCGTGAAGGATGATCAGATTCTTTCCCGGCTGCACCCGATGCCCGATGCGGCTGAGCATCCTGCCTCCGGAGCCGGAAATCCTCCGGATCGCCGATTCGACCAGGCCGGCATCGGGCCGGCTGCTCTCGCGGCGCGCCCAGGCCTGGGCGTCCTCCAGTTCCGAGGGCGTAATCAGGCCCAGCTGCAACGCCGAATCGCTGAAGCTGCGGCCTGAACTCACCATGAATTCGGAGATTCGGGCGACGTTCTCAGCCGATATCCGGCAATTGTCGATGAGGACGGTGCGCAGCTCCGGCTCATCTTCCGGCGGACTGTCCGTGGCCGTCTCGGCGCTCATGAGTGGACTTCCAGCGCCGGCACCGCCGCAAATTCGGCCAGCACCGGAATGCCGAGGTCCCGTTCCAGATCGTCACGGCAACGCACCCGGCGATTGAGGATCAATTCATAGCCCAGCGGCCCGAGCAGCCCGCACAGCACCGCGGCCAATACGCCCACCAGCAGCAGCTTCAGCGTTTTCGGCCGGGTGGGTTCGAGTGGCACCTGGGCGCGGCTGACGAAGTTCACATTGCTGTACTTGCCGCCGGCGGCGGCCATGATCTGGTCGTAGCCCTCGAGCGCGCGCTTGTACACCGACTGGGCGGATTCCAGCTCGACCAGCAGCCTCGATCCCTCGTCCTGATACTTCCGCACGGCCAGCAGCTTGGAGCGCTGCTCCGCCACGGCCGCGGCCATTTTCTGCTCCAGCTGGCGCGCGGCTTCCAGTTCCGAGGCCGAGCCGTGGGCAAAGGTACGAATCTCGGCATTGATGGAATTCTGTGTGGCCTGGATCTGCGACTGCAGCTCGATGATCCTGGGGTGGTTGGGGCCTAGCGTGGTGCGCGCCTGAGCCAGCTGGGATTGCTGCTGCGCCAGCTGTGTTTTCAGGCCCTGCACGAGGTTGGAGCCGATGACCGGGGCGCTGACTGACTGATCGCCGCGCTGCTTGACTTCCGCGGCGCGGCGCTGGTTCTGTGCTTCCTGGAGGCGTTGCTCCAGCGTGGTCAGCAGCGCCTGATCGATATCGGTATTGCTGGCCTGCAGCTCCGTGACGCCGGTGCGCTGGCGGAAGGCCGTCACGCGATCCTGTGCGGCGGTGACTTTATTTTTCAGGTCCGCGACCTGTTTGGAATAACCTTCGCCGCGATCCGCGGCCGGGTCGGTCACGCGCCTGAGCTGCTGCGAGAGGTAGACCTCCGCCAGGGTATTGGCGATCTTTGCCGCCTTGTCCGGCTCCCTGGACGCCGCCGTGAGGTAGATCAACTGGCCGCCGTACTTGCCCTGCTCGATAGTCAGATTCTTGATCAGCTTGTCCTTGACCCAATCGCGCAGCTGCTCAGGCTTGCCATTGAACCCCGCCGTGAACTCCCGGTCCTGCGTGAGATGCAGGGAGTCCACGACCGCAAAGAGCACCTCGGCGCTCTGCATGATTTCCATCTGGGTGGACATGTAGCTGCCCAGCAGCCCGATCGGGAATTCCTTGCCGCCCAGCGGATCATTGACCTGGTAGTTCATCATCAGGGTGGCCGTCGCGGTGTAGGTCCTGGGCAGCAGCTTGATCACGACGGCCGCCAGCGCGAGCACCACCGCCGCGACGATCAGCGATTTTCTCTGGTAGGCGCGCAGGATCGAAAAGATCTGCGTGAGCGACAGTCCCGGGTGCGCATAGTTCTGCGGGATCAATGCACCCTGCAGGTCTGTGGGAGGCTGCGGTTGCTGCCGGAGTACCGGCAGATTTCTGGCGAGTCTCAAAAAATGCTCTCCTTGACACGAATTACGTCATCGGCCTTCACCGGGTCGTCGCCCCTGGCCTTGATGGTCACTTCCTTGCCGTCCGCGCCCTTGCGCTTGATCTCGAGGCGACTCTTGCTGCCGCGTGGCGTGATGCCCCCGGCCCGGGCGATCGCCTGGAGCACCGTCATCCCCGGCTCGATACGGTACATATTCGGGGTGGTCACTTCGCCGAAGATATAAAACTGCTCCGCCCGCGGAACGTAGACGGAGTCTCCCCCCTGCAGCGAGCGTGTCGGCAGCGGCTTTTGTCCGCCGGTGAGCGGCTTGAGATTGACTTCAAAGCGCTCGACCGTGCCGTTCTTGTCGGTACGCATGAGGTAGGCGACGTCCGCGCTGGTTTCCTTGGTGCCGCCCGCCTGCGCGAGCAGGTCGAAGATCGTCTCATTGGATTCGATGGTGTAGCGGCCGGGCGTGCCGACCTCTCCCAGGACCGAAACACGTTGACTGCGCGACTGGGTCACGGTGATCGTCACATGCGGATCGACCAGGAATTTGCCGCTGCGCAGCGCCCCTTCGATCTGGCGTGCCGCTTCGGCGGGGGACATGCCGGCCACCTGCACGGCGCCGGCCAGCGGCATCGGTATGGTGCCGTCATCCGAAACGTAGACCGTGGCACCCATGTCCGGCTGGCCGTACACCTGCACGGCCACACTGTCTCCGGGGCCCAGCTGCATCAGGCTGCGGTTTTCCAGCGAGGGAGGCGTGGTGGCGGCCGGCCCCGGCGGCGCGGGCGCCTGAGTCGCAGGTTTCGGGGCGCCGGCCGCGATGCCCCAGGGTGGTGCAAGGAGTCCCAGTGCGAGGACCCAAGGCGTGCTACGACGTATGGCCAAGCCAATCAACATGTTAGCACCTCCGGCGGAGGGTACAGATGGCACGGCGCCCCGGCGTCTGGAGGAGCCGAAGCCTCCTCCAATACCACAGCGGCAGGATTGTTCATATTACTGCATGGATCGGAAATTGAGCAGCCTATGGGTGCAACGGTGGCCGTGACCGAGGATTCGCGCCCTCGGTGAACTCACGGTGGGCGGGGCAGTGCAGGGGCGCGCCAATAGCGCCGCCACAACGATCCGGCTAGCATTCGCGCCCCGCGCGGGAAATGCGCGCCCGGCAGGATCATGGCCCCGATGAGCGTCGTCACCCGCTTCGCCCCCAGCCCAACCGGCCTGCTGCACATCGGCGGCGTGCGCACGGCGCTATTTTCCTGGCTGTACGCGCGGCACACCGGCGGCAGGTTCATCCTGCGCGTCGAGGATACGGACCGGGAGCGCTCCACCGACGAGGCGGTGCGCGTGATCCTCGAAGGCATGCAGTGGCTGGGACTCACGGCGGATGAAGGGCCGTACTACCAGACCCTGCGGTTTGACCGGTACCGCGCGATGCTGGCGCAGATGCTCGACGCCGGGCAGGCCTATCGCTGCTACTGTTCCCGGGAGGAGCTGGACGCGATGCGCCAGCGCCAGCTTGCGGCCAAACAGAAGCCCCGCTACGACGGGCGCTGCCGCGACCGGGCCGACGTCCCCGCGGGCGTCAATCCGGTCATCCGCTTCAGAAATCCGCTCGACGGCGAGGTGGTGGTCGACGATCAGATCCATGGCCGGGTGGTCTTCCAGAATTCCGAGCTCGACGACCTGATCATCGCGCGCTCCGATGGAACACCGACCTATAACTTCTGCGTCGTAGTCGATGACATGGACATGGGCGTGACGCACGTGATCCGCGGCGACGATCACCTGAACAACACACCACGGCAGATGAACATGCTGCACTCGCTTGCCGCGCCCATGCCGGTCTACGCGCATGTGCCGATGATCCTTGGAGCCGACGGCGCCAAGCTGTCCAAGCGCCACGGCGCGGTGAGCGTGCTGCAATACCAGGAGGAGGGTGTCCTGCCCGACGCGCTCCTGAATTACCTGGTGCGCCTCGGCTGGTCCCACGGCGACCAGGAGGTGTTCACGCGCGAGGAGATGATCGCGGCGTTCGACATCAGGGATGTCAACAAAGCCGCCGCGGCCTTCAATGCCGAGAAGCTCCAGTGGCTCAATCAGCAGCACATGAAGCGCGCGCCGGTCACGCAGCTGGCCGCTGGATTGCGCGAGAATCTCGCGCGCCTCGGCGTGCAGAGTGACGACCAGCCCCTGCTGGAGGGCGTCGTCAACATCCAGCGCGAGCGGGCCAGGACGCTCAGGGACATGGCGCAGAACAGCCGGTTTTTTTTCCAGGACTTCGCGCAGTACGACGAGAAGGCGGCCCGCAAGCACCTGACGGCCGAGGCGGTGCCCGTCCTGCGGGCGCTCAATGAGGAATTGAAGGCGCTGCCGGAATGGAATGCGGGCGCCATCCACGCGGTACTGGACGCGCTCGCCCGCCGCTTCAACCTGGCCCTGGGCCAGATCGCGCAACCGCTGCGGGTGGCCATTTCGGGCACCGCGATATCACCGCCGATAGACTTCACGGTCGCGCTGCTCGGCAGACCAGAGAGCCTCACGAGGCTGCAGCGGGCGATAGAATTTGCGGGCCGAGCGGATCGATAGCAATCACTGCATTTGATTTCTGGCGCACTGCGGACATGGACTGATCGTGCGCAAGGAGCCGAAGGCCATGGCTGATCGGCCGTTCAACGTATTGTTCCTGTGCACCGGGAATTCCGCGCGCAGCATTGTGGCGGAGAGTCTGGTCAATCATTGGGGGCGTGGCCATTTTCGTGGCTACAGCGCTGGGAGCCACCCCAAGGGGGCCGTCCACCCGCTTGCCCTTGAGCTGCTGAAGAAGATGAGCCTTCCGACCGCGGGCCTGCGGAGCAAGAGCTGGGATGAGTTTGCCGCGCCGGGTGCGCCGTCTCTGGATTTCGTGTTTACCGTGTGCGACAACGCGGCAGCGGAGAGCTGCCCCGTTTGGCCGGGGCAGCCGCTAAGCGCCCATTGGGGCGTGCCGGACCCGGCGGCCGTGGTGGGCGCCGCGGCGGGGTCATGGCTTGCATTCCGGGACGTGCTCAGAACCCTGGAGAATCGCATCCGGATCTTCACCAGCCTGCCGCTCGCCTCCCTGGATCGTATTAGACTCAAGGAGCAGCTGGATGCCATTGGCAAGACGGCTGCGCCCGCGCAATCCGCGTCAGCGGCACAGGGAACGCAGCAAGCATGAAAATCACGGTGGAGATCATTGGCTGGGCCGCCGCGGCGATGATGCTGACGGCCTATGTCCTGCTCACGATGGGTAGACTCAATGCGCGCTCCAATGTCTACCACTGGCTCAATGTGCTGGCCGGCCTCGGGATCATTGTGAACAGCGGGTGGAACGGCGCCTTTCCGTCCGTGTTCATCAACGTGGTCTGGGCGGTGATCGGCCTTTATGGCATTTTCGGCCGCTCGGTGCGCGCCGCGGGCATCAGCGCCAGGTAAGTGGCCGCCGGCCTGGCCGTGCCGCGCCTTTCTGTCGCGCCCGCCCAGCGCCCGTTCGCAGATGCGCCTACTTCAAGGCTTCGCGCAGCGAGCTGTCGTCATCGAACATCAACCACTCGATCACCGACAGCGGCATGGTGCCGTAGCTGAGCAACTGGTCGTGAAATGCGCCGAGGCGGAAGGCGGCGCCCTGGCTGTCGCGATAGCGCCCGAGCAGCCGCATGATCTGCCACTTGCCCGTGATGTATGAGATCTTCTGTGACGGGCTCGAGGCTGCACCGGCCGCTTCGCCTTCGGCGGCCTCGCGGTCCAGTCCGCCCGCCTCCATGAAATACCTGACGGCCTGCTCGAAGCTCCAGCGCCCGGTGTGCAGGTTCACGTCCACACCGATGCGTGCCGCGCGATAGCGACTCAGGCGCAGGATCTGGGCCTGCCCCGCAGAGTTGTCCGGGTACATGCCTTCCCGCATCAGCATCTCTTCTCCATACAGCGCCCAGCCCTCGGCGAATACGCTGTCGCCCTGTTGGCGGCGGATCTCGTCCGCGACGTGATTCGCGATCGAAATCTGCAGGAAATGCCCGGGAATGCCCTCGTGGCCGAGGATGGGCCGCGGATCTTCGATTGCTGCGCGGATATAGAAATTGCCGCTTTTCGGATCGTAGGTGGGAATGTAGTAGAAGCCGCCGGGATCCTTGTCATAGACGCCCGGTGCATTCATGAAGCCCCCGGGACTCGTCGGCTTGAACGCTTCAGGGAGCTGGCGAATCTGGAAGGCACCCATGTACGGCGGGATCGTGACTAAGCGATTGGCCTGCAGAAACTCGACAATCTCTTTCAGGCGGGACTCGTAGCCTGCGAGAAACTCCGCCTGGTCCTTCGGCACGTGTGCCGCGCGCGACGGATCCGGTGAGGCCAGGCTCGGATCCTTGAGCATCGCCTCGAGCGCGCGATAGCGGGCGAGCTCCACCTCGCCCAGATGCGCGACGTCGTGCGCGTCGAAGGGCAGCAGCAGGACGCGTTTCAGCAGATAGTTGTAGCTCGCCTCACCCATCGGCTGCCACTCAGGCATTTTGCCCAGGCCCGCCTCCAGCCAATCGGCGTACTGGTGCAGCGCGCTGAGCGCACGGTCACGGGCCGTGACCAAGCGCTTTCGCTCCGTGGGCGAAAGGCCATCCGCTAGAGTCATCAGACTCACGCTGTACAGCTCGTCGCCGCCGCGGGCCGCCTCGATTGCGAGCGAGGCATACAGCTTTACCGGCTGGGTGAGGTTCGCGCGGCCGATGCGCAGCAGCGCGGGTATCTGCTCGAGGCGCGCGGTGGCCGCGAACGCGCGCGCGCGGTGCGGCGCATAGTCCTTTTGCAGCAGGGTAAAGATCGCGTTCGTGCATTCGTTGACGTAGAGCTGCGGGTCCGAGCCCTCAGGGTTCAGCCTGCGGCCGAAGAAATCCTCGCGCGCGAGCTCTGCGCTGAACAGAACAAGATCGACGCGGTCGTCCTTGCTCCATCCTTCCGTGGCCAGCGAGCCCACTTGCATGAGCAAGTCGCTCACGTGCTGACGGCGTCGCAGCACTTCGGTCATGCCGTAGTCAGCCAGCCGATCGTCGAGATGGTGGTCTCCCGCGGCGCTGGTCGCGACCGGATAGGCTGCATCGCGCCACAGGTAATACTCGTGCGCGAGCTGGCGAAACTCCGCGGGACCCGCGGCGGCCTGCAATGGGAGCAACAGAACGGCGGTGGCGAACAGGGCGAAAGGTGGGCGCATGCGCAATCTCCCGCGTGGGTGAGTATCGTCTGGTGAGCGAATTGTACGCCTCAGTCTGTTCCTGCAGGACCCGTCGTTGACCACGCGAGAGCCGCTTCAGCCGCAGCTGTGAGACCGGTTCGATTTTGGAATAGAGTGGCTTCGAGGGCCCAACACGAGTCATGAGCGAAAATCCGATCAATCAAGCCGGAACCGCGGGAACCGCGGGAACCGCGGGAAGCGCGGGAAGCGCGGTTAAAGAGCGCCAATCCGTATCCCCGCAGATATCGGTTGCACCCATGATGGACTGGACGGACCGGCACTGCCGCTACTTCCTGCGCGGCTTCTCCCCGCGCGTGCTGCTGTATACCGAGATGATCACGGCCGAGGCACTCCTGCGCGGCAACGCCGCCCGGCTGCTGCGTTATGCGCCGGAGGAGCAGCCGCTCGCCCTGCAGCTCGGCGGGAGCGAGCCCGCGCGCCTGGCGGCGGCGGCACGGCTGGGAGAGCAGGCCGGGTACTGCGAAATCAATCTGAACTGCGGCTGCCCCAGCGACCGGGTGCATGCGGGTGCCTTTGGTGCCTGCCTGATGGCGGCACCCGCGCGCGTGGCGGACTGCGTGGCCGCGATGCGCGCGGCCGTGACCATTCCAGTGACGGTGAAGATGCGTATCGGCATCATCGACAAGACTGATCCGCGGACGGTGCGCCAGCGCCTTGATCAGTTCGATGCCACCGATTACGCGCGGCTCGTGGCCTTCACCGCGGCCGCCAGTGCGGCGGGGTGCACGCGATTCATCGTCCATGCGCGACAGGCCGTGCTGGGCGGGCTCTCGCCCAAGGATAATCGCGAGGTGCCGCCGTTGCGTCCGGCAATCGTCCGGCAGCTGATCGCGGATTTCCCGGCGCTGGAGTTTGTGCTCAACGGCGGGCTGCGCACCGCCGGGGAAGTCACCGAGGCCCTGTCCTGGTGTGCCGGCGCAATGCTCGGCCGCGAGGCCTACCACCGGCCCTACATCCTCAGCGAGCTGCATGTGCAGCTGTACGCAGACAGCTGGCGACGCCCGCCCGAGGAGGAGATACTCGAGCGGATGGCGATCTACGCGGGGCGCGAGCTGGCGGGCGGCGAGCCGCTGGCGGCCATTACACGCCACATGTTCGGCCTTTATTCAGGGCGCCCGGGAGCACGGGAGTTTCGCCAGCGGCTCTCACTGGGTGTACGCGAGCCCGGAGCGGGCGCGGCGCTGCTGCGAGCGGTCGCCCTATGACATGGTCAGGGGACGGGGCTCGCGTATAATCCTGACCGAGCGGACCCATCATTATGTGAACTCCTAGGGTCCGAATGGGGCCTGGCCTGGCGGCTGGACAGCGGAAACATGGTCAAGGATATCGAACTCGCCATCCTGTTTGCCGACGTGGTTGGCTCCACCCGGCTGTTCGAGGGCCTGGGCGACCAGCGGGCCCGCGCCATGGTGTCCATCTGCATCGACGTCATGCGCACGGCCACCGAGCACCACCACGGCGCCGTGATCAAGACCATTGGCGATGAGATCATGGCCACGTTCCCGACCGCCGATGATGCGCTCAACGCCGCCGGGCAGATGCAGAAGCAGATCAGCGCCCACGCGGAACTCAAGGTCGAAGGCCAGCCGGTCGCGATCCGGATCGGTTGCCACTACGGGCCGGTGGTGCTGGAGGCCCGGGACGTGTTCGGCGCCAGCGTCCATACGGCCAATCGCATGACCAGCCAGGCCAAGGCGGGGCAGATCATCACGACTTCGGCCACGGTCGAGCGCCTGTCGCCCGAGTGGCGCGCTTCGGTGCGCCAGATCGACATCGCCACGATCCGGGGACAAGGTGGGGAAGTGGCCCTCTATGAGGTGCTCTGGCAGACCGATGATGTGACCAGCATGCTGCCGGCTATTGCCCTGACCTCGCACGATCAGCGGCGCACGCTGCGGCTGCGGGTCCGGTCCGGTGATCGCGAGGTGATCTGCGATCAGCTGCATCCGCACGTCGCCATCGGCCGTGCTGATGAGAGCGACCTGATCGTGCGCGGCAACCTGATCTCGCGGCTCCATGCGCGCATCGAGTTCAACCGCAACCGCTTCCTGCTTACCGATCAGAGCACCAACGGCACCTTTGTGCAGATCGCCGGCCAGGAGGAGGCTTTCGTGCGGCGCGACAGCATGCCCATCAAGGGCGAAGGCATGATCGGCCTGGGGCGCGTCCCGGACGTGGATTCGCCGCAGACGATCCGTTTCGTCTGCGAAGAAAGCTGAGGGCGCGCGCCTCAGCCGTCCAGCCGCCGCTCGATCCCGTCAAGCTCAGCGAACAGCGCCATCGGCGCGCGCTCGCCAAAGCTGCGCAGGTAGGCGCGGATCTCGGCCAGCTCGCGGCGCAAGGCGGCGGGCGGCACGCTCGTCAGCTCGGCAAGCACCGACCGGTCGATGTCGAGTCCCGCGATGTTGAGGTCCTGTGGTCGCGGCAGCAGCCCGATGGCACCGTCCTGCGCCCCGATCCGTCCCGCGCAGCGGTCGAGCATCCAGGCGAGCACCCGCAGGTTTTCACCGTACCCCGGCCACAGGAACTTGCCGGCCTGGTTCTGGCGAAACCAGTTGACGTGAAAGATGCGTGGCGGATGGGCCAGGCGCTCGCCTGTCTGCAGCCAGTGGGAGAAGTAATCACCGAAGTTGTATCCGGCGAAAGGCTTCATCGCCATCGGATCCCGGCGCACCACACCGACTGCCCCGGCCGCTGCCGCGGTGGTCTCGGAGGCCACCGCCGCGGCCATCAGCACGCCGTGCGGCCAGCTGCGCGCCTCGTAGACCAGTGGCGCGAGTTCGCGGCGCCGCCCGCCGAACACCAGCGCCGAGATGGGCACGCCCCTGGGGTCCTCCGCCGCCGGCGTGTACCCCGGGTTGCGCTTCGCCGATACGGTGAAGCGCGAATTCGGGTGTGCCGCCGGCCCACTGCCTTCCCGGTACGGGCGGCCCTGCCAGTCGATCACCGGCCGGCCTTCCCGGCGGCCTTCCCACCAGGGCTCGTCGTCGGCGGTCAAGGCCACGTTGGTATACAGGGTCTCGCGCCGGATCATCGCGTAGGCGTTGGAATTGGTCATGGTGTTCGTGCCGGGTACGACACCAAAGTATCCGGCTTCCGGATTGATGGCCCACAGACGTCCGTCGTTCCCCGGATGCAGCCAGGCGATGTCGTCTCCCACGGTGTAGACCTTCCAGCCCGGCAGCGCCGCCGGCGGAATCAGCATCGCCAGATTGGTCTTGCCGCAGGCTGACGGAAAGGCGGCAGCGATGTAGTGCGTCTCGCCCGCCGGGCTTTGCAGGCCCACGATGAGCATGTGCTCGGCGAGCCAGCCCTCGCGCCTGGCCTGGTAGCTGGCGATGCGCAGCGCGTGACACTTCTTGCCCAGCAGCGCATTGCCGCCATATCCGGAGCCGAAGCTCTCGATGGCGAGGTCCTGCGGGTAGTGCATGATGAAACGGCGCGCCGGATCCAGCTCGCCGGTGGAATGGAGTCCGCGCACGAAGCTCCCGTCCCTGGCGATCTTCTCCAGCGCCTGCCGGCCCATCCGGGTCATGATGCCCATGCTGAGCACGACATAGGCGCTGTCGGTGATTTCCACCCCGCAGCGCGCATACGGCGAATCGATCGGCCCCATGCAATAAGGCACGACGTAGAGCCTGCGGCCGCGCATGCAGCCGCGGAACAGCTCGCGCATTTTCGCCCGGGCGGCCGCGGGGGCCATCCAGTTGTTGTTCGGGCCGGCTTCCTCCTGGCTTTCGGTGCAGATGTAGGTCAGGTGCTCGACGCGGGCGACGTCGGTCGGAGCCGAACGATACAGGA
The DNA here is from genome assembly GCA_035300345.1 of Steroidobacteraceae bacterium. Classification (GTDB taxonomy): domain Bacteria; phylum Pseudomonadota; class Gammaproteobacteria; order Steroidobacterales; family Steroidobacteraceae; genus FEN-1191. The sequence goes on from DATGVM010000045.1 coordinate 104,193, forward strand.
AGCATCCCGGGAAATGCCCTCGGTGGAGCTCCAGCAGTTCGCCGCGGCTCGTCAGCTCATCACGCAGCCGCCGCGCCTCCGCATCCGAGCCGTCACACCAGTGAACCTGCTCCGGTTGTGTGAGGGCGGCGGCCTCAGCGACCCAGGCAGCGACCATTGTCGGGGTTTCTGCTGCGGAAGGGAGGGTAGGGCGCTCGTTCGCCATGTCGTATCCTTGAAGCCCGGGCCCGGCATGACCGCTGGCGCCAGCGGGAATTTTTAGGGACCAGCGACGGCAATGTACAGCAATCCGCCATGAGCACACTGGCCGAAGTGTTCCGCCCCGGTGGTGCGCTGGCGCGTGCGCTCGAGGGCTTTGTGGCACGCCCGTCGCAGTTGCGCATGGCGGAGCGCATCGCGCTCGCGTTTACCGACCGGGAGCGGCTCCTCATCGAGGCCGGCACCGGCACCGGCAAGACTTTTGCCTACCTGGTCCCGGCGCTCACGTCCGGATTGCGCGTGCTGATTTCGACGGGGACGCGCACGCTGCAGGACCAGCTGTACAGCCGCGACATCCCCTTGCTCGCCGGCGCGCTGGGCCGGCCGATGGCCACGGCCCTGCTCAAGGGGCGCGCAAACTACCTGTGCCGGCTCAAGCTGGGCGGCAGCGGCGCGCAGGGGACGCTGTTCGGCGCTGGAGAGCAGGCCCTGCTGGAGGATATTCACGACTGGGCGGCGCGCACACGCAGCGGTGACCTGGCCGAGATCGCCGCACTCGGGGAGTCGCATCCCTTGCGCGCACAGCTGACCAGCACGCGCGAGAGTTGTACCGGACAGCAATGCCCGGAGTTTTCACGCTGCCACGTCTTTGCCGCGCGGCGCGCGGCGCTCGAGGCTGAACTGGTGGTCGTCAACCATCATCTGCTGCTGGCGGATCTGGCGCTCAAGGAAGATGGCTATGGTGAGTTGCTGCCGGGCGTCGATGCACTGATCCTGGACGAGGCCCACCAACTCCCCGATCTGGCCGCGGAGTCCTTCGGCCTGAACTGCTCCAGCCGGCAGATCGAAACGCTCCTGCTCGACGCGCGCGGCGAGTTGCAGCAACTCGAAGTCAATCCCGCCGCGGCGGCCACCGCCCAGGCGCGACTCGAGCAGCCGCTCAAGCGCCTGGGTGCTGCTCTCGGCCGCCAGGAGCGCCGGGTGGCCTGGGAAGATCTGGATGCGCCCGCGCGCCAGGCCTGCCGGGCAGTGTCTGCGGCACTCGGATCGTGGGCGAGTGAGCTCGAGGCCATGACCGAAGCGCAGGGCGTGGCGCACTGTGCGGCGCGCGCCCGCGCACTGGCCGCTGACATGGAACAAGTCATGGCGGAGGCCGGCACGGGAGAGGCGGGCGGAGCGCGCAGCGTCGCGGTTACGCCCCGTGGATTTTCACTCGGCCTCCTGCCCTACGATATTTCCGCGCGCTTTCGCGCGCTGGTCGATCAGCATCCGAGCGCCTGGATTTTCACCTCGGCGACCCTGGCGCTGGCCGGAAGCTTCGAACACTTCTCCACGCGCCTGGGCCTGGGCGATGCGGCCACGCTGTGCCTGGACAGTCCCTTTGACTACGAGCGCCAGGCCCTGCTCTATCTGCCCCCGGGCCTGCCTGACCCGGCCGCCGCGAATTACACGGCCGCCGTGCTGGAGGCCGTGCGGCCGTTGCTGGATGCCAGTGACGGCGGGGCGTTCCTGCTCTTTACCAGTCACCGCGCGCTCCGCGCCGCGGCGCAGCTGCTGCGCGCGGCCGACTGGCCCTCGAGCTGGCCGCTGCTGGTGCAAAACGACGCCCCGCGCGAGCTGTTGCTGCGGCGATTTCGCGACTCGGGCTACGCGGTCCTGCTGGGCACGGCGAGCTTCTGGGAGGGCGTCGACGTGCAGGGGGTGGCCCTGCGCCTGGTCGTGATCGACAAGTTGCCTTTTGCGCCGCCCGACGATCCGATGGTGCGCGCGCGCGTGCAACACCTGCAGTCCCAGGGGAAGAACCCCTTTCGCGACTACCAGCTGCCCGAAGCGGCCCTGGCGCTCAAGCAGGGTGTCGGGCGCCTGATCCGGAGCGAGGAGGATCGCGGGGTCGTGATGATCTGCGATCCGCGGCTGCTGGGCCGCGGCTACGGGCGCGCGCTGCTTTCCGTCCTGCCGCCGATGCGGCCGACGCAGGAAGAAGGCGAGGCGACGGCCATGCTGAAGCTATGTGCCCAGGAAGCGGCGCTGGCGTGAAGCTGCTCGCGCTCGATACGGCCACCGACTGCTGCAGCGTGGCCCTGTGGGAGGACGGCGAGCTGCAAAGCCGGGAGCAGCGGGCCGAGCGCGGCCATGGGGCACACATCCTGAACATGATCGACGAAGTCCTGGCGACGGCCGGCTGGTCCCTGCGATCGCTCGATGCGATCGCCTTCGGCCGCGGCCCGGGTGCCTTTACGGGACTGCGCCTGGCCGCAAGCCTCACGCAGGGCCTGGCCTATGCAGCCGGACTTCCGGTCATCCCGGTCTCCGACCTGCGGGCGCTGGCCCAGCAGGCGTTTTTGACAGCGTTGCGGCCGGCGCGGACGCTGGCCTGCATGGACGCTCGAATGGGAGAACTGTATTGGGCCGGCTTCGATTGTGACGGAGGCTACGCCCGGGCGGCGACCGTCGAGGCCGTGGCGGGGCCCGAGGCGGTGATTGCAGCTGCGCGCCAATGGCTGGGCCGCCGATCCGCCGCGGGCGCCGGGTCTGGCTACCTCGCGCATCCGGTGCTGGCGAGCAGCTTGTCGGAGTCATTGCAGCCGATCCTGGCGCAGCTCGCCCCGCACGCCCGGGAGATTGCCCGGCTGGCCGCGCACGATGGACTTGCCCTGGCGGTACCGGCCGAGCAGGCCCTGCCGGTGTATCTGCGCGACAATGTCGCAATCGTCCCGGCGCTCCCGCCGATCTCCTAGCGCGCTTGCCCTGTCATGGATCTGTCATACACCATGGCTAACGTGGCGCCGCCCAGCCTTTGCCCACTGTCATGACACCGAAACACATACTCATTGTTGAAGATGAGCGGCCCATCCGCGAGATGATCGCCTTTGGCCTGAAGCGCGCCGGATTCGAGGTGCGCGAGGCGGAGGACAGCCGCACGGCGCGCTCGGCGCTGGCCGATCGGCGTCCCGACCTGATGCTGGTGGACTGGATGCTGCCCGACACCAGCGGCCTGGAGCTGACGCGCTCCCTCAAGCGCGAGCGCGAGACGCGCGATCTGCCCATCATCATGCTGACCGCGCGCGCCGCCGAATCCGACAAGGTGGCCGGCCTTGACGGTGGTGCAGATGATTACCTCACCAAGCCCTTCTCGCCGCGCGAGCTGCTGGCGCGTGTCAATGCGCTGCTCCGCCGCACCGCGGGCCAGGACGAGAACGAAGCGGTGAATCAGGGCGATCTGCTGCTCGATCGCGCCGGCCACCGCGTCAGCGCCGCTGGCAAGGCCGTGGCACTGGGGCCGACGGAGTATCGGCTGCTGGAATTTTTCATGCTGCATCCCGATCGTGTATACAGTCGCGAACAACTGCTCGATCGCGTCTGGGGAGGCAATGTCTATGTGGAAGAGCGCACCATCGACGTGCACATTCGCCGGCTCCGCAAGGCGCTCGAAAGCCATGCCTGCGATCACTACGTCCAGACGGTGCGCGGCGCGGGCTACCGCTTTTCCGCGCGCGTAGAGGCCTGAGGGCAGGCCCCGCTCAGATCTGCAGCCGATGAGTCCCTCTTCCTGGTGGGATCCGCTGGCCCGAGCTGCGCTGGTTGCCGGGGCCGCATGTCTTGCCGGATTGCTGATCGGCCACGTGGCCCTCGCTGTGGCCCTGGCGCTGGCGGTGATGCTGGCCCGGCAGTTGTACATGCTGGCGCAGGTACGGCAGTGGTTGCGCAGCGACCGGGTGGATCTGGCGCCGGATGCCGGCGGCGCCTGGGGCGAGGCCATCGGCCTGATTGGCAGGCTGTTCCGACGTAAGCAATATCACAAGCGGCGTATGCTGCAGCTGCTGCGCGAACTGCGCAGTTCGACGGCGGCCATTGCCGATGGCGTCGTCATGTTGAACCCCGCCGCGGAGATCCTGTGGTTCAACCGCGCGGCCGCGCGTCTGCTGCACTTGCGCGGGCGCACGGACATCGGCCTGCGCGTCGACAACCTGGTGCGCCGGCCGGAGTTCGTCGAATACCTGCGGTCCGGAAATTACGCCGTGCCGGTCATCGTGCAGGCCGGCGGTCTGTCGGATCAGTATCTGCATTTCCAGATCGTGCCCTACGGCGCCGGCCAGCTGCTGCTCATGGTGCGCGATGTGACCCAGCAGGCGCGCCTCGAGGAAATGCGCAAGGACTTCGTGGCCAACGCTTCGCACGAACTGCGCTCGCCCCTGACCGTGATCTCCGGCTATCTGGAGACCCTGTCTCAGGACGAGAGCATTGCAGCGGACCTGCGCGGACCTATCGATGCGATGCGCCGCCAGGCGCTGCGCATGACCGCCATCGTGCACGATCTGCTCGAGCTATCGCGCCTGGAGGCTGAGGAGGCCGCGCCGACCGGCGAGCCCGTCGACGTCGGCGGGCTGCTGGCGCGCCTGCGTAGTGATCTGCTGGCCCGCCTCAGTGAGACACGGGACGTGCAGATCGTGATCGACAGCTCCGACCGCCTGCTCGGCGTCGAAGCGCAGCTGCATTCGGCCTTCGGCAATCTGCTGGAAAATGCCGTCAAGTACACGGCGGCGGACGGGACAATCGCGATGCGCTGGTGGCGTGATGAACACGGCGGGCACCTGGCTGTGCGTGACACCGGCATCGGCATCGCCGCCGCGCACATCCCGCGCCTCACGGAGCGATTCTATCGGGTCGATCCCGGCCGGAGCCGCGCCAGCGGCGGGTCGGGACTTGGGCTGGCCATCGTCAAGCACGTGCTGCAGCGGCACGGCGCGCGCTTGCTGATCGAGAGCGAGGAGGGCAAGGGCAGCACCTTCAGCTGCCATTTTCTTCCGGCGCGCCTGGTGCCGCCCGCCTGAGTTTGCGATGCGGCTCGCATTTTGTGCCTGTCCCTGGGCTATAGTTGGGATCGTCGCCCGAATGGAACCGCCTCAATGGAAGCCGCTGACTTTTCGCATCACACCTCCCGGCGCTTCAACGAAGATCTGGAGCGCGTTCGCACCAAGGTTTCGGCCATGGGCGGGTTTGTCGAGGAGCAGCTCAGCCGCGCGTTGACGGCGCTGGTGGCCGGCGACAGCGCCATGGGCCAGTCGGTCGCCACGCAGGACTACAAGGTCAACGGGATGGAGGTGTCAATCGACGAGGAATGCAGCCGCATCCTCGCCACGCGCGCCCCGGCAGCGGGTGATCTGCGAATGATCGTCGCCACCATCAAGGCGATCACCGACCTGGAGCGCATCGGCGATGAGTGCGAAAAGATTGCGCTGATCGCGGCCCGCCTGGCGACCGAAGAGCGCCCGGAAGACCACTATCGCGAGGTCAAGCACATCGGGCGAGTGGCGCAGGGCATGGTGCGTGACGCGCTCGACGCCTTCGCCCGCCTCGATGCCGACCTGGCCGTGCGCACGGCGCGGAACGATCGCATCGTCGACGAAGAATACGAATCCATCCAGCGCCAGTGCATCACCTTCATGATGGAGGACCCGCGCATGATTCGCCGTGCGCTGGATGTAATGTGGGTGGTGCGCTCTCTGGAGCGCATTGGCGATCATGCCAAGAACGTGTGCGAGTACGTCATCTACATAGTGCACGGCAAGGATGTGCGGCATCGCTCGCTAGAGCGGGTCGAGCAGGAACTCAAGGGCCAGAACACCCGTGAATGAGCCGGTCCGGCCCACCCGGGGCCTGTGGGAAACCCTGAACCGGCGCAGCCTGAATCTTTTCGGGTTTCTGTGCTGCGGCGGCCTTTTGGGCTACGCCTGGTATGTGCAGGGCGTGCTCCGGGTCGAGCCCTGCCCGCTGTGCATCTTCCAGCGCGTCGGCGTGGCGGGAATGGGTGTGCTGTTTCTCATGGCCTGGCTGCATGCGCCGAAAGGAACCGGGGCGCGGATCTACGGTGTGCTCGTGGGCACCGCTGCGCTGCTGACCATCGCCATCGCAGCGCGTCACCTGTGGATCCAGCACCTGCCCGAAGGAGCCGTGCCGGCCTGCGGCGCCACGCTGAATTACATGCTCGATGTGTTTCCCCTGAGTGATGTGATCCGCAAAGTGCTCACGGGCTCGGGTGAGTGTCACCAGGTGAACTGGACCTTTCTGACACTGGCGATGCCGACCTGGGTGATGATTGCATCCGGCGCGCTCGGCGTGCTCGGCGTTGGCGCGAATTTTCTTGCCCCGCGGCGCTGAAGCGCAGCGGTCGCGCTAGCCGAGCAGGTTGCGGAGCGACTGCAGGTACATCGCGTGCAGAAGCTCGATGTCGGTGAGCCGCACCGATTCGTCCACCTTGTGAATGGTCGGATTCGGCACACCGAGTTCCACCACTTCTGCACCCATGGCGGCAAGGAAGCGGCCGTCGGAGGTCCCGCCGCCGGTCGAGAGCACCGGCTCCCGCCCGGTCATCTGTTTGACCGCCGCGCGCACGCCGGCCAGCAATTTGCCCTGGCGCGAATAAAAGGGTTCGCCGGACAGGTACCACTCGAGCGTATACCGCAGCTGGTGCCGGGAAAGGATCTCCTCGACGGTGCGCTTCAGTCCTTCGCTCGTCTGGGCCGGACAGAATCGCAGATTGAAGCGCGCTTTCAGGTCCCCGGGAATCACATTGGGCGCACCTGTGCCCGAGTTCAGGTTCGACACCTGGAAGCTGGTGGGCTGAAAATGCTCGTCCCCCCGGTCCCACACCCGGCTGCTGAGTTCTGCAAGTGCGGGCGCGAAGCGATGCACCGGGTTGTCGGCCAATTGCGGATAGGCAATATGTCCCTGGACGCCGTGCACCGTAAGGCGTCCGGAGAGCGAACCGCGCCTGCCTATCTTGAGCATGTCGCCGGCGACCTGCTCGCTCGAAGGCTCCCCGACGATGCACCAGTCGATCCGTTCGGCGCGTTCCACCAGCTTTTCGACCACCCGCTTGGTGCCATCGACCGAAGGGCCCTCCTCGTCGCTGGTGATCAGGAAGGCGATTCTTCCCTGGTGTTGCGGACGTTCGGCGATGAAGACCTCGGCGGCCGTGACCATCGCGGCCAGTCCGCTCTTCATGTCCGCCGCACCACGCCCGTAGAGCATGCCGGCACGAACTTCCGGCTGGAACGGATCGGAACTCCAGTCTGCCAGTGGGCCCGTGGGCACGACGTCGGTGTGCCCCGCAAAGCACAGCACCGGGTTCCCCCCGCCGCGCGTTGCCCACAGGTTGTCGACCTGGCCAAAGCGCAGTTTCTCGATCGAGAAGCCCAGTGGTTCGAGCCGCGCGGCAATGAGATCCTGGCAGCCCTGATCGGCGGGCGTGACCGTGTTTCTCGCGATCAGGTTCTGGGTCAACTCGAGAGTGGCAGACATGGGGTTCGCGCTGTGCGCTCCTGCAATGCAGCCAAGGGGCTAAGGACCACGCGCCTTATACGGTGCGCAGGCTTCGGGGGCAAGGCCTGAGCGGCATGATGACTGCCAATACAATCATGGACATGTGCCCACAGCCGGTGATCCTGACATACAACTGTCATACGAGGCAGCTATAACAGCGCGCATTCCCGCACCATTCACGGCAAGACAAGAAGGGGATCAAGCAAGTGAGAATCCGCAGCAACAGGGTCCGCACCCTCATCGGCGCCTTGGCGCTCGCCGCCACGGGCATCGCCTCGGCCACCGATATCTCGGGTGCCGGTGCGACCTTTCCCTACCCCGTCTATTCGAAGTGGGCGGAAGCCTACAAGGCACAGACCGGGGTTGGCCTGAATTACCAATCGATCGGCTCCGGCGGAGGCATCAAGCAGATCAAGGCTGCCACCGTGACCTTTGGCGCCTCCGACAAGCCGCTCGAAGCCAAGGACCTGAACGACTCCGGGCTGGTGCAATGGCCGATGGTCATTGGCGGTGTGGTGCCGGTGGTGAACATTCCGGGCGTCAAGCCGGGCGACCTGCAGATCGACGGCCCGACGCTGGCCAGCGTATACCTCGGTGAAATCACCAAGTGGAATGACGCGCGCATCAAGGCGCTCAATCCGAAGGCAGCGCTGCCGGACCTCGCAATCGCACCCGTGTATCGCTCGGATGGTTCAGGGACCAACTTCCTGTTTACCAATTATCTTTCCAAGGTCAGTCCCACGTTCCAGAGCAAGGTCGGGGCCAATACCTCGGTCGAATGGCCCACCGGCATTGGTGCCAAGGGCAATGAGGGCGTGGCCAACATGACCACGCAGACCGGGGGTGCGATCGGCTACGTGGAATACGCCTACGCGAAGCAGAACGGGATGACCTACCTGCGCCTGAAGAATCACGAGGGCAAGTTTGTCGTGCCTGAAGCGAGTGCGTTCCAGGCGGCAGCCGCCAGTGCTGATTGGGAGAACGCCGAGGGCTATTACCTCATTCTCACCGACCAGGCGGGTGCGGCATCCTGGCCAATCACCGGGGCCAGCTTCATCATCATGTATCGCCAGCCGAAAGATCCGGTGTCGGCGTCCGAAGCGCTCAAATTCTTCGCCTGGGCGTACCAGAACGGCACCGACATGGCCAACCAGCTCGACTATGTGCCGCTGCCTGAAAAGCTTGTTAAGCTAGTGAAGAAGACCTGGACGGCATCGATCCAGGACAATGGCAAGCCGGTCTGGACGGGCAAATAGCCCGTCGCTCGTAACACACTGAAGCAGGCGGCCGGCGCGCAGGGCGCCGGCCGCTTTCCCGTTTCTGCTGGGAACGCATGAACACGCAAGCGCTGGCACTGCGAACGCATCTGCAACGTGAGGCGCGCACCGAAGGCGTGTTCCGCGTGGCCACCCGGTTTTCCGCCATCCTGGTGCTGGTACTGCTCGCCGGCGTGATCCTCTCGCTGCTCTACGGCAGCTGGCCGGCGTTAAGCACTTTCAGGTGGTCGTTCGTGACCGGCGAGCGCTGGAATCCGGTCACTGAGATTTTCGGCGCGCTGACTCCTATATATGGAACGATCGCGACATCGCTCATCGCGCTGCTGATCGCGGTGCCGCTGAGCTTCGGCATCGCGGTATTCCTGACGGAGACCTGCCCGCGCTGGCTGCGCGGACCGATCAGCATGGCGATCGAGCTGCTGGCCTCGGTCCCGAGCATTGTCTACGGTATCTGGGGCCTGTTCGTGCTGGCGCCGATATTGCAGCACACCGTACAGCCCTGGCTCATTGAGCACCTGGGGCCGGTGCCGCTGGTCGGCGTGCTGTTCCAGGGCCCGCCGTTCGGAATCGGCCTGCTCACTGCCGGCCTCGTGCTGGCCATCATGGTGCTGCCCTTCATCACCTCCGTGATGCGCGAGGTGTTTCGCATGGCGCCACTGTCGCTGAAGGAAGCGGCGTACGGGGTGGGCGCCACGCAATGGAACGTGGTGTGGGATGTCGTCATGCCCTGGTCGCGCGCGGGCGTGATCGGCGGCATCATGCTGGGGCTCGGGCGCGCGCTGGGCGAAACGATGGCCGTGACCTTTGTCATCGGCAACGCACACCGGATCAGCGCCTCGCTGCTGGCCCCCTCGACCACGATTTCAGCCTCGATCGCCAATGAATTTGCCGAGGCGGTGGGCGATCTCTATACCTCCTCGCTGTTCGCACTCGGATTGCTGCTGTTCGTGCTCACCTTCGCCGTCATTGCCGGCGCCCGCCTGCTGCTCCTGCGCCTGGAGCGCAACGCCGTGAGGCGCGTATGAACACTCTGCGTCGCCGCCGCATCGCCAACCTCGTGGCCTTCAGCGCCTCCACCCTGGCCACGCTGATCGGCCTAGCCATCCTGTGCGCCATTCTCTGGACGCTGCTGTCACGGGGCATCGGCGGGTTGTCGATGCGCGTGTTCACAGAGATGACCCCGGCGCCCGGGAGTTCCGGTGGACTGCTGAACGCAATCTTTGGCAGCGTACTCATGACGCTGCTGGGGATCCTCATCGGCGCGCCGATCGGGCTGCTGGCGGGCACCTACCTCGCCGAGTACGGACGCAGCAGCCGGCTCAGCACAGTGGTGCGATTCATCAACGACGTCCAGCTCAGTGCGCCTTCGATCATCGTCGGCATGTTCGTCTACACCGTGGTCGTGGCGCGGATGGGTCATTACTCCGGCTTTGCCGGCGCGATCGCCCTGAGCATCATTGCCCTGCCGGTCATAGTCCGGACCACCGAAGACATGCTGAACCTGGTGCCCAAAAGCATGCGTGACGGTTCCGCGGGGCTCGGCGCCCAGCCCTGGCGCACGATCACGCACATCGTCTACCCCGCGGCGCGCAACGGGCTGCTCACCGGTGTGCTGCTGGCCATCGCGCGCATCAGCGGCGAGACCGCGCCGCTCCTGTTCACAGCACTCAATAACCAGTTCTGGAACGGCAATCTCAACAAGCCGATGGCGAACCTCCCGTACGTGATCTTCCAGTTTGCGATGAGCCCGTACAAGGACTGGCAGCAGCTCGCCTGGGTGGGAGCGCTGCTGATCACGCTGTTCGTGCTGTTCCTCAGCATCGTGGCCCGCTCGGTGTCCTCGCTGTTCGGCCAGCACGCCAATCCCGGCGAGTGAAGGGGATCGCAATGGAAAAGATCGAGCTCGGGACTCACATACTCAGCCGCTACAACGAGGACCTGGAGCACCTGCGCAACGAGGTGTTGCAGATGGGCGGGCTGGCCGAGGAACAGCTGCAGCAGGCCCTGCAGGCCCTGGCCGAGGGCAATGCCGGCCTGGCCGGCGACGTGATCAGTAACGAGGCGCGCGTCAACCTGATGGAGGTCGAGATCGACGACGAGTGCAATCGCATTCTTGCCACCCGGGCGCCCACGGCTTCCGACCTGCGGCTGGTGCTCGCCATCATCAAGACCATCACCGACCTGGAGCGCGTCGGCGATGAGGCGCACAAGATCGCCAACATCGGCCTGCGCCGGGCGGGGATGGATCGCCGCGCGGGAGACGGCTATCGAGTAGTACGGCATCTGGGCCGGGAAGCGATCGCCTCGCTTCATGAATCGCTTGACGTTTTCGCGCGCCTGGATGCCAAGGCGGCGCTGGCGGTCGCCAAGCGCGACCGGGTGCTCGACGAGGAGTACGACGCCATCCAGCGTCAGTGCATCACTTTCATGATCGAGGATCCGCGCACCATTCGCGCCTCCATCGACCTGCTGTGGGTGGCGCGCGCCCTCGAGCGCGTCGGGGATCATGCCAAGAACATCTGCGAGTATGTGATCTACATGGTCGGCGGCCGCGACGTTCGCCACGTCTCGCTGCAGGATGTCGAGCGCTCGCTGCAGCTGTCGGGCGTGGCGCAGAGCGCCGCGGCGCCCGCTCCTCCAGGCACATCGAGACCTGCCGGATGAACCGCGCAGCGACCGAGACGCCGGGGAGGCCGGCGGCCGGCGCAGTACCGGCCGATGCCGGCGAGCGGGCCCACTGGCCCGCGAATCCGCGTGCCAGGTCCGAGCACCTGAATTTTTACTACGGCACCCACCAGGCCCTGAAGGATATCAGCCTGCCGGTGGCTGACCGGCGCGTGACAGCCATCATCGGGCCATCCGGCTGCGGCAAGAGCACCTTCCTGCGCTGCTTCAACCGCATGCACGACCTGCAGGCCGGCAACCGCTATGAGGGCTCGATCACCCTGTACCCGGAGAATATCAATCTCATCGGGCGTGGGGTCGATCCAATCGAAGTGCGCATGCGCATCGGCATGGTGTTCCAGAAGGCCAATCCTTTCCCAACCTCGATCGCCGAGAACGTTTCCTACGGGCTGCGGCTGCGCGGCATGAGAAATCGTGCGCAGCTTGCCGAGGCGGTCGAGCAGGCGCTCATCGGCGCTGCGCTCTGGGACGAGGTGAAGGACCGGCTCAACCAGTCGGCGATGGCGCTGTCCGGCGGACAGATGCAGCGCCTGTGCATCGCGCGCGCGCTTGCCACGAGCCCCGAACTGATCCTGTTCGACGAGCCGACATCGGCGCTCGACCCGATCGCGACCGCAAAAATTGAAGAGCTGATCACGACGCTGCGCGAGCAGGTAACGGTGCTGATCGTGACCCACAACATGCAGCAGGCGGCGCGCCTGTCTGACTACACGGCATTCATGTACCTCGGCGAACTGGTCGAGTACGACGAGGCCGCGAAGATATTCACGAACCCGGCCAAGAAGGCCACGGAAGACTACATCACGGGCCGCTACGGCTGAGGGCCTTGTGCCGGGCGCCGGGGCCGGTAACAAAACCATCACCTGGCGGCGCTGCTGTCACGCCCTTGTCATACACCCTGTGTAGCTTGCCCAACCAACGGCGGGCCCGCAGCGGCGTGCTGAACCCGCAATATCAAGACCCTCTTCATAGGAGTGCTTCATGTCCAAGCAGATTTGTGCCGCAGTGGCCCTGGCCGGTTGCGGACTCATCCAGTCGGCGTATGCGGATACCGCGGTGACCGAGAATACGACGGTCGGTGGCCGGGCGTTTATCGACCTGACGAGCCTTGATGCCAAGGCGGCGGGGGTGAAAACCGCTGCCAGCGGCTTCGGACTGGACGTCAAGCGCTTCTACCTCATCCTTGATCACACGTTTGACGAGACGTGGTCCGCGAATCTGACGACCGATTTCAACTATGTGAGCGCCGATTCGGAGACGCAGCTGTTCATCAAGAAGGCCTACGTGCAGGCCAAGATCTCGGATGCGTTCTTTGTGCGCGCGGGCTCCGCGGATCTGCCCTGGATTCCGTTTGTGGAAGGGAACTACGGCTATCGCTACGTCGAGAAGATGCTCGAGGACCGCCTGAGTTTTGGCAATACGGCCGACTGGGGCGTGCACGCCGGCGGCAAGCTGGCTGACGGCATGTTCGGCTATGCGGTGTCCACGATTGAGGGCAATGGCTACAAGAACCCGACGCGCTCCAAGACACTGGACTGGGAAGGCCGAGTCAACGTCACGCCCATCAAGGGCCTGACGGCGGCAGTCGGGTTCTATAACGGGAAGCTGGGCAAGGATGTCGAGGGAACGGCGACACCTCCGTTGCATACCGCGCAACGCTGGGACGCGCTGCTCGCCTACGCCACGGATCAGTTTCGCGTCGGCGCCGAGTATTTCAAGGCGGACAACTGGACCGCGGTAATCCTGGTCCCCAAAGATTCGGCGGACGGCTATTCGGTATGGGGTTCCGTGAACTTCACGCCCAAGGTCTCGGGCTTCGCGCGCTACGACAGCGCCAAGCCCAACAAGGACACGGTTCCCGACCGCAAGGACGAATATTTTAATCTCGGTGTCAGCTGTAAGCCGCGCAAGGGCGTAGATCTCGCGGTGGTTTACAAGCACGATGAGGTCAAGGCTGGCGGGGTAAAGAGCAGCGAGTTCGATGAATTCGGTGTCTGGTCGCAGATCAGCTTCTGAGGCGGGCGCGGCCCTGGCCGCAGTGCACCGATGCGGCGCTGTCCGCCCGATGGGGCGGCGCCGGATGGCGCCTTGCCGTATCCTTGGGGCACAATGAATACATCCGGGCCGGCCACGCATCGTGTGCCGCCGCGCCCGCACGGCGAGGTCCCCCCGTTCATGGTACCGGCGACGGAAGTTGACACCGGAGTGCTGCCGGCCATTCGAGTCAGGGCGACCCGGGTGGCAGTGGATGAAACGCGGCGCACCCTGGCGTTGCAGGCGGCGACTAAAGCGCGCGTCGAGGCGCTCAATTTCTATTACGGCGACCTGCGCGCGCTGAAGAACCTGAACTTCGAGGTCCGCGAGCACCAGGTGACGGCTCTGATCGGTCCCTCCGGCTGCGGCAAGAGCACCCTGCTGCGCTGCTTCAACCGCATGCACGACCAGCAGGGTGGCACGCGCTACGAAGGGCGCATCATGCTCTATCCGGACGATATCAACCTGGTGGCGGGTGAAGTCGATCCGATCGAAGTGCGCATGCGCATCGGCATGGTGTTCCAGAAACCCAATCCCTTCCCGAAATCGATCTTCGAGAATGTGGCCTACGGCCTGCGCGTGCGGGGCCTGAAGTCCCGGCTGCAGCTGACGGAGGAGGTGGAGCGTGCGTTGCGGGCGGCAGCCTTGTGGGACGAGGTGAAGGATCGGCTCGACAGCTCTGGGCTGTCGCTTTCGGGTGGCCAGCAGCAGCGCCTGTGCATTGCGCGCGCGCTGGCGACCGCGCCGGAGATCCTGCTGTTTGACGAGCCCACCTCCGCTCTCGATCCGATCGCCACCGCGCGCATCGAGGAACTCATCACCGGGCTGCGCGAGCGTGTCACGGTCATCATCGTCACGCACAACATGCAGCAGGCTGCGCGCGTGTCGGATTTCACGGCCTTCATGTATCTGGGCGAACTGATCGAATTCGACCAGACCAGCACGATTTTCACCAATCCAGCCAGGAAAGCGACCGAAGACTACATCACCGGGCGCTACGGATAGGAATTGCAGCGGCCGCGCAATCGCCTGCGCCGCCAGCGCGTCAGTCCATCCGCAGCAGCTCGTTGATCGAGGTCTTGGCGCGCGTCGTCGCGTCCACGCGCTTCACAATCACGGCGCAATACAGCGAATGAGTGCCGTCCTGCGCAGGCAGGCCGCCCGCTACCACGACGGAGCCCGGCGGCACGTGGCCCCGCAGTATCTTCCCGCTGGTGCGATCGAGAATGCGGGTGCTCTGGCCGATGAACACACCCATGGAAATCACCGAGCCCTCGCCGATGACGACGCCCTCGACCACTTCGGAGCGGGCGCCGATGAAGCAGTTGTCCTCGATGATGGTCGGGCCGGCCTGGAGCGGCTCGAGCACCCCGCCGATGCCGACGCCGCCTGACAGATGCACGTTCTTGCCGATCTGCGCGCAGGAACCGACCGTGGCCCAGGTGTCGACCATCGTCCCGGAATCGATGTAGGCGCCGATGTTCACGTAGCTGGGCATCAGCACCGCGTTGGCTGCCACGAAGGCACCGCGCCTCACGAGTGCGTGCGGGACCACGCGCACGCCCCCGGCGGCCAGCTCCGCGGCGCTCGCTTGCGCGAACTTGAGCGGTACCTTGTCGAAGAAGCGGGTATAGCCGGCCTCGACCAGCTGATTTTCGTGCGTGCGGAAGTACAGCAGCACCGCCTTCTTGAGCCATTCGTTCACCTGCCAGCGGCCGGCCGTGCGCTCGGCGACGCGTTGCGCGCCGCCGTCGAGCAGTCCGACCGTGGCGTCGATGGCGGCGGCAAGCCCGGCGTCGACGTTGGCCGGATTGAGGGCGTGGCGCTGCTCGTAGGCCGCATCGATGATGGGTCGCAAAGCCTGCGGGGTCACGCTGTTCACGCGTTCTGGCGCTGGCTCAGGGCTTCGAGGAGGCGAGTGCGCAGCCGCTCGGCCGCGGCCTCGTCGAGCGGACGGCTGGTGCGATCGGTGAGATAGAACACATCTTCGGCGCGCTCCCCCATGGTGCCGATCTTGGCGGCGCCGAGATCGACATGCTCCTCCCACAGCACCTTGCCCACATCGCACAGGAGCCCGGGGCGGTCGCCGGCCACCAGTTCGAGCACCGAACGGGCGTTGCGCTCATCGACGCTGATCGAGATCTGCGTAGGGGTCCTGAAGACGCGCAGCTGGCGTGGCGAGCGGCGCATGACGGTCAGCGGCGCCTCCTCGGGCCGCTTGAGCGAAGTCCACAGGGCGCCGCGAATCTCGGCGAGCCGCTCCCCATCGGCGATCATCGTCCCGTCCTCTTCCAGCACGTGGTAGGTGTCGAGCGAATAGCCGTTGCCCACCGCCGTGATGCGCGCATCGACAATGTTGAGGCCGAGCTGGTCGAGCACCGCCGTGGCGCGCGCGAAACTGTGGCGCCGGTGCGGCGCGTAGATCAGTACCGCGGTGGTGCCACTGGCCAGTTGCGCCTCCACGGCGACGCGCGCCACCTCGCCGCTCCCGTCCGGGCTCGCCAGCACCCGGGTGTGGTGGGCGATTTCTTCGGGCGTGTAGCGCAGGAAATAGGTCTCGGGCAGCCGTGCCCAGGCCGCGTCGATCTCCTCCTGCGCGACGCCGGATTGCCCCAGCAGGGCGCGCGCACCGGACTGGTTCTCGCGCACCAGCTCCTCCTTGTCGACCGGGGTTTCCAGTCCGCGCCGCAGCGCGCGGCGCGTCTTCTCGTACAGGTCGTGAAACAGCATGGATTTCCAGGAATTCCACAGCTTTGGATTGGTACCGCGCACGTCCGCACAGGTGAGCACGTACAGATAGTCCAGGTGCGCCTCGTCGCCGATCAGGCGTGCAAAGGCATTGATGACCTGCGGGTCGCCGATGTCCTGCTTCTGCGCGGTCATGGACAACACCAGGTGGTTCTTTACCAGCCAGGCCACCAGGCGGGCCTCGTAGCGGGACAGGCCCTGCTCGAGGCAGAACGCCTCGGCATCGACCGCGCCGAGCTCGGAGTGATCGCCGCCACGCCCCTTGGCCAGGTCGTGGAACAGCGCCCCGAGGTAGACGATTTCCTGTTTCGGCAACTGCTGCATGACGGGGGAGACCAGCGGCAGTTCCTGGTTGAACCCGGGTATGGCCAGGCGCCTGGCATTGCTGACCACGAACAGGGTGTGGGCGTCTACGGTGTAGGCATGGAAGAGGTCGTACTGCATGCGTCCGACCACCCGTCCGAACGCCGGGATGTAGCGGCCGAGCACACCGTAGTTGTTCATGCGGCGCAGCTCGTGGGTGACGCCGCGGGGCGCGCGCAGGATCTCGAGAAACAGGCGGTGATTGCGCGGGTTCTGGCGAAATTCCTCGTCGATCAGCCACAGATTCCGGCCCACGGCGCGAATGGTCCCGGCGCGCACGCCGCGCAGTTCCGGATGCTGCTGCAGCAGCACGAACAGTTCGAGGAGCGCGGAGGGCTGGCGCGCGAACAGATCTTCGCTGAGCGCCTCGAGCGACCCGTCGCGCACCTGGAATTGCGGCGTCAGCGGCTTGGGCGGCGTGTCGTCGCTGAGGATCGCCTCGCGGAACAGCTGCAGCAGCAGCTCGTTGAGCAGCTGCACGTCCATGACGGTGCGGTAATAGCGCTGCATGAGCTGCTCGACCGCCAGCGTGTAGGTGCTGTCCTCGTAGCCAAAGCTGTGCGCCAGCTTGATCTGGTGATCGAAGAGCAGGCGATCCTCGTGCCGGCCGGTGAGCACGTGCAGGCCGAAGCGCACCTTCCACAGGAAAATCTGCGCCTGCTGCAGGCGCCGCAGCTCCGAAGGGCTGAGAAAGCCATGGGTGGCGAGCTCATCGAGTGATTCGGCGCCGAAGTGGCGCTTGGCCACCCAGGCGATCGTCTGGATGTCACGCAGTCCGCCGGGCCCGGTCTTGACGTCGGGCTCGAGATTGTAGGCGGTGTCGTTGGCCTTCAGGTGCCGCTCCTGCTGCTCACGCACCTTGGCGGCGAAGTAATCGCGTACCGGCCAGACGCGCTCCGGCCCGAGGGCGGTGCGCATCTGCGGCAGGAGCGCGCGCGATCCGGCCAGCCAGCGCGCCTCCAGGAGCGTGGTCATCACGCCGACGTCCGCAAGGCTTTCCTCCGCGCACTCAGCCACCGTGCGCACGCTGTTGCCCACCTCCAGGCCGATGTCCCAGAGGAAGGCCAGGAACGGACTGATCTGGCCGCGCCCGGCCTCGCTGAGCGAATCGGGTGTCAGCACCATGATGTCGACATCCGAGTAGGGGTGCAGCTCGCCGCGCCCATAGCCTCCCACCGCGGCGAGTGTCAGGCGCTCCGCCAGATCGGCGCTCAGCTGTGCCTGCCACAGGCATGCGAACAGGGAATCGATGAACGCGGCGCGTGCGTGTACCAGCGCCTCGACGGGCTCTTCGTCCCTGAAGCGCTGCTGCAATTCCTGCTGCCCCTGGGCGAGCAGCTGGCGGCAGCTCTCTGCCGAACAGGCGCTCGCACCCAGGAGCGAGGGCAGCCGCCCAAGCAGTGGCCAGTCGATGCGACTTGCTGGCAGTGGGGTTATATCGAGCGAATCGGGTTCAGCGTTCATGCAGCGGCGCCGCGCGCCGCGGCGCCCAGCGTCAGCACTTCATGGCCGGCCGAGGTCACCAGCACCATGTGTTCCCATTGCGCGGACAGCGAGTGGTCCTTGGTCACCACCGTCCAGCCGTCGGGAAGCACCCTGGTGTAGCGCTTGCCGGCGTTGATCATCGGCTCGATGGTGAACACCATGCCGGCCTGCAATTCCATGCCGCTTCCCGCTTCACCGTAATGCAGCACCTGCGGATCCTCGTGATAGACGCGGCCGATGCCGTGCCCGCAGTATTCCCGTACCACCGAATATCCGGCGGCCTCGGTGTGAGCCTGGATGGCATGGCCGATATCACCAAGGTGGGCGCCCGGGCGCACCAGGTCGATGGCACGCCACATCGCGGCGTGGCAGGTCTCGGTCAGGCGCTGCGCCTGGATCGGCGGCTTGCCGACGTAATACATCCGGCTGGTGTCGCCGTGGTAGCCGTCCTTGATGATTGCCACGTCGATATTGAGCAGGTCTCCGGCCTTGAGCACCCGATCATTGGGTATGCCATGGCAGACCACGTGGTTGACCGAGGTGCAGACTGTCTTGGGGAAGCCGCGGTACCCCACGTTGGCCGGGATGGTTTTCTGGACGCCCACGATGAACTCATTACATATGTGGTCCAGCTGGTCGGTCGTGACCCCAGGCACCACATGCTCCCCGATCATGTCGAGCACGTCCGCGGCCAGATGCCCGGCCGTGCGCAGGCGGGCCTGTTCATCGGGGCTCTTGAGGGTCACCTGGGTGGAGCGGAGCATGCGGGATACTGAGCCTGTCTGGATTTGCCTAAACCGTTGTTCGGCCGGGAACTTCATGGTATAAAGCGCGGCCATTTTTGGCAACGCAATCCACACGCGTATCAGTACTTGCGGCTGGGTGTCCTGCGCCTCCGTGCCTCGAACCGGCACCCTTAAGATAGGGTGCCGCGCCAGGCCGGCAGCTCAGAATCGCCGTCAAGGATACGCGGAGGCCCTAACCCGACGGAGACTTACGACCATGTCCAGCTTGTCAATGCGACAGATGCTGGAAGCGGGCGTCCATTTTGGACACCAGACCCGCTTCTGGAACCCAAAGATGGCCCCCTACATCTTTGGCGAACGAAACCGCATCCACATCATCAATCTCGAGCAGACGCAGCCCCTGTTCGTGACGGCCACGGCCTTCATCAAGCGCGTCGTGGCGGACGGCGGACGGGTCTTGTTCGTCGGCACCAAGCGCTCGGCGCGTGACGCCATCGCGGCGGAAGCCGTGCGCTGCGGCATGCCCTACGTGAACCAGCGCTGGCTGGGCGGCATGCTCACCAATTTCAAGACACTGCGCCAGTCGATCAAGCGACTCGCCAACCTCGAGGAGCTCACGGCTTCCGGCGCCATTGAAAAGCGCGGCAAGAAGGAAGCGACAATGCTGCGGCGCGAGATGATCAAGCTCGAAAAGAGCCTGGGGGGCATCAAGCTCATGGAGGCGCTCCCCGACGTGTTGTTTGTGGTCGATGTGGGGCACGAACATATTGCGGTGCACGAGGCGACCAAGCTCGGCATACCCGTGGTCGCAATCGTCGACACCAATTGCTCCCCCGACGGGATCGATCACGTCATTCCCGGCAATGACGATGCGATGCGCGCCATCCAGCTGTACGCGAGCGTGATCGCCGAGGCCGTGATCGAGGGTAAATCCTCGGTACCGCAGATGGCGGTCAGCGAGGATGAGTTTGTCGAGCTCGACGAACATGGCAATCCGCGCCGCAAGCCAGGCCGAAATGCGCGGCCGACGCGCCAGGCCCCGATACGCAGCCGCAAGCCGGCACCGCGCCGGCACCCCGCCGCGGCGGTCGCTCCCGTGCCGGCCCCGGTTGAGACCCCCGCTGCTCCCGCCGAGGCCGCCGAGGCGGAGCTGGCCGCCGACCTGGATCTCGACGATGCCGTCGATGTCGCCGCGACGCCGAGCGCCAGCGCCACCGTGCGGCGCCGTCCGGCCGCGGGTACCGCCGGCACGCGCCGCGGCCCGCGCTGAGCGCCTCAAGGCTGCCGCCATGAACGTAACGGCCGAGACCGTCCGGCAACTGCGCGAGCGCACCGGCGCCGGGATGATGGAATGCAAGAAGGCGCTGGTGGAGACGCAGGGCGATCTCGATGCGGCCGCTGAGCTGATGCGCAAGCAGGGTCTGGCGAAAGCAGACAAGAAAGCCGCGCGCGTCGCCGCCGAAGGGGTGATCGCCATCGAACGTGCCGCCGACGGGCGCAGCGCGGCGATGGTCGAAATCAACTGCGAGACGGATTTTGTCGCGCGCGACGACCAATTCTGCGGCTTCGCGGCGGCGGTTGCGCACAGCGCCTGCGCCGGCGAGGCCACCGATCTCGACGCGCTCCTGGCCGGCAAGCTCGCCTCGGGCGGGAGCATCGAGGAGCGCCGGCGCGAACTCGTGGCCAAGATCGGCGAGAAGATTTCAGTGCGGCGCTTCACCCGCATGTCATCGCCAGGCCCGCTGGGCGCCTATCTCCACGGCACGCGCATCGGCGTGCTGGTGGCCCTCGAGGGCGGCGATGCCGCGCTGGCCCATGATCTGGCGATGCACATCGCGGCCAGCAGCCCGCGCTATCTCAGTAGCGCGGAGGTTCCGCCCGCCGTGGTGGCCAAGGAGCGCGAGATCCTGGAGGAGCAGGCGCAGCGCGAGGGCAAGCCCCCGGAGATCGTCGCCAAGATGGTGGCCGGACGCCTGCGCAAGTCGCTCGCGGAAATCAGCCTGCTGGGCCAGCCCTTCGTCAAGGATCCCGAACAGACCGTCGAGAAACTGCTCAAGAATGCCGGCGCCAGCGTCCGCGAGTTCCAGCGCTTCGAGGTAGGGGCCGGCATAGAGAAGAAACAGGAAGATTTTGTCGCCGCAGTCATGGCGCAGGTGAGTGCGGCCGGGCGCCATTAAACCGGAATTTGTGGCTGGCGGCGCGCCACGACGGCTGAAGGAGTGCGCATGAAGGATGCTACGGGGACCCCGCGTTTTGCGCGCATCCTGGTGAAACTCTCGGGCGAGGCACTGCTCGGCGCCGCCGATTACGGCATCGATCCGATCGTCATCAAGCGCGTGGCCGGGGAACTGCGCGACGTGCAGGCCCTCGGCACGCAGCTGGCCGTCGTCATCGGCGGTGGCAATATATTCCGCGGCGCGGGCCTGGCGCGCGCCGGCATGGATCGTGTCACGGCAGACCAGATGGGCATGCTGGCCACGGTCATGAACGCGCTCGCCATGCAGGATGCGCTCGAGTCGCTCCAGGTGCACGCCAGGGTGATGTCGGCCATCCGCATCAACGAAGTCTGCGAGGACTACATCCGCCGCCGTGCCGTGCGGCATCTGGAGAAGGGCCGCCTGGTGATCTTCGCTGCCGGCACCGGCAATCCTTTCTTCACGACCGACACCGCGGCCTCGCTCCGTGCCATCGAGATCGAGGCGCAGCTGCTGCTCAAGGCCACCAAAGTCAATGGCATCTACTCGGCGGACCCGGTGAAGGATGCCGCCGCGCAGCACTATCCACGCCTGACTTTTGAGCGGGTGCTCACCGAGCGGCTGAACGTCATGGATGCCACGGCGATCG
Organism: Steroidobacteraceae bacterium; assembly: GCA_035300345.1. Classification (GTDB taxonomy): domain Bacteria; phylum Pseudomonadota; class Gammaproteobacteria; order Steroidobacterales; family Steroidobacteraceae; genus FEN-1191. The sequence continues at coordinate 125,896 of DATGVM010000045.1, forward strand.
TCATGTGCCGCGACCACCGGCTGCCGCTGCGGGTCTTCAACCTCAATAGCGGCGGGGATCTGCTGCGCATCGCACGCGGTGAGGACATAGGTACGCTCGTGACCAATGAGTGAAGCTCGCGTACCACCGATAAAGAGCAAGGGGGCCGTATGCTTGAGGATCTGAGGAAGGACGCCAGCGCCCGCATGCAGAAATGCGTGCAGGTGTTCCAGGCGGATTTGAGAAAACTCCGTACCGGGCGCGCGCATCCGAGCCTGGTGGAACACCTGAAGGTCGATTACTACGGCGCCGACGTGCCCCTGCAGCAGGTCGCCAACATCAGCATCGAGGACGCCCGGACCCTGGTGATCTCGCCCTGGGAAAAGACCATGGTCGGGCCGATCGAGAAGGCCATCCACAAGTCGGACCTGGGGCTCACGCCGATGACTGCGGGCACGGTCATTCGCGTACCGCTCCCTCCACTGACGGAGGAGCGGCGGCGGGACATCAGCAAGGTGGTGCGGCAGGACGCGGAGAATGCGCGCGTCAGCATCCGCAATGTGCGCCGCGACGTGCTGACCGACATCAAGGAGCTGCTCAAGGAAAAGGAAATCTCCCAGGATGACGAGCGCAAGGCGCAGGAAGACATCCAGAAGCTGACCGACCGGTTCATCGGCGAGATCGATCAGCAGCTGGCGGCGAAGGAGAAAGAGATCCTGCAGGTTTGATGTGAGCAAGCGGCCTGAATCCCCTGGGTCACTGCCGCGCCACGTGGCCATCGTCATGGATGGCAACGGCCGCTGGGCCGAGGGCAGGGGGCGGGACCGCGGCGCGGGCCACAGCTCCGGTATCAGCCCGGTGCGCATGGTCATCGAGGAGAGCGTGCGCCATGGCATCGACGCCCTGACGCTGTTCGCCTTCAGCAGCGAAAACTGGTCGCGGCCGGCCGTCGAAGTGGCAACTCTCATGGACCTGTTCTGCGAGGCGCTCGATCGGGAGCTGCCGGCGCTGCAGGCCAACGGCGCGCACCTGCGCTTCATCGGGGAACTGGAGCACCTGGAGTCACGGTTGCGCGAGCGTATCGCGCTGGCGAGCGCTGCGACGGCGGGCAACCGGCGGCTGCAGCTGCAGGTGGCGCTCAGCTACGGTGGGCGCCAGGACATCCTCAGTGCCGCGCGCCAGGTCGCCGCGCGCTGCGAGCGGGGCGAGCTCAGCAGCGGCGCCCTGAGCGAGGCGGATTTTGCCGGCGGCCTGGCCCTGGCAGGCCTGCCGGATCCGGATCTGTTCATTCGCACCGGCGGGGAGCAGCGCGTCAGCAATTTTCTGCTCTGGAACCTCGCTTACGCCGAGCTGTATTTCACCGATACGCTGTGGCCGGACTTTTCAACGGCCGATTTTGCGCTGGCCCTGCAGCACTTTGCGGGGCGCCAGCGCCGCTTCGGCCAGACCGGCGCGCAGGTCGCGCTCTGAGCATGGGTAAGCGCATTTTCACCGCGATGATTCTGGCTGGCGTGGTGATCGCGGTCCTGCTGCTGGCCGCGCCCACGGTGGCGCGCGTGATGTTCGGCCTGTTCATCGCGGCCGGGGCCTGGGAGTGGTCCGGATTCCTGGGCGCGCAACAGCGTTCCGCGCGCGCCGGCTTCGTGCTGGCCGTCGCAGTGCTGGCCCCGACGCTGCGGGAGCTGCTCGGCGGGCGTGCCGAATTTGCCCTCCTGATGCAGTTGAGCGCGCTGTGCTGGGCCCTGTCCTTCTTCTGGGTACTGTTTGCACCTGCGCGCGTGAGCGGCTGGTCGGCGGCGCTCGCTGGCCTGGTGGCGCTGGTGCCCACCTGGGTAGCGCTGACACGAATGGTGGAACACTGGCCGCGCGGCCCGCAGTGGGCGCTGTTCGTGCTGGTGCTGGCGTTTGCCGCCGATACCGGCGCGTTTTTTGCCGGACGGGCATTCGGGCGGGTCAAGCTGGCGCCGCGGGTGTCGCCCGGCAAGACCTGGGAAGGCGTCATCGGCGGCATGGCGCTCGCCGCGGCGATGGGTGTCCTCGGGGCGCACTGGTTCGGCCTGCCGGTGCAGAGCTTCCTGCCCCTGTGCCTGCTGAGCGCCGCATTCTCGGTCATCGGTGACCTGACCGAGAGCATGTTCAAGCGCGCCGCAGGGCTCAAGGACAGCGGCCGGCTGTTTCCAGGCCACGGCGGGGTGCTCGACCGCATCGACAGCGTCCTGGGCGCCACCCCGATCCTGTGCGTCGGCCTGCTGTGGCTGGGAGTGGGCGCGTGATCGGCGTGGCCATTCTGGGTGCCACCGGCAGCGTCGGGCGCAACACGCTGGATGTGCTGGAGCGCCACCCCGGTGAATATCGCGTCGTTTCACTGGCCGCGCGGAGCGATGCACGCCGGCTGGCGGAACTGTGCCTGCGCCACCGTCCCGACGTTGCGGTGCTCGAACAGAGCGAGGCGGCCGGGGAACTCGAACGGCGTTTGCGTGAAGCCGGGTCCGCCACGCGTGTGGGCACGGGTGCGGCGGCGATCGTGGAGCTGGCGCGCGACAGCGCGGCCGGCGTGGTGATGGCCGCGATCAGTGGCGCGGCGGGCCTGCGATCGACGCTGGCGGCGGCCCACGCCGGCAAGCGATTGCTGCTCGCCAACAAGGAGTCGGCCGTGATGGCCGGTCCCTTGCTCGTGGCCGCGACGCGCGCGGGCCAGGCCACGCTGGTGCCGATCGACAGCGAGCACAACGCAATCTTCCAGTGCCTGCCGCCGGGAGCACGGATCGGGGAGCGGCCGGCGGGTGTGCGTCGGCTCCTGCTGACCGCCTCGGGCGGACCATTTCTCGACTGGAGCGCGGCGGCGATGGCCGTGGCGACGCCGGAGCAGGCCTGCGCCCATCCGCGCTGGAGCATGGGACGCAAGATATCCGTTGATTCAGCGACCCTGATGAACAAGGGCCTCGAGCTCATCGAAGCCACCGTGCTGTTTGGCATGGAGCCGCGCGATATCGCCGTGGTGGTGCATCCGCAGAGCCTGGTGCACTCGCTGGTCGAATACCTTGACGGGTCGACGCTGGCGCAGTTGGGCGCCCCGGACATGCGTACGCCCATCGCTCAGGGGCTGGCGTGGCCCGCGCGCATCGCCGCCGGTGTAGAATTCCTCGATCTGGCCAAGGTGGGCTCGCTACAGTTCCGGGCGCCCGACCGCGCCCGCTTCCCCTGCCTGGGGTTGGCAGAGGAGGCGGCTCGAGCGGGAGCCTTGGCCTGCGTCTGGCTGAATGCGGCCGATGAAGTGGCGGTGCAGGCCTTTCTCGACAAGCAGTTGAACTTTGGGGATATTCCGGGGGTCATTGACAGGGTCATGGCGCAATTGCCGGCGAGCCGAATAACAGAGCTGGACTCGGTGCTGGACGCCGATGCCGGTGCGCGCCAATGCGCCGCGGCCGTATTGAGTGAGTTCCATGCCGTGGCCATGAGGACCCCGGCGTGAGCTTTTCGTGGATGTCGCTGGTGGGTTTCCTGGTCGCCGTCTGCGTGCTGGTGACCGTGCACGAATTCGGCCACTACTGGGTAGCCCGACGGCTGGGTTTCAGAGTGCTGCGTTTTTCGGTGGGGTTCGGCCGTGCAATCTGGACCCGGATTGGCCGCCGCGATGGCACCGAGTATGTGCTCGCCGCGGTGCCGCTGGGGGGCTACGTCAAGCTGCTGGACGAGCGCGACGGGCCGGTGGCCGCCGAGGAGCTGTCGCGCTCCTTTACGCGCCGCCCGCATTGGCAGCGTATCGCGGTGCTGCTGGCCGGCCCGGCCTTTAATTTCATTTTCGCGATCCTGCTGCTGACCGGCATGCTGCTGGTGTCCGGGAGCACGGAGCTGCGGCCCCTGCTGGGCGCGGTTCAGCCCGGTTCTGCGGCGGCGCGTGCCGGCATACTCAGCGGCGATGAGGTCGTGGCCGTCAATGGTCACGCGGTGAGCACGCAGCGCGAGGTCTGGATCGGACTTCTGGATGGCGTCACGGGCGGTGATTCGCTGTCGGTCACGGTCCGCGATCCGGCTGGGCGGGAGCGCCACGCCCTGTTCAATTTTGCCAGTTTGGCGGAACGGCGCGCCCTGTCCGAACCGGCGGCGGCGCTCGTCGGCCTTGGCCTGCGATTCCAGGAGCTGCCGATCCCTGCGGTACTCGGCGCGGTCGCCAGCGACGGCCCGGCCGCCCGGGCCGGCCTCAAGGCCGGGGATGAAATCCTGGGCATCAACGGCGAGCCGGTGCACGATTTCCTCGGGTTGGTCGTGATCGTGCGGGCCCACCCCGACGAGACACTGGCCGTGCAGTATCGCCGCGCGGGCCACGATTACGCCGCGCGCGTGGCGGTGAGCGGCGTGGTTGAGGATGGCAAGCGCATCGGTCGCATACAGGTGACCCGGCCGAGGCTGCCCGGCTTTCCGCCCGGCCTGGTGCGGCACGTGGATCTGGGCCCGCTCGGCGCGCTGGCCGGAGCCTGCCGCGAGGCCTGGGGCATGACCGCCCTGCAGGCGCGCATGCTCTGGCGCATGCTGGCCGGCGAGGTCTCGGTCAAGAATCTGAGTGGTCCGCTCACCATCGCCCAGCTGGCCGGAGACTCGGCTTCCGCTGGCCTCGAGGCTTTCCTGAGTTTTCTGGTGTTGATCAGCCTGGCGCTCGGCTTCATGAATCTGCTGCCTATACCGATACTCGATGGCGGCCAGATCGTGATGCAGGCCGTCGAGTGGCTCAAGGGCAGTCCGCTGTCCGAGAGGGTACAGGCCGTGGGGCAGCAGCTGGGCATCGCCCTGGTGGTGCTGCTGCTGGGCCTTGCCCTGTATAACGATATCTCACGTCAGTTTGGTTGACTCCCCCTTAAGGTAACGGCAGTTGCGCATGAATTATCGCGCGGGTATCACGGCGCTCGTCCTCCTTGTGTTCGCCGCCGCCGCGCCCGCTCCGCAGGCGCAGCAGGCGGGCACATCGCCCCCTGAGGCGCCGACGCCGGCGCAGCCGCCCGCGCCCGTGACTGCGCCGGTGCCTGCGCCCGTGACTGCGCCGGTGCCTGCGCCTGTGCCTGCGCCCGTGACTGCGCCTGTGACTGCGCCTTTGTCTGCAACGCAGGTCACCGACAGCGACTTCAAGGTCAGCGACATCAAGGTCGAGGGCCTGCAGCGCATCTCCGAAGGCACCGTTTTCAATTACCTGCCGGTCAACATCGGCGATCAAATGAGCGCCCAGCGGTTGCGCGAAGCCCTGCGCGCGCTGTACGCCACGGGATTTTTCCGCGATGTCGCGCTGAGCCGTGACGGCAACACCCTGCTGGTCACGGTGCTGGAGCGGCCGTCGCTCGAGAGCGTGGAGATCAAGGGCAACAAGGACATCAAGACCGAGGATCTGCAGAAATCACTGCGCAATGTCGGCCTGGCCGCCGGCAAGACCTTCAACCGCTCCACCCTCGAGGAAGTGACGCAGTACCTCACCGACCAGTACTACAGCCGCGGCAAGTATGCCGTGACGATCGACTCCAAGGTCGAGGAGCTCGCCAACAACCGGGTGCGCGTCAATCTCGATATCAAGGAGGGAAGCCGCGCCAAGATCCGCCAGATCAACATCGTGGGCAATACCGCGTTCAAGACCAAGGACATTCTCGAGACGCTGACGCTGAAGACCCCGAACTGGACCTCCTGGTACAAGCAGAGTGATCGTTACTCGCGTGAATCGCTCCAGGGAGACCTTGAGAAGGTCCAGACCTATTACCAGGATCGCGGCTACGCCAACGCGCGCATCGACTCGGTGCAGGTCGCCATCTCCCCCGACAAGAGCGATGTGTTCATCACCGCCAATATCACCGAAGGCGTGGTGTACAGGATCTCGAGCGTCAAGCTGGCCGGCAACCTGGTGGTGCCCGAGGCGCAGCTCAAGTACCTGGTGCTCGTCAAGCCGGGCCAGATCTACTCGCAAAAGGTCATCTCCAGCACCCAGGAGCTGATCAAGAACCGGCTGGGAGCGGAAGGTTTCTACTTCGCCAAGGTCGAACCGGTGCCGGCGATCGACGAGGCCAAGCGGGAGGTCGCGCTCTCGCTGTTCGTGGACCCGGGCAACCGCGTGTACGTGCGCGAGATCAGTTTCAAGGGCACCACGCGCAGCAACGACGAGACCCTGCGGCGCGAGGTGCGCCAGCTCGAGGGCGCGTTGCTGTCCAACGTGGCCCTGGAGCGCTCCAAGCAGCGCCTGGAGCAGCAGCCGTTCGTGGAATCGGCGGAGTATGAGGCCAACCCGGTCCCGGGTACCCCGGACCTCGTCGACGTCGTCTTCACCGTCAAGGAGCGCGCGAGCGCCAGCATCAGCGGCGGCATCGGATATTCCGCGTCCCAGAAATTCATGCTCAACGGCAGCTTCCAGGACAGCGATTTCATGGGCAGCGGAGACAGCGTCGCGCTGCAGCTCGATTCCGGGATCTACAACAAGCTCTACAGCTTTGCCCACACCAATCCGTACCAGACCATCGACGGGGTGTCGCGCACGGTGTCCCTGAGTTACCGCAATTCGACGCAGTTCGTCTCGACCTCGTCGAATTTCAAGTCGCAGAATCTTGCCGTCGGACTCAACTACGGTATTCCGATCTCCGAGTTCCAGCGCCTCAATGCCGGGGTGTCCCTGCAGCGTGTCGATCTGCTGACCTACCAGGGGAGCAGTGCGCAGCAGGCGGTTGACTGGGTGCAGACGAATGGCGGGTCCTATAACCGCGTGCTGCTGTCCACGGTGGTGCTCGCCGACGGTACCGCGGTGACCACCGCCACGACGCTGTACGGCAGCAAGTACAGCACGCTGGAGATGAATACGGGATGGCTCTACGACTCGCGCAACCGCGGATTGTTCGCCGACCGTGGCCAGCGCCATACCCTGGGCCTGAGCTTCGTGCCGGGCGGCAAAGTGCGCTACTACGTCGCCAGCTACGAGAGCACCATCTACCTGCCGCTGGTGCTGCGCACCACGCTCTCGCTGGGCCTGAACGTGGCCTACGGCAAGAGTCTGGGCAGCACCACGGCACTGCCGCCCTACAAGCGCTTCTATGCCGGCGGTCCCGACACGGTGCGCGGTTATACCGAAAGCTCACTGGGTCCCGTGGACAGCAATGGCAACCCCTACGGGGGCAATCTGCTGACCACCGCCCGCGCCGAGCTGATCCTGCCACTGCCGGCGAAATGGCAGACCAGTGCGCGGGCGACGTTGTTTTTCGACTACGGCAACGTGTTTTCCACCGATAACGTCAGGTATCTCGGCCGCGACCTGACGACCCCGGTAAACTACAAATTCAAGTATGATCAGCTCAAGAAGTCCGCCGGAGTCGCGGTGCAGTGGCTGGCCCCTTCGCTCGGCGTATTCCGCTTCAGCTATGGCATACCGCTGAACAAGTACGGGGGTGACGCGGTGCATTTTGCCGATCGCACCGAGACTTTCCAGTTTACGATTGGCGGTTCCTATTAGATTCCTACAACCATCAGGCGGCGCACGGTGCCCGCCCTTTTCCGGGAGCAAAGCAGTGAAGTGTTCGTGGACAGTCTCAGTCGCAGGGGTGTTGATGTGCATGGCGGCGATCGCGCCAGCCGACGCCGAAATCAAGATTGGTGTGGTCAACGCGACCAAGCTGATGCAGGAGGCTCCGCAGGCGAAGGCGGTCACGGAGGCCCTGCGCAACGAATTTGCCGGCAAGCAGCGCGAGCTGACTGCGCAGCAGGCGGCGCTCAAGGCCAAGCAGGAAAAATACGAGAAGGATGGCCCCACCATGAGCGCCGAGCAGCGCGTCAGGGCGGAGAAGGAACTGCGCGAAGGCAACCGCGATTATTCGCAGAAGCTGAACGACGTGCAGGAAGACTTCAATACGCGCCAGAATGAGGAGCTCTCGCGTCTGCAGAGCGCCATCGTTGCCGAGGTGCAGAGCTACGCGCTGTCGCAGAAATTCGACCTGGTGTTGACCGACGGCGTAATCTTTGCGACCCCTACGCTCGACGTCACGGCCCAGGTGCTGGCGGGGCTGCAGGCCCGGGCGGCGGCGGCGACGCCCGCGCCGGCGCCGGCGGCACCCGCGGCCAAGCCGAGCACACCGGCCGCACCCACCAACAGGTAGGACTGGACCGGCCGGAGCCGCCGATGAGCGTCGCGCTGGGCGAGCTGGCGGTGCGCTTCGGCTGCGAATTGCGCGGCGATCCGGAGCTGCGGGTAGCGCGCGTGGCGACGCTGGCCGGCGCTGTTTCCGGGGATCTGGGGTTTCTCGCCAATCCGCACTACCGGCCGCAGCTGGCGGCGACGCGCGCGACCGTAGTGGTCACCGATGCCGAAAACGCCGCGCTCAGCCCCGTGGCGGTGCTGGTTTGCGCAAATCCCTATGCAACTTACGCCCGCATCGCCTCGCTCCTGCACCCGGGGCCAACCATTGCCGCTGGAGTCCATCCGAGTGCAGTCGTCGATCCGTCCGCCAGCCTGGCAGCCAGCGCCAGCGTCGGCGCCGGGGCGGTGATCGGGCCGGGCGCGCTGATCGGCGAACGCGCGCGCATCGGGCCGGGCTGCCTCATCGGCGACGGGGTCACGCTCGGAGCCGATTGCCTGCTGCTCGCCGGGGTCACCGTGATCGCCGGGGCGCAGCTGGGCGAGCGGGTGCGGATCCATCCAGGCGTGGTGATCGGCTCCGACGGTTTTGGTTTCGCACCGGACTCAGGCGGCTGGATCAAGGTGCCACAGCTCGGCAGTGTGCGCATCGGCGCCGATGTCGAGATAGGCGCCAATACGACGATTGATCGCGGCGCGATCGGCGATACCGTCATAGAGGCGGGCGTCAAGCTCGATAACCAAATCCAGGTCGCCCACAACGTCCACATCGGTGCGCACACGGTGATCGCCGCCTGCGTCGGCATTTCCGGCAGCACCCGCATCGGCGCGCGCTGCATGATCGGGGGGGCGGTCGGTATCGTCGGCCACCTGGACATCTGCGATGATGTGGTGGTGACGGGCATGTCGATGGTGTCCCGCTCGATCAGCGCGCCAGGCGTCTACTCGGGTGGGATTCCGGCCGAGCCGGCGCCGCTGTGGCGGCGGCTGGTGGGCCGCTTCAAGCGGCTCGAGGCACTGGCGGAGCGGGTCAGGCGCCAGGAACGCAGCAACAACAGGAACCCAGCGTGATGAATGAACCGGTGCAGCTCGACATCCATGCCATCCTGAAGCGGCTCCCACACCGCTATCCCTTCCTGCTGGTGGACCGCGTGCTCGAGTGCGTGCCCGGCAAGAGCATCCGCGCGCTCAAGAATGTCAGCGTCAATGAACCCTATTTTCCCGGGCATTTTCCGCATCGGCCGGTGATGCCGGGAGTGATCATCATCGAGGCGCTGGCGCAGGCCGCCGGCATCCTGGCCTTCGTCACCGCAGGGGTGTATCCGGACGAAAACTCGGTGTTCTACTTTGTCGGCATCGACAAGGCGCGCTTCCGCCGGCCCGTGGGGCCCGGGGATCAGCTGATCCTCAGCGCCACGCTGGAGCGCAATCTGCGCGGCATCTGGCGCCTCGCCACCCGTGCCACGGTCGATGGCGCCGAGGCCGCCTCTGCCGAACTGATGCTGGCGCCGAAGATTGCCGAGAACGCTGCGGGAGAGCCCGCTCCATGATCGACGCGCACGCGGTGGTCTCGCCGCAGGCCGAACTCGCTGCGGATGTCCAGGTTGGTCCCTTCTCGGTCATCGGGCCGGGCGTGCGCATCGGCCCGCGCACCCGCGTCGGACCCCACGTGGTGATCAGTGGTCCGACGAGCATTGGCGCCGACAACCAGTTCTTCCCGTTCGCCTCGATCGGGGATGCTCCGCAGGACAAGAAATATCGCGGCGAGCCGACCCGGCTTGAGATCGGCGAGCGCAATGTGTTCCGGGAATGCTGCACAGTCAATCGCGGCACGGCCCAGGGCGAGGGCGTCACGCGCCTGGGCGACGACAATCTGCTCATGGCCTACACGCATGTCGCGCACGACTGCCAGGTGGGCAGCCGCATCGTCATGGCCAACTGTGCGACGCTCGGCGGCCATGTGCAGCTCGGCGACTGGGTGATCATGGGCGGCCTGGCGGCGATCCACCAGTACTGCAAGATCGGTGCGCACGCCTTCATCGCCAACAACGCGGCCGTGACGCGCGATGTGCCGCCGTACGTGATGGCCATCGGCCAGCCGGCCACGCCGCATTCCGTGAACAGCGAAGGACTGAAGCGCCGCGACTTCAGTGCCGAGCAGATCCGCAACATCCGCATCGCCTACCGCACGCTGTATCGACGCGACCTGCCGCTGGCCGAGGCGCTGGTGGATCTCACCGCGCAGGCCTCCGCGCAGCCGGAAATCCAGCCCTTCGTCGAGTTCATCGCCGCCTCGACCCGCAGCCTGATACGCTGAGGAGATGGTGCCAGTCAGCGCAGTGGCCATGCGCGCCCCGCGTCTTGCGCTCGTGGCCGGGGAAACCTCTGGCGACCAGCTGGGGGCGGCGCTCATCGACTCGCTCCGCGCACGCTGTCCGGGCGTCGAGGTGCGCGGCGTATGCGGGCCGCTGATGCGTTTGGCGGGCTGCACGCCGCTCGCCGACGCCCATGAACTCGCCGTAATGGGCCTGGTGGAGGTGCTGGCCCATCTGCCGCGCCTCCTGGGCCTGCGGCGCCGATTGCGCCGCGAACTCCTGGCCTGGCAGCCCGACGCTTTCATCGGGATCGACGCCCCGGAATTCAACCTGGGGCTCGCCGGGCAGCTGCGGGCGCGCGGCCTGAGGACGGTGCAGTACGTCAGTCCGCAGGTCTGGGCCTGGCGCGAGCGCCGGGTGCAGAGGATCGCGGCCAATTGCGATCTGGTGCTTTGCCTGCTGCCCTTCGAGCCGCCGTTCTACGCCCGCCACGGAGCACGGGCGCAATTTGTCGGCCACCCGCTGGCCGATCAGATCCCGCTCGACAGCGATCGCGCGGCGGCCCGGCGGGCACTGGGGCTGGCAGCGGATGCGACCGTCGTGGCGCTGCTGCCCGGCAGCCGCGCGGGCGAAGTGAGTCGCCTGGGGCGGGATTTCATCGAAGCCGCGGCGGTGCTGGCGGCCCGCCAGCCGGGGATCGCGTTCATTGCACCGATGGCCTCAGCGCAGGCGCGCACCCTGTTCGCCGAGCATCTCGCCGCCGCAGGTCCGGGCGCGGAGGGCGGCCCGGGCCGCGTGCGCGTCGAGCTTCTCGACGGCCAGGCCCGCCTGGCGCTGCAGGCTGCGGATGCGGCGCTTCTCGCCTCGGGTACGGCGAGCCTGGAGGCTCTGTTGTGCCGCTGCCCGATGGTCGTTGCCTACCGCCTCAGGGCCGCGACGGCTTTCCTGCTGCGCGCCCTGCGCATGGTGCGCCTGCCTTATTTTTCATTGCCGAATCTGCTCGCAGGTGAAAAGCTGGTGCCGGAATTCTTCCAGGGCGCGGTCAGTGGACCGGCGCTGGCCGACTCGCTGCAGCTTCAGCTGGCGGACGCATCACGGCGTGCCATGCTCAGCGAGCGGTTTCGCGCCATTCACGTCACACTGCGCTGCGGCGGCGCGGCGCAGGCCGCCGACGCGGTGCTCAAGCTCATCAACCGGGGGTGACCATGCAAGCACTTCTGGCCGGCGTGGATGAGGCCGGACGAGGTCCGCTGGCTGGGCCCGTGATGGCCGCTGCGGTGATCCTCGATGATGATCGGCCGATCATGGGACTGCGCGATTCCAAGCGCCTGAGCGCGTCGCGCCGCAACGAGCTTGCGACCCTGATTCGCGAGCGCGCCCTGGCTTACGGTCTGGGGGCCGCGCTGCCGGCGGAGATCGATGCGATCAACATCCTGCAGGCGACGCTGCTGGCGATGCGCCGCGCGCTGGAGGCCCTGGCCCTGCGCCCGACACACATCATCATTGACGGGAACAAAGCACCGCAGCTTGCTGATCTATTTGGGGAATGCCGCATCGAAACGCTCGTGCGAGGAGATGATCTGGTACCGGCGATCAGCGCGGCCTCGATCCTGGCGAAGACCTGCCGGGATGCGCACATGAGCGAACTCGACGAGCGTTACCCCGGCTATGGATTCGCGCGCCATTTTGGCTACCCCACGCTCGCTCACGTCGCGGCATTGCGGCGGCTCGGTCCCTGTCCGATTCATCGGCGCAGCTTCGCTCCGGTAAGATCCTGCCTCTTATGAGCGCAAGCTTCGTACATCTGCGCCTGCACACCGAGTACTCGCTGGTGGACAGCGTGGTGCGGGTGGATGGGCTCATCGACGCGGTGGCGGCCCTAGGGATGCCGGCCGTCGCGGTCACTGACCAGGACAATCTGTTCGCGATGGTGAAGTTCTATCGCGCCGCCCTGGCGCGCGGTGTGCAGCCCATCATCGGCGTGGACCTGCATGTGCGCGAAGCGACCGATCCGCAGGGCCCCTCGCGCCTGACGCTGCTGTGCCAGAACCTCGAGGGGTATCGCAATCTCACGCGCCTGGTTTCGCGTGCCTGGCTCGAGGGCCAGACGAAGGGTCAGCCGCTCATCGACCGTGCCTGGCTGACGCGCGCGACGACCTCGGGCCTGATTGCGCTGTCCTGCGCCCAGAGCGGGGATGTCGGCCGCCTGCTGGTGCAGGGCCGGACCAGGCAGGCCGAGCAGGCGCTCGCAGCCTGGCTGGCGCTCTTTGAGGATCGCTACTACCTCGAGATCCAGCGGATCGGTGCGCCCGGCGAGGACATTCATGTTCCGGCGGCGCTGTCGCTGGCCGCGCGGCAGGGCGTGCCGGCGGTAGCGACCAACGACGTGCGCTTCCTCGAGGCCGGCGAGTTCGAGGCCCACGAGGCGCGGGTGTGCATCCGCGAGGGCACGTTGCTCGCCGATCCGGCGCGGGTGCGCCGCTACACGGCGCAGCAGTTCCTGCGCACCCCGGAGCAGATGCAGGCCCTGTTTCCCGAAGATCCCGAACTGCTCGCCAACAGCGTGGAAATCGCGCGGCGCTGCAGCCTGATGCTGCGCCTGGGCGAGACCCGCCTGCCGGTTTTCCCGGTGCCCGAGGGACAGACGCCCGAACAGTTTCTGCGCGCGGCGGCGCAAGCGGGACTCGCCGCGCGCCTTGAGGCCGCGGCGCGCAGCGGCGAGCCGGCCGAGGCCTATCGCCAGCGGCTGGCCGCGGAACTCGAAGTCATCTGCCTGATGGGATTTGCCAGCTATTTTCTCATCGTCGCCGATTTCATCGACTGGGCCCGGCATCACGATGTGCCCGTCGGACCCGGACGCGGTTCGGGCGCCGGATCGCTGGTCGCCTACGCGCTGGGTATTACGGACATCGATCCGCTGCGCTACGACCTGCTGTTCGAGCGCTTCCTGAATCCCGAGCGCGTGTCCATGCCCGATTTCGACATCGACTTCTGCATGGTCGGGCGTGACCGGGTGATCGAATACGTGGCGGCCAAGTACGGCCCTGAGCGGGTCTCGCAGATCATCACCTACGGCACGCTGGCCGCCAAGGCGGTGGTCCGCGACGTCGGTCGCGTGCTGGGACACCCCTACGGGATGGTGGACCGGATCGCGAAGCTGGTGCCCTTCGAACTGGAGATGACGCTCGACAAGGCGCTCGAGAAGGAGCCCGAGCTCAGGCGCCTGTACGGTGCGGACGAAGAAGTGCGCGCGCTCATTGACCTGGCGCGCGCACTGGAGGGCCTGACCCGCAACGCCGGCAAGCACGCCGGCGGCGTGGTGATCGCACCTTCCGTGCTGACCGATTTCGCGCCCCTGTACTGCGAAGCGGGCGGCGCCAACGTGGTCACGCAGTTTGACAAGGACGACGTGGAAGCCGTCGGTCTGGTCAAGTTCGATTTCCTCGGCCTGCGCACGCTCACCGTCCTCGACTGGGCGGTGCGCAACATCAACCTGACGCGCGCCACGGCCGGCGAGGCGCCGCTGGAGCTGACGCGATTGCCGATGGATGACGCCGCGACGCTGGCCTTCCTGCGCAGCGGCCGCACCACGGCAGTGTTTCAGCTCGAATCGCGCGGCATGAAGGACCTGATACGCCGCCTGCAGCCCGATTCCTTCGAGGACATCATCGCTCTGGTGGCGCTGTTCCGGCCGGGGCCGCTGCAGTCGGGGATGGTCGACGACTTCATTGCGCGCAAGCACAACCGCAATGACTGGCCTATCGACTACCTGCATCCAGACCTGAAGGCGGTGCTGGCGCCCACCTACGGGGTGATCCTGTACCAGGAACAGGTCATGCAGATTGCCCAGGTATTGGCCGGCTACACGCTGGGTGGCGCCGACCTGCTGCGGCGTGCGATGGGCAAGAAGAAGGCGGAGGAAATGGCGCAGCAGCGCAGCGTGTTCAGCGACGGTGCCGTCGCCCGCGGCGTCGGGCGTGCCCTGGCGGAGCACATCTTCGATCTGATGGAGAAGTTTGCAGGGTACGGATTCAACAAATCGCATTCGGCGGCCTACGCTCTGCTCGCGTACCAGACGGCCTACCTCAAGGCCCATTACCCGGCCGAGTTCATGGCGGCGGTGCTGTCCGCCGACATGGACCACACCGACAAGGTGGTCACCCTGATCGACGACTGCGCGTTGCTCGAACTCAGGGTCCTGCCGCCCGACGTCAACACCTCGGCCCATGCCTTCGCGGTGGCCGATGCGAGCACCATCCGCTACGGCCTCGGCGCCGTGAAGGGCATCGGCCGCTCGGCGGTCGAGGCACTGGTCGAGGAGCGCAGTGCGCGCGGCCCCTACCGGAGCCTCGAGGATCTGTGCCATCGGGTCGACCTGCAGCGCGTCAACCGGCGCGTACTCGAGGCGCTGATTCGTTCCGGGAGCTGTGACACGCTGGGCACGAATCGCGGCGCGCTCATGCAACGCCTTGCGGTGGCCATGCAGGCGGGCGAGCAGACGGCGCGGACCGTGGAAGCCGGGCAGGTCGATTTCTTCGGCCTGGAGGGGGCGGCGGAGCGGCGCGAGCGCGGTGCGGGCGCGACCGAAATGCAGTGGAGCGAGGAGCAGCGCCTGGCCGGCGAGCGTGAGACCCTCGGGCTGTATCTCACCGGGCATCCGATCGCGCGCTTCGAGCGCGATCTGGCTCAGCTCGTGGGGGTGCGGATTCGCGACCTGAGCGGTGAGGCGCGGCCGACCGGCGGGGAGGGTGAGCGTTGGAGCGAGGCGCGCAAGGTGAACGCCGCCGGACTCATACTGGAGGTGCGCCGGCGTGGCACCCGCGTCAGCTTCATGCTCGACGATCGCAGCGGCCGCATCGAGGTCACGTTGAACGAAGAACTGCAGCAGCGCTACCGGGACCTCGTGGTCAAGGATGCCCTGGTGCTGGTCGAGGGGAATCTGCGCTTCGACGAGTTCAGCGATGCCTGGCGCATACAGGCGCGCGGCCTGCAGTCCCTCGCCTCGGTGCGCGAGCGCCAGGCGCGGCGCCTGCTGCTCGATTGGCCACGCGAGGCCGATCGAGCTGAACTGCTGAACGCACTGGGCGCCACGCTCAAGCGCTGGCACGGTGGTGAGTGCGCCGTGGTGGTGCGCTTTTGCGCCGATGAATCCCAGGCACTGCTGACACTGGGAGAGGAATGGAAGGTGCGCGCCAGCAGCGAACTGATCGAACAGCTCGAGCGGCACTTCGGTGCCGTGCGCGTGGCCTATGGCCCGCCGGGAAGTCTGATCGCGACACCGGCCTGAGCCACGGCCTGAAGGCGCGGCCTGAAGGCGCGGCCTGAAGCCGCGGCCGGTTGCGATCGGGGCCCGCGAACCGTAACCTTGCTCCCATGGCTGTCAACTTCCTCGACTTCGAACAACCGATCGCCGAGCTGGAGGCCAAGCTCGAGGAGCTCGGGCACCTGACGACCGACAAGGCGGTCAACATCGAAGAGGAAATGGTGCGGCTGCGGAGCAAGAGCCAGCAGCTGACGCGTTCGATCTTCGCCAACCTGAGTCCGTGGCAAATCACGCAGCTCGCGCGCCACCCCCAGCGGCCCTATGCACTGGACTACATCGCGGCGTTTTTCACCGACTTCCAGGAACTGCATGGCGACCGGATGTACGCCGATGACCTGGCCATCATTGGCGGGCTGGCGCGGCTCGAGGGCCGGCCGGTGATGGTCATCGGCCACCAGAAGGGAAGGGACACCAAGGAGCGCGTGCGGCGCAATTACGGCATGCCCAAGCCGGAAGGGTACCGCAAGTCCTTGCGGTTGATGAAAATGGCGGAGAAATTCGGCCTGCCCATCATCACCTTCATCGACACGCCGGGCGCCTATCCGGGTGTCGGTTCGGAAGAGCGCAACCAGAGCGAGGCGATCGCCCGCAACCTGTTCGAGATGGCGACGCTCAAGGTGCCGATCGTGAGCGTCGTGATCGGCGAAGGCGGCTCCGGCGGAGCGCTGGCGATCGGTGTGTGCGACCGCCTGGTGATGCTGCAGTACTCGACGTACTCAGTCATCTCCCCCGAGGGCTGCGCCTCGATCCTGTGGAAGAGCGCGGACAAGAAAGAGGTGGCTGCGGAAGCCCTGAACCTCACGGCCGAGCGGCTCAATGATCTCGGGCTGGTCGATGAGGTGCTCAAGGAGCCGCTTGGCGGTGCGCACCGCGATCCGGCCGCGATGGCGCAGACGCTTCATGACGCCCTACAGCGAAATCTGCTCGAACTCGAGGCCATAGCGCCCGAAGAGCTGATCGAACGGCGTGACGCGCGGCTCGCCGCCTTCGGCGTCTACTCCGAGAGCGAACCTTGAAGCGCCGTGCCGCGCCGGCCGCCGGCGCGGCAGCAGGTCCAAAATCCTTTGGTTCGCGCTGGCTGGCGCAGCGCCTGCGGCAGCTCGCCGGTCCGCTGGCGGGCGCGCGTTTCTGTCTCGCCTATTCCGGTGGCGGCGATTCCACCGCGCTGCTGGCCGCGATGGCGGCCTTGCGCGGGCGGCACCGGCTGCAACTGCGCGCCGTGCACGTCAATCACCAGCTGCAACCCTCCGCCGACGCCATGGCACGGGCCGCGCGTGCGTGCGCGCGCGGCCTCGATGTCGCGTGCCGGGTGGTGCTTGCGCCGGTGCGGCTCGTCCGTGGCGCCTCCCCGGAAGCGGCGGCGCGCGACGCGCGCTACGCGGCGCTGCACTCGGCCCTGCATCCAGGGGAATGGCTGCTGCTGGCGCAGCACCAGGACGATCAGGCCGAGTCACTGCTGCTGCAGCTGCTGCGGGGCGCAGGAATCGCGGGAATCGCCGCGATGCCCGCCCGTGCCGGGCCGCTGCTGCGCCCGCTTCTGGAGGTGGCGCACTCCCAGCTGGTGGAGTACCTCCGCCGGCGTGCCATGAGCTGGACGGAGGATCCGAGCAATGCCGACGAGCGCTTCGATCGCAATTACCTGCGCCGGCGCGTGCTCCCGCTGCTGCGCGCGCGCTGGCCCGCGATGGGGGTGACGCTGGGCCGCAGCGCCACGCTGGCCGCCGAGGCACAGGGCCTGCTGGCGGAAGCGGCCGACGTGCTGCTGCGCGCGGCCTGGGATGGCCTGGCGCTTCGCGCCAGCGTGCTGCGCCGGCTGCGCGAGCCGCAACGGCGCAATGCGTTGCGCCGTTGGCTCGATCTGCAGGGTTTGCCGATGCCGGACCAGCGGCGGCTCCAGGAGATCGCCGGCCCCATGCTCAAGGCCCGGCAGGACGCCCAGCCCCGCGTGCAGTGGAGCGGGGGCGAGGTGCGCCGGCACGGCGACCGCCTGTACGCCGCGGCGCCATGGCAGGCGGGTGCACACCCGCAGCGCGGGTGGCTATGGCGGCGCGATCGGCGATTGCCGCTGGCCGACGGCGCCTGGCTTGAATTACGCCCCGATCCGCACGGCAGCTGGCGGGCGAGCGCCCTCCCGGCGCGCCTGCAGGTCGCCTTTCGCAGCCTCGACGGCCGGGTGGCCGGGTTGCCGGGCGGCAAACGGCTCAAGGGCGTGCTGCAAGCCTCTGGCCTGCCGCCGTGGAGCCGCGCCGCGGTGCCGCTGCTGTATGCCCGGGGACGGCTGATCGCGGTGGGGGATCAGTGGCAGGCCGCGGAGGTGCGCGGACCAGGCACCGAGGCCGCCGGAGGGCGCAAGTCAGGGCGGCTGCGGCTGCACTGGCATGCCGCAGGGCGATGATTGGCCACGGTGCGGGCCGGCGCGGTCACAGATTTGAGCGGCGGGCGGCGATTTGCTAGTCTGTTTGCCCGTCGTCAGTTCCCGGTTCCGCAATGGAACCGCTGACAGCACAAGCGGCGGAATCCCTCGATGACCCGATTCGTATTCGTCACTGGCGGCGTGGTTTCCTCGCTGGGCAAGGGTATTGCCGCGGCCTCGCTGGGCGCCAATCTCGAGGCGCGCGGCCTCAAGGTGTCGATGGTCAAGCTCGACCCCTATATCAACGTCGATCCGGGCACCATGAGCCCGTTCCAGCATGGCGAGGTCTTCGTCACGGCGGACGGCACGGAGACCGACCTGGACCTGGGCCACTACGAGCGCTTCGTGCGCACCACCACCGGCCGGCACAGCAATTTCACCACCGGGCGCATCTATGAGCGCGTGATCGCCAAGGAGCGGCGTGGTGACTATCTTGGCGCGACGGTGCAGGTGATCCCGCATATCACCGATGAGATCAAGCGCAGTGTCCGCCTGGGCGCCGGCGATGCCGATGTGTGCATGGTTGAAATTGGCGGCACGGTCGGCGACATTGAATCGCTGCCCTTTCTCGAGGCCATCCGCCAGATGGGCGTCGAGCTCGGGCGCACGCAGGTGGTGTACATGCACCTGACCCTGGTGCCGATCGTCGGCGGCTCCCATGAGATCAAGACCAAGCCGACGCAGCATTCGGTCAAGGAACTGCGCTCGATCGGCATCCAGCCCGACGTGCTGCTGTGCCGCTGCCAGGCGATGCTCCCCGACGAGCAGCGCCGCAAGATTGCGCTGTTCACCAACGTCGAGGAACGCGCGGTGATTTCGGCGATCGACGCCGATGACATCTACAAGATCCCCCTGCTGCTGCACGAGCAGGGTCTGGACGACATCGTGTGCGACAAGCTGCGCATCGACGCGCCCGCGGCCGACCTGGCGGAGTGGCGCCAGGTCGTCAATGCGCGCGTCAACACCGACGGCCAGGCGGACATCGCCATGGTCGGCAAGTACGTGCAGATCCGCGATTCCTACATATCCCTGAATGAGGCGCTGATGCACGCCGGCCTCAAGACCCGCACCCGCGTGCGCGTGCACTACGTCGAGTCCACCGATATCGAGCGCGATGGCGTGGGGTCCCTGGCGGGGATGGATGCCATCCTGGTGCCGGGTGGCTTTGGCGAGCGCGGCATCGAGGGCAAGATCCAGGCGGTGCGCTACGCGCGCGAGCAGCGGATCCCGTACCTGGGAATCTGTCTCGGGATGCAGCTGGCGATCATCGAATTCGGGCGCCACGTGCTGGGCCTGAACGAGGCGCACAGCACCGAATTCAACCGCGCCACGCCGCAGCCGGTCATCGGCCTGATCACCGAATGGCAGGATCAGGCGCGCGGCGCACAGCAGCGCACCGCTGCCTCGGAGCTCGGTGCCAGCATGCGCCTGGGCGCGCAGGCCGTGCTGCTCGGGGCCGGGACGGCGGCTCATGAAATTTACGGACGCGCGGAGATCATGGAGCGGCATCGGCACCGCTATGAGTTCAACAACAACTATCAGGAGCAATATCGGCGGGCCGGGATGGTGTTCTCCGGCTTATCGCGCGACGAGCTGGTTGAGATCATCGAATTGCCCACCCACCCCTGGTTCGTGGCGACCCAGTTCCATCCCGAATTCACGTCCACACCGCGTGACGGTCACCCGCTGTTCACCGGCTTTGTGCGCGCCGCGCGCGCCTGCCGGGCCGCGCAGCTGCCGGCCGTCGCCAGCGCATGAAGCTCGGCGGTCACGAGGTCGGGCTCGACCGGCCGCTGTTCCTGATCGCCGGGCCCTGCGTTATTGAGTCCGCCGCGCTGGTCGAGGAGGTGGCGGGCACGCTGTGCGAACTGACAGCGACATTGGGCATGCCCTATGTCTTCAAGGCCTCCTTTGACAAGGCCAATCGCTCCTCGGGTTCGAGCTTTCGCGGCCCGGGAATCGAACAGGGCCTGAAGATCCTCGGCGACGTCCGTACGCGTTTCCAGGTTCCGGTGCTGACCGACGTGCACGAGGACACACCTGTCGAGGAGGTGGCCAGTGTCGTCGATGTGCTGCAGACTCCGGCCTTCCTGTGCCGCCAGACCAATTTCATCCGCCGCGTGGCGGCCGCGGGCCGCCCGGTGAACATCAAGAAGGGCCAGTTTCTGTCGCCCTGGGAGATGCAGCAGGTGGTCGACAAGGCGCAGGCCACCGGCAATACCTCGATCATGGTGTGCGAGCGCGGTTTCAGCTTCGGTTACAACAACCTGGTCACGGACATGCGATCACTGGCCGTGATGCGCGCCACGGGCTGCCCCGTCGTCTTCGACGCCACGCATTCGGTGCAGCTGCCGGGCGCGGGCGCAGGTGTGTCGGGAGGCCAGCGCGAATTCATCCCGGTGCTGGCGCGCGCAGCGGTGGCCGCCGGGGTGGCCGGCCTGTTCATGGAGACGCATCCGCGACCGGAGGCCGCGCTCTCCGACGGCCCCAATGCGTGGCCGCTGGATCGGATGGCCAGTCTATTGGCCACGCTGAGTGAGCTGGATCGCATCGCCAAGTCCCGGCCCTTCGAGGAGAGCCGCTTATGAGCCGTATCGTCGGGATCCAGGGGCGCGAGATCATCGATTCACGCGGCAATCCCACCGTGGAGGCCGAAGTGACGCTGGCGAGTGGTGCCATGGGGCGTGCGGCGGTGCCGTCGGGGGCCTCCACCGGTTCGCGCGAGGCGGTCGAACTGCGCGACGGCGACAAGAAACGCTTCATGGGCAAGGGCGTGCTCAAGGCCGTAGAGCACGTCAACGGGGCGCTGCGTGCCGCGCTCATCGGCCGCGAGGCGGCCGACCAGGCCGGACTCGATGCCTGCATGATCGAACTCGACGGCACCGAGACCAAGGGCCGGCTCGGGGCCAACGCACTGCTGTCGATATCGCTGGCCAATGCGCACGCGGCGGCCCGCGAGGCGGGTCAGGCGCTGTACCAGTACCTGGGCGGCAAGCGCGCCCCGGTGCTGCCGGTGCCAATGATGAACATCATCAACGGCGGAGCGCACGCCAACAACAGTCTCGACATCCAGGAGTTCATGATCCTTCCGGTCGGGGCGCGCACCCTCCGCGAAGCCCTGCGCTATGGCGCGGAAATCTTTCATACGCTTAAAAAAACGCTCAACGAGCAGGGACTGAGCACCGCGGTGGGCGACGAAGGCGGTTTCGCGCCCGACCTCCCGTCCAATGAAGCCGCGCTGCAGACCATCATGCAGGCCATCGAGCGCGCCGGATACCGGCCTGGCAAGGATGTCTATCTGGGCCTGGACGTCGCCAGCTCCGAGTTTTTCCGCGACGGCAAATATGAGTTCGCGGCTGAGCACCGCAGTTTCTCCTCGGCCGAATTCAGCCGTTACCTGGCCGACCTGGCGGCCCGCTACCCGATCATCAGCATCGAGGATGGCATGGGCGAGTCGGACTGGGCGGGCTGGTCGCACCTGACGGCGGAACTCGGCCGCAAGCTCCAGCTGGTGGGCGATGATCTGTTCGTCACCAACACGAAGATCCTGGCCGAGGGCATCTCGCGTGGCATCGCGAATGCGATCCTGATCAAGCCCAACCAGATCGGCACGCTCACCGAGACACTGGCGGCCATCGACATGGCCGACCAGGCGCACTACGCCGCGGTGGTCTCGCACCGCTCCGGCGAAACGGAGGACTGCACCATCGCCGATATCGCCGTGGCGACGGCGGCGACGCAGATCAAGACCGGCTCGATGTCCCGCTCCGACCGGGTGGCGAAGTATAATCAGCTGCTGCGTATCGAGGAGGCGCTGGGCGCGCAGGCGCGCTACGCCGGTCGCGACGCCTTCCCGATCAAGTCATGAGGTGCTGGTGATCAAGTGGTTCGCCGTGGCGCTCGCTGCAGTCCTGCTGCTGCTGCAGTATCGCATCTGGGTTTCCGGCGACGGGGTCAGCGAGGTGCTGCGTCTGCGCAATGCGGTGGCCGTACAGCAGGCCGATAACCAGCGGCTTTCCGACCGCAATCGCCAGCTCGGCGCCGAGGTGCGCGACCTCAAGCAGGGCTATAGCGCACTCGAGGAGCGGGCACGCACAGACCTGCAGATGGTGGGCGTGAACGAGACCTTCTTCCTGGTCGTACCGGCAAGTTTGCCGGGCATTTCGCCCACCGCGCCCACGGCGCCCGCGACTGAGCCGGCGTCCGCGCCGGCTGTGGCGCCCAGGCGCACGGCGGCGCGCTGAGTTTCGCGCCGCCCTTCGGGCCGATTGCATGCGTTACTGGCTGGTGATGCCGGCCGCTGGTGCCAGCCAGCGATTTGGCGGCACCCGTCCCAAGCAGCACATGGCGCTCGCCGGTCGCACGGTGCTCGAGGTGGCGCTGCAGCTGTTCCTTGACGATGCCCGCTGTGCGGGCATTGCCCTGGCACTCACCGAAGAGGCGCTGGCCGATGGCGCATTGCGCCGCCGCCTGGGCGCAAAAGTCCAGGCCGTGGCCGGCGGCGCGCAACGGTGCGAGTCCGTGCGGCTCGCGCTGGCCTCCCTGGAGTCCCGGGCAGCGGTGGATGACTGGGTGCTGGTGCACGATGCCGCCCGGGCCTGCCTGAGCCGGCGCGACCTGGATCGCCTGCTGCAGGTCGGGGCCGGGGAGTCGGCCGGTGCGCTGCTGGCCGTCCCGGTCAGCGACACCATCAAGCAGGCTGACACCTCCCTGCTTGCGGAGCGCACGCTCGACCGCTCAGCGCTGTGGCAGGCGCTCACGCCGCAGATGTTCCGCTTCGGACCCTTGCAGGCGGCCTTGCAGGGCGCGCGGGCGGCGGGCAGGACACCCACCGACGAGGCGCAGGCCATGGAATGGCAGGGCGCGCGACCGAAACTGGTGGTGGCACTGGACAGCAACCCCAAGATCACCAATCCTGAAGACCTGCTGCTGGCGGCGGCGATCCGCGCCGCGCGCCTGGAGACGCCTGGCGCCGGTGACGCGGGCCCGGGGGAGAGCCCATGAGGGTAGGTTCCGGATTTGATGTGCACGCCTTCGGTCCGGGCGATGCGCTGCTGCTCGGCGGTGTGCGCGTCCCGCACGGACATGGCGTCGTGGCGCATTCCGACGGCGACGTGCTGCTGCATGCATTGGTCGATGCGCTGCTCGGAGCGGCGGGCCTCGGAGACATCGGCGAGCATTTTCCCGACAGCGATCCGCGCTGGCGTGGAGCCGACAGCCGCCAGTTCGTCACCAGCGTGCTGGAAATGCTCGCGCGGCGCTCCTGGCGCGTGGTCAATGTCGACCTCACGCTGGTGGCGCAACAGCCGCGTATCGCGCCCTGGCGCGAGCAGATCCGTCATTCGATCGCCACGCTGCTCGGGGTGTCGCCGGGAGAGGTAAACCTGAAGGCGACCACCACCGAGCACCTCGGGTTCCTGGGGCGCAACGAGGGCCTGGCGGCGATGGCGACCGTACTGATCGATCAGGTCCAGCCTAAGCAGGTCCGGGCTTAAGCAGGTCTAGCTTGAGGGCCGCTCGTCGGCGCGCAGCAGCGCCAGCGTGGCGCCGGTCCCACCGTCGCGCATGCCCGCCGACGTGAAGGCCAGGATCAGCGCCGCACGCCGCAGCAGGCTGTCGACCGCCTGCTTGAGCACCGGTCCGCGCTGGCCCGAGCGCAGCCCCTTGCCATGCACGATGCGCACGCAGCGCAGGCGGCGGGCCGCCGCCGCCAGCAGGAAGGAGCGCAGCTGTGCGCGGGCCTGAACCACCCCTAAGCCGTGCAGGTCGATTTCGGCTTCGATGCGGTAGTCGCCGCGGCGCAGGCGCCGCAGCACGGTTTCGGGCACCCCGCTCTGGCGGTGCTGAAGCGCGTCGCCCGGCTGTATGTCCAGATCGAGCGGCGGGGCGGCCAGGCTCTCGCGCAACACCGAGGCACGTTCGGCGCGGCTGAAGCGGGCGCGGGCCGGGGGCTTGCGCCGCGCCGGAACCGAGCGCCCGGCCGGAGGCAGGGGGCGCACCCCGTGCATCGCCCGGCGAAATTGCTCCCGCTCGTCATCATCGCCGCCGCTCATGCATTCCTCCTGACCCGCGCATTCAGTATATTGGCGCGCCTTCGCTCCCCGGTGAACTGCCGCCTGCACATGAAAATCCTGATCAGCAACGACGACGGCTACCGTGCGGAGGGCATCATCCGGCTGCGCGAGGCGCTCGCCGGCCTGGCCGACGTCACGGTCGTCGCCCCCGACCGGAACCGCAGCGGCGCCAGCAATTCGCTGACGCTGGAGCTGCCCGTGCGGGTGACGCAGTCCGAACCGGGGGTGCATTTTGTCGCGGGCACGCCCACCGATTGCGTCCACCTGGCGGTCTCCGGCCTCTTTGATTTTACCTTCGACATGGTGGTCAGCGGAGTCAATGATGGCCCCAATCTCGGCGACGACGTGCTGTATTCCGGAACGGTGGCGGCGGCCATCGAGGGCCGGTTCCTGGGCCTGCCGACGCTGGCGATCTCGCTGTGCACGCGGCCGGGGAGCGGGCGGAATTTCGCTGCCGGGGCGGCCGTGGCGCGCCACGTGGTGGCGGGCTTGCTGCTCCACCCGCTCGATCCGCGCCTGATCCTGAACATCAATGTGCCCGATCTGCCTGTGGCGAAGCTGCGCGGCCTCAAGGCCACCCGGCTCGGGTTCCGCCACGCGTCCGAGCCGGCCATACCCACACGCGACCCCAGGGGCGAGACCCTGTACTGGGTGGGCTCGGTGGGTGCGGGCGCCGATGCCGGTACCGGTACGGACTTTCACGCCGTGTCCGAAGGCTGGGTCTCGGTGACGCCCCTGTCGATTGACCTGACGCGGCACAGCGCCTTGCCGGAGCTGGGTCAGTGGCTGAGCGCGGTCAAGCTGGGCGAGAGCTGAATGACCGATCCGCGCTTTTCCGGCATCGGCATGACCTCGGCGCGTACGCGCGACCGGCTGGTGCAGCGGCTGCGTGAACAGGGCATCACCAATCTGACCGTCCTCGATAGGATCCGGAATCTCCCGCGCCACATCTTCATGGACGAGGCACTCGCGAGCCGGGCATACGAAGACACGGCGTTGCCGATCGGGTTCGGCCAGACCATCTCCCAGCCCTACATCGTTGCGCGCATGACCGAAGCGCTGCTGGATGGTCCGCCGCTGGAGCGGGTGCTCGAAGTGGGGACGGGCTGCGGCTACCAGACCGCGGTGCTCGCGCCCCTGGTGGAGCGCATCTACACCATCGAGCGCATCGAGGGCCTGCAAAAGCGGGCGCGCCTGCGGCTCAAGGAGCTGGGCATCCGCAACGTGCGTTTCAAGGTCGGCGATGGCTCGGCCGGGTGGCGCACGCAGGCGCCGTTCGACGGCATCCTCGTCGCCGCGGCGCCGCTGGTGGTGCCGGAGGGGCTGTTGGCCCAACTGGCCGTCGATGGACGCCTCATCGTGCCGGTGGGCCCGGAAGGCAGGCAGCAATTGCTGTGCATCCTGCGCCGTGGCCAGGGCATCGAACGGCGTGTTTTGGCGGACGTTTCATTCGTGCCGCTGGTCGGGGGCGTCGGCTGAAACGCTCTGAACGACGTGAGATACAGTTTCTAATAGATTGAATTAGCTGTGTTTTGTGAAACAGGCTTGTCAAGCCCCAATTTGCGCGGCTAGTATCAGCCCCGTTGTCTGCGATTGCAGACAGGGGCCGGTGGTAAGGCGCACCGGATGAAGACACAGGGCAACAGGGGAAGAGCTGATGAGTCCTAGAAGAAGAAAAACAGTTCGAAAAACAAAAACAAGGCAGTGACAATTATTCGATTCTGTCAGCTTCGGATAGTTGGTTGGTTGAGCGATCTTTCCGCCCTGTGTCTTCTTCCGGTGCGCTTTGAGCGCCCGGACCGTCCCCTAGGGAATTAATCCGGCGACCACTTCGCGACGCTCCTGCGCCAGCACGTTATAGGTGCGGCAGGCCGCACCCAGGTCCATCGCTTCGAAGGCCACGCCGCGCGACTCGAGCTCGCGCCGCAGCGCACGCTCGCACCGGGGTCCACCGGGGCTGGCGCCGAGCAGCACGATACTGGGGCGCAAGGCCAGGAGCGGGGCCAGGTCGGACAGTGTCAGTTCCCTCTGCGCGCTCACCGGCCACTCGCTGATCAGCTGCGTGGGACAGAGGATGCATGGGGCGCGCAACTCGCGTCCCGCGACTTCGATGGTGCCAGGGGCGTAGCGGCGCACCGTCAATATTTCCGGGTCGAGGTCGAGACTGATGCGCATGCCCGGTACGATACCACCGTGTCGCGACTTGTCCTTGTGCTGCCCGACCTGTACCGCACGCGCCTGAGCGAGCAGGCGCGTGCGACGCTGCCACGCCTGCCCGCGCTGGAGTGGTGGCTCGGACAGGGCCGCCGGGAGCAGTCCGGCTTGAGCTGGCGTCACTGGCTGCAGCGCGAATGGCACGGCGGCGCGCTGGCGGCGGCCCAACCCGCCTCAATCGCCGGCGCGGCGGTGGCCGGCGTGCCCACGGACCAGCCACTGTGGTTGGCGACGCCGGTGCATTTCGTTGCGGGGCTGGACACGCTGCGCCTGCATCCGGCCGGCTTGCTGCGGCTGGACACGGCCGAGCAGCGGGAACTGGCGGCCGATTTCCACCAGGTGTTTGCCGGTTCGGGCTGGGCACTCCATGCGACGGGCCGGCGTGAATTGCTCGTTTCGGGCGGCGCGCCCGCTGCGCTGCGCAGCTGCGATCCGGGGTTGTGGCTTGGAGCGGATCCGGCCGGTGGCCTGCCCGCGGGCGAGGGTGCCGGTCCGCTGCGCCAGTTCGGTGCAGAGCTCGAGATGTGGCTGCACGAGCATCCCGTAAACCGCGATCGCCTGCGCCGGGGACTGCTGAACGTCAACGCGCTGTGGCTGTGGGGTGGAGGCGAGCCGCTGGCGCCACCGCCGGCGGCGAGCACGCGGGCTGTGGTCTGGGCCGCCGATCTGTTTGTGGACGGGCTGTGCGCCCTGGCGGGATTCTCCGCCGATGCGCCGCCGCGGCGCTGGACACTTGCGACCGGGGCCTCAGGAGCGCTGCTGGAGGTGCTTGTGCTGTGCGAGCTGGGAGCCGAACCCGATGCCGATTCACTCCTGGCATTGGAGCGGGACTGGATGGTTCCCGCGCTGGAGGAGTGGCGGAGCGGCGCCTTGCAGAGCGCGGCCCTGCTGGCGGGAAACCAGGCCGTGAGCCTGCAGCACGCGCCCTTCCGACGGCTTTGGCGCGTGTGGCGCCGCCGGCGACCCTGGTGGGAGGAGCTGCTCCAGTGCTGACCCTGAGGAGGCGTGCGCTGCCCGCGGAGGAACCGGACCTGGGCGCCGGATTGCATCCGGTCCTGCGCCGGGTTTACGCCGCGCGCGGACTGCGCTCCGCCGAAGAGCTGAACCTCGCGCTCGAGCGCCTGGCACCGGTTGGCAGTCTCGGGGGCGCCAGCGAGGCGGCCCAGCTCCTGCTCCGTCATCGGGAAGCGCGCGTGCTCGTAATCGGCGATTTCGATGCCGATGGGGCCACCAGCACGGCGCTGATGCTGCGCGCGCTGCGCAGCTGGGGTTTCCCGGCGGTGGATTTCCTGGTGCCCAACCGCTTCGAATTCGGCTACGGCCTCACGCCCGAGATCGTCGCGGTGGCCGCCGAGCGCGCGCCCGCCCTGATCGTCACCGTCGACAATGGCGTCTCCAGTCACGCCGGCGTTGCCGCCGCCCGGGCCAGGGGCATCGATGTCCTGATCACCGACCATCACCTCGCCGGTGCCGAACTGCCGGATGCGAACGTGATCGTGAATCCGAATCTGCCCGGCAACGGTTTTGCCAGTGGCGCCCTGGCCGGCGTCGGAGTGGCCTTCTACGTCTGCGCGGCCCTGCGCCGCGCGCTCGAGGCCGGGGGCCTGCTGCCCGCGGGCGCCGCGCCGGTGAGCACGCTGCTCGACCTGGTGGCGCTCGGCACGGTCGCCGACGTCGTGCCCCTCGATGCGAACAACCGGGTGCTGGTCGCCCAGGGCCTGGCGCGCATCCGCGCCGGGCGTTGCGTGCCGGGCATCACGGCACTGCTGGCCGTGGCGCGCCGCTCGCCCGCGGAGCTGACGGCTGCCGATCTGGGTTTTGCGGTGGCGCCCAGGCTCAATGCGGCCGGGCGCCTCACGGACATGTCGGTCGGCATCCGCTGTCTGCTCAGCGATGAGGAGGGCGAGGCACGCTCGCTCGCGGCCGAGCTCGACGCGCTCAATGCCCAGCGGCGCGAGATCGAGGCGGACATGCAAGTGACGGCGCTCGCCGCGGTGCGCGCGCTGGAGGATGCGGGCAGCGGCGTGCAGCGCGCCGGCGTCTGCCTGTTCGATGCCGCCTGGCACCAGGGGATCGTTGGTCTGGTGGCCGGCCGCGTCAAGGAGCGGCTGCGCCGTCCGGTGGTGGCCTTCGCGCTCTGCGATGAGCGGAATCTGCGCGGCTCGGCGCGCTCGGTGCCCGGGGTTCATATACGCGACGTGCTCGCGGCGATGGCCACGCGTGAGCCGGACATGCTTGAAAAATTCGGCGGTCACGCCATGGCCGCGGGCCTGACTCTGCCGCGCGGCGAACTGGATCGCTTCGCACGAGCTTTCGACGCCGAAGTCACGCGCGTGATGCGCCACAACGCGCTGGGCGATGCCATCGAGACCGACGGTGAGCTCAGCGACGAGGAGATCGCCCTGCCGCTGGCCGAGGCGCTGCGCGCGGGCGGGCCATGGGGCGCCGGCTTTCCCGAGCCGCTGTTTGACGGGGTGTTTGAATTGCGCGGCCAGCCGAGGGTGCTGGCGCAACGGCATCTGAAATTTCAGGTCGCGGCCCGGGAGGGGCGCGGCGGCTTCGAAGCGATCGCCTTCAACAGTTTCGACCCGCAGCGCCCGGCTGCGCTGCCGCAGGGCCGGATCAGGCTGATTTACCGGCTGGGCACCAACGACTACCAGGGCGAGCGCCGCCTGCAGCTCGTGGTCGAACACCTGCTGCCGCCCTGAGCCAGCGCTCGCCCGTGTTACCATGCGCGTCCACTGAAGGCAGGCGCAGCGATGGAAGTCACACAGCTGAAGCGGACACTGAAAGATCTCGAGGAGCGCGCGCGTTCCTTGAGGGGGTTTCTTTGAGTACGATCACAAGCGCGAGCGTCTCGAGGAAGTCGGCCTCGAGCTGGAAGACCAGGCCGTCTGGAGCGCGCCGGACCGTGCCCAGGAACTGGGCCGGGAACGCGCCCGGCTGAGTGCTGAGCTGGCCGAGATGGATCGCGCCTACGCCAGCGTGCGCGACGCGCTCGAGCTGCTGCAGCTCGCCGAGAGCGAGAACGACGAATCGACGGCCAGTGACATCGAGCGCGACCGGCCCAAGTTCGAGGCGGCCGTGCGCTCGCTCGAGTTCAAGCGGATGTTCCGGGGCGAGATGGACTCGCACAATGCCTTTCTCGATATCCAGGCCGGCGCCGGCGGCACCGAGGCACAGGACTGGGCGCAGATGCTGCTGCGGATGTACCTGAAGTGGGCCGCATCACGCGGCTACACCGCCGAGGTGATCGACTCGAACCCCGGGGAAGTGGCGGGCTTCAAGTCCGCGACGGTGGAGATCATGGGTGACTTCGCCTACGGCTGGCTGCGCACGGAGACCGGCGTGCATCGGCTGGTGCGCAAGTCTCCCTTCGATTCCGGCAACCGCCGTCACACCTCCTTCGCTTCAGTGTTCGTCTCTCCGGAAGTCGACGATGACATCGCGATCGAGATCAATCCGGCGGACCTGCGCATGGACGTGTACCGCTCCAGCGGCGCGGGGGGCCAGCACGTCAACAAGACGGAATCGGCGGTGCGCATCACGCACCTGCCCAGCGGTATTGTCGTGGCCTGCCAGAACGAGCGCAGCCAGCACAAGAATCGCGCGACCGCGATGAAGATGCTGAAGGCGAAGCTCTACGAACTCGAGGTCAACAAGCGCAATGCGGCGGCCAAAGTGCTCGAGGACTCGAAATCGGATGTCAGCTGGGGCAACCAGATCCGCTCCTACGTGCTCGATCAATCGCGCATCAAGGACTTGCGCACCGGGGTCGAAGTCGGGAACACCGGCGCCGTGCTCGATGGGGATCTGGACCAGTTCATGGAAGCCAGCCTGAAGGCGGGTCTGTGACGAGCGAGGCGACGCCCGGGGCGGGGCCCGAGGAGAACCGGCTGATTGCCGAGCGGCGCGCCAAGCTGGCGGCGTTGCGTGCGCAGGGGCCGGCCTTCCCGAATGATTTTCGTCGCGATGCGCTCGCTGCTGATCTGCTGAGCACCTACCAGGAGCGCGATGCGGCCTGGCTGGAGGCCAATCCGGTGCGGGTGCGCGTCGGCGGCCGCATGATGTTCAAGCGCCTGATGGGCAAGGCGAGTTTTGCCAAGCTCGCCGACCGGAGTGGTGCGATCCAGCTGTTCCTGCAGGAGGAGGCACTGGGGGCAGCCTACGAGGCGTTCAAGGGCTATGACGTGGGCGACATCGTGGGCGCCGTGGGCCCGCTGTTTCGCACCCGCACCGGGGAGCTCACGGTGCGCGTCAGCGGATTGAAGTTGCTGGTCAAATCGCTCCGGCCGCTGCCCGACAAGTGGCACGGGCTCGCAGACACCGAGACCCGCTACCGCCAGCGCTACGTGGATCTGGTGATGAACGAGGCCAGCCGCTCGGTGTTCCGGGCGCGCAGCGCGATCATCCGCTATCTGCGCGACGCCCTCGAGGCGCTCGATTTCCTCGAGGTCGAGACTCCGATGATGCAACCCATCCCGGGAGGCGCCGCCGCACGCCCGTTCATCACGCACCACAATGCGCTCGATCAGACCATGTACCTGCGCATTGCCCCGGAGCTCTATCTGAAGCGGCTCCTCGTCGGCGGCCTGGAGCGCGTGTACGAGATCAACCGCAATTTCCGCAATGAGGGACTGTCGACGCAGCACAACCCTGA
The DNA here is from genome assembly GCA_035300345.1 of Steroidobacteraceae bacterium. Taxonomy (GTDB): domain Bacteria; phylum Pseudomonadota; class Gammaproteobacteria; order Steroidobacterales; family Steroidobacteraceae; genus FEN-1191. The sequence goes on from DATGVM010000045.1 coordinate 156,960, forward strand.
GTTCACGATGCTGGAGCTGTACTGGGCGTACAGCGACTACCGGGAGCTCATGGATCTCGTGGAGCGATTGCTGCAGGGCCTGAGCGATGCGCTGCTCGGCACGCGCGTGGTGCGTTACCAGGGCCGCGATTACGACCTGTCCCGGCCGTTCCGGCGCGCCACGATTGAGGAGTTGATCTGCGAGCACGACCCCTCGCTCGATCGGGCGCGGCTGCGGGACCTGGCATATCTGCGCGCCGTCTGCGACCGCGTCGGCGCGGGCCATAAGCCCGGCGATGGGGCCGGCAAGCTGCAGATCGAGATTTTCGGCAAGACGGTCGAGCAGGCGCTGCTCGATCCAACCTTCGTGTGCGCCTACCCGGCAGAGGTCTCCCCGCTGTCCCGGGCGAGCGACGCCGACCCCTTCCTGACCGATCGCTTCGAGTTGTACATCGCGGGGCGCGAGCTGGCCAATGGCTTCTCCGAGCTCAACGATTCCGAGGACCAGGCGGCGCGCTTCCGTGCGCAGGTGGCGCGGCTCGAAGCCGGCGACGACGAGGCGATGCACTACGACGCCGACTATATCCGGGCGCTCGAGTACGGCATGCCGCCGGCCGCGGGCCTCGGAGTCGGCGTGGATCGCCTGGTGATGCTACTGACCGACTCCGCCTCGATCCGCGACGTGCTGCTGTTTCCGCAGCTGCGGCCGGAATCCTGAAGGGTTCGGTGTCACCGGAGCTGACGAGCGACGGGCCGCTCGCCCGACGGCCGATCGGCGTGTTCGATTCGGGCGTCGGCGGACTCACCGTGCTGCGCGCGTTGCGCGCCGCGCTACCCGAAGAAACCTTTCTGTACCTCGGCGACACGGCGCGCCTGCCCTATGGCACCAAGAGTGAGCACACGGTGGTGCGTTACGCGCTGCAGGCGGCGGACGAACTGGTGGGGCGCGACATCAAGTGCCTGGTCATCGCCTGCAACACCGCTTCGGCCGCGGCACTGCCCGCGCTGCAGGAGCGCCATGCTGAATTGCCGGTCATCGGAGTGATCGAGCCCGGAGCGCGGGCGGCGTGCGCCGGCTCCCCGAGCGGTCGCATCGCGGTGCTGGGCACGGAGAGCACCGTGCAGGGCGGCGCCTATACGCGCGCGATCCTGCGCATCCGCCCGGATGCACAGGTCCTGGGCGTAGCCTGCTCCCTGTTCGTCGCCCTGGCCGAGGAGGGCTGGACCGACGGGGCCGTGGCGAGTGCTGCGGCCACACGCTATCTCGCGCCGCTGCGCGCCAGCGGTCCGGCCGCTGCGGACATGCTGGTGTTGGCCTGCACGCATTTTCCGGTGCTCGAGCCGGTCATACGTGCCGCGGTGGGGCCTGGCCTGCACTTGGTCGATTCCGCGGCGACGACGGCGGCGACGGTGCGCCTGGAACTGGAGCGGCGTGGCCTGCTGCGGCCGCCCGCGCTCGAGCCGGGGCCGCAGGGGCGCGCGAGCTTTCTGGCCACGGACGGGGCGGCGCGATTCGCACGCGTGGGCAGCCGCTTTCTCGGCGAGCCGATTCTCGCCGAAGAGGTGGAGCTGATCGACCTGTAAATCCGGCCCGGATCGACCGACCGCCAGAGCGGAGGTCCTCAGTGCGCGGCGGGTTTGCGGAATCGCATCATGAACTGGTCGGTATGGCCGCGGATCGAAGGATCAAACACGCCCGCCGTGCGCAGGTCTTCGGGATTGCGCAGCACGTTGCTTTCGGCATCGAGCACAAAGCCGGCCGCTTCGATTTCACGGCGGACGGCGGCCTGATCGATGCGATGCAGTGAAGTGCGCTCGGACGAGGTCGGTGTCCCGGCGACGGCCGAATGATCAATGACCACGTAGGCACCGCCCGGCTTCAGCGCCGCAAAGGCGGCCTGGTTGATCTGCGCCGCGTCACCGAAGTGATAGTCCGTGATGTGGAAGTCGTGATAGTTCTGCGCGGTGAATACCAGGTCGAGCGGCTCCGGGAAGCTCATGGCGCTGAATTCGGCGCGCACCACGCTCACATTGGGATATTGCGCGGCGACCTCGAGCACCGGCTTTTCCCAGCTCGCCACGGTCGCGTCGGGCCGGACCACGGGGTAGAGGCGACCGGCTGGCCCCACCGCAATGGCCAGCAGGCGGGTGAAGTAGCCCCCGCCAGGCAGGATCTCAGCGACCCGAGCGCCAGTCCGCGCGCCGGCAAACGCGAGCGTCTCGGCGGCGTGGCGCGCGCCATCGCGTGCCGTGTCTGCCGGGGGACGGCGCGTATCGGCAATCGCGGCCAGTATGCCGGGCGTGCGTTCCGTGAGCAGCGACGCCGATGGCTCATGTGCGGCGCGCTGGCCGGCGCAGGCAGCGAGCACCAGAGCTGTCACGGTGGTCAGGATAAATTTGTGCATGGGCAAACTCCCGTCCGGACTGTTCAATGCTGATTTATGCAGTCTTTCTGCACGGCTTGCCCGGCCCGGAAATTGGCGTCACCATGGGCCCGCCAGGCCCGGCTGAAATTAATTGTACAGCGATCGACAAGCGATCATCCACCATCGAGTCGCACCCAACCGATGAGCAAACTTCGCGTAAACAGCTTCGCCCTGTCGCTGGACGGCTACGGCGCAGGGCCCAGACAGGACCTCGAGAACCCGCTGGGTGTCGGCGGCCTGGCCTTGCACGAGTGGGCATTTGCGACGCGGACTTTTCGGAGGATATTCGGCCGCGATGGCGGCAGCACGGGCATTGACGACGAATTCTCCACGGCCGGCTTTGCCAATGTCGGCGCCTGGATCCTCGGCCGCAACATGTTCGGGCCGATTCGCGGGCCCTGGCCCGACGAGCACTGGAAGGGCTGGTGGGGTGACAATCCGCCCTATCACGTACCGGTCTTCGTGCTGACGCACCACCCGCGCGCCTCGATCACGATGGCCGGTGGCACGAGCTTTCACTTCGTCACGGACGGCATTCACGCCGCGCTGCAGCGCGCGCGCGCGGCGGCTGAGGGTCGGGACGTCAGGCTCGGCGGTGGGGTCGCGACGATCCAGCAATACCTGTGCGCCGGACTCATCGACGAGATGCACCTGGCCATCGCCCCGGTCCTGCTCGGTGCCGGCGAACGCCTGTTCGCGAATCTCGATGCGCTGGCGCTCGGGTATCGCTGCGTCCGCCATGTGGCCGCGCCCAGTGTTACGCACGTGATACTTGCGCGCTCTGTGTAGCGGCTTTGGGGCGCGAGGCAGCGGTGCGCGGCCGCGCCGCGTCCGAGGCCCTACCGAGTGATTGACTGCGCGCGGTGTCGCTCGTAGCATCGGCGGCGATGGAAAGCCCGCGGAGCGCAGGGCGCGCCCGGCTCGAGTCTTTCTTTTATTCCTCAGTAACACAATCAACCAACCAACAATGGGGTGGCTTATGGTCAGGACTATTCGCTTGATCGCCTGTACGGCGACTGCAGGTTTGGCACTTTCGAGCATGACGGCGCTGGCCGAAGACCACGCCTACACCGAAGGGCCGGTCATCAACGTGTCGGCGATCCGTACCGAGCCCGGCAAGTTCGACGCCTACATGAATTACCTCGACACCGTCTGGAAGGCGGCACAGGAAGCCAGCAAGAAAATGGGCGATGTCCTCAGCTACCGGGTGGTGACGGTCGAGCCGCGCGGTGAGAACGATCCGGATCTTTACCTGGTGGTGACCTACAAGAACTGGGCGACGCAGGATGGGTCGACGGCCAAGAATGACGCCATTTCCAAGATGACCGAGGGCAGCGTGGATGCGGCCAACAAGAGCATGGCCGACCGCGGCAAGCTGCGCCGCCTGCTGGGTTCCTGGACAGGCCAGGAACTGGATTTGAAGTAACGCCGGGATTAACGGTTGCGGAACAAAGAGCCGGGCCCAGTGCCCGGCTTTTTGCTGGGCGGCATTTGCAGACCCTCAGGCTGGGTTCTCCAGCGTGAAGCGGGCGCTCTCATCCTCGTAGGCAAAGACTTCGGCGTAGCGTCCCCAACCGATGATCGCGCGCAGCGTCTGCTCCGCGTCATCTTCGGTCATGAAGTCCTCGAGTTCATCAATGAAGCGGCTCTTGCGGGCGACATGTGAGGCGCGCTCATCGAGTACCCGGCGCACGTGGGCGGCGAGGGGCACGTAGGTCAGGAGCTGGCGTGCAAAGATGCGCTTGCGCTCATCCAGGGCGGCATTGGCGAAGGCGACCCCTGCTTCGGTGAGCGTCAGATCACCGCCCTCGAGTTCGGCAAAGCGCAGCATCTGGAGCGTTTCGGCGACCGGAAATAACTCGTCGATCTCCATCTGCAGGTCCGTGGCGATCTTGGGCAGGTCGGCCTTGCCGCGGAAGGGTTCGGCCGCGACCGCCTCGAGCAGACCAGACAGCTCGTTGGATGAAATGTGCGGCAGAACGCTGCCGATGCCCTGTCCGGGGAAGAATTCGGTGCGGACACCGGCCCGCACGCCGCTCATGCGGGCGGTCATCTCGACGTAGATCCGCTCCACCAGTTCGCGAAACGCCGGATCGAGGCGATTGCGCGGTTGTGGCAGCGTCACTTCGATGGCCGACAGCACGCGACCCGGATTGCTGCCAAACACCAGCACGCGATCGCACATCAGCACCGCCTCCTCGATGTTATGGGTGACGAGGATCACCCCCTTGATCGGCATGCGCCCCTCGGACCACAGGTCCAGGAAATCGGTGCGCAGGGTTTCCGCGGTGAGCACATCGAGGGCCGAGAAGGGCTCGTCCATCAGCAGGATGTTGGGGTGCACGACCAGCGCGCGCGCGAAACCTACGCGCTGGCGCATGCCTCCGGAGAGCTCGCGCGGATAGGCGGACTCGAAGCCGTCGAGACCGATGAGATCGATGGCCGCCAGCGTGCGGCGGCGGATCTCCGCGCGCGCCAGGCGCTGTGCCTCCAGTCCCAAGGCCACGTTTTCGTAGACCGTCAGCCAGGGGAACAACGCAAAGCTCTGGAATACCATGGAAATGCCGACCGCCGGCCCGTCCACGGGCACGCCCAGATAGTTGCACTGCCCGCGGGTGGGTGTCGCCAGGCCGGCAATCAGGCGCAGCAGCGTGGACTTCCCGGATCCCGAGCGGCCCAGCAGGCCGATGATCTGGCCCTCGAAGAGCTGCAGGTTCACGCCTTCGAGCACCAGCAGTTCCTGGCCGTCCGGCTTTTCAAAGGACTTGGCGACCGCATCGACCCGCAGCAGTGGCACGGCATTCATGTAGGGGGCTCCAGGATTCTCAACTCATGCGATAGCGGCGTTCCGCGTAGTAATACAACGGGCGCCAGAACAGGCGGTTGATGGCGACCACAAACAGGCACATCGTGGCGATCCCCAGGACAATGTGGTGGAAGTCCCCGGCCGCCGTGGCATCCGCAATATAGGCGCCGAGGCCATGCGCGCGCACCTTGGTGGCGCCCCAGCTCGCGAGTTCCGCGACGATGGCGGCGTTCCAGGAGCCACCGGAGGCGGTGATGGCGCCGGTCACGAAGTAGGGCATGACGCCCGGCAGTGCCACGCGCCGCCACCACAGCCAGCCACCCACACGCAGATTTTGCGCGGCACGGCGCAGTTCGGAGGGCATCGCGGACGCGCCGGCGATGACGTTGAACAGGATGTACCACTGCGTGCCGAGAATCATCAACGGGCTCAGCCACAGATCGGGGTTCAGCTGCCAGGCGACGATTGCGTAAACCGCCAGCGGGAACAGCAGATTGGCGGGAAAGGCCGCGAGAAACTGGGCCAGCGGCTGTACCCACTGGGCGACGCGCGGGCGCATCCCGATCCACACACCGACCGGCACCCACAGCAGGCTCGCCAGAGCGATCAGCACCACCACGCGGGCCATGGTCAGGAGTCCGAGCACGCCCACAGTCCGAAGCTCGGCGAGCTGCGTCTGGGCGAAGAGCGTCTGGGCGAGCTTGCGCAGCGCCAGGGCGACGACGGCCAGCAGCAGCGCCGGCCAGATCAGCCCCCAGCCCCGCCAGCGGGCGCGCCGCGCCGGCGCGCCCTGCGGGCGCAGCGCGGCATGCGGGGCGCTCGCCCAGCTGGTCCAGCGCACGGCGCCGTAGAACAGCACAGTCAGGCCGCTGATCAGGCGCGAGCGGCGCATCATCGTCAGGGCCCAGGAGGCGGGCGGCTCCATCCCCGGTTCCTGCTCGACGCGAAAGCGATCGACCCAGCCGATCAACGGGCGGAACAGCAGCTGGTCGTAGACCAGGATCACCAGGCCCATCGTGGCGATGGCCCAGCCGATGGCGTGCAGGTTGCGCTGCTGGATCGCCAGGGCAATGTAGGAGCCGATGCCGGGCAGGGCGACGGAAGTATGGCCGACGCTGATCGATTCGGAGGCGACCACGAAAAACCAGCCGCCTGACATCGACATCATCATGTTCCAGGTCAGCGCCGGCAGGCCAAAGGGCACCTCCAGCTGCCAGAAGCGCATCCACGGCGTGAGGTGAAAGGAGGCGGCGGCTTCTTCCAGTTCCGTCGGAACGGTGCGCAACGACTGATAGAAACTGAAGGCCATGTTCCAGGCCTGGCTGGTAAAGATCGCGAAAATCGCCGCAAATTCGGCGCCCAGCACCCGGCCGGGTACCAGCGACATGAAGAACACCACGGTGATGGAAATGAAACCGAGTATCGGCACTGACTGCAGGATATCGAGCAGCGGGATGAGGAACTTGGCGGCCCGTGCGCTCTTGGCGGCCCAGGTCGCGTAACTGAGAGTAAAAGCAAGCGACAGGACCATGGCAGCAAACATGCGCAGCGTGGTGCGTGCGGCATACACGGGCAGGTGCACCGGGGCGAGGGAGAGCGGCGTGGCGTCCAGCTGAGAGAGCGGCGCCAGCAGGCCGCGGCTGGCCTCGGCCAGGAAAGCCACCACCCCGAGCGCCACGATCAGCGCCAGCACGTCCCAACGGGTCGCGAAGTCGCGGAGGAAGGCGAATTGATGGTTACGGATCGCTCGCTGCATGGGAGGCCGGTCCGGCTGGTTTATAGTGGCGCGGAGTATACGGGTTCGATCCGCAGCGATCGGGACAAAGCGCGCATGAGCAGCGACACGCCGGGCAGCAGAGCGCCCCACACCCACCAGTTCGATGAGGTGAATCCGCTCGCCGAGCGGCGTACGCGCTGGGTCGTGTTGCTCACGGCGGCCACCATGCTGGTGGAGCTGGTGGCGGGCTGGAAATTCAATTCGATGGCGTTGCTCGCGGATGGGTGGCACATGAGCTCGCATGTGATCGCCCTGGGCCTGTCCGTCGCGGCGTATGCCTTTGCGCGCCGGCTCCGCCATGACGACCGCTTTGCCTTCGGCACCTGGAAGGTCGAGGTGCTCGGTGGCTACACGAGCGCGCTGATTCTAGTGGGCGTGGCCGTCTTCATGGTTTACGAATGCGTCACGCGACTGCTCCACCCGGGGGCCATTGCCTACAACCAGGCCCTGGGGGTCGCCGGGCTGGGTCTGGTGGTCAATCTCCTTTCGGCCTGGATGCTTGCCGGGGCCGCGCCGCGGGCGGAGCACCGTCGCGCCCACGCCCATTCCCATGCCCACCCCGACCACGCCCACGCGCATGCCCATGGCCATGCCCTTGGCCATGCCCTTGGCCATGCACATGAGCACGAGAGTGCGCACAATCCTGCGGGCACCGACCTCAATCTGCGCTCGGCCTATGTGCACGTGGCCGCGGACGCGGCCACCTCGGTGCTGGCGATCCTGGCATTGACGGGCGCCAAGTACCTGCTCCTGCCCTGGCTGGATGCGGCCGTGGGCCTGTTTGGGTCCGGCGTGGTCGCGGCCTGGGCCATCGCACTGCTGCGCTCCACCAGCCGTAGCCTGCTCGATGCCGACATGGACGCCCCCGTGGTAGCGCGGATCCGCCAGACCTTGAGTGACTCCCCGCTCCACGCGGAACTCGACGACCTGCACGTGTGGAAGGTGGGCAAGGGCCGGTACGCCTGCCTGCTCAGCGTTACCGCCGCGTCGGAGGTGACCCCCGAGTATTTCCGTTCGCTGCTGAAGGCGCACGAGGAAATCGTGCACGTTACGGTGGAAGTGAATCCTGCGATTGTTAGGCGGCCCTAGTTTGGGATATTGTCGGGGGTAGAAGAGGCCGCCGGCTTCGCATCACCCAACCAGCTTCAAGGGGACCGACATGGCTCAGCCCAGCTATCACGGGCGGTTCATCTGGCATGAACTGCTCAGCAACGATCCGCAGAACCTGACCGGTTTTTACACGCGCCTGTTTTCATGGCGCGCGAATCCCATGAGTCCGGGGTCGCCCTATACCGTATTCTCCGGCGGCGACGGTGTGCCGCTCGCAGGAGCGATGCGCCTGTCGGATGAAGCACGCGCCATGGGCGCCAAGGCCCAGTGGCTGGGATACATCGGCAGCGGCGATGTCGATGGCACGGTCGCGAAGGCCCTGGGGCTGGGCGCCTGGATCCTCAAGCCGGCCGAAGACATTGCGACCGTCGGGCGTGCAGCGGTGCTGATCGATCCGCAGGGCGCGCGCTTTGGCGTGTACCGGCCGGCCAGGGAGCCGGGCGGGGCGAACGCCGCGGCCTTTGACTGGAATGAGCTGGCGACGCGTGAGCGCGATTCCGCGTTCGGGTTTTACCGCCAGCTGTTCGGCTGGACCGCCAAACCTCCCATGGATATGGGTGGCGGCATGATGTACCAGACCTTTGGCCTGGGCGGACCCGATATTGGCGGGATCTATACGATCCAGGCCAGCAGTCCCATGTCACCGGGGTGGCTGCCGTACATGCACCACGCCAGCGCCGATCAGGCCGCGACTGCGGCGGTCGCGGCCGGCGGCAAGCTGTGCAACGGACCGATGGACGTGCCCGGAGGCGGCCGCATCGTCCAGCTGCTCGACCCGCAGGGCGTGATGTTCGCCGTCCACTCAATGCCGGCCATGGCCGCCAAACCGGCTGCAACCAAGCCCACCGCGATGCCAAAGCCGAAACCCAAGGCCAAGGCGAAGGCAAAGCCGAAGGCGAAGCCCAAGGCCAAGGCCAAGGCCAAGGCAAGGCCAAAGGCGAAGCCTAAAGCCAAGTCCAGACCCAAGGCGAAGGCCAAGTCCCGGTCGAGGCCGAAGCCGAAGGCCAAGGCCAGGAAACCGGCTCGCCGCCGCCGCCCGGCGCGAAAGAAATAGCCGTCGGCTAGACCAGCCGCATCGAAAGATCGACGGCCTGCACGTGCTTCGTGAGGCCGCCGATTGAGATGAAATCCACGCCCGTGGCGGCGATGGCGGCCACCCTGTCGAGGGTCACGCCACCAGAAGCCTCCACTTTGGCCGGGTGCGCAGCGGCGCGGTTGAGCTTGACGGCCTCGCGCAGGTTGGCGAGCGGAAAATTGTCGACCAGGATGATGTCGCAGCGGGCCGCCAGCGCCTGCGCCACTTCCGCCAGATCCTCAGCCTCGACTTCCACGAGCAGACCGGGCGACAGCCGGCGCGCGTTGCCCACGGCCGCTTCGATGGACCCGGCGGCGGCGATGTGGTTTTCCTTGACCAGCACGCGATCGTAAAGGCCGAAGCGGTGGTTCTGTCCGCCACCGCAGCGCACCGCAAATTTCTGCGCCGTACGCAATCCGGGCAGAGTCTTGCGGGTATCGAGTATGTGGCAGCCGGTCCCGGACACGGCCGCCACGTAGCGCGCAGTGAGGGTGGCCGTCCCGGAGAGCAGCTGCAGGAAATTCAGCGCCGTGCGCTCACCCGTCAGCAGCGCGCGGGCCGGGCCCGCGAGCTCGCACAGCAGCGTGCCCGGTTCCACGGCGTCTCCGTCGCGCCGCAGCCAACGCACCTGCACGGCCGGGTCGAGCTGCCTGAAGGTCTCGTCGAACCAGGCCGTGCCGCAGATCACCGCTCCATCCCGGCACAGCACGCGGGCGCGCGCCGCGGCGTCGGCCTCGATCAGCCGGGCCGTCACATCGCCGCTGCCGACGTCTTCGCGCAGGGCGCGCGACACCTGCTCGGACAGGTCGCCGGGCAGCTCACCCGCCAGGTTCGGTGGCGTGGCAGTGATCGTCAGAGCGGCAGGCCGTGCGTGGCCGAAGCCATGCACAACAGCATCGGGATGGACAGGACGAAGTTGGTGCGTGAAGCCATAGCCGCCACCTTCCGGGCGCGCGCCTTTTCCTCGTCAGTGGCCGTGACGAGGCCAAGGATCTTCTTCTGGTTTGGCCAGATGAAGACCCAGACGTTGAACAACATGATCGTGCCCAGCCAGGCGCCGATTCCGATCACCATCCCGTAGTAATCCTCGCCAAAATGGCCGAAGGTAAAGGCGTTGAGGAAGTTCGCGCCACGGCCCAGATACCAGGCGCCCGTGAACCAGGTGGCCACGGCGCCCCAGCGGAACCACAACAGGGCGCGCGGTGCGATGTATTTCGATACGCCGGCGCCACCTGGGCCACCCTTGTCCGCCGCCGCCGCCGCGAGCCCGGGAGTCTGCACAACGTTGAAGTAGTACAGCAGGCCGATCCACGTCACGCCGGAGATAATATGCAGCCAGCGCGCCAGGCCGAGCTCATTGGGCCGGAAAGTGCCCGACAGATTCCCGACTCCGTGATTCATGAATACGTGAATCAAAATTAGAGCGACTAGAGCGGCGACCACACCGGTTATGATCGAGCCACGCACGCTATTCAGTGGGTTCATGATCCAGGCCTCGCTAAGTCATTGTTCTGATTGGGGTGCAACTTGTGCAGCGAGTTTGAAGAATAGGGCACCGCCCCTCATAATTCAACGTTGGCTGACAGGAGTCTGCATGCGCCGCCTGGGCTTCGCTGCTGCGACGGTTGGGGCGTTGGCGCTGCTCACAGGCTGCGTGGCGGCGGTCATCGGAAGCTCGCCCGCCAGTGGCACCGCCGCGGACACGCGGGCCCGCAGCAGTGCCGGATCCGATGCCGCGCTGGCTGCCGAAGTGCGCTCGCGGATCGCCGCCGATGCCAAACTCGGCGTCGAGGCTCTGGAGGTGAGCGTGCAGGGCGGTACGGTGACCCTGCGCGGCCTGGTCAGCTCGGGCGCCGAACGGAGCGGTGCCGAACGCCTGGCGCGAACGGTCGCGGGCGTCACGGCCGTGAACAATTTACTGAAGGTGAAATAGCCATGGATGTCGTCGAACGGATTCGCAAGGAACTTGGCAGCTCCCCGGTGGTGCTGTTCATGAAAGGGACGCCGGACTTTCCGCAGTGCGGGTTTTCCGCGCAGACCTCCGGCGCGCTGCGCAAGCTCGGGGCGAAGTTCCACACCGTCAATATTTTTGACGACGTGGAGATGCGTGAGGCGCTCAAGCAGTATTCGAACTGGCCCACCTATCCACAGCTGTTCGTCAACGGCGAACTGGTCGGCGGCTGCGACATCGCCATGGAGATGTACCGGAACGGCGAGTTGCGCACCCTGCTGGAATCCGCGGGCGCACTGGGCGCCACCGCCACTACCGCCTGAGCCGCTAGAGCTCGTCCACCACGTCCGCATCGCCGTTCGCGGCGGCGGCACTGCTTTCGTGCCAACCCAGGGTGCGCGCGCGGTTTTCCGCCCACTGGAAGCTCCCCGCGAGTTCGTTGCAGATGGTGCAGAACAGCTCCGCGGTGCGTTCCGCGTCGTAGGTGGCGGAGTGCGCCGAGCCGGTGTCCCAGCCCAGACCGGCGATGGTCGCCGCCTTGGCGAGCACCGTCTGCCCGAAGGCGGCACCGGCGAGTGTCGCCGTATCAAAGCTCGAGAAGGGGTGGAAGGGGCAGCGTTTCACGCCACTCCGCGCCACCGCGGCGTTCAGGAAGGAAAGATCGAACCAGGCGTTGTGGCCCACCAGGATCGCGCGCTTGCAGCCCGCGCTTTGCATGCCAGCGCGCACTTCCCGGAATATGCGCTGCAGTACGTCGCGCTCCTCGAGCGCCGGGCGCAGCGGATGCCAGGGATCGATCTTGTTCACCTGGAGCGAAGCGGCCTCGATGTTGGCGCCCTCGAAGGGCTTGACGTGATACGAATGCGTTGCGCCGCGCACCAGGCGGCCCGCGTCGTCAAGGTCGATCATGACGGCCGCAATCTGCAGCAGGGCATCGCGCTGGCAGTTGAATCCACCCGTCTCGACGTCCACCACCACGGGCAGGAAGCCGCGAAAGCGCCGTGACATGCGCCCGTTGACCGCGTCATTGTTCACGGATGCAGCGCCCAGGCAATGGTCTCGCCGGCACGGAACGGCACCAGCTCCTCCGTGCCGAAGGGGTAGCTCGCTGGCGCTGCCCACTCGCGCCGCTGCAGCGTGAGGGTGCCCTGATTGCGAGGCAGGCTGTAGAAGTCGGCGCCGAAGCCGGCGGCGAAATCCTCGAGCCGCGCCAGCATGCCGGCCTGCTCGAAGATCCCGGCGTACAGCTCTATGGCCGCGTGCGCAGAAAATATTCCGGCGCAGCCGCAGCCCGCTTCCTTGGCGCGGCGGCCGTGCGGTGCGCTGTCCGTGCCGAGGAAAAAACGCGGATCGCCGCGCGCGATGATCGCCAGCAGTGCCTGCCGGTCCGACTCGCGCTTGAGCACCGGCAAGCAATAAAGGTGCGGGCGGATGCCGCGTTCGAACAGGGCATTGCGATTGAGCAGCAGGTGCTGTGGCGTCACCGTCGCGGCGATGCCCGGGCCACTGCCGCATACGTATTCGACCGCCGCGCGTGTGCTCACATGTTCGAATACGACGCGCAGCTTCGGACAGCGCTGGCGGAGCGGCGCCAGCACCTCGTCGATGAAACGGGACTCGCGATCGAAAACGTCGACGTCGGCGGCGGTGACTTCGCCGTGCACCTGCAGCGGCAGCTTGCGCTCGCTCATGCGCTCGAGGGTGGCATCGAGGCGCCTGATGTCCGTCACGCCGAAGTCGGAGTGCGTGGTCGCCCCGGCCGGATAGAGCTTGCAGCCGGCGATGGCTCCCGAGCCGGCCGCGCGGTCGATCTCCGCCGGCGTCGTGGCATCGGTGAGGTAGAGGGTCATCAGCGGTTTGAACTGCGCGCCGGCGGGAAGCGCGTCGAGGATCCGCTGCCGGTAGGCGAGGGCGGCGGCGGTCGAGGTGACTGGCGGGTTCAGATTCGGCATGACGATGGCGCGCGCAAATCGCTGTGCGCTGAAGGGCAGCACGGCCTTGAGTTCGGCGCCGTCGCGCAGGTGCAGGTGCCAGTCGTCGGGACGGCGGATCGTCAATTCTTGCATGATGATCAGAGTGCCTGCGTGGCGGGCGGGTTGGCTTGACCCGCCAGCATATAATGCGGATCATCCGGCCTCGCCGGCGGGGCAAAAAACTACCTCGGCCTCGAGTCCGGGTTGCATCCTAACACAGCGTCCTACAAGGTATTTTCACCAGCCATGAGCCAAGACAGTGCAGCGGGAGATCTCGATCCGGTCGAAACCCGTGAGTGGCTGGAGTCGATCGATTCGGTCCTCAGTGCCGCCGGGCCGGAACGCGCGCATTTCCTGATCGACCGGATTGTCGAGCACGCGCGCCGCTCCGGCGCCTACCTGCCCTACAGCCCCAACACCGCCTACGTCAACACGATCGCGGTGGGCAAGCAGCCGCAGTACCCGGGCAATCGCGAACTGGAGCGGCGGATCGAAGCCTGGATTCGCTGGAACGCCATGGCGATGGTCGTCCTGGCCAATCGCAAGTCCACGGAGTACGGCGGGCATATCGCCAGCTACGCCTCGTCCGCGACGCTGTATGAGGTGGGCTTCAATCATTTCTGGCGTGCGCCCTCGGCGCAGCATCCCGGCGACCTGGTGTACCTGCAGGGACATTCATCACCCGGCATTTATGCGCGCGCCTACCTGGAAGGCCGGCTCAGCGAAGACCAGCTGCGCCATTTCCGCCAGGAAGTGGATGGTGGTGGCCTGAGCTCCTATCCACACCCCTGGCTGATGCCGGACTTCTGGCAGTTTCCAACCGTCTCCATGGGCCTGGGGCCAATGATGGCGATTTACCAGGCGCGCTTCATCCGCTACCTGGAGCATCGCGGTCTGGTGCCACCCTCTGATCGCAAGGTCTGGGCTTTCTGCGGCGATGGCGAGATGGACGAGCCCGAATCGATGGGCGCGCTGACCATGCCGGTGCGCGAGAAGCTCGACAATCTGGTGTTCGTGGTCAACTGCAATTTGCAGCGGCTGGACGGGCCGGTGCGCGGCAACGGCAAGATCATCCAGGAGCTGGAAGCGGCGTTCCTGGGTGCGGGTTGGAACGTGATCAAAGTGATCTGGGGGTCGCGCTGGGATCCGCTGCTGGCACGCGACACCGAGGGACTGCTGCGCCAGGTGATGGAGCAGTGCGTTGATGGCGAATACCAGAACTTCAAGGCCAAGGGCGGCGCCTACACACGCGAGAATTTCTTCGGCAAGAATCCCCTGCTCAAGGAAATGGTCGCCAACATGTCCGACGAGGACATCTGGCGCCTTAATCGGGGCGGCCACGACGCCCGCAAGGTGTACGCCGCATACAGCGCGGCCGTGAAGACCTCCGGGCAGCCCACGGTCATTCTCGCCAAGACGGTCAAGGGCTTTGGGCTGGGCAAAGCCGCCGAAGGCCAGATGGTCGCGCACCAGCAGAAGAAACTCGACGATGTCTCGCTGCGCGAACTGCGTGACCGCTTTAACATTCCGGTGTCCGATGACGATATCGCGAAACTCCCGTTCCGCAAGCCGGCGGCCGATAGCGAGGAGATGCGCTACCTGCACGAGCGGCGCAAGGAGCTGGGCGGCTACCTGCCGCGGCGCCTCCCGAGCACGGAGCGGCTGGCGATTCCCGAACTGGCGGCGTTCCAGTCGATCCTCGATGGGACCGCGGAGCGCGAGATCTCCACCACCATGGCCTTCGTGCGCATCCTGGGGGTGCTGCTCAAGGACAAGAACATCGGCCGGCATGTGGTGCCCATCGTCCCTGACGAGGCGCGCACCTTCGGCATGGAGGGATTATTTCGCCAGATCGGCATCTATTCCTCCATGGGCCAGCTCTATACGCCGCAGGACGCCGACCAGCTGATGTCCTACCGCGAGGACAAGCAGGGCCAGATGCTCGAGGAGGGCATCAACGAGGCCGGTTCGGTCTGCTCGTGGATCGCTGCGGCGACCTCCTACGCGAATCTCGGCGTGCCGATGGTGCCTTTCTACATCTACTACTCGATGTTCGGCTTCCAGCGCGTCGGGGATTTCATCTGGGCGGCCGGCGACATGCGCGCCCGCGGGTTTCTGCTCGGCGCCACTGCGGGCCGCACCACGCTCGCCGGCGAAGGACTGCAGCACCAGGACGGCCACAGCCACTTGCTGGCCACCACCGTGCCTAACTGCCGTGCCTACGATCCGACTTATGCCTACGAACTGGCGGTCATCATCCAGGACGGCCTGAGGCGCATGTACGTCGATGGCGAGGGCGTCTTCTATTACATCTCGGTGATGAACGAAAACTATGCCCAGCCGGCGCTGCCGCAGGGCGTGGAGGCCGGCATCGTGCGCGGCGGTTACCGGTTGCGCAGCGGCGGCAAGGGCAAGGTGCGCAGCGCGCTGCTGGGGAGCGGGACCATCCTGAGGGAAGTCATCGCGGCGGCAGAATTACTTGAAACCAGGTTCAAGATCCCGGCCGATGTCTACTCGATCACCAGCTTCAGCGAATTGCGTCGTGAGGCACTGGAGTGCGAGCGCTGGAACCTGCTGCATCCGGCGGAACCGCGGCGCGTCCCTTACGTGCAATCGCTGCTGGCATCGGAGCAATCGCCGATCGTGGCGGCGACCGACTATATGCGCACCGTACCGGACCAGATCCGTCAATGGCTCCCGGGAGCCTACGTCACGCTCGGCACGGACGGCTTCGGCCGCTCCGATGCGCGCGCACCGCTCCGGCGGCATTTCGAGGTCGACCGCAATTTCATCGCCCTCGCCGCACTCAAGTCGCTGGCGGACGTGGACCAGATAGATCGCCGCACGGTGATCGACGCCGTGCAGCAGCTTGGCATCGACGTGGCTAAGCCAAATCCATTCACCAGTTGAGCGCTTCGCAGGAGTCGCCACTTGGCCTCGCGTGAAATTCAGGTGCCGGATCTGGGCGGCTTCAAGGACGTCGCGATTATCGATGTGCTCGTCAAGGCGGGCGATCGCGTCGAGCTCGACACCTCGCTGCTGACCCTCGAGACCGAAAAGGCCACGATGGATGTGCCGTCCCCGGTCGCCGGCGTGATCGAGCGCTTGCTGGTGCAGAAGGGCGGGCTCGTATCCACGGGTACCCCATTCGCGGTGCTGACGGTGGCCGAGGCGGCGCTCGCGGGAGCGGTAGCAGCGACGGCCGCCCCGCAGGCGACGGCCGCGGTGCCTGCGGCGCCTGCCGCCACGGCCGCTCCACGCGCGGCAGTGGCGCCGATCGCTGTGTCCGTGAGCCCGGGGCCGGTGAACGAAAGCGGCTTTGCCGCAGCGCATGCCAGTCCGGGCGTGCGCCGCTTCGCACGCGAACTGGGCGTCGATCTGTCGCGGGTGCGCGGCACGGGACAGAAAGGCCGCATTCTCGAGGCGGACGTCAAGGCCTATGTAAAGGCCCTGCTGGGCGCCGGCGCCGGCACTGCCGCAGGCGGCGGCGCGAGCGCGGTGGCGGGCAGCGGCTTGCCGCGCATCCCGCTGCCGGACTTTGCGCAGTTCGGGGCCATTGAGATCAAGCCCCTCGGGCGCATCAAGCGAATCTCCGGTCCGCGCCTGCACGCCAGCTGGGTCAATCTCCCGCACGTCACGCAGTTCGACGAGGCGGACATCACGGACATGGAAGCCGCGCGCGTCAAGCTCAAGGAGCGCGCGACCGCGCAGGGCGTCAAGCTCACGCCCCTGTCGTTCGTGTTGCGCGCGGTGGTGCGCACGCTGCAGCAATTTCCCCAGTTCAACGCCTCGCTGGATGCGACGGGCGAGAACCTGATCTACAAGAAGTACCTGCACCTCGGCTTTGCGGCCGACACGCCCAATGGCCTGATGGTGCCGGTGATTCGCGATGCGGACAAAAAGGATGTCTATGAACTCGCGCGCGCACTCGGTGCGCTCTCCGAGAAAGCGCGGGCGGGGAAACTCAGTGGCGCGGAGATGCAGGGCGGATGCTTCACGGTATCCAGCCTCGGTGGTATCGGCGGCACCGCCTTCACCCCGATCATCAATGCCCCGGAACTCGCCATACTGGGTGTCTCCCGATCGTCGATGAAACCCGTGTACCGCGGCGGCGAATTCGTGGCACGCCTGATGCTGCCGCTGTCGCTGTCCTATGACCACCGCGTGATCGACGGGGCGGACGGCGCGCGCTTCAGCGCGGCGCTTGCGGCCACTCTGGCCGACGTGCCCGGGCTGCTCGAGGCCGTGCCGTGAGCCTGGAAGAAATCGCCTGCCCGGACATCGGCAATTTCACGGACGTCCTCGTCATCGATGTGCTGGTGAAGCCGGGCGACCAGATTGCGCTGGAAACGCCGCTGGTCACGCTCGAGACCGACAAGGCGACCATGGATGTGCCGGCAACGGCGGCGGGCCGCGTCGTCGAAGTGCTGGTGGCCCGCGGCGACAAGATTTCGCAGGGAACGAAGCTGGTGCGTGTCGAGACGCTCGCAAAGGCCGCGGCGGCACCCATCGCCAGCCCGGTGCCGGTGCCGGTGGCGGCGCCCGTGGCCGCGCCAGCGCCAATGGCTGCCGCGCAGGCCGACCCCGGGGCGGACCGCGAAGTGCAGTTGCTGGTGCTGGGCGCGGGCCCCGGCGGCTACACGGCCGCTTTCCGCGCGGCGGACCTGGGCTTGCAGGTGATCCTGGTGGAGCGCTGGCCAACCCTCGGTGGTGTATGCCTGAACGTGGGCTGCATCCCCTCGAAGGCGCTGCTGCATGCCGCCAGGGTGATCGAGGAGGCGCGGGAAATGAGCGCGCACGGGGTCGAGTTTGGCGCACCGCGCGTTGATTTCGGGAAACTGCGGGCCTGGAAAGGCAAGGTCGTCGGCAAACTGACCGGCGGGCTCACCGGTCTTGCCAAGCAGCGCAAGGTGGAGATCGCGCGGGGAACCGGCCGCTTCCTCAGCCCGCACGTGATGGAAATCGAAGATCAGGGCCAGCGCCAGCGCCAGCGCATCCGCTTCGCGCAGTGCGTGATCGCGGCTGGCTCCGAGCCGATTGCCCTGCCATTCATGCCGCGCGATGAACGCGTGATGGATTCCACCGGCGCACTCGAGCTGCCGGACAGTCCGGGAAGGCTGCTGGTCATCGGCGGTGGCATCATCGGCCTGGAAATGGCGACGGTCTATGAAGCGCTGGGCGCGAAACTCAGCGTGGTCGAGCTGACGGCACAACTCATGCCGGGGTGTGATCTTGATCTGGTGAGGCCACTGGAGAAGCGCCTGCGGGCACGCTACGAGCAGATCCTGCTCGGAACAAAAGTGACGGCGGTCGCCGCGCAGGCCGACGGCCTGCAGGTGAGCTTCGAGGGGCCCGGCGGCGCGACCGTGCAACGCTTCGATCGCGTGCTGGTCGCGGTGGGCCGTGTACCCAATGGCCGCCTGCTCGGAGCTGAAGCGGCGGGGGTGCAGGTGGACGGGCGAGGGTTCATCGCGGTGGACCGGCAGCAGCGCACCAATGTGGCGCACATCTTTGCGATCGGCGATGTGGTGGGCCAACCCATGCTGGCGCACAAGGCCACGCACGAGGGCAAAGTGGCCGCGGAGGTCGCCGCTGGGCAGAAGAGCCATTTTGACGCCCGCGTCATTCCCTCGGTCGCCTACACGGATCCGGAGATTGCCTGGGCAGGGGTCACCGAGACCACGGCCAAGGCACAGGGGAGCGTCGTGGAGAAGACGGTATTTCCCTGGGCCGCCAGCGGCCGCTCGCTCTCGCTGGGTCGCGATGAAGGCTTCACCAAGCTGCTGTTCGATCCGGCGACGCAGCGAATCGTGGGCGGAGGCATCGTGGGTACGAATGCCGGCGAGCTGATTTCCGAAGTGGCGCTCGCCATCGAAATGGGTGCCGATGCGCACGACGTCGGTCTCACGGTCCACCCGCACCCCACCCTGTCGGAGACGGTGGCGATGGCGGCCGAGGCGTTTGCCGGAACGCTGACCGATCTTTACCTGCCGAAGAAACGTCCTGGTCATTGAGGGTGGCGCGCGGCAGCCCGCTTGGCCACGGCGGAGGTCCTGATGAAGAATCTCGCGGTCGCTGATCTGCCGGTCGTATCAGGTTCCCGTTACCCGCACTCGGAGGGTGGAGCGATCTTCCGGCACAGGGACGGCAGGCCCTACTGACACAGGCGTTCAGCTGCGGCGCTTGTCAGGGTACTCGCACCAGCGCCTGACCGGGCACTGCGGGCAATCGGGCCGGCGCGCCTTGCACACGTAGCGGCCCAGCAGGATCAGCCAGTGATGAGCGTGCTGCCGGAACTCCGGGGGCGTGAGCTTCAGCAGGCGGTCCTCCACGGCGCGCGGCGTGCGTCCGGGGGCCAATCCGGTCCGGTTGGCAACCCGGAAGATGTGCGTGTCGACGGCGATCGTGGGCTCCCCGAAGGCCGCATTGAGTACCACGTTGGCCGTTTTGCGCCCGACGCCCGGCAGTGCCTCGAGCGCGGCGCGATTTGCAGGCACCTCCCCGCCATGGCGCTCGAGCAGCAGCTTCGAGGTGGCGATCAGGTGTGCCGCCTTGGTGTTGTACAGGCCGATGGTGCGGATCTGGCGCTTCAGGCCGGCCAGGCCCAGGCGCAGCAGCGCCGCCGGAGTCGGGGCCCGCTCAAACAGGCTCGCCGTGGCCGCATTGACGCTCCGATCGGTGGCCTGCGCCGACAGGATCACGGCGACCAGCAGTTGAAATGGGCCGTCATAGCGCAGTTCGGTGCGCGGCTGCGGATTGGCGGCGCGCAGCGCGGCGTAGAAGTGGTGGCACGCCGCCGGTGTCACGGTTCCGCACTATCGGAGAACGAGGGGCCCTGCTTGAGCAGCGCCAGCTCCAGATCGCGCGCGCTCCGCGCGGCGGCCTGGCGCGCCTGGTGAGCCCCGTAACGTGCACGATTCTCCGCCGGCGAGGGTTGTGCCTCGGCCTGCGGCCAGTCGCGCATGTGGATGCAGTCGACTGGACAGGACGGCAGGCACAGCTCGCATCCCGTGCACCAGGAGGCGATGACCGTGTGCAGCTGGCGCCCCGCGCCCAGGATGGCATCGACGGGGCAGGGCGGCAGGCAGCGCGCGCAGCCGATGCAGGCCTCCGGATCGATCCACGCGAGCCGCGCGGGCGCCTCGACCCCGTGCCGCGGATTCAGCGGGAGCGCCTCGCACTTGAGCAGTGCGGCCAGCCGGCCGATGACGGCGGCGCCGCCCGGCGGGCACTGATTAATCGGCGCTGCCCCGGCGGCGATGGCCTGCGCGTAGGGCAGGCAGCCGGCGTAGCCGCAGCGCGCGCATTGCGTCTGCGGCAGCAGGGCGTCGATGTCTGTGGCCTCAACTCGACCCATGATCCCTCGTTGGTGATGGCACAA
Source organism: Steroidobacteraceae bacterium (assembly GCA_035300345.1). Taxonomy (GTDB): domain Bacteria; phylum Pseudomonadota; class Gammaproteobacteria; order Steroidobacterales; family Steroidobacteraceae; genus FEN-1191. Next base: position 177,438 of record DATGVM010000045.1, read on the forward strand.
TGCGCCACCCATGTTAATAGAAACAGCTGAATTGCGATGTTTGAGCGCCTGACGCCCACCGTTCGGACCCTGCTGATCGCCAACCTGGCCATGTTCGCGGCACAGACTTTCTTTGGCGAACACCTGTTCGCGCCGCTCGAGCTGTGGCCCTGGCACTCGGCGCTTTTCTATGGTGGGCCGCCCTTCGAGCCCTGGCAGCTCGTGAGCTATGGATTCCTGCACCAGGGATTCCTGCACGTGTTCTTCAATATGTTTGCGCTCTACATGCTGGGGCCGGATGTCGAGCAGGTCCTGGGCAGCGCGCGATTTCGCATCTTCTATCTGGTCTGCCTCATCGGTGCTGGCCTCGCGCAGCTGGTGGTCGGCGCCACCATCCAGCCGAGCGCCGAGCCGGCGCTCGGTGCCTCAGGCGCGATATTCGGCGTGCTGCTGTGCTACGGCATGAGTTTTCCGCGGCGCACGCTGATGCTGATTTTCCCGCCGATACCGATGCCGGCCTGGCTGTTCGTCACGTTTTACGGAGTCATGGAGCTCTTCTATGGCGTCTCCGGCCGGGACCCCGGGGTGGCGCATTTTGCGCATCTGGGCGGCATGGCCGCCGGCTACGTGCTGATCCTGTACTGGCGCGCGCGCGGCCGCCGGGGCAGGCGCTACTAGCTGACCTTCATGCCTGGTTGCGCGCCGCTGTCGGGCGCAAGCAGAAAAAGACCGCCCGCCTCGCCGCTCGCGCACAGCACCATGCCCGCCGAGATTCCGAAGCGCATTTTTCGGGGGGCGAGGTTCGCCACCACGATCACGAGCCGCCCGACAAGCTGTTCAGGCTCGTAGCTGGCCCGGATGCCGGAGAAGACCTGGCGCGGTTCGGCACCGAGATCGAGCGTCAGTCGCAGCAGCTTGTCGGAACCCTCGACGCGCTCGGCCCCGGCGACGCGCGCGACGCGCAGGTCAAGCTTGCCGAACTCCTCGATACTGATCGTGCTGGCAGACCCCGACGCGGCGCCTTGCGGTGCCGCCGGCGCCGGCGTGTCCACCAGCCGCGCCACCAGGGCCGGATCGAGGCGCGTGGCGAGCGGCTGATAGGGACTCAGGCGCTGGCCCAGCAGTGGCGTGGCCACCTCGTCCCAGCGGCGGATCGGCGCGCCGAGGAACTGCGCCGCCGCTGCGCTCATGTACGGCAGCACCGGTGTCAGGTAGATCATCAGTGCGCGAAACAGGTTGACGCCCTGCGTCGCGATGGCCCTGACCTTTTCGGCCTGTGCCGGATCCTTGGCGAGGGCCCAGGGCTTGTGGCGATCCACGTACTGATTGGCGCGATCGGCCAGACCCATGATTTCGCGGATCGCGGTCGCATATTCGCGCTGCTCGTAGAGCGCGGCGATGCGTTCGCCCGCGGCCACGAACTCGCCATACAGGAGCGGGTCGGGCAACGACTCCGCCAGGTTGCCGCCGCCGCGCTCGATGAAGCCGGCGCAACGGCTGGCGATATTGACGAATTTCCCGACCAGGTCGGAATTGGTCCGCGCCAGGAAATCATCGAGGCTGAAGTCGATATCCTCGACGCCGGCCGTGAGCTTCGCGGCAAAGTAGTAACGGAGCGGTTCGGCGGGCAGCAACTCGAGATAGCCCCGTGCGGTGATATAGGTGCCGCGCGATTTCGACATCTTCTGGCCGTTGATGGTCAGGAAGCCGTGCACGCACACTCCGGTCGGGCGGCGCAGACCTGCGCCATGCAACACCGCCGGCCAGAACAGGTTGTGAAAATAGCTGATGTCCTTGCCGATAAAGTGGTACAGCTCGCTGTCGGTCTCGGACTTCCAGTAGCGGTCAAAATCCAGTCCGCGCGCGGCCCGCAGCGCCTCGAAGCTGGCGATGTAGCCGATGGGCGCGTCGAACCACACGTAGAAATACTTGCCGGGCGCGTCCGGGATCTCGAAGCCGAAATAGGGCGCATCGCGCGAGATGTCCCAGTCCTGCAATCCGGCGGTGAACCACTCATCGAGCTTGGCGCGCACCGCGGCCTGCTGGTTGCCTGAAGCCAGCCACTCGCGCAGCATCGCCTCGAAGTCGCCGAGCTTGAAGAACAGGTGTTCCGAGTCCCGCCACACCGGTGTGCTACCGCTCAAGGTGGAGACAGGGTCGATGAGCTCGGCCGGAGTGTAGGTGGACCCGCAGACCTCGCAGCTGTCGCCGTACTGTTCCGCGCTGTGGCAGCGCGGGCAGGTGCCGCGCACATAGCGGTCGGGCAGGAACATCTGCGCCTGCTCGTCGTAGGCTTGCCGCACCGTGCGGCGTGCGATGTGACCGGCATCGCGCAGCCGCGTGTACAGCAGGTCGCTGAAGTGCCGGCTCTCCTCGCTATGCGTCGAATGGAACTGGTCGTGCATGACGAGCAGGTCGCGGTAGTCGCGCCGGTGCTCGGCGATCATCGCCGCGATCAGCTGCTCGGCACTCTCGCCCTGCTGCCGGGCGCGGATCATGACCGGCGTGCCGTGGCAGTCCTCGGCGCAGACGAACAGGCAGTCGTGGCCCCGCAAACGCTGGAAGCGCACCCAGATGTCAGTCTGGATCGCCTCGATGCTGTGGCCGAGGTGCAGCGACCCGTTGGCGTATGGCAACGCATGCGTCACCAGGATCCGTCGGCTCATCTCAGCGGGCATCCTTGAGCGCTTCGAATTTGGCCTTGTTGATGCCCTTCTTGTAGGCCTCGGCGCCGCTCACCAGCCCCTGTTCGAGCAGCTGCTGGATCGCCATGTCCATGGTGCGCATGCCGAGCGCGCCCCCGGATTGCATGACGGTCTCGATCTGGTCGAGCTTGCCCTGGCGGATCAGATTGGCTGAGGCCGGCGTGTTGATCAGGATCTCGAGTGCGGCGACCCGGCCCTGGCCGTCGGCACGCTGCAGCAGCTGCTGGGAGACCACGCCCCGCAGTGAGGTGGACAGCATGGTGCGCACATGGGACTGCTTGTCCGAGGGAAAGGCGTTGACCATGCGATCGACCGTGGGTGCTGCACCATTGGTGTGCAGTGTCGCCATCACCAGGATGCCCATCTCCGCCGCCGTGATCGCCGTACTCATGGTTTCCAGGTCGCGCAGCTCGCCCACCAGGATGACGTCCGGGTCTTCGCGCAGGGCCGAGAGCAGGGCGGAGGAAAACGACGGGGTGTGCGCGCCGATTTCACGCTGGCTGATCAGGCAGTTATGGCGCGGGTGCACGAACTCAATCGGATCCTCGACCGTGACGATGTGTCCTTTGATGCGCTTGTTGATGTCATCGATCATGGCTGCCAGCGACGTGGATTTGCCCGAACCGGTCTTGCCGGTCACCAGGATCAGGCCGTTGCTGGCGCGGCACAGCTGGTGCACGGCCGGGGGCATCTTCAGTGCCTCCAGCGTCAGCGCGCTGGACGGGATTGCGCGGAAGACGGCCCCCATGCCGGCGAGCTGGCGCAGCACGTTGACGCGAAAGCGCCCGTGGCCAGCCAGTGAATAGGCGAAATCCGCACCGTCGTGGGCCTCGAAGCGCTCGACCGACTTGCGCGGCATGATTTCATACAGGGCCTGCTTGACGAAGTCGGGCGTCAGAGGTTCCGGACTGAGCGGTGCCAGGTCGCCGTATCGCCGGATGCGCGGCGGGTCGCCGGCAATCAGGTGTAGGTCGGAGCCCTTGCGCTTGAGGATCTCCTCCAGCAATGCGTCGATCTGTGCCACGGCCTGCGTTCAGCCCGCCCCGGAGACCGGCGGCACGTCGAGCTTCGGCAGCATCGCGGTGTCCGTGACGAATTTCTGCAGCAGGCGCTTCTCGGTGGCGTAACTGAAGGCCTCGTCCGGGTCGATCTCGCGCGCCTGTACTGCGGCCAGCAGGGCCTGGTCGAACATCTGCATGCCGAATTCCTTGCCGGTCTGCAGCTGCGTCGGGATCTGGTGCGACTGGTCGCTGGTGATCAGCTTGGCGATGGCCTTGGTCATCACCATGATCTCGCAGATGGCGCGCCGGCTGCGCCCGTCGTGGCTCTTGACGAGCATCTGCGTGATCACCGCCAGCAGGCTCTGCGAGAGGAAGCTCTTGGTCTGCTCGCGCTCCTCCGCGGGCAGCGCGTCGATCATCCGGTCGATGGTCTTGACGGCACTGGTGGTGTGCAGGGTGCCCAGCACCAGGTGGCCGGTCTCGGCCGCGGTCATCGCCATGCGGATGGTGTCGGCGTCGCGCAGCTCGCCGACCAGGATCACGTCGGGGTCCTCGCGCATCGCGGCGCGCACGCCCTCGGCGAAGCTCGGGATGTGGGTGCCCAGCTCGCGCTGGATGACCTGGCTCTGCTTGCTCTGGTGCACGAACTCGATCGGATCCTCCAGGCTGATGATGTTCAGCTTGCGGGTACGATTGAGCAGGTCGATCATCGCCGCCAGCGTGGTCGACTTGCCGGTGCCGGTCGAACCGGTCACCAGGATCATGCCCTGGTGGTAGTCGCAGAGCTTCTGCACCACCGGCGGCAGGCGCAGCGATTCGAGCGTCGGCACGTCCGCGGGAATCGCCCGGAAGGTCGCGCCGATGCCGGTGTCCTTGCGAAACACGTTGACGCGAAAGCGGCCCCGCTCGGTGGACACATAGGAGAAATCCAGGTCGTGGCCCCGCAGCAGGTGCTCGCTCTGGTTCTCGGTGAGAATCTCGGTGATGTAGCTTTCGAGCTCGGTGTCGCGCAACTCGCGGAACTTGATCGGCACGAGATCCCCGTGCATGCGCAGCATGGGCGGAACGCCGACCGCCAGATGAATGTCGGAGCAGCCCTGCTGGGTGCCTAGTTTCAGAAAGGCATCGATGCGTGCCACGGTGGCCCGATACTACTAGAGAAAGCGCTGCAAGGCGGTACGCAATTCTTCCATGTTCTGGAAACGCTTGGTCTTGTCCACCGCCATGGCCTTCATGATCAGTTCGGCCAATGGCGGTGGCAGCGCCGGATTGATTTCGGCGGGGAGTCTGGCCCGGCCCTGCACGTGCTGGTACATCACCGACATGTGATCGCCGCGTGCGTAGGGCGGTACGCCGGTCAGCATCTCATAGAGCATCACACCGATGGCGTAGATATCGGCGCGCTCGTCGACTTTCTTGCCGAGGATCTGTTCCGGTGCCATGTATTTGGGCGAACCAATCACATAGCCGGTCTTGGTGAGCTGCGTATCACCCTCGCGCTGCGCTGCGGCGACGCCAAAGTCGACGATCTTGAGCAGGCCGTCGTCGTTGATCAGCACGTTCGCAGGCTTGAGATCGCGGTGCACGATGCCCACCTTGTGCGCCACGATCATGCCAGTGCACATGTCGATGCCGAACTGCACCGCGCGCTTGAGCGCCACCGGCTTCTCGTTGACGATTTCGGCTCCCAGCGTGTGGGAGGGGAAGTACTCCATCGAAATGGCGTAATTGCCCTGGATGAACAGGAAGTCGTAGATGCGGATCACGTTCTGGTGCGTGATCTTGCGGGAGTAGCGCAGCTCGTGGACGAAGCGCTTCATGACCTCTTCGTCCTCGGCGACGTTCGGATTAAGGAACTTGAGGATCAGCCGCTCGTCGACCACCGTGTCTTCCATCAGCAGCACGGTGCCGAAGGCGCCCTTGCCGATCTTGTCGATGAATTTGTAGCGCCCCTCGATCATGTCGCCGGACTGCAGGGTATTGATGTCCAGCCGCTCCTTGGTGGACGCGGCGGCCTGCTGCAGCGTCTGCGCCACGTCCTTTTCCGACAGCAGCAGCGTGCGGGCCGTGCCCACCGCCGGCCGGCTGGCCTGCGGCCGGGACGGGTGGCTGCCAAGCTGGGCCGCGCGCGTGTCGGTGGCCGGCGGGGCCTGGACCCCTGAGGAAAACCGCACCTCGATCTCGGTCAGCGCGCGCTGCGCTGCGACCGCCACGGTATTGTCGGCATTTCCCACGTGGTTCTGCAGCTGGGCGCTGATCTGGTCTGCCTGCTCCTCGGTCGCCAGCCTGCCGAGCGCACTGATCGCCTCGACACGGATATCCTTCTCGCTGCGGTTCAGGAGCGGCGTGATCAGGCCGATGCTGGCGGCGTTGCCGACCCTGCCGATGGCCCGTACCACCACCGGCAGGGCCTTGGCCGGCGCGGTCTGCAGCATCTCCTGCAGGCGCGGCAGCGCCTGCACGCTGCCGATCTCCGCCAGGGCGTCGACGGCGCGCTCGCTGACCCACCAGTCGGCGTCGCGCGTGGCGCTGATCAGCTGCTTGATGGCCCGCTCGTCCTTGGTCTGGTTGAGAATCTCGATGGCGGCGCGCCGGATGTCCTCGTCCTTGTCGCGGGCCAGCATCAGCACCGCATCGATCACCTTGGGCCCGCCAATCTTGCCCAGCGCGTCGCCGGCGCGTGAGCGTACCCACCAGTCCGCGTCCTTGATCGCCGCCAGCAGGAACTTCACTGAATTGGCGTCGCCTACTTCGTTCAGCACTTCGACCGCGGCGCGGCGGGAGTACTCGTTCTCGTCCTTGAGGACGGGCACCAGGTAGCGGATCGTCTGCGGGTCGCGGGCCTTGATCAGCACCTCGACGGCGCGGTTCTGCACCTCGAGTTCCGGATCCAGGAGCAGGGCGCAGATGCGCTCGACCTCGATCGGGCCATCCATCTTCGCCAGGCCTCCGAGTGCGGCCGCGCGGATCAGCTTGTTGCCGTCCCCCAACTGCGTCTGTAGTGCGATGCGCACATCGGGACGGTTGAACTTGCCGAGGATGTTCAGGATCAGGAGGCGCGCCATCGTGTCCTTGCCCTGCAGCCGGCCGAGCAGCTCGGGCACCCCGGCGGCATCGACGACTTCCCCGATGATGCGAAACAGGGCGGTCTTCTCGTTCGAGTCCTGCGCATAGGCAGCCGTCAGGAGCTCCCGGATGCTGAAGCGCGCGCGCTGCGCGTTGATGACCTCGAGGACGGCTGACTTGGAGATGCCCGGCTTGGCGAGCGCGTCGAGCAGCAGGTGGGGTGGATAGCCACGGCTGCTGGTCAGGGCCCAGGCCACGCCCGCGATGACTCGGGGACTGCCCTCGACGAGGGCGTTGACGAAGGTCGGAAAGCTCTTCACGTTGGCCAGCGCCGCGAGGACGTCGACGAAGGCCACGGTGGCATGCTTGTCGGCGTCCGGCAGGGCGGCGAGCGTCGGTTCGATCGCCGAGGGGCCCAGGGCCTTGAGGCTGGCGATGGCCTTCTGAGACTCAGTTCCCAGTATGTTCGTGGACGCCTTGATCTGGCCTATCAGTCGGTCCGCCCTAAAGTTCGCAAGAAAACTCATGGATTGAACATTATGCCATGGTAGGGTCGGCGGCCTGTGACCTATGTCTGTTCTGCGTCAAGCGGCGCGTCAGGCTAGAATCCCCGCCCCCCGACTGGCCCCGAACCGACGCGCACATGGCAGAAACAGTACAACAGGTCCGCTCAGCGCTGGAGCAGTTTCCTGAACCGTATCTGCGCCAGACTCTCCAGGAGGCCGGTGCCTTGCGCGAGGTGCGGCTCAGCGGCCGGGAGATTATCGCCGAGGTTGAACTGGGCTTCCCGGTTGGCGGCTATGAGGCGCAGTTCCGCTCCGCGCTGGCCGCGCATCTGGCCGACGCGGGGCTGAAGCGCTTTGAGCTTAAAGTGGAACTGCGCAGTGGAATCGCTGCACACAGCGTGCAGCGGCCGCTGAAACCGATTCCAGGTGTGGGCAACATCATCGCCGTGGCCAGCGGCAAGGGCGGCGTCGGAAAGTCCACGGTCGCCGTCAATCTGGCACTGGCCTGGGCCGTTGCAGGCGCCCGCGTCGGCATCCTGGACGCGGACATTTATGGACCCAGCCAACCGCTGATGCTGGGCCTGAGTGGGCAGCGGCCCACGGCACCGGACGGCAAGCATCTGGTGCCGCTGGAGGCGCATGGCATCAAGGCGATGTCCATCGGCTTTCTGGTCGATCCGGCGCAGGCGGTCGTCTGGCGCGGCCCGATGGTGACCCAGGCGCTGACCCAGTTGCTGTCCGACACGTCCTGGGGTGAACTCGACTACCTGGTCGTCGACATGCCACCCGGTACGGGTGACATCCAGCTCACGCTCGCCCAGCGCGTGCCGGTCTCCGGGGCGGTGATCGTCACAACGCCGCAGGATATTGCACTGGCTGACGCCCGCAAGGGACTCGCGATGTTCGAGAAGGTCGCCATTCCGGTGCTCGGCATCGTGGAGAACATGAGCCTGCACGTGTGCCCGAAGTGCGGCCACGAGGAACACATCTTCGGGGCCGGAGGCGGAGCACGGATGGCCGCCGAGTTCGGCGTGCAGCTGCTCGGCGAACTGCCCCTGGACTCCCGCGTGCGCGAAGAGGCCGATGGCGGTGCGCCCACGGTGGTCAGTGCCCCGGATACGCCGCGCGCCGCGGCCTACGTCGAGATGGCGCGCCATACCGGCGGCGCGCTGGCGCGGCGCGGGCGCGATCGACGCGGCCAGTTTCCACAGATCGTTGTCGAGGAGAGCTGAGGCCCGCATGAGCATCAAGTCCGACGCCTGGATCCGGCGCATGGCCGCCACCACCGGGATGATCGAACCCTTCGCGGACGGACAGGTGCGGGCCGTGGGGGAGCAGAAGATCATTTCCTATGGCACGTCGAGCTATGGCTACGACGTGCGCTGCGCCCGCGAGTTCAAGGTATTCACCAACATCAACTCGACGATCGTCGATCCGAAGCAGTTTGACGCCAAGAGCTTCGTCGACGTGACGGCGGACGTGTGCATCATTCCGCCGAATTCCTTCGCGCTGGCCCGCACGGTGGAATATTTCCGCATACCGCGCAACGTGCTGACAATCTGCCTGGGCAAGTCGACCTACGCCCGCTGCGGCATCATCGTCAACGTCACGCCGCTTGAACCGGAGTGGGAAGGGCACGTGACGCTGGAGTTTTCCAACACTACGCCGCTTCCGGCCAAGATTTACGCCAACGAGGGCGTGGCGCAGATGCTGTTCTTCGAATCCGACGAGGTGTGCGAGACCTCGTACCGCGATCGCGGCGGCAAGTACATGGGGCAGCAGGGCGTCACGCTGCCGAAAGCCTGACCGCATCCCTAGTTCGCGGGCTTTGATGCCTGCCCGGGCGGCTGCCCGATTGCCTGCAGGCGCCGCACCATGTCCTGCTGTATCTGCTGGAGCTTTGGAACGATGACCTGCATGCGCTCGGTGGTCAGCTGCATGATGTTCTGCGCCACGATCGGCAGCTTGGCAATCATGGCCTGTCCGGCGGGCGACTTGTAGAAGACCAGCAATCCGTCCAGCTCGGATTGCGTGAAGGAACGCCGATAGGTGTCCATGTAGAGCGGTTCCATCGTCTCCCAGCTTAACCCTTCATTGAGCACGCTCACCATCTGACGCCGGCCGTCATCGAAGATGGCCTGCTGTTCGGGCGTCAGCTCCTTGCCCTCCAGCGCCTGGGTAGTGGCTTTCTGTATCGTGGCGTCAACCTGACCCATCACAGCGTCCAGGATCTTGTGCGTTTGTGTAACGATCAACAGTTCCCTGAGTGACGCGTCGCTCACCGGGGCTTCATCGGCCTGCGCCGACTGCAGGGCGATACAGGACAGCAGGGCTGCAGCGGCAGTCTTGAACATTTCAGCTCTCCGGGTGGCGTGATCGGGCCTGCTCTGGCGCAGCGTCCCAGATGTTGTCGCTCAGGGCAAGGCGGGTACGGCCGCTGCCGGGTCACGGTGCAGGCTACGCAGGTTCATCGTCCACTCCACCTTGTCGAGGCGACGCTGCTCGACCCGCACCGGAATGAAACCCAGGGCCGGCGCGCACCAGTAGCGCGTGCTGCGGGGTGCGTTGGCGCGCTGGCTGCGGTAGATGACTGTCGCCAATTCTCCGAGGGGTGTAGACAGCTTCTCCTCCCCGACCGGCGTGTAGCTGTAGTCGCGGATGCCGCTCTTGTCGAACACCAGCAGCTTGGTGGGCGTCTGCCCGCTGTTCAGGGCGCGGATCAGCGCCACCTGCGCCGACAGGTCGTCCTGCACACCCGGCCGCAGCTCCATGTTGATCGCCTGGCCTTCGACATTGCCGGTGGCACGGTTGGCGGTCCAGTCGAAATGCACTTCCGATTGCGGCGTGCTGGCGCCCTCTTCGGAGTCCGTGCTCACTAGCGGACGCACGCCGCGTTGATCGATGATCATGCGGCTGGTGACGGTCCGGGCCGCCGAACGCACCAGCTGGAACAGGCCGCGTGGGTGCGAGCGTGAGATGTAGGTCCATTGCTCCGGCGTCTCCTGGCGCAGCGTCAGGCCGACGGTGCCGGCGTTGAATCCGTAGGCGCTGAATTCATAGACGACCTCGTAGGGGCGCAGCCCCACGGCGGGCGCTGCGACCGGCGTTGCGACCCCAGGTGCCGGATCATCGGCGCCCGCCAGCCCCGGGGCGATACCGGTGAGCAGCAGGGCGAGATGCAGGTTCAGGCGCTTCATGGCTCCTCGTGCGCTGCGGCCGGCAGCGGCCGGCCGTCCAGCAGCAGGGCCTCTCCGGCCCATCGCAGTCGACCGGCGGCGATCCAGCCGATCACGCGTGGATAGATGATGTGTTCCTGCTCCTGAACGCGGGCTGAAAGGCTGGCGACGCTGTCTCCGGCCAGCACCGGCACGCGCGCCTGCAGCAGGATCGGTCCCGCGTCCAGTTCGCTGGTCACGAAGTGAACCGTGGCACCGTGCTCCCGGTCCCCAGCTTCGAGGACGCGCGCGTGCGTATGGAGCCCTGGGTACCTGGGCAGGAGCGAGGGGTGGATGTTGAGCATCGCGCCGGCGTACTGAGCGGTAAATTGCGGCGAGAGAATGCGCATGAATCCGGCCAGCACTACGAGCCGTGCACCGCTGCTGTCGATCAGGGAGCGCAGTGCGGCTTCGAAGTCGGCGCGGTCCCTGAACCCGTCGGCGGGCAGGACGCTGACCTCGAGCCCGAGCTCGCCGGCCAGCGCGATGCCGGCGGCGCCCGCGCGATCGGCGATCACCCGCACGATGCGTGCCGGGATCTGCCCCGCCGCGCAGGCACGCGCGATGGCGGCCATGTTGCTGCCGCGTCCGGAAATAAGGACCGCGAGTGCCAGGCGCTCGCCGCTCATGCGCGGATGATCACGCCGCCGTCGCCGCGCTGTACCTCGCCGATGAGCTGTGCGCCTTCGCCAGCCTGGTGCAGCAGCTCCAGCGCGGCTGCGGCGGCGGCGTCGGGCAGAATGATCACCATGCCAATGCCGCAGTTGAAGGTCCGGTACATCTCGGTGTCGCTGATGTTGCCCGTCTGGGCCAGCCAGTCGAATACCGGATCGCGCGGCCAGGCGGCGCGCTCCAGGCGTACTTCCAGCCCCGCGGGGAGCACCCGCGGAATATTGTCGGTGAGGCCGCCGCCGGTGATATGCGCCACGGCGCTCACGCGCCCGGCGCGCAGCAGCTTGAGCACCGGACGCACGTAGATGCGGGTCGGTGTCAGGAGCCGCTCGTACAGAGCCGTTCCGGCCAGCTGCGTGGTGGCGGTGGCGCCCGCGACGCCGATGAGCTTGCGTATCAGCGAGTAGCCGTTGGAGTGCGGCCCGCTCGAGGACAGCCCGATCACCGCATCGCCGGCCCGCACGGCACTGCCGTCGATGATCGATTCGCGCTCGACGACTCCCACGCAAAAGCCGGCCAGGTCGTAATCAGCGCCCTGGTACATGCCCGGCATTTCGGCGGTCTCGCCGCCCACCAGGGCCGCGCCGGCCTGCGCACAGCCCTCGGCGATGCCGCTGATGACGCTGGCCGCGACCTCGACATCCAGCTTTGCGGTGGCGTAGTAATCGAGGAAGAACAGTGGTTCGGCGCCCTGCACCACTACATCGTTGGCGCACATGGCGACCAGGTCGATGCCGATCGTATCGTGGCGATGAGTCTCGATCGCGAGCCGCAACTTGGTGCCCACGCCGTCGGTGCCCGCGACCAGCACCGGCCGGCGGTAGCCCGCCGGGATTTCCACCAGCGCGCCGAACCCGCCGATGCCCGCCAGCACCTCGGGGCGCTGGGTGCGTTTTACCAGCGGCTTGATCCGCTCGACCAGCGCGTCGCCGGCATCGATGTCGACGCCGGCATCGCGATAGCTGTAACTGCGCCTGTCGTTCATGCGGACTCTATAATAGGGCGCGATATAGTAGCTGAACCGATGCGTCACCTGCCCAACATCATCTGCGTGCTGCGGATTGCGCTGATCTGGCCGATCATCGGAAGCCTGGCCGCGGGCGAGTACCGACTGACGCTGCTGCTGTTCGTGCTCGCCGCCGCCAGCGACGGCGTGGACGGCTGGCTGGCCAAGCGCTTTGGCTGGGCTAGCCGGCTGGGGAAATTCCTCGATCCGCTGGCGGACAAGCTGCTGCTGGTGTCCGTGTTCCTGGTGCTGTGCTGGCTGCGCCAGGTGCCTGCCTGGCTGGGCGTGATCGCGGTGGGGCGCGACGTCATGATCGGCCTGGGCGCGGTGGTCTACCGCATTGGCTGGGGCGCCCTGCACGGGCGTCCCATCCTGGCAAGCAAGATCAATACGCTGCTGCAGATCCTCTACATCAGCCTGGTGGTGCTGCGCGCCGGATTTGGCCTGCCACCCCACACCGTCATCGACGCCCTTGCCGCCGCCGTCACGCTCACGGTGCTCATCAGCGGCATGGCTTACCTGCGCGAATTCACCGGGCGCGCGCTGCAGATCGCGGCGCAGGACTGAACGGGCCTGCTGATGCGGCAGCTCCCGCTGAGCGTACGCCCGCGCGACCGGGCGCTGTTCGAGAGCTTTCATGCCGGACCCAATGCCGCGGTGGTGGCACAGCTCGTGGCGCTCGCCGAGCACGCTCCGCCCGGCCTGACGTGGCTCTACGGTCCGGCCGGCAGCGGCAAGACGCATCTGCTCCAGGCGCTGTGCGCGCGCGCCGGTGCCACGGCGCTGTACCTGCCGCTCAGCCAGGTCGGCGCGCTGGGGCCGGCGGCGTTGGCGGAGTGGCAGGGGGCCGGCTGCCTGTGCGTGGATGAGCTGGCGATGGTGGTGGGCCAGATTGAGTGGGAGCGCGCACTGTTCGCCCTGTACCGCGATTGCGAGGAGCGCGGCGCCAGCCTGGTGATGGCGGCGCGCGAAATGCCGTCGCAGCTCCCCTTTGCGCTGCCTGACCTGGCGTCGCGCTGCGAGGCCGGACAGCGCCTGGGGCTCTATGCCCTCGAGGAGGCGGAGCAGTGCGTGGCGCTGCGCCTGCGCGCCCGGCAGCGCGGCTTCGAGCTGCCCGAGGAGTCGGCGCTGTATCTGCAGCGCCGCCTGCCGCGCGACACGGCCAGCCTGTTCGCGCTGCTCGATGAACTCGACACCGCCGCGTTGGCGGCGCAGCGCCGCCTCACGGTGCCCTTCATCCGCGATGCCCTGGCGCGCCGCCAGGGCTGAGCGGCGCCTGGCCGGCCCTCGATGGTCAACCGCGGCCCAGATCGTCGGCGCCGTTCCAGAAACGCGTCCAGCGCGTCACGACGCGGTCCGGATAGTCGCGGCTGCGTACGCTGCCGTTGTAGCGCCCGAGCGCCCGGCGCACGTCGTTGTGCTCGGTGGCCAGGTAGTGGCGCAGGATGGCACAACCCATGCGGATGTTTGCCTCCACGCCCACCAGTTCCCGCCGCTGCATGCCGAGCTGTTCGGGCCAGAAGGGCATGACCTGCATCAGCCCGACGGCGCCGGTGTCGGAGACCGCCCAGCGATCGAAACGGCTCTCGACCTCGAGGACCGCGAGCACGAGCCCGGGTGGGAGCGGTGCCGCTCCGGGCCGATGGGTCTCGCAATAGACGACGCGCAGCACGGCCAGGCGTTCCTCGCGATCGCTCATATAGCGGCGCAGCCGCGGTTCCATCAGCGTGTACCAGACTGCCGAGTCGTACTGGTTGCCGAAGCATTGCGCCGACTGGATCGCCTGCTGCACCACCGCGCGCAGTTCCGGGTCGCGTTGTGCGCCCGCGGCCGCCATCGTGCCGCCGCAGCTGCCCGCGGGCGCCAGGAACAACGCCAGCAGGGCGAGGGCGGCGAGCGCCCAGGGGGCGGCTGCGCGCGCCGCTTCAGGCCCCGAGCCGGGCGCGGACGAAGTCGGCGACGGAAGCAAGCGGGATGTCCTCATTCTGCGTGGACGGCCGATGGCGGTATTCGCAGGTCCCCGCCTCGAGGCCCCGCTCCCCCAGCACCAGGCGGTGCGGAATACCGAGCAGTTCGGCGTCCGCGAACTTGACGCCGGGACGGGCGTCGCGGTCATCGTACAGCACCTCGATGCCAGCGGCGCCCAGTGTCGCGTACAGCGCGTCGGCGGCGGCGCGCACCCGGGCAGATTTTTGCAGATTGAGCGGAATGAGTACCACATGGAAAGGTGCGAGCGGGGCGGGCCAGATGATGCCGCGTTCATCGTGATTCTGTTCGATCGCCGCCGCCACGATGCGCGTCACACCAATGCCGTAGCAGCCCATCAGCATGGTGACGGCCTTGCCCGATTCGTCCAGGACGGTGGCATTCATTGCGGTGCTGTACTTGCTGCCCAGCTGGAAGATGTGCCCCACCTCGATGCCGCGCACGATCTTGAGCCGCCCCAGGCCCGACGGACTGGCATCACCGTCGACGACGTTGCGCAGGTCAGCGGCCGTCGGCTCCGGCAGGTCCCGCCCCCAGTTCACGCCGCGCAGGTGCAGGTCCGGCGCGTTCGCGCCGCAGACAAAATCGGCCGTGTGGAGTGCGGCATGATCGGCATAGATCGGGCAGTTCAGGCCGCGTGGTCCCAGGTACCCGGCCTCGCCGCCGCTCGCGGCCTGGATCGTGGCCGCGCCGGCCATGCGCAGCGGACGGGCGACGCCCGGAAGTTTCTGGGCCTTCAGCGCGTTGAGCTCGTGATCACCGCGCAGCACCAGAGCCACGGCTCCGCCACCTTCTCCATCGACGAGCAGGGTCTTCAGGCACAGCCCTGGCGGCGTGCCCAGGAAGGCGCTGACCGCGGCGATGGTCTTCATGCCCGGCGTGGCCACTTCCTCCAGCCGGGCGCGGGCCGCGGGCCGCGGGCCGGCCGGCGCCGCGGCCGGCGCCAGCTCGATGTTGGAGGCAAAGCCGTCGCTGTCGCTGATGGCGATGGCGTCCTCGCCGGAATCGGCCAGGACCTGGAACTCCTCCGAAGCGTTGCCGCCGATCGCGCCCGAGTCGGCTTGCACGGCGCGAAAATTCAGTTGCATGCGCGTGAACATGCGCGTGTAGGCCTCGCGCATGGCCGCGTACCCCGAGCGCAGCGAAGCCTCGTCGAGGTGGAAGGAGTAGGCGTCCTTCATGATGAACTCGCGCGCGCGCATCACGCCAAAGCGCGGCCGCACTTCGTCCCGGAACTTGGTCTGGATCTGGTAGAGATTGACCGGCAGCTGGCGGTAGCTGCGCAGCTCGCGCCGCGCGATATCCGTGACGACCTCTTCGTGGGTGGGGCCGAAGACGAATTGCCGCTCGTGCCGGTCCTGCAGGCGCAGCAGTTCCGGTCCGTATTCGGACCAGCGGTGGGATTCCTGCCACAATTCGGCGGGCTGGATCGCCGGCATCAGGATTTCCAGTGCTCCGGCCCGGTCCATTTCCTCGCGGACGATCGCCTCGACCTTGCGCAGCACGCGCAGGCCCAGCGGCAGCCAGCTGTAGATGCCGGCGGCGACGCGCCGGATCAGGCCGGCACGCAGCATGAGCTGGTGGCTCAGCACCTCGGCCTCGGCCGGAGTTTCCTTGGTGGTATTGACCGGATACTGGGAAAGTCGCATGCGATGAATGCAAGTGGTTTATTGGCCGGCAATCCTAGCAGATGCGCGCGCACGGGCCCTGTCCGCTGGTTGGACGCCGTGCAGGTGGGCCCCTATCATGTCGGGCCCATGGATGATCAAGAATCCGCTGTGCTCACCCGGCCCCGCCGGCGCGCCATCTACCTGTTGCCCAATCTGCTGACAACGGGCTGCCTGTTTTCGGGCTTCTACGCGATCGTCGCCGCGATTGACGGGAATTTCGAGCGCGCGGGCATGGCGGTGTTCGTGGCCATGCTGTTCGACGGGCTCGACGGCCGCGTGGCGCGCCTGACCCACACCGAGAGTGCCTTCGGCAAGGAATACGACAGCCTTGCGGACATGGTGGCCTTTGGCGTGGCGCCCGCCATCGTTTCCTATCAATGGGGCGTCGCGCGCATCGCCGAATACGGCCGCGCCTGGGGGCGCCTGGGCTGGCTGGCAGCGTTCTTCTACGCGGTGACCGCGGCGCTCCGTCTGGCGCGTTTCAACACGCGGGTGGCGACGCAGGACAAGCGTTACTTCGAGGGCCTGCCCAGCCCGTCGGCCGCCGCCGTGGTTTCCGGCTTCATCTGGGCCTCGACCGAATGGCGCGAGCCCGGGCTCGCGGGGCTGGTGGTCGCCTTCAGCGTGACCGCGCTCGCCGGCGCGCTGATGGTCAGTCCTTTCAGTTTTCCGAGTTTCAAGAATTTCCACTGGACCCGGCCGGTGCCCTTCGTGTCGCTGGTGATCGCCGTCCTGGTCGTCGTGGTGATCGCCGGCGATCCCTCGCGCGCGCTGCTGCTGAGCTTTGGTGTTTACGCCCTGTTTCCGCCGTTGGCCTGGATGGTGCGCCGCCTGCGGCGGCTGCGGCGCCGGGAGCGCACTTAGTTGGGCCGCGATCTGCGCAGTGCGCAGTACCTGGAGGCCCTGGGGCTCGAGTCCTGGGTGCTGCGCCGGCCTGCCGCGTCGATCGCAATCGCAGCGCCGCCCCGGGAGTCTCCTCCGCCGGCACCCGCGCATGTGCCCGCGCCGGCACCCGCGCCGGCACCGGCGTTAGCACGGCCGCCGGCGCCGGGACGGGCCACCGACTGGCGTGCGCTGGCGGAGGAAGTGGCGGCCTGTGTACGCTGCCGGCTGCACGAACGCCGCACGCAGACCGTGTTCGGAGTCGGCGACCCTGCGGCCGAGTTGCTGGTGATCGGCGAAGCACCAGGCGCCGATGAGGACCGCCAGGGTGAACCATTTGTCGGGCGTTCCGGTCAACTGCTGAACTCGATGCTGTTTGCTGCGGGGTTGCCGCGCGCCACCGTGTACATTGCCAACATCATCAAGTGCCGGCCGCCGGACAATCGCGATCCCCTGCCCGAGGAAGTGCGCTGCTGCATGCCCTACCTGCATCGCCAGATCGACCTGCTCGGGCCGCGGCTGATGCTCGCCGTCGGCCGGGTCGCGGCCCAGACCCTGCTCGACACGGACACGCCGATCGGCAAGCTGCGCGGCGCGGTGCATCGCTTCGGCGCGCGGAACACACCCCTGATCGTCACCTACCATCCGGCCTACCTGCTGCGCAGCCCGCGGGAAAAGCGCCGGGCCTGGGACGACCTGCGCTTCGTGCGCGGCGAGCTGGCGCGCCAGCGCGCCTCCACTTCCGGCGCGAGCGCCTGATCACCGTGGGCGCCGCGAGGGATGAGGTCGAGCTGCCGCGAACGGCCGTGCGGCCGATGAACGAGGCCGACATCGCGGCGGTCTTCGAAATCGAGCAGCGCTCCTATCCCTTCCCATGGACCGAGGGCATTCTGCGCGACTGCCTGCGCGTCGGTTACAGCAGTTGCGTGCTGGAAGTGGGCCCCGTCCTCGTAGGCTACGGAGTCATCGCCGGCGGGGCCGGGGAGGCGCACCTGCTGAACGTGTGCGTGCGCGAGGAGTTCCGCGGCCGCGGCTTCGGGCGAACGCTGATCGGGCACCTGCTGTCTCTCGCCGCCGCCAGCGGGGCCACCCTGGTCTTCCTCGAGGTGCGGCCGGCCAATGTCGGTGCGGTCCGCCTGTATGAGGCGCTGGGATTCAGGCAAGTTGGCGTCAGGCGTGGTTATTACCAGACTCCCGCGGGCCGCGAGGATGCCCTGGTGATGCGCCGCACGCTGGGCCCTCCGTGAGCGCCGCGCTGTCGGGCCGGATTGGGACCAAGCCCGCCTTTGACCAGGAAATCCTGCGGCGGCGCACTTTTGCGATCATCTCGCATCCCGACGCGGGCAAGACCACGCTGACCGAGAAACTGCTGCTGTTTGGCGGTGCGATCCAGATGGCCGGCACCGTGAAGGGGCGCAAGGCCACGCGCCACGCGACCTCCGACTGGATGCGCCTCGAGCAGCAGCGCGGCATCTCGATCACCAGCTCAGTGATGCAGTTTCCCTACGGCGAGTGCATCGTCAACCTGCTGGACACGCCGGGGCACGAGGATTTCTCCGAGGACACCTACCGCACGCTGACGGCCGTGGATTCGGCGCTGATGGTGATCGACTGCGCCAAGGGTGTCGAGCAGCGCACCGTCCGCCTGATGGAGGTCTGCCGCCTGCGCGACACGCCGATCATGACCTTCGTCAACAAGCTGGACCGTGACGGCCGCGCGCCGATCGAGCTGCTCGACGAAATCGAGGCGGTGCTGAAGATACACCCGACGCCGATCACCTGGCCGATCGGCATGGGCCGCGACCTGGCCGGGATCTATCACCTGCTCGAAGACCGCATCTACGTCTACGAGGCCGGCGAACGCGGGCGCGTCGGCGGCAACCGCGTGATCGACGGCCTGCAATCGCCCGAGGCGCGTGCCTTGCTGGGCGATGGGGCCGCGGACTTCCTCACGGAGGTGGAACTGGTGCGCGGCGCGAGCGCGGGGTTCGACCTCGCCGCCTACCGCGCCGGCCGGCAGACGCCGGTATTTTTCGGCTCGGCCATCGGCAATTTTGGCGTCGAGGAGTTGCTGCGCGCCTTTGTGCGGCATGCGCCATCGCCGCTGGCGCGGATTGCGCGCGAGCGCCGGGTCGAGCCGCTGGAGGAGCCGCTGACGGGCTTCGTTTTCAAGATCCAGGCCAACATGGATCCGGGCCACCGCGACCGGATCGCCTTCCTGCGCCTGTGCTCCGGGCGCTACCGGCGCGGCATGCGCCTGTATCACACGCGGCTCGCCAAGGAAGTGCGCGTCGCCGACGCGCTGACCTTCATGGCCGCGGATCGCGTGCAGGCCGAGGAGGCCTACGCGGGCGACATCATCGGCCTGCACAATCACGGCACCATCAACATCGGGGACACCTTCAGCGAAGGCGAGGCGCTGGCGTTCACGGGGATCCCGGACTTCGCCCCCGAGATGTTCCGGCGTGCGGTACTCAAGGACCCCCTGCGCATGAAGGCGCTGGCCAAGGGGCTGGCGCAGCTGTGCGAGGAGGGCGCCACGCAGCTGTTCCGGCCGCTGCGCAACGCCGAGCTGATACTCGGTGCGGTCGGGCAACTGCAGTTCGAAGTAGTGGCCTTCAGGCTCGCCGATGAGTACGCGGTCCAGTGCGTGTTCGAGCCGATCACGGTGCACACGGCACGCTGGGTCAACGGCACGGACGAGCGCAAGCTGGAGGAATTCCAGATCAAGGCGCACGACAACCTGGCGCGCGACCACAGTGGCGCGCTGGTGTATCTGGCCCCTACGCGGGTCAACCTGCAGCTGACGATCGAGCGCTGGCCGGAGCTGCGCTTCAGCGAGACGCGGGAGCATCTCGCCCATGCCGGCAGCTGAGGCGGCCGGACCGGGCAGCGAGCGTGCGCACCGGCGCGCGCGGCGCGCCTGGGCATTGACCGCCTGGGCTAACCACGGTTTCGCGACCACGGTGCTGGTCGGCTTCTTTCCCCTGTTTCTGGGCAAGTACTGGGCGGCGGAACTGCCGGCCACGCGCTCGACGCTGTATCTGGGGCTCGCCAATTCCAGCGCGAGCCTGGTGGTGATGCTGCTGGCGCCCTGGCTGGGCGCCTATGCCGACCGTCGCGGGCAGAAAAAGCTCTGGCTGGGCGTCTTTACCTGCATCGGTGTCGTCGCCACGGCGCTGCTCGCGGCCATCGGCCGGGGCGAGTGGCAGTGGGCGCTGCCGGTGTTTGCCGTGGCATCGGTGGGCTTCTATGCCGGCTCGTCGTTCCAGGATGCCCTGATCGTGCAGGTGGCCTCGCCGGCCGAGGCGCATCGGGTCTCCGCCTACGGATTCGCGGCCGGCTATCTCGGTGGCGGCCTGCTGCTGCTGCTCAACGTCCTGTTGGTGCTGCACCCCGCCTGGTTCGGCATCAGTGACTGGATAGTGGCGACCCGCGTCGCCTTTTTCGATGTCGCCCTGTGGTGGGCCTTTTTCACCGTGCCGTTGTTTCGCCGTGTTCCGGAGGCGCCGCCGACCGCGGAGTCGCCCGGCTGGGCCGAATTGTGGAGCACGATCCGCAAGGTCCTGTCCGACCGCACCGTGCGTGGCTTCCTGCTCGCCTACTGGCTGTATATCGACGGCATCGGCACGCTGCAGCAGATGGCGGTGGATTTTGGCAGCAAATTGGGCCTGCCCGCCTCGGCGCTGATCCAGGCGCTGCTGCTGGTGCAGTTCATTTCCTTCCCGTCGGCCCTGGTGTTCGGGCGACTCGGCGATCGCATCGGCGCGCGGCGTGCAATCCTGATCGGGCTCGCCGTGTTCGTGTTCGTCAGCGTCTGGGCCCTGTTCCTGCAAGCGGCCTGGCAGTTCTACGTCATGGCGGTGCTGGTGGGCACCGTGCAGGGCGGCGTCCAGTCCCTGTCGCGCTCGCTGTTCTCGCAGTTGATCCCACGCGAGCGCTCCGGCGAGTATTTTGGTTTCTACAATATGCTCGGCAAGTTTGCCGCGGTGCTGGGACCGGTCCTGGTCGGCGTCATGGCCACGCTCAGCGGCAGCCCGCGCGTCGGCGTGTCCTCGCTGATGCTGCTGTTCGGCGCCGGTGCGGCGCTGTTGTGGCGGGTGCGCCTGGTAGAGCCCGCCGGACTGCAGCGCTAGCTGTGACCTTTCCATAGGTTGTTCCCTCCCGCCCGGGAGAGGAAGCTGATGTTGCGAGACCTCAGTTTTCACTGCGGACAGGAGAGAACAACCGTGCACAAGAATGCGCGTCTGACGCCCAAGGGTCGAGCGTT
>DATGVM010000046.1:0-71546 GCA_035300345.1 Steroidobacteraceae bacterium
GCCGTGCGGACCTCGTGAAAGCTGAGCTCCGGGTGCTGGTGCAGGTCGCGATAAAGCGCCTCGATCTCCGGCTGGATCGTCGTCAGTTCCGGCACCACCTGTCCCGCGTCCCGGGGGCTGCCGGCGGCCAGCGCACGGCTCGCGAGCACGGCCATCAGGAGTGCGGCTGCATGGATCTTTGTCATGACGTTTCCCTCACGAACTTGGAGGATGAACATTCGGGCGAGCCTCATTGTAGAGTTGCTCTGGACCGGCGACCATTTTTCCCTGATTGCCGGTTGATGGCGGACGTGCCCCTCCCGTAGACTCCGCTCGGCGCTGCTGGCGTCGCCAGGGCACCGCGCCCGGACCGGATACCGTGACCGCAAACCCCTCGACCGCCGCGCTGCTCGCCTGGCTGACGCCGGCGCTGACCGCGTTGCTGCTCTATGGGCTCGGCCAGGGACTGGTCAAGCGCTGGATCGGCGAGGTATCCCCGGCGCGCTTCTGCCTGTACTACGTGTTCGCCACCTCACTGGTCAATTTCGGCTTTTTCTTTTCGCATTCACATCCGCCGCTGCTCGCCCCTGACGGGCGCCAATTTCTCGAGACCGGCGTCCTCGCCTATTTGTTCGACGGACTGGCCTGGATCCTCTACTTCCAGTCGATCGCGGCCGGCCCGGTGGCGATCGTCGGCACGCTGTCGGCCGCGTATCCGGCGCTCACGGTGCTGTTTGCGCGCCTGTTCCTGCACGAACAGCTCGCCCCGGTCCAGTACCTGGCGGTGGTGCTCGTCATCGGCGGCTGCGCGGGCCTGGCGTATTCGCCTTCCAGTGCGGACGCCGCTCCATCGTCACGCCGCTGGATCCCGCTGTCGCTGCTGGCGCTGCTGTGCTGGGGAACTTCCAACACGCTCATCAAGTACTCCTATACCTTTCCCGAGGCCAGCGAAGTGTCGCTGGCGCTCTGCAGTTCCATCGGTGGGGCGTTCTCGCTCGGCGTTTTCGGTCTGATCAAGGGGCGCAAGGGCCCGCACACGGCCAGGGCGTGGCTCCATTCCTTCATTCCGATGGGGATGATGGCCGGCGGGAGCCTGGGGCTGATCATCGCGGCACGCTACGGCCCGATCTCCATCGTCTCACCGCTGGTCGGGGCCTACCCGGTGGTGACGCTGTTCTACGCCGCCCTGGTCCTCAAGGAGCGCATCACGCGCCTGCAGTACGCCTGGATCGGCTCCATCGTCACCGGCATCCTGCTCTGCTCCGCTTTTGCGCAGTCCTAGAGCTTCCGGATCCCTGCGGACCCAGCGCTAGGCGCGGCTGGCGAAGTATTCCTGGAGCGATGCCATCCCGAGGCGCTGCGCCTCGAACAGGCTCTCCAGGTGCTCACGAGAGTTGACGAGCCCACGGGCGCGCAGCACTCCGCCCTGGTCCACCAGCGCGGCAAAGGGCAGGCGATTGACCTGGTAGCCTAGGCCCAGCTGGGCCGAAACCACGTAAGGCACGTCGCTCAATCCCTGTTGCTGCACGAAGCGCCGATGTTCCTGCGGCTCGCCATCGCTGGCGAGCACCACGCGCAGCCAGTCGCGCTCCTGGACGTGACTGGCGCGCAGCACCGGCAGCAACGTCTTGCACACTGGACAGGTCGGGGATACGAACACCAGCAGGGTGCTCCTGCCATCGGCGCTCGGCGCGCCGATCTGCAGCATCTGCCCCGCCAGATCCGTGACCTCCAGCGGCGCCACGGGCTCGCCGACCGCCGGGCCACGATTGATCATCAGTGCACCGGCCGGCGCGATCCGCTCGTGCAGCACTCCCACCTGGCGTGTCAGCGCGAGCAGCACGGCGATGAGTGCGAGCACGACCGCCCACAGCACTACGTTTGAGATCAGCAACGCCGTCATGATGGGGTCCTATTCTGGAGCAGCAGTCGCCCAACCGTCGCGTACAGCAAGGCCATTGCGGCCAGTCCGAAGCCGATGGTGGCAAAGTCCGTCAGCTCGAGGGCCCGCACACTGCGCGGCGCGAGCACGGCCAGGAACAGGGCCGACAGCAGCAGATTGCGCCAGACCATCCACCAGGCGATCGGCTGCTCCGGATCCGGACCGCCGCAGCCGCAGGCAATGCCGGTGCGGCCCGCCAGGAGGTTGAGCGCGATCGCCGCGCTGTAGGCCAGCAGCAAGGCGACGGCCAGCAGCACCGCGGCCACAGCGCAAGGAGGCACCCACAATCCAACCGCCACGCCAAGCTCCAGCACCGGTATCGCCCACGACAGCTTCAGTCGCAGCAGCGCCGGGGGCAGGCCATAGTTGGCAAAAGCCGCGCCGAACTCCCGCGCGTCGCGCAGCTTGTGGACCGCCGCGAGCGCGAACAGCGCGCTGGCGCCGCACACAATCAGGATTGCGAGCGCCGGATCGAGCCGGACATCAGCCGTCATTGAGCGGCCCGGAACGCCTGCATCGCCTGCACCTTATGCTGTGTCGTGTCTGCCTTATATTATGCGACAATCGCTGCACGGGGATCGGGCGCGCGCCACACGGGGAGTTGCAGATGCGGAGCTTTCAGGCATGGGCGGCGCTCCTGGCCATGATGGCCAGTGGCTGGGCGGCCGCTTCGGATCCGCTGCCGCCCGAGCAATTCGGCATGGAACCGCTCCCGGCGCGCACTCCGCATTGGATCTATGTCGTGGACTCCGCGTTCATGAACGAGACCGATTCACGCGTGCGCCTCTACGACGCCGACACGCACGGCCACCTGGGCCAGATCGATGCCGGATTCTTTCCCGGCGTCACCCTGTCCCCGGATCGCAATACGATGGCGGTCGGCACCACCTACTTCGCACGCGGCGGCCACGGCGATCGCATCGACGTCGTGGAGTTTACGGACATGACGACGCTCGCCCTCACCGGCGAGATTGTCCTGCCTGCCAAGCGCGCGCAGGCCACCCCCACGTACTTTAATCTTGGGTATTCCAGCGACAGCCATTTTCTATACGCCGCCTACATCACGCCGGCGGCTTCCTTCGGTGTGCTGGATCCGGCGGCGAGGAAAGTGCTGGGCGAGATCGACACGGCCGGCTGCGTGCTGGTGATCCCGTGGGGACCAGATCATGTCTCCTCGATCTGTGACAGCGGCCGGCTGCTCACGGTAACGCTCGATGCGCAAGGCAACGAAGTGTCGCGCGCGCTTTCAGACACGTTTTTTGACGTCGAGACCGACCCGCTCTTCGTGCAGGGCATACCGACCAATCAGGGCTACACGTTTTTGTCGTTCCTCGGCAAGGTGCATGAAGTGGATTTTTCCGGAACCGAGCCCGTATTTCACCTGCCATGGTCGCTGCTGAGTGCGGCCGAGACCGGTCACTGGCGCCCCGGCGGCCAGCAGCTGGGCGCCATCCAGCGGCGCCTGGGCCGGCTGTATGTGACCATGCATCGCGGCGGGGAAGGCACCCACAAGAAAGGTGGCACTGAAATCTGGGTGTTCGATCTGGGCACGCACCGTCGCATCGCCCGCTGGCCGGTCGCCGCGCTGAAACTCGGACCCGTCTCGGCACTGCAGGTCTCGCAGGACGAGTCCCCGCTGCTGTTCCTGGCGAGCGACAATCCCGCCGCCGTGGCCACCGTGGATGCCTTGACCGGTCAGCTGCGCCACACCGACACGAACCTGGGCCAGACCCCGTGGCAGATCCTCAATCCCTAGGGCGAATACCATGCAGCGGCTAGATCGAATCGTCGAAAGTTCTGCCCGCTCGCTGGCGCAACGCACTTCGCGCCGCAGCTTCATCGGCGTCCTGGGCCGGATCCTCACCGGCTCGCTGCTCATACCTCTCCTGCCGATCGATCGCATCCAGCGCGCCGAGGCCGCCACTGGGCCGGAAGGGTCGCCCGCCAAGGGCAAATCCGCCGGCAAGCCCTACACCGAAGATCAGCAGAATTGCGAGTACTGGAAGTACTGCGCGATCGACGGCTTCCTGTGCTCCTGCTGCGGCGGCAGTTCGCACAGCTGCCCGCCCGGCACACAGCAGTCCGTGGTCTCCTGGATCGGCACCTGCCACAATCCTGCGGACGGACGCGACTACATCGTGTCGTACAACGATTGTTGCGGCAAGGCGAGCTGCGGCAACTGCGACTGCTACCGCAATGAACGCGAACGACCATTGTACCGGCTGAGCCGCAACAACGACGTCAACTGGTGCATGGCCAATACCGGCTCGGACTATCACTGCACGGTATCGGTCATACTGGGATCTTCGGGCCCGTGAATCGATGGCTCTTGCCCGTGGCGCTGCTGGGTGCCACGGCGGCGGCGGGCGCTGCCGCGCGGGCCGGCCCTGCCCAGGATTACGCCCTGCATTGCATGGGCTGTCATGGCGCCAGCGCGCAGGGTGTGCCCGGCAAGGTGCCACCGCTCGCGCACTCGCTGGTCCGCTTCATGAACAACGCGGAGGGGCGCCGCTACGTGCTGCGTGTTCCTGGCGCCGCCAATTCGATGCTGAGCGATGCACAACTGGCCGCCGTGCTCAACTGGGTTGTCGCGCAGTTCGATGCTGACGAGCTCGGCAGTGCCACCCCGCAATTTCGCGAGCAGGAAGTCGCGGCCAACCGGCACACGCCGATGGCCGGCGTGCTGGCCACCCGTGCCGCCGTGCTGAAGGAAATCGCCGCGATCGGCCCTGCCCCAGCGACCGAATACTGAGTGGCGCGGATCGGGGAGGCGCTATCGTGAAGAAAATCTGGGGCTGCTGCCTGGTCTTCATCGCATCGTGCGCCGCTGCCGCCACCGTGGCGGGCGAAGAGACCGTGGTCACGGGCCTCCTGGGGCCCGAGGGCCCCCTGTACATCGGCCATGATCTCTATTTCGTGGGCTGGGTTTCGAACACACTGTCCAAGTGGGACGGCAAGAAGATCACCGTGCTGAATCAGCTGGCAGGCTGCGGGCACAACGGGCTGGCCCTCACCCGGCAGCAGACCTTTCTGGTCGCCTGCACTGAAGATCGTGGTGCCATCCTCGAACTCGACCTGACGGGCAAGCAACTGCGTCGATGGGACGCCGACGATAAGGGGACGAAGTTCAGCGGTGGTGTCAACGACATTGTGGTCACCGCCAATGGCGGCGCCTACGCCACGGTGTTTGGTCCCTACGAAAGCGTTCCGACCACCGTGGTGGGCAAGATCGTTTATCGCGCCCCTGCCAGCCAGAAATGGGTCGAGGTCGCCAACGATCTTAATTACGCCAACGGCATTGGTGTCTCACCCGATCAGCAGACTCTCTACGTCAGCGAAACCGTGGGCAATTGCATTCTGAAATTCCACGTCAATGGTGACGGCTCGCTTGGCCATCGATCGAACTACGCATTGCTGAACCTGCTGATACCCGACAAGGTCAGGTCCTGGTGGCTGGGGCCGGACAGCATGAAGATCGATCCCAGGGGCAATATGTATGTTGCCCAATGGTCCGGCGGAAAGATATTGAAGATTTCGCCGGAAGGCCGGCTGCTGCACATGTTCCCGATCACCGCGGGCGATGGCACGACCAATGTTGCCTTCGGCGAGGGCGGGAAATACCTCTATGTGACCGTCGTGAAGGATCCTAACGATCCGCAGGCCAAAGGCAGCATCGTGAAGATCGAGAATGTGCCGTGACGATCATCGCGGTTCCGCATCCGGAACCTCCTTGGCGAGCATTGCGTCGACATCCGTGACGAATCCGGGAATGAAGCCCAGATGCTTGGCGCTGCGCCACCAGGCGCCGCCGCGCACCGTCCTCAGCAATCCGCACAGCAGTACGCCGCCCGTCAATTCAAAGGTTCCTTTGGGAAAGATACCGCGCTGGGTCCTGTCCCAGATGTGGAAGGCGGCCCAGGAGTTTTCCTGCAGGAGCTGCTCCAGTCTCAGCTGGTCAGGCGCATCCAGCGCAATCTCACCGTGGAGGCCGGAGGTCATCAACACGGCGATGTCGCGATGCCGGGCAATGGCCATGCGGATCACGGTCCATTGCGCCATCGTCGAATTGTGCTCGCTACGCTGCAGTGCGGCGGTATTCGCCCGGATCTGAACACTGATGAAGCCCAGGGACACGACGACGCCCACCGAAGCCACGATCTGCGCCAGGTAAAATGAGTTTTCGAGTGTCATGGGCTGCAATCAACCAGTCTGGAGCGCCGTCGCCTACGCCTTTTCCGCAACGGCTGAGTCCACGGGCTTGAAGGCAACCCCACAGCCCCCGATCCCACAATACCCATCCGGATTTTTCGCCAGGTACTGCTGGTGATAGTCCTCGGCGTAATAGAACGGCGGAGCATCACCGATCTCGGTGGTGATTCGCCCGCGCCCCGCGGCCTTCAGCGCCTCCGCGTATTCGCCCCGGCTGGCCTCGGCCGCCGCGCGCTGCACGGCATCGCTGCAGAAGATGACCGAGCGGTACTGGGTGCCGATGTCGTTGCCCTGCCGCATGCCCTGGGTCGGGTCATGTGACTCCCAGAACACCTGCAGCAGCTTCTGATAGGAAATCGCCGCCGGATCGTAGACCACGAGCACCACTTCCGCGTGCCCGGTCCGGCCGCTGCAGACCTGGCGATAGTCGGGGTCGGCGCTGGTGCCGCCGGCATAGCCCACGGCCGTGGTGTAGACGCCGCGCTGCTCCCAGAACAGGCGCTCGGCGCCCCAGAAGCATCCCATGCCGAACACGGCCTGCTTGAGGCCAGCCGGAAACGGCGGCCGGATGGTGTGCCCATTGACGAAGTGATTCATCGTTTCAAGCTGCGCGCTCATCGCCCCTCCTCCACTCGATCTTAGTCAGCCACGACCATTGCCGCTAGAATGGCGACCCGATGGGCATTTCAAATACACACAACCTCACGCGTCCTCCCACTATAGAGCCGCGTCCCTATGGATTGCGAGTCAGCCTGCGGGCCCTCGATCCCTTTGGCGCATTGTGCGGCGCCGACTGGCAGCGCACGCATTGGTATCGCACCGTGGCGGAGCGCGACGCGGCCCTGCTGGAGATGAGCCGCAAGCACGAATATTCACGGCCCGGCGACCGGCCCGCGCTGGTGTTCGCCAAGGTGGAGAACCTCGCCTCCAGCCGCGGGCTGTAGCACTCAGAAACTGCGGCCCAGAAACAGATAGAAGGCCGTGACCCCGCTCTCGTCGTAGCCCGCGGCCAGGTAGACTGGCCCGATATAAGTGTCGGCGCCGAAGAACAATGCCACATCGCGGCGCGCCGAGCTGAAGCTCAGATCGCTCCGGGCCGTCCAGACGTTGCCCAGCTCGAAGGACAGTCCGGCGTAGGCCGGCACGTTGAGGACACCCTCGCCACCGCTTCCCACGCTGCGAAAATACAGCGCACGCGCAATCGCATAGTGCGGCCCGGCAAGCGACTGCGACGGGAGTCCCGACAGGCTCAGGAAGCCGCCCAGCGGAAAAAAGCTGCGCACATTGGTGTCGCTCCCGCCAATGGTGCTGCCGCCCGATAGCCACAGCAGGCCGGTGTTCTTGCCGCGCGACCATGCGCCGCGCCAGTCCAAGGTCAGCAGGTCGGAGACGGGAGCGCCCCGCACCTGCTCCTCGAAGCGCAGCCCTAGGCTGAGTGCCTGGCCGCTGCGTGGAAAGTTGCTGCTGTCGAGCCGGTCGTAGTTGAAGTTCAGGAAGCCGGCGCGCGCGTGATAGGAAGTCTCGGGCGTGCTGAAATCACCGAGGCGCACGCTGGTGGTGCCGCGGCTGTCCACGACGCCGCCGCGCAGTTCACCCCAATTGCCGAACTCGCGGCCGAGGTCGACGCCATATTCGAAGCTGCGCACACGGAACGTGCCGATCCTCGTCCCGGCGGCATCGAGCTGCGGCAGGTCATGGGCCTGCCCGAGCAGGTGCGGCGCCACGAAGTAGCGGTGCCACGCGGATAGCGGCTGGTAAAATTCGATACCAACCCGCGGTGAAGCGCCGATCTGCAGGTCCAGGACCGATTCGGCGTTCAACGCGTTCAGTTCGGTGAAGGACAGGCGCATGGCGGCGTTAAAGGTGCTGTTGCCCGCGAAATCATCCTGGAGCGAGAGGCCCAGCCGCAGGTAGTTCGGGCCCCAGGAATTGCGCCGCGCGGTGAATTCCAGGCCCTGGTCGCCATTTCCGGCATGCACCAGGCGGTAGTCGAGCTGCTCGAGATTGCCGCGGCCATAGATGTCGGCGATGCGCCGGGCGACGAGTTCGGGTTGCAGGGGCTGGCCCAGCTGATCAGCAAACACCTCGCGCAGCAGGCCCGCATAGCGGGCCGAAGCGGCGTCGGTGCTGATGAACCTTACGACCGGGACAGGCGCCGGAACGGGCCCCGGCGCATTCTCTGCCGTGAGCTCAGTCGTGCCCGCGGCGGGCGCGGCCGGTGCCGCCAGTGCGCTGAGTTGCCCCAGCACGGCGCGTGCCGCCTCCTCGCCGGCCTGCACGCTGCGTGGCACGGCGCTGAAATCGTAGGAATTGCGCTGGCCCAGCGCCGGCTCCAGCAGCAGATCGCGCGGGCCCAGCGTGGCACGCTGGCGCTCGACATCGCGCCGCACGAGGATCGCCAGGGCCTGGTTGGAGACGCTGGTCAGGGAGTTGAGCCGGTCGCGCGTCTGCAGCGGAAAGCCCGCATCTACGACGATCAGCACGTCCACACCCATGTTGCGCGCCACATCGATCGGCAGGTTTTCCACCAGGCCACCATCGACCAGGAGCCGGCCGTCGCGCTCCACCGGGGCGAGGAATCCCGGCGCCGACATGCTCGCCCGCAGCGCGGTGGTCAGATCGCCCGAGTCCATGATGACGGCCGCGCCTGATTCCAGGTCGGTCGCGACGGCGCGAAAGCGCGTCGGAAAATCATCGAAGCGGCTGACGCTCGCGACCGGCAGTGTCGCGCGGCGCAGCAGCTGGGTGAGTTTCTGTCCCTGGATCAGGCCCGTGGGTATCTGCAGCCTGTGGCCCTGGACGCCGAGCGGCAGATTGACCAGGAAGTCGCGGTCTTCCTGCTTGCGCCGGAATCCCAGGTCCGCCCGGCGCGGGCGATCGCTGAAAGCGTCCTGCCAGTCAACCGAGGTGAACAGCTCCTCGATCTGCCGGCCGCTCATGCCGCTGGCGTACAGGCCGCCGACCACGGCGCCCATGCTGGTGCCGGCGATGGCATCGACGTGCAGGTGCAACTCGTCCAGCACCTTCAGCACCCCGATATGCGCCGCGCCGCGCGCACCGCCTCCGGACAGCACCAGGCCGATGCGCGGCCGCGGCGCATCCGGCGCCGAGGCCGCGGCCGGCGCGGCTGGTGCGCCTGGCGCGGCTGGCTCGACTGCCGCCTCACCGGCTACAGGGGCGCTCCACGCTGAGCCCGCCAGCAGCCATCCAGCCAGTATGAGTGCCGTCAGGCGCATGTTCAGCGGACGCGCATCTTCCGCGGGTTGAAGCGGGGCCGCGGAAAACGCAGCCGCAGCGATTGCAGCTGCGCGAGCAGGATCTTTCCGACCGCAAGATCGCGCAGCCACTTGTGATCCGCAGGCACGACGTACCAGGGCGCGTGTTTCCGGTTGCAGCGAAGCAGCATGTCGCCGAAGGCCTGCCGGTAGCTCGCCCATTGCGCGCGCTTCACGAGGTCCTGCGGGTCGAATTTCCACTGTTTGCGCGGCTCGCGGATGCGCTCCTCGAAGCGACGGCGCTGCTCCGCCTTGCTGATGTGCAGGAAAATCTTCACGACCCGAATGTCATTCTCGACCAGCATGCGCTCGAATTCGTTGATCTGGCGGTAGCGCTTCTGCCAGATTTCTCTTGGCACGAGCGAGTCGACCCGTGCGATCAGCACCTCTTCATAATGCGAACGGTTGAATACCGTGATCTCGCCGCGTGGCGGCACATGCTGGTGGACACGCCACAGGTAATCATGGCGCTGCTCCTCTGGCCCCGGGGCCTTGAAGGCACTCACCGTGCACCCTTGAGGATTGAAGGCCGAGAATACGTGCCGGATCGTGCCGTCCTTGCCGCCGCCATCGATGGCCTGCAACACCACCAGCACGCCGTAGCGGCCGTCGGCATAGAGCTGGTATTGCAGTTCGGCGAGCTCTGCCGCGATTTTCCGGCTCGCTTCGCGGGCCGGCCCCTCCTCCCAACCCAGCGTGCTCCCTGCGCTTGACTCGCTTAAGGTGGCGCGACCGCCCTTGCGGAGCTTGAGCCGTCTTGCCAGGTCGTGGTGCGGCGCTGCCACCGCTAGGTTCCCCTGGATCGCGGCGCGGGCGCGCGCGGGCGTGGACGCGCCGCGGGCACCTGTTGCGTGAGGCAATGAATATTGCCGCCGCCGAGCAGCAATTCACGCGCCGGAACGCCGAGTACGCGCCGCTCCGGAAACACGCGCCGCAGCACCTGCAGGGCGCGCGCATCGGTGCGCGGGTCCAGCAGCGGGGCGATCACCGCGCGGTTGGCCAGGTAGAAATTGACGTAGCTCCCCGCCAGGCGGTGTCCCGCGCGCACGCGGCGAGTGCCGGGCCGCCGTGCGATGCCGGCCGCCTCCGCGGCGGTCATGAACAGCGGCCCCGGCATCGGAAGCTTGTGCACGCGCAGCCTCCGTCCACGGGCGTCGCGCGCCGCGGCGAGCCGGTCCAGGGCGTCGCGCGAAACCCTGTACTGCGCGTCGCGCCGGTTATCGGTCCAGGCCAGGCACACCTCGCCCGGCCGCGCGAAGCAGGCCAGATTGTCGATGTGCCCGCCGGTTTCGTCATTGATCACGCCCGCGCCCAGCCAGATGATCCGCTCTGCACCCAGGTAGGAGCGCAGCAGCTGCTCGATGCGGAACAGGCTCAGGCGCGGATTGCGATTCGGGTTCAGCAGGCATTGCTCGGTGACCAGGAGCGTGCCCTCCCCGTCCGTATGGATGGCCCCGCCTTCATTGATCATCGGCGCCCGATAGCGCGCGCAGTGCTGGAGGGCCAGGACACGCCGCGCCACCGCATCGTCGCGCGCCCAGTCCGAATACAAACCGCCCCAGGCGTTGAAGCGCCAGTCGACGCCGCGCCGCTGCCCCGCGGCATTCACCACGAAGGTCGGACCCGTGTCGCGCACCCAGGCATCGTCGTTGGGCAACGCCACCACGCGGATCTGCGGCAGGAGCGCGGCGCGCGCGAAGGCGAGCTGGCGCGGCGAGGCACCGACCGTCACGGGCTCGAAGCGCGCGATCGCCGCCGCAAGCAGCGCGAAGGCCTGCTGCGCGGGCAGCGCCCGCTCCCGCCAGATGTCGGGACGCTCGGGCCAGATGAGCCAGCTGCGCTCGTGTGCTTCGAACTCCCCGGGCATGCGAAAGCCATCCACGGCGGGCAGGCTCGGCAGCGCGGATCCAGCGTTCCTCATGGCGCGGCAGTGTGCCGCTTTGCCCGGTTAGGCGCCAGCGCGCCGCATCGCCAAAGCGGCCGGACCGGTGCGTGTGATAGCATTTTGATCCGCCTTTTCCCGCCACCAGAGCCGCGAATTCCCATGACGATGCCTACCACTGCAAAGCCGACGCCACCACCTGCCGGCCAGAAGATCTCCATCAGCGCTGGCAGGCTGACGGTGCCCGATCATCCGGTCATTCCCTTCATCGAGGGCGACGGCACAGGTCCGGATATCTGGCGCGCCAGCGTGCGGGTCATGGATGCGGCCGTCGCCAGGGCCTATGGCCAGAAGCGCAGGATTGAATGGATGGAAGTCTACGCGGGCGAAAAGAGCCACCAGGCCTTCAATAGCTGGCTCCCCGATGAAACGGTCGCCGCCTGCCGCGAGTACCTGGTCTCGATCAAGGGACCGCTCACCACGCCGGTGGGCGGCGGCATCCGCTCGCTCAACGTCGCTCTGCGCCAGATGCTCGACCTGTACGTCTGCCTGCGGCCGGTGCGCTGGTTCAAGGGCGTGCCCTCCCCGGTCAAGTCGCCCGAGAAGGTCGACATGGTGATCTTCCGCGAAAATACCGAGGACCTGTATTCCGGCATCGAGTTCGAGGAAGGCAGTGAAGACAACCGCAAATTCATCGATTATCTGAAGAGTAATTTTCCCAAGCACTATGCCCGGATCCGATTTCCGGCGAGCTCCGGGATCGGTCTCAAGAATGTCTCGCGCGAAGGGACCGAGCGGCTGTTCCGCGCCGCGGTCGAGTACGCCCTCGCCAATCGCCGCAAGAGCGTGACGATCGTCCACAAGGGGAACATCCTCAAATTCACCGAAGGATCCTTCCGCTCCTGGGCCTACGCGCTGGCGGAGCGCGACTTCGGCGGGCGCGTCTACACCTGGACCCAGTGGGAACGTACCAAGGCAGCCCGGGGCGAGGCGGCCGCGAACGCCGAACAGGCGCAGGCCCTTAAAGCCGGCCAGGTCCTCATCAAGGACGCGATCGCCGACATCACGCTGCAGCAGGTGCTGACCCGCGCCGAGGACTTCGATGTTGTCGCCACCCTGAATCTGAACGGCGACTACCTGTCGGACGCTCTGGCGGCGCAGGTCGGTGGCATCGGCATCGCGCCGGGCGCCAACATCAATTACCTCACCGGCCACGCGGTCTTCGAAGCCACCCACGGCACGGCACCAAAATACGCCAATCTCGACCAGGTGAATCCGGGCTCAGTGATTCTCTCGGGCGAGATGATGCTGCGTTACCTCGGCTGGACCGAGGCGGCAGACGCCATCGTCACGGCGATGGACCGGACGATCGGCCAGAAAGTGGTCACCTATGATTTCGCGCGCCTGATGGACGGCGCCAAGAAAGTGAAATGCAGCGAATTCGCGGACGCCCTGATCGGGAATTTCTGAACAGGGCCGCCCCGCGCGCATGATCGCCGCGCTCCTCAAGGGCATGGCGGTGGGCCTGGCCATCGCCGCGCCGGTGGGTCCGATCGGATTGCTGTGCATCCGCCGCACCCTCACTGACGGCCAGCGCTACGGGCTGGCCTCGGGCCTGGGGGCGGCAACCGCGGATGCCGGCTACGGCGTGATCGCCGGGTTTGGCCTGGCGTTCCTGGCCGGATTTCTGGTGGCGCAGCAGTTCTGGCTGACGCTCGGTGGTGGCGTGTTCCTGTGTTATCTCGGCGTTCGCACGGCGCTGGCGCGCCCGCTCGCACGCGCGGCGGGCGCCGGGCCCGGGACGCTGCACAGCGCCTTCTTCTCGACCCTGCTGCTGACGCTGGCCAACCCGATGACCATCATGTCCTTCACGGCGGTGTTTGCCGGGCTCGGCTTGGGTACACGGCCTGCCTACGGCACCGCAGCAGCATTGGTCGCCGGGATTTTCCTCGGTTCGGCGCTGTGGTGGCTGACGCTGAGTACCGCTACCAGCCTGCTGCGCTCGCGCCTCAACGTGAACTGGCTACGCGCGGTCAACTGGGTGTCGGCCGTGCTGCTCGTGGCCTTCGGTGTGCACGCACTCGCGGGTCTGCCGCCCATGCCGTAGCGGCGGGCGGCTCACCGGCAGGCGCTCAAGCGGCCGCTGCGAGGGCCTGCACCAGGTCGGCCAGCAGATCGGCGCTGTCCTCCAGCCCGATCGAGAGGCGCACCGTACCGGGACTGATGCCCGATAGCCGCAACTGCTCCGGGCTCAGGTCGCGTGTCCCGATCATCTGCGGCGGCAGCACCAGGGAATCGGTGGCACCGAGGCTGGCCGCCATTGCGAACAGCTGCAGGGCCTCGGCAAAGCGCCCAGCGGCTTCCGCGCCGCCGCGCACCTCAAAACTCAGCACGCTGCCGAACTCGCTCATCTGGCGGCGCGCCAGCTCGTGGTGCGGGTGAGAGACCAGGCCGGGATACCGGACCTGGCTGACGGCCGGATGGGTGAGCAGGAATTCGGCAATCCGCTGGGTGCTGGCCGACTGTTCGCGGTAGCGGACGAAATAAGTCTTCAGGCCACGCTGCACCAGGAAAGCCGCGTGCGGATCGAGCACCGCGCCGAGCAGCGTGAAATCGCGCCGCATCCGGCCGACGAGCTCCGCGCTGCCAATGACGGCGCCGCCCATGACATCGCCGTGCCCGGCCGCGAACTTCGTCAGGCTGTGCAGGTACAGGTCGATGTCATACCCGCCGTGCTGGTGCGGCCCGGCAAAAGTGTTATCGAGCAGCGTGAGTGCGCCGTGCTGGCGCGCCAGGGCGCAGATCGCCGCGAGATCGGCGATCTTGCTGACCGGGTTGGTCGGGCACTCGAAGATCACGAGCCGCGTCGGTGTCGAGGCCAGCAGCTGCCCGATGCCCGCCAGGTCCTCGATCGACAGGAGCGTGTGGCGCACCCCGAAGCGCGCCAGGCTGCCCCGGATGAAGTGGCGCGTTGCGCCGTAGCTCTCGATGAAGCAGAGCACATGATCGCCCTGCCGGGTGAGCGCGAACAACGCGCCATTGATCGCCGCGACACCGGAGGCACAGACGATGCACTCCGCGCGCCCCTGCAGTCCGGCCAGCGTGAGCTCGAGCTGGCGGGTCGTGGGGTTCGAGGAGCGCAGGTAATGGAAGCCCGGCCGCTCCCCGCGCTGGTGGCGCTCGGTCTCGGCGACCGTGTCGAATTCGAACTTGACGCTCTGGTGAATCGGCGCGACGACCGGGTGGTTGTCGGCGGGCACCACCACCTCCGGCGGATGGTTGAGGCGCGTGCTCTTTTCCATCAGCGCATTGTACGCTGCCGCGCAGCCCAGGCGCCGAGGCGCCGGGCGCCCTCCACCAGCGTCTCGTCGCGCTTGGCAAAGCACAGGCGCAGCAGCCTCATCGGGGGCGGCTCGCGGTAAAACACCGACAGCGGAATGGAGGCCACGCCCGCTTCATCGATCAGCGCGCTGACCAGCTCGACGTCGGGCCGCGCTGACAGCGCGCTGTAATCGACCAGCTGGAAGTACGAGCCGGCCGAGCGCAGCACTTGCCAGCCGCTGCCCTCGAGGAGCGCGGCCAGCCGGTCCCGCTTGCCCTGGAAGAGCGCCGGCAGATCCGCACCGCAGGCCGGATTCTCGCGCAGGTACTCCGCGATCGCGTGCTGCATGCAGGTCGTGATGGTAAAGGTGTTGAACTGGTGCACCTTGCGCAGCTCGGCGGTGAGCGCCGCGGGGGCCACGGCATAGCCGACCCGCAGACCCGTGGCGTGCAGCGTCTTGCCGAAGGAATAGACCGCGACGCTGCGCGCGCGCAGCTCCGGGTGCGCCAGCACGCTGGCGTGGCGCGCGCCGTCGAACACCATGTGTTCATAGACCTCGTCTGCGAGCAGCGTGCAGTCGCGACCGCGCAGCAGTTCGGCGAGCGCATCCAGGTCGGCCGCCGCGAGGCAGCTGCAGGCCGGATTGTGCGGGGAATTGGTGATCACGAGCCGCGTGCGCGCCGAGAGTGCCGCGCTGACCCGCTCCCAGTCCGGCCGGAATGCCGGTGGCAACAGTGGCACGTGCACGCAGCGCGCGCCGGCGAAGCGCACCGCCGGATCGTAGGAATCGTAGGCCGGATCGAACACGATGACTTCATCGCCGGCTCCCGCCAGCGCCTGGATGGCCGAGTAGATCGCCTCGGTGGCGCCCAGCGTCACGGTGATCTCGGTGTCCGGATCGGCCCTGACGCCCTGGACGCGCAGCAGCTTGGCCGCGATCTGCTCCAGGAGGGCGGGCAGCCCGGGCATGGGCGCGTACTGGTTGTGCCCCGCCCGCATCGCCTGGTGCACCAGTTCGGCGAGGCGCGCATCGATGGGGTAATCCGGAAATCCCTGGCCGAGATTGATGGCGCCCGTCTCGGCCGCGCGGCGCGAGACCACCGCAAACACCGTGGTGCCCACGTCCGGGAGCTTTCCCTGGCGCGTCATTCGTTTGCGAGCTGCATCTCGCGCTGGCGGCGCTTTTCCTGCTTCTGCATCGCCAGCGCCGAAAACACCACGCCCGTGGCCACGATCAGCACCATGATCGTCGCCAGGGCGTTGACGTCCGGGCTCACGCCCAGCCGCACCTTCGAGAAAATCACCATCGGCAGCGTGGTGGAACTGGGGCCTGCGACGAACTGCGAGATCACCACGTCGTCCCAGGACAGCGTGAAGGCCAGCAGCCAGCCGGAGATGATGGCGGGCATGATCAGCGGCAGGGTCACGCGCCAGAACACCTTCGCCGGGCGCGCGCCCAGGTCCATGGCCGCCTCCTCAAGCGAATCGTCGAAATTCGCAAGGCGCGACTGCACGATGACCGTGACGTAGGACATCGAGAAGGTGATGTGCGCAATCGTGATGGTGGTGATGCCGCGCCCAGCCGGCCAGCCGATCAGCTGCTCCATGGCGACAAACAGCAGCAGCATGGCAAGTCCCGTGATCACCTCGGGCATGACCAGCGGTGCGGTGGTCATGGCCGCCAGCAGCGTGCGGCCGCGGAAACGCCCGAAGCGCGCCAGCACCAGGCCGGCCAGAGTGCCCAGCACCACCGATACGCAGGCATTCATCGTCGCGATCTTGATCGACAGCCAGGCGGCACCCATGATCTGGCGGTTCTGGAACAGCAGTCCGTACCACTTGAGCGTCGGCGAGTGCGGGCCGTCCCAGACCGTGACCAGCCTCGAGTTGTTGAGGGAGAAGAACATCATCGACAGGATCGGCACGTAGAGGAACGCAAAGCCGAAGGCCAGCATGGTCGGCACGAAGAATTTGCGGCCCCCGATCATTTGTGCGCCAGCTCGCGGTTCTGGTAGCGCTGGAATATCACGATCGGCACCACCAGCAGCACCAGCATGGCGATGGCCACGGCACTGGCCACCGGCCAGTCGCGGTTCGCGAAGAATTCATCCGAGAGCACGCGGCCGATCATGAGCTGGTCGGTGCGGCCCAGGAGCGAGGGAATCACGTATTCGCCTACCGCCGGAATGAACACCAGGAGCGATCCGGCGACGATTCCCGGGACCGA
Organism: Steroidobacteraceae bacterium; assembly: GCA_035300345.1. Taxonomy (GTDB): domain Bacteria; phylum Pseudomonadota; class Gammaproteobacteria; order Steroidobacterales; family Steroidobacteraceae; genus FEN-1191. The sequence continues at coordinate 16,837 of DATGVM010000046.1, forward strand.
CAGGGGCAGCGTGATGCGCATGAAGGCCTTCCACGGGCGCGAGCCCAGGTCGGCCGCCGCTTCCAGCAGCGTGCGATCGTGCTTCTCCAGGTTGGAAAACAGCGGCAGGATCATGAACGGCAGGTAGGAATAGACGATGCCGATGTAGACCGCAAAATCGGTCTGCATCATCGTGATCGGCTCATGGATCAGCCCCAGTGACATGAGCACGTTGTTGATCACGCCGTTGTTCTTCAGCAGCCCGATCCAGGCATAGACGCGCAGCAGGAAGGAAGTCCAGAACGGCAGGATCACCAGCATCAGGAACAGGTTGCGCACCGTCGGCGTGGCACGCGCGATGCCATAGGCCATGGGGTAACCCAGCAGCAGGCACAGCAGCGTCGACACGGCCGCCACCTTGACCGAGTAGAGGTAGGAGCTGATGTAGAGGGTGTCGGTGAACAGGTAATTGTAGTTGCCCAGATGGAGCCGTAGCGCGAGCACCTTGTCGTCCACCCAGGCCCACAGCGGTTCGTAGGGCGGGATGGCCAGGACGGACTGGGAGAAGGAAATCCCGAAGACGATGATGAAAGGCACCAGGAAGAACAGCACCAGCCAGCTCATCGGCACCAGCGTCACCAGCGGCTTGCCGATCCAGTGGTCCCGCACATAGGCGGACCAGCGTGGCGGACCGAAGCGCTGGAACAGCTGCCACAGCGGCGCCCAGGGCGAAGTCAGGCCGGAACGGCGCGGCACGCGGCGCCGGGATGCGGAGGAACGGTAAGCGTGTCGCGCCATATCAGCCCAGGCCGATGACCGGGCTCGAGGCGTCCCAGCTGAGGTACACCGGTTCATCCCAGCTGAACTGCTCCTCGGGCTTGCGCGTGCGGTTTGCCTGCGTGACCCGCACTTCGCGACCCGCATCGAGCCGCACCATGAACACCGACATATCCCCCATGTAGGCGATATCGCGGATGACGCCGTGCGCCCAGTTGTCGGCGCCGGCGGGTCGCTCGCGGCCGAGCACCAGTTTTTCCGGCCGGATCGCCACCCAGCAGAGAGCCAGCGGCGGGGCGCTCATGCCGTGATCGACGTACACCGGGGCCGGCAGTTCCTCGCAGCGCACGCGCACATGATCCGGCTCATCTTCGGACAGCTGGCCCTCGAAAAGATTGACGGAGCCGATGAAGTCGGCGACGAAGCGCGTGGCGGGAAATTCGTAGATCTGGCGCGGCGTGCCGACCTGGATGATTTCGCCGTGATTCATCACCCCGACGCGCGAGGCCAGCGTCATGGCCTCCTCCTGGTCGTGGGTCACGACCACGAAGGTCACGCCGAGCTTCTCCTGGATGCTGATCAGCTCGAACTGGGTGTGCTCGCGCAATTTCCGGTCGAGCGCGCCGAGCGGCTCGTCGAGCAGCAGGAGTTTGGGCCGCTTGACCAGCGAGCGTGCCAGCGCCACGCGCTGGCGCTGGCCGCCGGAGAGCTGGTGCGGCTTGCGCTTCGCGTACTCGCCCAGCTTGACTATATCGAGTATTTCCGCGACGCGCCGGTTGATTTCAGGGCGCTTGATTTTCTCCTGTTCCAGGCCAAAGGCTACATTGCCCGCCACCGTCATGTGCGGGAACAGCGCGTAGGACTGGAACATCATGTTGACCGGGCGTTCATAGGGCGGGATGTCCGCCATGTTCTGGCCGTCGATGAACAGCGCGCCCGAGGTCGGTGGCTCAAAACCGGCCAGCATGCGCAGCAGCGTGGTCTTGCCGCAGCCCGAGCCACCGAGCAGGCAGAAGATCTCGCCCTTGTAGACCCGCAGCGAGACGTTGTTGACGGCGACGAAGTTTCCGAAGCGCTTGGTGACGTTCTCAATGCGGATGTAGTCCTCCGCGTGCGGATCAAGCCATGGCTCCGGCGTCTTGGTGCGTTGTTCAGCCATATGCGTTACCCGCAGGCCGGCGCCGGCCGGCGGGTCCTGCTCCCCGGGTTGCGTCAGCGACCGGACTTGAACCTGGTCCACATGCGGGTCAGCAGCCGCGTGTAGGCCTGCGAGCGCGGCAGGTCCGGCACGATGTGCTCCTTGGCCTCTGCTGACGGAAAGATGCCCCGATCATTGTAGACGACCGGGTCGATCAGCGAGTAGGCGGCGGCGTTGCTGATGGCATAGTGCATGGCGCTCGAATTCCGTGCGGCAACTTCCGGGCGCAACAGGTAGTTGATGAACAGGTGTGCGTTACGCGGATGCGGGGCATCGACGGGTATCGCCAGCATGTCGAAGAAGGCGACGGCCCCTTCCTTCGGGATGCTGTATTTGATGGTGTTGCCCTTGGCGGCTTCCTTGGCGCGCGAGGCGGCCTGCAGCACATCGCCGCTCCAGCCGAGCGCCAGGCAGATCTCGCCGTTGGCCAGGTCCTCGATGTACTTGGCGGAATTGACGGAGCGTACGTACGGGCGGATCGCCATCAGCACCTTCTCGGCGGCGGCCAGATCCGCGGGCGCCTCGCTGTTGGCGGTGCGGCCCAGGAAAACCAGTACGGTGTTGACCACTTCGTCGGGCGCATCGAGGATCGAGACGCCGCAGCTCTTGAAATTCCTGATCACGGCCGGGTCGTAGAACATGCGGAAGCTGTCCACGGGCGCTTCGGGCATGGCGGCCTTGATCATCCCGACGTTGTAGCCCACGCCCGAGGTGCCCCAGAAGTAATTCACTGCGTGTTCGAGCCCCGGGTCAAACAGGTCGATCTGCTTGGCGAAATAGGGATCGACGTTCTTCAGATTCGGCAGCAGCGACTTGTCGAGCTTCTGGAACACGCCCGCCTGGATCTGCCGGGCCATGAACGAGGCGGAAGGCACGACGATGTCATAGCCCGTATTGCCCGTCAGGAGCTTGGTCTCCAGCACTTCGTTGGAATCGAAAGCGTCGTAGTTGACCTTGATGCCGTATTCCTTCTCGAAGGCGGACACCAGGCCGGGCGCAATGTAGTCCACCCAGTTGTAGACATTGAGTACTTTTTCCTCTTCGCTGGCGCCCGCAGACGCGGCGGCCGCGCCTGCGCTGGCGGCCGGTGCGGGCGCCTGCCGGGAGCTGCAGGTGGCCAGCGCGATGCCGGCCAGGGTGTAGAGCAGGTAGCGACCGGACTTAGGGATCATTGGCAGGCCCCTGCCTGAAGAGCAGCTCGTTGATGTTTTGCGCCGCCCGCCGGCGACGCTGGTTTCTGGCTGCTTCTATATACACCAGCACGCAACTCCAGGGAAACTGGCTCAGACGTTGAGCAGCAGATGCTCACGCTCCCAGGAGCTGATCACCTGCAGGAACACCTCGTGCTCGGCCTGCTTGACGATGGTGTAGGCCGAGACGAAGGGTTGCCCCAGCAGCTGCACCAGCGGCTGGCACTCCGTCAGGCGCTTGAGCGCGTCATCGAGCGAGCGCGGCAGATCCCAGGGCAGATCGTGGGCGCTGCCCGAGATCGGTTCACTGGGCCGCAGGTTCTGCACCATGCCGAGATAACCGCAGGCCAGCGAAGAGGCGATCGCGATATAGGGGTTGGCATCGGCGCCCCCGAGGCGATTCTCGACACGCCGCGACTCGGGATCGGAGACCGGCACACGCAGGCCCGCGGTGCGGTTGTCGTAGCCCCACTGCACGTTGATCGGCGCGAGCGAGGCGCGGGCGATGCGCCGGTAGGAATTCACGTTGGGCGCGAACAGGCTCATGGCGGCCGGCAGGTAGCGCTGGAGCCCCGCGATGTGCGAGAAAAACAGCGCCGAGGGCGTACCGTCGGCATTGCTGAAGATATTGGCGCGGGTCTGCCGATCCACCACGCTCTGGTGGATGTGCATCGCGCTGCCCGGCTCCTTGGCGTGCGGCTTGGCCATGAAGGTCGCGTACATCTTGTGGCGCAGCGCCGCCTCGCGCGCGGTGCGCTTGAAGAGGAAGGCCTGGTCGGCGAGGTTTTGCGGGTCGCCGTGCAGCAGATTGATTTCCATCTGCGCCGGACCATCCTCGTGGATCAGCGTGTCGATCTCGATGTCCTGCGCCTCGCAGAAGGCGTACACGTCGTCGAACAGCGGATCAAACTCGTTGACCGCCGCGATGCTGTAGGACTGCCGCCCGGGCTCGGCGCGCCCGGAACGGCCGATCGGCGGCTTGAGCTGGTAGTCCGCGTCGATGTTCGGCTCGACCAGGTAGAACTCGAGTTCCGGCGCGACCACCGGCTCCCAGCCCCGCTCGGCATAGAGCTCGAGCACGTGCTGCAGCACCTGGCGCGGAGCCATGCTTACGCGACGCCCGTCCGAATAGAAACAATCGTGAATCACCTGCGCGGTCGGTTCGGCCGCCCAGGGCACGACGCGCACCGTCTTCGGATCGGCCTTGAGCACGATGTCGATTTCCGCCGGACTCATGGCCGAGGAGGTGTCGCTCGGATAGTCGCCCGTGACGGTCTGCAGGAAGATGCTCTCGGGCAGCCTCATGCCCGCGTCCTCCGCGAATTTTTCCGCCGGCATGAGCTTGCCGCGGGCAATGCCCGCCATGTCCGGGATGATCGCCTCGACCTCGGAGATGCCGTGGTCGCGGAAGAACTGCTGAATCTCATTGGCCATAAATCACCTTCAGGTCTTACATCCGTTCCCGGCAGGCCGCGCCGAAAGCGGCGAACAGTGCCATCGAGAAGGCGTTGTCCATCACCCGCCACTCCGGGTGCCACTGCACGGCGATCGCAAAGCTGCGCGCCGCCGTGACCCGGAAGGCCTCGATCACCCCATCGCTCGCGCGCGCCTCGACGCTGAGGCCGCTGCCGAGTTCGCGCACGCCCTGGCCATGGAGCGAATTCACCTGCAGGCGGTCCGCACCGCCCGCCAGCCGCTGCAACTGCCCACCGGGCTCGAGCGTGACTTCATGCACGGGCGCGTACTGGCGCTCGATGGGCTGGTCCTTCGCCTCGCGGTGGTCGAGGTGCCCGGGCACTTCGTGGAGCTTCTGCCACAGCGTGCCGCCAAAGGCGACATTGATCTCCTGAAAGCCACGGCAGATTCCCAGCACCGGCACGCCGTCCGCCACCGCCTGCGGAATCAACGGCAGGGTGGTCTCGTCACGATGCGGATCGTGCAGGGTCCCGGCGTCGCTCGGTTCCCCGTCATAGTGGTGCGGCTCGACGTTCGAGGGACTGCCCATGAACAGCAGCCCGTGCAGCGAATCAAACAGGCCCTCGTAATGCAGTTCCCGGCCGATCGCCGGCACGATGACCGGAATCGCCCCCGCCGCATCCAGCGCCGCCGTGACGTACTTTTCTGCCGCCAGGTGGTAGGCCTGTGGCCCCAGCAGGCGTCGGTCGGCAGGAATTCCGATCAATGGGCGTTTGGCAGACATGCAGGCGGCTCCGGCTGACCGCGCAGGCGCGGGCGGTGAGCCGACGGGGGAAGCTGAACGCACCATTAGACCATAGGCGCGGTGGCGCAGGGCTGGGCAAATGGCAGTTCTGCGGGTTTTCCGGGCGCTCAGGAAGGGGCTTAATTACCTGTTTTATAAGGTTTTATTGTCGATGAGAGCCGGTGCAGGTATCCTTGCGCGATGCCGCAACCCCTTGCCCCTTACCCCGAAAGCTACTACAGCGCCACGGCGGCCCTGCCGGCCCCCGCCCCGCCCCTGGATACGACCGTGGCGGCGGATGTCTGCATTGTGGGCGCCGGGATGGCGGGCTGTTCCGCGGCCATCCAGCTGGCTGAAAAGGGCCTCAAGGTGGTCCTGCTGGAAGAGCAGCGGACGGGCTGGGGCGCCTCCGGACGCAACGGCGGCCAGGTGCTTCCGGGTGTGTCCAAGGGCCAGGCCGCGCTGGAGCGGCTCGTCGGGCCCGCCGACGCGCGTGCGATCTGGGATGTCACGGTCGAGGGCGTCCGGCTGTTGCGCCAGCGCATTGCCCGCTACGCCATCGACTGCGACTGGGTCGACGGCCACCTGCAGGTGGCCAACAAGGCGCGGCAGATCGCCGAGCTCGCCATTGAACAGGAAGTGCTCGAAAAACTCGGTTACGGCGGCACCCGCCTCATCGCGCGCAGTGAACTGGACGCGCTACTGGCCACGCGACGCTACCTGGGCGGGCTCTACGATCCGGGCAGCGGCCACCTGCATCCCCTGCGCTATACGCTGGGGCTGGCGCGCGCCGCACAGGGCGCCGGCGCCCTGCTGTACGAAGGGACGCGCGCCATCAGCTACAGCGCAGCGGGGAGCACGGTACGCGTGCGCACCGCGGGCTCGGGCGTGAGTGGCGAGGTGCGCTGCCAGCACCTGCTGCTCGCAGGCAACGCCTATCTGGGATCACTGGCGCCGGCGCTGGCCCGCAGGATCATGGCCGTCGGCACCTTCATCATCGCGACGGAGCCGCTCGGCGAGGCGCGCGCGCGCGAACTGATCGGCAACAATGCCGCCGTCTCCGACCTGAACTGGATCATCGACTATTTTCGCCGCTCCGCCGATCACCGCTTGCTGTTCGGCGGCCGCGTGAGTTACTCGGGGATCGAAGGTTTCGAAGTCGTGGCGGCCACGCGGGCGCGGATGCTGCGCGTGTATCCGCAACTCGCGCAGGCGCGCATCGAGTATCACTGGGGCGGATACGTCGATATCACCATGAACCGCGCGCCCAACTTCGGACGCCTGGAACCCAACGTCTGGTACCTGCAGGGCTTCAGCGGCCATGGCGTCGCGCTGACCGGCATCGCGGGCGTCCTGGCCGCCGAGGCCATTGCCGGCAGCGCCGGAAGATTCGACCTGTTCGCGCGCATCGCACACCGTGACTTTCCGGGGGGCGCGCTGCTGCGTCGCCCCGCCCTGGTGCTCGCGATGCTGTGGTTCCGGCTGCGCGATCTGCTCTAGGCGCTGCGATCAGGGCCTAGAACCGCCAGGCGACGCCGATCGAGGCCTCATCGACGTGGTAGTCGAAACCGAGATCGTTGCCACTGGCGAGGCGTGTCCATTCCAGATTGAGGCGCGTGCCCCCGTACAGGTCGAAATCCATCCCAAGTCCGTAGGAAAACCCCGAATCATGCGTTTCGCCCACGCCGAAATCGCGCTTCAGGTCGACACCGGCCACACCGCCGAGGCCATAGAGCGACATGCCGGGCGAGAGAGGCAAAGAGCCCTTCAGGTAGCCTGCCACGAGATAGTCCAGATCGACGCCAAAGCCGTTCGTATCGCCGCGGCCAAGTCCACCACCGATGCGCCCCTCGAGCGCGAGATTGGGGCTCAGCGGCGCGCCAATCGTCAGCACGCCCATGGTCGGCGTGATCGTATCCAGCCCGGCTTCGTCGTAGCGCAGCTGTCCCAGGCTCAGGCCCACATAGGCGCCGGAACTGAAACCTCGACCGTAGTCATCGCGCTGCGAACCGTTGTAGGCGGTGGCGGCGCCCGCCGCACCCAGCGCTGCAGTTGCACCCAATGCCAGAATCCAGTTATTCATGACGGCCTCGTGGAGTATGAAACACGGGACCGCAGTTTCAGGGCCACGCGCTGAACCGGATCTGAACCACCCGGTTCATCTGCCGTTCAGGATTCCCCGTGCGGCCCGGCGCGTGGATCAGTGCACAAAACCGCACCCCGACGGTTGCCCGGGGCGGCCGCCTCGACTATAGGTACGGGCAGTCATCGGAGGCGCTATGTACAGAACTCTCATTGCGATGCTGGCCGGACTGGCCTTGAGCGCCTGCGGGCTGGCGGAAACCGCTGCGACCGGCGTCGGCGCCGCCTCCAGTGCGGCGGAACAGGCCAAGCAGGGACAGCAGACCGAACAGCGCATGCAGCAACAGGTCGAGGCGGCCAAGCAGGTGGCCGCCGACAAGCTGAACGCCGCCGACGACGGCGGCGGCGGCGCCAGCACTTCACCCTAGCGGCGCTGGGCGACGGTCTGCACCCGGTGCGGACCGGGCGGGTTCTCCCTCAAGCTTTCGCGCGCAGTTCGTAGGCGCGGTGTATGTGCGGGCTGCGCCTGAAGTCGAAGGGGATCGTCGCAGCGGAAATGTCCTTGACCTGCCAGCGCTCGGACAGGGCTTCATCGAGCCTGAAGCGCTGTGCATTGGTCGAAAACAGCAACAGCCCGCCAGGGGCCAGCAGCCGCATGCACTGTTCGATGAGCGCGGCGTGATCGCGCTGCGTATCGAGCACGCCGGCCATCCGCTTGGAATTTGAAAACGTCGGCGGATCGAGAAAAATCAGATCCCAGGCGGCGCCCGGCGCCGCGCCCAACCACTCCCGGCAATCGGCCTGCAAGAGCTCATGCTGCCCGCGCGCCAACGCGTTGGCCGCGAAGTTCTGCGCCGCCCAATCCAGGTAGGGCCTGGACAGGTCGATGCTGAGGGTATGCGCCGCGGCGCCCGCCGCCGCCTGCACGGTGGCACTGGCGGTGTAGCAGAACAGGTTCAGGAACCTGCCTCCGGTCGCGGCCGCGCGCAACCGCTGGCGCGTGAGGCGATGATCGAGGAACAGGCCGGTGTCCAGGTAGTCGGTGAAATTCACCAGGAAGCGCAAGCCCGCTTCCTCCACCGCATAGAACTGGCCCTGCCGCGCCAGCTGCTGGTACTGGCGGCTGCCACGTTGCCGCTGGCGCACACGCAGGTGCACGTTTTCGGGCTCGACCCCGGTCACCGCCGAGAGCACGGACAACGCCTCGGCGCGCCGCCGTGACGCCGCCGCCGGCTCGATGCTCTCGGGCGCGGCGTACTCCTGCACGTACAGGTGCGCCGTGCCGCCGTCGGCCTCCAGGTAGCGATCGATGGCGAAGGCATACTCGGGCATGTCGGCGTCGTACAGGCGATAGCTGCCGACCCCTTGAGCGCGCGCCGTCTTGCCGAGCTGGCGCAGATTCTTGCTCAGCCGATTGGCGAACATCAGCGCGCCCGGGCTGGCGGCGATCGCCGGGTCGGGTGCGCGGGCCACGCCGGGCTCGCGCGCCGGTGCGCCCGGATCGGCGAGGTCGATGCGCAGCAGCCGGCAGGGCAAGGCGCCATTCCACAGTTCGTGCGTGCGTGTGGTGCGCAGCCCCAGCTCGCGCGCACCGTCCGGACTGGCCGTCAGGACGGCCGCCCGCCAGCCGACGAAGCGCTCGCGCAGGGCCCTGCCGAGTTCGCGGTGCACCTCGCGTGCCGCCGCCTCATCGCCGAGGCGTTCCCCATAGGGCGGATTGGTGCACACCAGTCCGCTCGCGGCCCCGCGCGCTTGCGCCTCGCCCACGGCGAGGGCCTCGAAACTCAGCAGTTCCGCCACGCCCGCGCGTTGCGCATTGAGTGCGGCGTTGCGCAGCACGGCTTCGTCCCGGTCACTCCCGCGGATGGAATTGCTTACGGTCGCGCGCGCGCGCAGGCGCGCCTCGGCCAGCAACTGTTCCCACAATGCCGCGTCATGGCCGCGCCAACCGTTGAAGCCCCAGTAATCGCGCCGCAGCCCCGGAGCGCGCTCGCCGGCGATCAGCGCGGCCTCGATCGGCAGCGTGCCCGACCCGCACAGCGGGTCGAGGAACGCGGCACCCGCCGCGGCCATGTCTGGCCAGCCGGCTCGAAGCAGGATGCCGGCGGCCAGATTCTCGCGCAGCGGCGCCTCCCCGCCGCGCAGCCGGTAGCCGCGCCGGTGCAGGCCCTCGCCGGCCAGATCGATGTAGAGCAGCACCCTCGGGCCACTGGCGTGGGCCACGACGCGGAGCGCCGGACGCTCCAGCGCGATGTCCGGACGCGCCCCGAAGCGCTCGCGCAGCCCATCGCAGATGGCATCCTTGAGCTTGAGCGCGCCGAACTGGCTGTGGGTGATGGTCGGATGTGCGCCTGTGAACTCGCAGGCGAGCGTATCGCTCGGACGCAGGTGGACGCTCCAGTCAACGGCGCGCGCACCGCTATAGAAGGCGGCGGTATCCGGCGCCTGGAAATCGGCCACCTCCAGCAGCACGCGGCTCGCCACCCGCGACCACAGGCACGCGGCGTACCCATGGCGCAATTCGCCGTCAAAGCGCACCCCGGCCGTCCGTTCGGCGAGCCCGGTGACGCCCAGCGCGCGCAGTTCCCGCGCCACCAGATCGGCCAGGCCCCGCGGCGCCGTGGCCATGTAGCGCAGGACGGTGCCGCTCACGCCAGGTCGATCCAGATGGTCTTGAGCTCCGTGTACTTGTCGAAGGCGTGCAGCGACTTGTCGCGCCCGCTGCCCGACTGCTTGACGCCACCGAAGGGCACGGTCAGATCATCGGCGTCGTAGCAGTTGATGTACACGGTGCCCGCGCGCAAGGCGCGCGCGGCCCGGTGCGCCACCGTGATGTCGCGCGTCCAGATCGCCGCCGCCAGCCCATACTCGACGTCGTTGCCGATGCGGATCGCCTCCTCGAGATCGCGAAAGCTTAAGGTGGCGAGCACCGGCCCGAAGATCTCCTCGCGCGCAATCCGCATCGAGGGCCGTACCCCATCGAACACGGTGGGCTCCAGATAGCACCCGCCGCTGTCCGCTCGCACGCGTTGCCCGCCGAACACCAGGCGTGCGCCGCCCTCGCGCCCGGCGGCGATGTACTCCAGCACGCGCCGCGTCTGTGTCTCATCGACCATGGCACCGAGCTGGGTGGCCGGATCGAGCGGGTCGCCGGGCTGGTAGCCGCCGGCCAGCGCGGTGATCTCCGCCAGCAGCTCCTCGCGGATGCCCTCCTGCACCAGCAGCCTGGAGCCGGCCGAGCACATTTCACCCTGGTTGAAGAAGATCGCGGCCGCGGCGGCCTGGGCGGCGCGCTTCAGATCGGGGTAGTCCGCCATGACGATGTTCGGGCTCTTCCCGCCGCATTCGAGCGAGACGCGCTTGAGATTTGATTGCGCGGCATACTCCATGACCTGCTTCCCGGTCGCCGTGGAGCCGGTGAAGGCGATCGCGTCCACCAGCGGGTGCAGCGCGAGCGCCTTGCCCGCGGTGTGTCCGAAACCCGGCACCACGCTGAACACGCCGGGCGGAATTCCCGCCTCCACGGCCAGTTCCGCCAGGCGCAGGGCGCTTAAGGGTGATTTCTCCGAGGGTTTGAGCACCAGGGAATTGCCGCTCGCCAGGACCGGTGCGATCTTCCACGCCGCCATGATCATCGGGAAGTTCCACGGCACGATCGCGCCCACCACGCCGACCGGTTCGCGCGTGACCAGCGCCAGCGTATCCGGCGCCGTGGGAGCGATTTCGCCATAGACCTTGTCGATCGCCTCTCCGTACCAGCGCAGGCAGCGCGCCGTCGCCGGGACGTCGACCCGCAGCGAGTCGCTGATGGGCTTGCCCATGTCCAGCGTCTCCAGCAGCGCCAGCTCATCCCTGGCTCCTTCGACCAGGTCGGCGAACTTCTGCAGCACGCGCTTGCGCGCCGCGGGCGACTGGCGCGACCAGTCGCCGCGCTCGAAGCCACTGCGAGCCGCGGCCACCGCGGCGTCGATGTCCGGCGCATCGCCTGCCGCCACGGCAGCGAGCACCCGGCCATCGATAGGGCTGAGGGAGGAGAAGGTGGCACCATCCTGCGCCGGCACCCGCCGCCCGTTGATGAAGGCCTCGCCGCGTGGCTTCAGCGCGCGCGCGCGCGCGTGCCAGTCAATGCTTTCAGCGGCCCCGGGCATGGAACTATTCTCGCCCGAATCGTACTCTCGGCGCCATGAGCAGCAAGCTTGCAGCATTCTGGATGCCCTTCAGCGCCAACCGCCAGTTTCGCGCCGGTCCGTGCCTGCTGGCCCGCGCCGCCGGGATGTACTACGAGAGCGACGATGGCCGCCGCATACTCGATGGCACCGCCGGCCTGTGGTGCGTCAACGCCGGTCACGCGCGCCCGGAAATCACCGCGGCCGTGGCCCGGCAGCTGGAGACTCTCGATTTTGCACCGACCTTCAACATGGGCCATCCGCTCGCATTCGAACTGGCGACGCGACTGGTGGCGCATGCACCGCCGGGCCTCGAACAGGTGTTCTTCACCAACTCCGGCTCCGAAGCGGTCGACTCCGCGCTCAAGATCGTGCTGGCCTACCACCGGCTGCGCGGCGAGCCGGGTCGCAATCTGCTCATCGGCCGGCAGCGCGCCTATCACGGCGTCGGCTTTGGCGGCATCTCGGTGGGCGGCATTGCCAAGAATCGCGAAGCCTGGCAGGGCTCGCTCCTGCCCAATGTCGCGCACCTGTGCCACACGCATGAGCCGGCGCGCAGCGCCTTCTCGCGCGGCCAGCCCGAGGCGGGAGCGGAACTCGCCGATGATCTCGAGCGCCATGTCCACGCGCACGGGGCCGAACGCATCGCCGCTGTCATCGTCGAGCCCATTGCCGGTTCGACCGGCGTGCTCGTGCCGCCGCACGGCTACCTCGAGCGACTGCGCCAGATCTGCAACCGCCACCACCTGCTGCTCATCTTCGATGAGGTGATCACCGGCTTCGGACGTACCGGCGACTGGTTCGCAAGCCGGCGCTTCGGCGTTACACCGGACCTGATGACCACAGCCAAGGGCATCACCAACGGCGCGATCCCCATGGGCGCGGTGTTCGTGCATCGCGACGTCCACGCGGCCTTCATGCAGGGCCCGGCCGCCGACATCGATCTGTATCACGGCTACACCTGCAGCGGCCATCCCGTATCCTGCGCCGCGGCGCTGGCGACTCTGGATCTCCACGAGCGCGAGGGCCTGGCACAACGCGCCGCGGAACTCTCGCCCTACTGGGAGGAACGCGCCCACGCGCTGCGTGGACTTCCCGGGATCATCGACATCCGAAACTTCGGCCTGATCGCGGCGCTCGAGTTCGCGCCCGAGCCAGAGCGCACTCCGTCGCGCGCCTTCGAGGTGTTTCGCAGCTGCTTTGCCCGCGGCCTGCTGGCGAGGCCCACCGCCAACGTGCTCGCCTTCTCCCCGCCGCTGATCATCAACCGCGCCGAGATCGACGCGCTGTTCGAGATGCTCACGGCCGCGATCTGCGCTACGCCCTGAGGCGGCCGGAGAAACGGCGCCAGGTCTTCCCTAGAATTTGAAAATCGCCTCCAGTCCGAGCGAATACTGATCCTTCTGGGTCGTGCCTGCCGCCGAGCTCTCGACGAAAGCACTCGCGTCAGAACGGTCGCTGCGCACCTCGGAGCGAAGTTCCACGGACTTCGATGGCAGGAATGCGAGGGTGAGGGTCGCCTCTTTCCACTTCTGGATTACGCCGGTCTTGTAACCGTCGCTGTCGTCGAAATACTCAGCGCGCAGGGACAGGCGCCATTGCTCCTGCAACATGTAGTTGAGATACCCCGCCAGGCCCGACCACTTCGCCTTGATCGTGCTCCCGTCGACCAGGGATGTGAAATTTTCCTGGGTCGCATAGTCGTAATTCACGACGATGGTCAACTTGTCCGTGGCATTGAATGTGCCGACCAGATCAACCAGGTCACGCCTCCCACTGACGCCACCTACGACGCCGTACACCTGCTCGACGCCGCTGTAAGCCTGCGCGGCCAGGGAAAACGCCTTTGAGGGCACGAATCCGACGCCTACTTCCAGTGTCTTTTGGCTGTTCTGGTCTTTCAACTGGTCCCAGCCGTTATTGACTCCGATAATCAGGGTCAGGGAGTCGCTGGCCGCATACGTCGCACGAATACCCGTGTGTGCGAATGGAATGGCATAGCCAAACAGGATCGAGCGCGAATAGTTGACATCGCCGGTCGGGTTGATCACTTCCGCCCCGGCGAGCGTCACATACTTGCCGCCAATGATCGTCCACGGTCCGTGCGCGTACTGCACATAGGCTTGCGTGACGTCGAAGTCATTCGTGGTGGTGTCGAAGGACTTGATCACGCGCGCATCGCGGCCCGCCGTCAGGTTGAGGTAGGCACCAAACCCGTCCTTCGGTTGGTACGCTGCGATGAGAGCCGCCTGGTGCACATTGAAGGAATTCGGCTCAGTGTCAAAGACCCGATCGGCGACGCCGCTGGTGAACACGCCGTCTCCGGACAGGTACGAGTAGGCGGCATCGACGTAACCATTCAAAGTCACGCCCGACGCGGCGAGCGTGTCGCCGAGCGATGGACCAGTCGCCTGGACCTGAGCGGGGGCATCCGCGGCCATCGCGCCGTACGGTACCGTTGTGATGAGGGCGCCGGCCGCCAGGGCGCAAGTCAGTCTTCGCATGGTTCGATCCCTCGATTGCAAGCTAAGGGCAGCGCCACTCGTGAGTGGCGCTGGTCGCAATTGATACTGCAATCCATGTGCCACCGATGTGGAAAAAAGCGCCGAGCCGATCGGGAATCGCTCGTAAGGCCGGTCTATTCGTAAATTGCGTACAGTTTTGAACAGGACTCCAGGACTTCCCAGGTACCCGAAAAGCCCTTATCGATCATGAAGGTATCACCAGCCCGGTAGGTGTGCTGCAGCCCTGCTCCATCGGTCAATCGAACGACGCCCGTCAGCAGGTGGCACAACTCGCGCTCGGTATAGTTCACGCGCCACAGTCCCTCTGTCGACGCCCAGCGGCCGACATGAAAATGCCCCTCCGGATCTGAAAAGGCGTTCCAGATCTGTTGTTGTGGATGCCCCGCAACGAGATTGACGGCCGCGGGCGACGCCCGCGCCGGGTCCCTGAGCGTTGCAAAATCAATGATATGCATCATGGGTTGGTCCTGCGCCACTGGAGTAAACACCCGGCCAGGCGGTGCGGCCCGTCATTCAACGGGCCCGATGATCAAGTGTGGAGCAATTCCTTCGCTGACGCACTATGGCGGTACAGCGTCTCCGCGGCGGCTACACAGCGAGCTGCAACCGCGCACTGCGCTTAAACAAAACAGCGCAATGAGTTGATTTCACAGCCTTGTCATGATTCCGCAATGTGGTGGTCATGGGCGGGTAGGAAGCTGATCCCCTCATCTGCACTTGGACAGGCGTCGAATCATGGTCAAGCACAAGCCCCACGGGGTGCACCTGCGATCGGTCTTCCTATCCGATGTTCATCTGGGCGCCCGTGAATGCCGGGCTGATCTGCTGCTCGACTTTCTGCATCGCGTGCACATGGAGCAGCTCTTTCTGGTCGGCGACATTGTCGATGTCTGGAACATGCGCCGCGATTTCTACTGGCCGCAGCTGCACAACAACGTCCTGCGTACCCTCCTCGGCAAGGCCAAGCACGGCACCCGCATCATCTACGTCCCCGGGAACCATGACGAGGAGTTCCGGGACCTGGATGGCACGGTGTTCGGAAACCTGGAAGTGCATCGCGAGTACGTGCACACCACCCGGCGCGGCCAGCGCATGCTCGTGGCCCACGGCGACGAGTTCGACGCCCACGTCAAATGCAGCCGGTGGCTGGCGGCTCTTGGGTCGGGAATGTACGACATCTCCCTCGGCCTGAATCGGGGCGTCAATCGCGTCCGTCGCGCGCTTGGATTTCCGTATTGGTCTCTGGCCAGCTACCTGAAATCAAGGGTCGGCAACGCCATGACCTACGTGCACCGCTTCGAGGAGGCCGCGGCCCAGGCCGCGGCGCGGCGCGGGCTTGATGGCATCGTCTGCGGCCATATTCACCGCCCTGCGGACACGGAACGCTGCGGCGTGCGCTACTGCAACACCGGTGACTGGGTGGAGAATTGCTCCGCGCTCGTCGAGGATCAGAGCGGGGAGCTGCAGTTGTGGCAGCTGGCCAACGGCCTCGCGGCCTTCAGCGCGCGGCCACGTGTCGGCGCGGCGGCCTGAGCGCAGCGAGCGTCAGCGCCAGGAGGGAAAACAGGTCCATCGCTCCGCCACCGCCGCTGCTACCGGTGGTCGTATTGCCGCCCCCGCCACCACCGCCGCCACCACCGCTGGTCGACGTGATGACGCTGATGGACACGGTCGCGACGTTGGAATTCACCAGTGCATCGCTCGCCCGGAAACTGAACTGGTCGGCGCCCGTGTAGCCGGTGTCCGGCGTATAGGTCAGGTTCGCTCCGTTGAGCGCACCGAGCGTGCCATGCGTGGGTGAGGTCACGATGGCGTAGGTGAGCACATCACCATCGCCGTCACTGGCACCTAGGGTGATGTTCGTGGCGGTATTTTCATTGACGGTCACCGTCTGTGCCGCGGCATTGACGCCATCGGGGCAGCGGTTTCCGGTCCAGCCCATGTCATAGAGGGCGCAGGTGGTGAGATCGGTATGATCGCCGGTCGTGGAACTGTAGCGCGGCTCCATCAGCAGGTTGGGCGATGCGCTGCTGTCCCAGTGCGAAACCGAAGAGCTCGCATCGAAGGTCGCGGGGGCGTACAGCTTCAGGTGGCCAGCGGTGCTGAGGCCCTGGGTGAGGCGCGCGAGATTGGCGTTCACCTGCGGTGCATTCCACACCAGGGTCGCACTCCCCGCCATCGACTGCCCGATCGCGGACTGCGCGCGCTGCGCCGCCGTCATTTCAGGCCAGAACATGCTCAGGGACTCCTCGTACAGGAACTGGTCATACGCGCCCAGTCGCGTGACGTTGTCCGTGCCGGTGATGCCCATGCCATTCTGGTCGACGACGGACACGAACCCTAAGCCGTGGCCGAGCTCGTGCAGTACCACGCCCAGCAGGTCCGCGACGTAGCTGCGCCCGTCATTGTGACCGGTCAATTTATGATCCAATCCATAGTAGAGGTAGCTGCCACCGAGGCAGCCGGGCGTGCCGTTGACCGTGCTGTTGAACTGTGCCGTGATGTCGGACTTGGATGCCAGGTTCTGGCCCGACAGGGCGTCAGCGAGCGCCGCCGGATAGAAAACGCCCGGCAGCGGCGCGCCCGGAAAATCGTGGAAGACCCACAGCGGTCCGGCCGAACCGAGCACGCCGGTACTGGCGCTGCAGCTGAGCGGGTCGAAGCTGGCCTCCACGACAATGTTCACGGGGCTGTTGAGGAGCATTCCCCACAGCTGCGCAGCCTCCGTGAACACATTGAGCCGCGCCTGACCCAGTGTCGTGGCGTTGTTGCCGCCGATCGGCGTAAATGGCGTCGGATCATTGAAGCCCTCGCCCGCAGCATCCATGACCTGGATGGTGAGCGTGGCGGCCGACGCAGCGCTGCCGGCCAGCAATCCCAGCGCCGCGAGCAAGGACAGTATCGCCGCCCGATTCACGGCTGCGCCCCGGCCCGTGCCGCCGGGCACTGCGTCGAAAAACTCCCGTCCCGCTGCCGGCAGACCACGATCGTGTGGAAATACTGTTGTGCCACCTTCACGCCGACCGTACCGTCCGGGAGGTGCACTTCCTCCGGCACGGCGGGCAACATGCGCCGGCTCGACGCTACGCTTGCGCCCTCAGCCACTTCCCCGGCCATGGGCAGTTGAGTCGCCGGATCCAGGACGATGCGTTGCGCGGCGCGGGCGTGTGCCGGCCCTGCAGCGCCGGGATGGCGGTCGGCCTCGCTCCTGCATCCGGCCAGCAGCATGGCGCCACCGAGCGTGGCGGCGAGCGCGCCAAGGCAGATTGCACGGATGGGCATGCTGGGCTCCGGGCCGGCGATTCCTGCAGGGAATCCTAGGGTCCCGCGGGCCGGAAACCCGTGATCGGGTTGGGTAATCCGCGATGCCGAGCCCCAAGTCGCCGTTCGGAGCGACGCCGAACAGCGACTTCAGGGGGCGCTTGCCCTACCCCTGTCGCGCGGCAACATCGACCCGCGTGTCGTTGAAACAGGCGCCGTCGGCGAGATCCGCTTTGTGCGTTGGAGCGAGGGCCGAGACGGTCTGGCCGTTCAGGCTCGTCCGCAGCCACGCGCCCTTCTCGGAGCTGACCACACCTGGGCGCACGCTCGCCGTGACGCGCAGCGGCAGGAACACCTGGCCCAGATCGTTCCACACTCTCACCGTTGAACCATCGACGAGCCCGCGCACGGCCGCGTCGGCGGGATTCATTTCCAGCACCGGGGTGGCGTCGTTGGCGGCCAGCCCGCCAAAAGTGGAGGTGATGCGCTGGTCGGAGGCCGGCGTAATCAGCGTCAGCGGATAGGCCGATGCCAGCGGCTGGTAACCTGGCAGGGCCGCCCCGTAACGCGCGCCGAGCATCGCGGACTCGAGCTCAACCTTGCCGCTGGGCGTACGGGGCGACACGTTCTGGAACAGCACCGGTTCCTGGCCGGCAAACTCCATGCGGATGGCCCGGTCGGTGGGCACTGCGCTCGCCCGCAGGCCCTGCATGCGGGGATCCTCGCTATTCAACGCATCGTCCATCAGTTCGTAATCGGACTGCCGGAAAGCCGCCTCACTGAATCCAAAGCGGGCGGCGAGGCGGCGGAAGATCTCGGTATTCGGCAGGCTCTCGCCCACCGGCGGGATGACCGGTTCGGCACGCTGCAGGTACTGCTGGCCGTAGGCCGCGTAGAGGTCCGCGTGCTCGAAGTGCGTGCAGGCTGGCAGGATCACATCTGCATAGGCCATGCTGTCGGTCATCGCCACCTCGATGCCCACGATGAACAGATCCTCGCGCGCCAGTCCGCGTCTCAGGCGATTCTGATCGGGGTGCACGATCAGCGGGTTGTGGTTGTAGATGAACAGCGCCTTCAGCGGCGGGGCCAGCTTCTCATCGAGCAGCAGCGCGCCGACGTCGATGATGTTGAAGCTCCGTGCCCCGGCCGGCGCCCAGTCGCTCCGCGTCAGCTTGTCGAGCGTCTTCGGAAAAGCATGACCTGCGCCGCCCACGAGTCCGCCGCCGGCGACACCGAATTTGCCGGCCAGCGCCGGGAGAGCGGCAATGGCTCGCAACCCCGATCCACCGTTCCGGTTGCGCTCCAGGCCGTTGCCCCAGGCGATCACCGCCGGTGACGCGTCGCGATACCAGAGCGCCAGCGTGCGGATGTCCTCGGGCGCCACGCCACAGATCTCGGCCGCGCGCTCCGCCGGATAGGCGCGCGCCGCCGCCATGAAGGCGTCGAATCCGAGCACGTGCTCAGCGATGAAGGTCAGATCAAGACCCCCAAGCCGCTCCAGCTCCACCGCGATCGCCCAGGCCAGCACCACGTCCGTGCCGGGCCGGACAGCCAGGTGCAGGTGGGCCTGCTCGGCCACCCGCACCCGCCGCGGATCGATCACCACCAGCTTCGCGCCGTTGCGCTTCGCGGCATTGATCTGTCGCATGAGGTGCAGATTGCAGCTCGCGGCATTGTTGCCCCAGACGATGATGAGCTGCGCCAGGCTCACCTGCTGGAGGGGTGTGCCGGGAGTGGCACCGTAGGTGCCGGAGTAGGCTGCGCTGCGGATCCCGCCACACAGCGGGCTGCGGTTCAGGAGCGAGGCGCCGATACGGTGAAAAAAGCGCAGCGACATCGAATCGCCCGCGAGCATGCCGTGCGGACCGGCGTAGTTCAGCGGCAGGAGCGCCTGCGGCCCGTGGTGCTCAATGACGCCGCTGACGCGCTCATGGATGGTATCGAGCGCTTCTTTCCAGGAGATCCGCACAAACTGCCCCGTGCCCTTGGGACCAGAGCGCTTGAGCGGATAACGCAGGCGGTTCGGACCGTGGACAAACTCCGGATAGTAATGAGCCACCTTGGCACAGATGGCACCGTGGGTGATGGGATTGGCCCTGGAGCCCCGCACGGCGATGACCTCGTTGTCGCCCACGCTCACCGTCAGGCTGCAGGTGTCCGGGCAATCGAGGGGGCAGACGCTGGCCTTGTCCACGGGTGTAGGGCGATCCGCTGGGGGAGGATACCGGTGAGGATAGCGCAACCGGCGCCGGACTCAACCGCGGGCGGGCCCGCCCCAGCTCGGCCCGGAATCTCTCCCGGCGGCCACGGAGTAGCGCAGGAGCAGAGCCCCGGCGATCGCGTACAACGCCAGCCACCAGGGCATCTCGTGATGGTGCAGGTGCAGGATTGCGGCCACCAGGAATGACACCATCAGCAATGCATAACCCGTGATCGCCTGGGCCTCAAAGGCGAAGAGCACGGCCCCGAGTATTTCGATCGCGGATAGCGCCATGCGCGACCGGTCCCCAAGGCCCACCGCGGCCCAGGCCGCCATGGTGCGCGGATCAAGGAGCAGCGGCATCGTGGCTGCGATGAGCCAGCCGCTGAGCAACCCGCGTGCACTCGCCAGGATCAGGCGCACGCATCCGCCGCAAGCGCCGCCGGGCGCGGCAGGAGAAACACTTTGCGGGCCAGCTCGGATTGCAGTTGCGAGCGCCGGTAGAAGTGCAGCAGCAGGTCCGGCTGCAGTAATTCAGGGTTGTCCCGCGCGAAGCCCGGCCAGCCGCCACCATCGCCGCGCTGGCAGATGTGCTCCTGGATCAGCGCCAGGTAGGCGACCGTGATGGTCTCGTGATAACGCCCAGGCTTCCCCAGCCGGC
Source organism: Steroidobacteraceae bacterium (assembly GCA_035300345.1). Lineage (GTDB taxonomy): Bacteria > Pseudomonadota > Gammaproteobacteria > Steroidobacterales > Steroidobacteraceae > FEN-1191. The sequence continues at coordinate 37,076 of DATGVM010000046.1, forward strand.
GGGCGTAGCCGCCGATTGCGGCTCGGATCGAGCCCAGGGCCGCCGCGAAGTCACCGGGACGCAGGTACAGGTAGGCCGCCCGCACGTGGGCGGCGTGCCCGAAATCGCTCTCCGGCAGTTCACCGCTCTCCAGGGCGCGGAGGAATTCCGCGTCTGTCATGTGCGCTCACGCAGTCGATGACTGGCGCGGGCGTCCAGGTCCAGTTCGTAGACCGCCTTCAGCTCGGCGATCTTGCGCACGGTCGGCGCTGAAAACGGCGCCTTGCCTTCGAAGGCATGCAGGACGATGCCTTCCAGCAGATCCCCGAGCGTCATATTCTTGTAGGCGGCAAGCGCCTTCAGCACCTTCAGGACACGTCGCTCCATGCGCACGCCGGTCTGGACGCGTTTGACCAGGAGTGATCGGGGCTTGGTCGGCATGGGTGGTCTCTGTTATCTTGGTACCAGGATACTATGATACATGATGCGCTGAGCGCACGCCAGGCAGGACGCGCAAACGGGGCAACCGCACGGCTGCTGCGGGAAGTACGCGCCTGCACACTGTGTCGGGCGCAACTGCCTTTAGGACCCAGGCCGGTGCTGCAGTTCCATCCGCGGGCACGGATTCTCATCGCCGGCCAGGCACCCGGCCGTAAGGTGCACGAGTGCGGGGTGCCCTTCATGGACGCGAGCGGCGATCGCCTGCGCGACTGGCTCGGCATCGATGCCACCGTGTTTTACGACCCGCAGCGCATCGCCCTGCTGCCGATGGGATTTTGCTATCCGGGTAGCGGGCGTTCCGGCGATCTCGCGCCGCGCCCGGAGTGCGCCGCCACCTGGCGGGCAAGGCTGCTGGCGAGGCTCGAAGATGTGAAGCTGACGCTGGCCGTCGGGCGCTACGCCCTCGCCTGGCACCTTGGCAGTTCGGGCAGGCCGACGCTGACGGAGACCGTACGCGCCTGGCGGGAGTATGGCCCCAGGCTCGTGCCGCTGCCGCATCCCAGTCCGCGCAACAATATCTGGCTGAAAAGAAATCCGTGGTTTGAGTCGGAGCTGCTGCCCGAACTGCGCGAGCGCGTGCGCCAGCTCCTCGGCTGAGCCGCCGGCTCACAGGCTCAATCAAGACCACCACTGAAGGATCGCACGCGAGTCGATCGGCGCCGCATGCTCGCTATGCCTGCGCTGGTGCCGCCTCCTCCGGAACTGATTTCGTGGCGGTGGGCAACCGGGGAGCGATCTACGCGTCCCCTATATCTGGAATCAGCTTATCGCCCGCAACACCACCTATTGCCGCTACCGGCTCACCACCATCTTGAATCCTCCCCAAAACATGCGTTTCCCATCCAAGGGCATATTCTTCGGATCCATCATGGGGGCGAGGCGCGGGTCCTTCATGACCTTCGACAGAACTCGATCCCGATCCTTTCTCGATCGGTAGACGACCCAGGAAAACCACACCGTTTCGTTTTTCTTGAGCAGAACGCTTTGCGGGAAGGAAGTGAACTTACCCTTCTTGACATCGTCGGCAATGCATTCGTGATATTCCAACGCGCCATGGTCGATCCATACTTTGGCGGCAAGATTGGCCATGCGCACGTAGGCGGCGCGATTCTTCTTCGGCACCGGCGCTACAAATCCGTCAATGTAGGGTTTCATGTGTTCCTCCAAAAAGGGTTGAGTAGATTGTGCTGAGTTCGGTCGCCATTGCAATACCTGCAGATTCCCCCTCTGGGCATCCCACGATTTCCTGGACGCCGAGTTTGGCCAGCCCGGCTCCTGGGCAATCCGCTGGCTGCCCGATCCCGACCGCCTAAATCGCAGTATTGCCGCGACAGCTCGCGGTACTCGCATCCCTGAACGTCATGTCCGGGAAATCGGGGGTCAGGGCAGATTTCCCAATGGGCGGCTAATCGGCAGTCGAATTGCGCGCCCGAAGCCCCTCCCCGCGCCGACCAATCGCGCGGGGAGGGGCGAAACGCATACGCGCCGACCTGGGAGCGATGGCTAAGCGACCTTGCGCCGCTCGTAGTACGCCGCAACCTTCGGAATGCCGCCGACGCGTTCGAAGTGCTTGACCATTAGTGGAGCGACCCGGTCCACAAGATCCTTGGGAATATGGTCCAGCACTCCAGAACGGAGCCAGCGGACCAGCATGTAAATCTTGAGGTCTGCAACCGTGGGGCGCTTGTCGGCGAAATATTCCCCACCCGCGCTCTTCAGCCGGGCCTGCAGCTGTTGTAGAAAGCGCGTGATGCTCCCGGCAGAGAGCTCTTCGCGCGCCTTCTTCTTGGCATCCGCGGGCAGGTCGATCGTATTTTGAATCCGGACACCAATATCCTCGGCGGCGTCCATGACCTCATCGCACAGCAAGGCCTGCCAGTCGTCCTTCGGGTACAGGCCGGCAAGCTTGCCGAGGTACCGATTAATGCTGTTGGACTGCGCGACTATCTTGCCATCGACTTCCAGTATCGGCAGCGCCTGGAACGGCGTCCGATCCCGGAACTGCGGCCAGTCCTTCGGGTTGACTCGTTCGTCTTCGAAGGGGATGCCGCCGATGTGCAGCGCCAGGCGCGCCGGCTCGCCGCGTCCGCCATCAAAATCAAAATAGGTCAGCTTGAGCATTGTCATCTTCATCTCCTCGCGATTGCTGGCAACGACTTGCACCGTGCAAGCGATTATAGTCATCCGCTTGCACTATGCAAGTCGACAGCCTACTCTCGTGTCATGACGAAATTGTTGCCGTCGCGGCGATCCAATTGCCCAATCGCCCGTGCGCTCGACTTCGTCGGCGACAAGTGGACACTCGTGGTGTTGCGCGACATCATCATGGGGCGCAAGCGCCACTTTCAGGAGCTGCTCGCGGCTAACGAAGGGATCGCCTCGAATATTCTCGCAAGCAGACTGAAGCTGCTCGAAGCCGTGGGAATGATCACCCGGCGGCGCGATCCGGCCCAGGCCAGGCGCGTCATCTACGAGCCGACCGGGAAAGCTCTCGATCTCCTGCCTGCGATGATCGAACTCATCCTTTGGGGCATGAAGTACGACCCTGGTGCATCCGTACCGGCGCACTTTATGCGCCGTCTTGCGGAAGATCGGAGTGGGTTCATCGCGGACATTCGCGCTGCGCACAATCAGGCGGGCCGTCGCGAAACTCGATAAAGGGCCGGCATTGGCGTTTGCCGTGCGCTTACCCTGGAACGCGCCCTGAGTCCCGCATCGACGAACCATTGAGGGGGTTGGTGGCCAGGGTGAGACAGGAACCCACGACATGGGCATCAGGAGAGACAGGACTGCGAACGACGGCTTTCCAGACGTCGGGAATGAACCGGCAAAGTCGATAAATCGAAGCTCGGACAATGGGTAGCATCGTTTGGCGCTCCGCAATGGCGCCCGATGATCGCACCCGTCACGCTGCACGCCGCCCAGCGGGCGATCCTCGCGTCCCCGAGCACCCGGAAGGTATAGTGCAGACGCAGGTCGCGGTCAAAAAGGCAAGAGAAGCAAGGAACCAGGAAATGACTTTGTTTGGGGAGTTGGACAGCGGCGCACGTCGCCGGACGCTCGCAACTGTATTGGCGATCAGTCTTACGCTCTGGATCGGGAACCAGACCGGGCGAGCCCAACCGCGCGACGCGCCAGCGGATATCACGCCGTTTGCACTCAACCCCACGGCGCTTCTCCAGCTCTCGAATTCAGCCGGATCGCCCGACGGTGCGGATGTGCACGTCTTGGAGGTGCAGGAAACCTATACGTTCGGCGCTGACGGCGGGTCTGTCTGGTCTCGCTACACCCTCTATAGCGTGATCTCGCAGAGCGGGGCCCGAGACTGGAACGAACTGGCCGTCGATTGGTCGCCCTGGCAGGACCAGCGTCCAAGCTTGCGTGCACGCGTGATCGGACCGGCCGGCGAGGAATTCAGCCTCGATCCCGCCACCTTAACGGACTCTCCAGCCGTGCAAGGGGATTCGAGTGTCTACAACGATCAACGCACGCTGCGCGCCCCCTTGCCAGCCGTATCACCGGGCTCTGTGATCGAGACGTTCGTGGAGATCAAGACTGCGCCCACCCTCCCCGGCGCCGGGGAAGTCAATCGGCGCCATCTGCAGATGTCACAGCCAATTCACCACATCCGCTTGACTCTGCTTGCTCCCAAATCGCTGCCGCTCAGGTACCAGCTTGAGCTCCTGCCTGCGCTACGACCTCAGATTTCTGAAGTCGGAGATCTCATGCGCTGGACCTTCGAGAGCGGCCCAACGCCTGCGCATGAAGACGAAGAGCCAGGCCTGCCGCGCGACGTTCCGAGCTATCCGGGTGTCGTTTTCTCCACGGGAGCGTCGTGGCAAGCGCTTGCGGAAGCGTACTCCCGCACGGTCGATGAGCGCATCGCCGCAAAGAGCGTCCGCTCACTCGCCGAGCAAATCACCGCCCATGCATCGGCGCGCGAGGACAGGATTGCCTCAATCGTGGCGTATCTCAATCGCGAGATCCATTACACGGGTATTGAATTTGACCGCGCATCGATCATTCCGCACGCGCCTTCGGAGACCCTCGAACATCGTTACGGCGACTGCAAGGACAAGGCGACGCTGCTGGTCGCCCTGCTGCGCTCGCTGGATATTCCTGCAAGTGTCGCGCTGCTCGCCGTTGGAGACCGCCTGGACGTACCGGCGGATCAACCCGGGCTCGGCCTCTTTGACCACGCTATCGTGTACGTCCCAGGCAACCCTGAATATTGGATCGACCCAACGGACGACCACGCCCGGCTCGGCGAACTTCCGCAAGATGATCGCGGCCGGCTTGCACTCGTCATCGACCCGCAGTCGACCAGCCTTTCACGCATTCCCTGGGCCACTCCCGCCGACGCAGCGGATATCGAGGAGCGTGTCGTCACACTTTCGGACAACGGGCCGGCGCGCGTGGTCGAAACGTCGAAGCCCGGTGGCTCCGTTGAATCCAACTACCGGCGCCTGTATGCGGATCTGACCACTAAGAATACGAAAGATGGCCTGTCAGACTACTTCAAGGGCGAATACGCGGCGGAGAAGCTCGAGCAGCTTGATCGTTCCGACCCCAAAGATTTCTCGAAGCCGTTCTCGCTCACGCTCTCTGGGTCGAAGGCACGCCGGGGTTATACCGAGTTACGCGATGCCGTCCTTTACATACCGGTCGATGGTCTATTCGGGGTTGTTCCCAAGGATCTGAAGACACGCGAAGCCACCGCAAAGGAGAATTCCACAGCCACCCACCCGAAAAAAAAGCGGGACGTCGACTACGAGCTCTCGGGTCCTTTCCTGACAGAGTGGCATTACACCATCAAGCCACCGGAGGGCTTTGAGCCGGCTTCGCTGCCGAAGGACGCGGATATGGATCTGGGCCCGATAAAATTCACGCAGCGCTACTCTGTCGCGGATGGCGGGGTTGTCGAGGCAACGCTGCACTCCGAACTGGCCAGGCAGCGACTGACTCCCGCCGAGCAGGATGCCCTGCGAGATAGCCTGGCGACACTGCTCGGCAGTGATTCGATCAAGATCAAGTTCGAGTTGACTGCGCACGTGCTGGCGAACCAGGGACGACCGCGCGAGTCCTTTCAAGCGTATCGCGAACTCATCAAGAAGCGCCCGAAAGATGCGGTGAGCCACCTGCGCCGGGCGCAGGCGCTGCTCGACGCCGGCATGGGCGAAGCCGCGCGGGCGGAGGCGCGCCAGGCAACGCAGCTCGATCCCCACCTTGCGCTTGCGCAGGAGCGCCTGGCTGTGATCCTCGAGCACGACCTCCTGGGTCGATCCGAGCGCCCCGGCGCTGATTACGTGGGTGCTGTTGCAGCGTATCGCGCCGCCATTGGTCTTGACGCAACCGACAAGTCCCTGGTCGCGAATCTGGCCATCCTGCTCGAATACGATCCGCGCGGATTTCGCTACGGCTCACAGGCTAACTTGAAGGCCGCAATCGCCGAATATCGACTACTCAGCGCTGCGGAACTGGAGCGCCAGGGGGTCGCACGAAACCTGCCATTCGCGCTCTTTTACGACCAGCAGTTCGCTGAGGCTAGAGCGGGCGCCGCTGCCTTGAGCGATGCGCCGAAGTCGCTGCTCATCGCCTGCGATGCGATCCTCACCGGAGTTCAAAGTGCGTTGCAGGAAGCCCGGCGACGCTCGGAGGATGACGAAAAACTCGCCGAGAATCTGCGGACCGCCGGAAGCATGCTGATGAATCTGCGTCGCTACACGCTGGCGGCCGACCTCCTGGAGGCCGCTGCGAAGGGCCCAAACGCGACGCACCTTCTCAATCTTGCGGCGATGCTGCGCCGAACCGTTCGTGCCGAAGATCTCAAGTTCGGGGATACACCCGAGGATTTCGCACGCCAGTCCATGGTGACGGAACTCGCACCGGATTTTACCGTTGAGAAGGCGCGCAGCCTCGACTCTGCGAATGCAATCAAGGCCAATCCTTCTCCCACCGCCAAGGAACGTGAGGCCCTGTTGCAAGCTCCTCGCACGGCCACACGCGCGGCCATTGCGGCAGGTCTAACCCCTGAGGCTCTGCTGGACATTGGATTACAAGGCACGCAAATCAAAGCTGCCGGCGACGATACGACGGGCTATCAGGTGTACATCACCGCCGTGGGCCAACATCGGCAAGAGGTGCTCTACGTGCGCGAGAAAGGGCGGTTGAAAGTACTTGCGTCGGTTTCGGAGCCCTCTGCTATCGGCCTCGAAGTACTCGATCGGGTCGATCGCGGAGATCTCGCGGGCGCACGAACGCTGCTCGACTGGGTTCACGATGGTGAGCAGCACGCGGCGAGCGACGATCCGTATGCCGGCACGGTCTTCTCTCACGTCTGGGCATCGGACGAGAGAGAAGCGGATCGCCAGAGCGTGATCCTCGCTGCGGCTTCACTGCTCGTTAGATCCGAACATACGGCGCTCCGTGGAGTCCAGATTCTCGAGGGAATGGAGAAGGATGAGACGCGAGAGAACGAGATCGAGAAGATCGACCTTGCCTTGCTCAACGGCTACATCGCCACCAAGAATCACGAGCGGGCGGCACAGAGCGCGGCCGCGCTCAGCGCACACCACTTGAACTCCCCCAGTGTTTTTCTGATGCAGTCACGCGAGTTGTGCACGGTCAACCGTTGTGAAGAGGCCGAACAACTCGCGCTCGCGCGGCTCGCCAGCCGAAAGGGCGATCTCCCTGCAAGACGCGCGCTCGCACTCCTGCTGGTGCACCAAGGCCGGTATGAAGAGGCGTACAAGAGGTTTCATGATGTGATTGAGGACCCGAAGGCCGACGCGAGCGACTACAACGCACGAGCGTGGTCCTCGCTGTTCTTCGCTCCACTCGAGGGACCGGATCTCGACAGCGCACAGCACGCGGTGCAGGCGTCGGAGCACAATTTTGGCGCATTGCACACCCTGGCCTGCGTCTATGCGGAGTTGGGTCGTACGAAGGAGGCCCGCGAGGTACTGCTACAGGCGCTGGATGTATTGGGCGCGGATGAGCCTGAGAGCAACTCGTGGTACACGCTCGGGCGCATCGCCGAGCAAGACGGCGAGGAAGGGGTTGCAATTGCCGACTACGCGAAGGTCACCCCGCCCGATGATTCCAGCCAGATCGAAGGGTCCACCTACCGTCTTGCGCAGAACCGCCTGGCTGGCCTTAAGTCGCACGCGAGCGCTGTGGGCAGCGCCGGCAGATAGCGAGCTCTTTGCTCGCCGGGGACTTGCACTATTTCGCCGCGCACCAGCGCAGCGGCGAGTGGTGACCGATGGCGAGGCGATTGACGTGCGTCTCACCGAGTTCGCCCGCGCAAAGCGGGCCGTCGCACGCACCGCGCGTCCGAAGGATAAATGTGAGTACGCCCGCCATGCTGGCCGCCGCCCTAAGCTGAATACGGGCTCAGGCTCATTTGTGTGATTTGACGCCCAATCGCTGCGGTGTGTGAATCACGGGCGCCCGCTTGAGCCCGGCCCGTTCGTCTTATTACGGCACAGCAACCCTTCGCCAGGATTCCGCAACCGGTTTTTTCCAGTCGAAACACCATTCGGCGATCATCGCGACAGTTGTGTTCGGGATCGCCCCCGAATGGGCCGGCCTGAGCCCAAATGAGAAGACCGAGTCACACTTCAGTCCCGCAGCCACATGGTCCTTCCCAACGGCCCAAACTGATCTGAAGTGCCAGAGGGTACACCGGCGATACTGCTCGCCCAGGAAATCGGCCTAACAGGTGTCGAAGACTGACCAGGATTCAAAAACTCCTTCAAACGAGAATCCTGAAGTCTCGGCATTCTCACCTGTTCGAAACTGGACGCCCGGTGTCGGTGAACCCAGGGCGCCGGATAACAGCACAAAGGCGTTATGCGCGCTCAGCGCTGTATCCCACCATGAGCTCAGAACATTGTGAAGAGCGCCATGAATCGAGCCTAAATTGCCTCGACTGACCGCCCCAGGCGTGTTTCGCATTATCGATACCTGCATCACAGCTGACTGCGTTCATTTCGCAGACCTTCATTGGTGACGTCCGCGATGCATGGGATGTAGGTTCTGTGACGCGATTCACGGGAGTTCGGGTCACCACAATCGCAGGATGCCCCGATAGCATCAGTCACCGACTGGGGGCCGTTCCGGTATGCAGGCAACCTACAATTTATGGCTCGTCGTCCTGTCCGTATTGGTCGCGATGGTCGTCGCCTATACGGCCCTCAAACTCGCAGATCGGGTGGCCGAGGCGGCGGGGTCAGGCGGCCGATACTGGCTACTTGGCGGCGCGGCGGCCATGGGCATCGGCATCTGGTCGATGCATTTCATCGGTATGTTGGCTTTCTCGGTGCCCATACCGCTCCGATACAACGTTTTTACGACGTTGGCGTCACTCGCCATCGCCATCTTCACGTCTGGATTCGCACTTGCCATCGCCAGCCGACGGGATCTGAGTCTGCGGCGACTCGCCGTGGGCGCCGTTGTCATGGGCGCCGGCATTTGCGGGATGCATTACACGGGAATGGCCGCGATCCAGATCATGCCCGTGATCACCTATGATCCGCTGCTGGTGCTGACATCCATCGCTATCGCGGTGACCGCATCATTCGCCGCGCTGTGGCTGGCCTTCAAATTGCGCAGTGGCCAGTCCCGCCTGATAAAGCTTGCTCGCGTCGGCGCTGCGGTCGTGATGGGGCTCGCCATCAGTGGCATGCACTACACGGCTATGGCCGCCTGCATGCTTGCACCGGGCTCGTTTAGTTGGGGCGGAGCGGCTTTCGACAATGGTTGGTTGGCCCTGACAATCGGGCTCATCGCAGTGGGATTGCTGGCTATAACTCTCATTACTGCCGTGTATGACGCGCACCTCGAATCGCAAACACGCCGCGATGCCATGAGGCTCGCCCAGCTGAACACGGACTTGCAACACGGCAAAAATCTGCTTGCACTCGCGACCCGCGCCGCCGGCATCGTTTGCTGGGAGTTCGACGTACCGACAGGCACCACGCTGTGGACTGAAAATGAGATTGAATCACTCCGGCTGGCGGGTGTGGATATTCACAAGCGCCCCGATGCACTGATAGCGATGATCCATCCGGAAGACGCGGCCAGGGTTGTCGATACCATTCGCCATGCCGTTGCTGATGGCCGTGATGTCTGTGCACTGCGCGTGCGTGCCGTAACCCCTGCGCAAGGAACCATTCATCTGCAGGCGCATGCGCGCATCTTTTGCAACGAGCGCGGCGAGCCCAGCCGGATGCTGGGGGTGTCGTGGGACGTAACCGATCACGTGCTGCAGGAGGATCGGCGGCAGGAGCTGCAATTGCAGTTGCATGACGCGTCGCGCCAGGCCGGCATGGCAGAGGTAGCCACGGGTGTGCTGCACAGCGTTGGAAATGTTCTCAACAGTCTTGGAGTTTCGGCATCACTGGTGCAATCGGGATTGCGGGATTCGCGCGCGGGCAATGTACGACGCATCGCCACCATGTTGACCGAGCAGGGTAATCAGGTCGGGCAATTCATCGACTCAGACGAGCGCGGTCAACAGATCCCGAGTTACCTGGCGCAGTTGGGTGAGCATCTCGTCACAGAGAACAAAACCCTGCAGAAGGAAGCGCAGGGTATTGTCGTTCACGTCGAGCACATCTGCAAAATCGTAGCGGCGCAGCAAACCTACGCGCGCCGCGGCGGTGTTAGCGAATCGGTCGATCTGGCGGAACTGCTCGACAACGCCATCGCTTTGAATTTCGGCGCCGGCGTCGGCACGGGCGTCCAGATCAACCGCAAATACGATGCGGTACCAGCGTTGACGCTCGATCGGCACAAGCTCATTCAGATACTGGGCAATTTCTTAAGCAACGCGCGCCATGCAATGAAGGATCGACCAGAGGGTCAGCGCGTGCTCACGCCTAGCATTCGCGTCCACTCTGCCGATTGGCTGATCATCGAGGTAGAGGATTCCGGAGTGGGTATAGACGCGGACGCGCTCCACCGCCTGTTTGAATTTGGGTTTACGACGAAAACGGATGGGCACGGATTCGGTCTGCATTCGAGCGCCATCCTCGCCAAGGAACTCAGAGGCGATGTGAGCGGCCACAGCGAGGGTCCAGGCCGCGGCGCGCGCTTCACCCTGCGTCTGCCCTTGACCGCCGCCAGTCAGATAGCAGACAGGAAGCGCGCGTGATCACCGATTCAAGCGACATCGTCAACCGGCGCATTCTGGTCGTCGACGATAATGCGGCGATCCATGAGGATTTTCAAAAGATCCTCGGCGACGATTCTCAAGCGCAGTCGGCGTCTGATCTGACTCTATCGGCCGCCGAGAGTCTGCTGTTCGGCGGTAACACGGCCGTCACCACGCGCCCTACTTTTCAAATCGACTGTGCGCTGCAGGGCCAACAGGGCGTTCATTGTGCCGAAAAGGCAGTTGCCAACGGCAGACCGTATGCCATGGCCTTTGTAGACATGAGGATGCCGCCAGGCTGGGACGGTCTCGAGACCATCGAACGTCTCTGGGCCGTAGACAGCGACCTCCAGGTAGTCATTTGCTCGGCCCATTCGGATTACGACTGGAGTGATGTCATCGAACGACTCGGTCATTCGGATCAACTCCTGGTCCTGAAGAAACCGTTCGAGCCCATCGAAGTCTTGCAGTGCGCGAGTGCACTGACCCGCAAATGGCAGCATGAACAGAAGCTGCGGCGCCACGTCGAGTCACTTGAGCGGACAATCCTGTTACGTACGGAAGGGTTAGAGACGGCCAATCGGCAGTTGCGGCATTTAGCCACCCACGATGCGTTGACCGGCCTGCCCAACCGGATTCTGCTGGATGATCGACTCGCGCAGGCGATCGCGCACGCCGATCGGGACGACCAGCAATTCGCTGTGCTCGTGCTCGATCTCGATCGCTTCAAGGTAATCAACGATTCCTTCGGTCACCACGCCGGTGACGAGCTCTTGAACGAAGTCGCCCGGCGACTCAGCAGCCTGGTCCGGAACATTGACACCGTCGCCCGGGTAGGCGGTGACGAGTTCGTGCTGGTCCTGGGTCCGGCATCTGAACGCGCGGCGGCAAAGCAAATCGGACAACTCGCGATGACGGCGTTGCAGGCGCCAGTTCGAATCTCCGGGGTCGACATCCACGTTTCGCCGAGTATCGGCATTGCGTTCTATCCTGCTGACGCCACCACGGCGGGAAGCCTTATCGCGCGAGCCGATGCAGCGATGTACTGCGCCAAGCAGCAGGGTCGCGGCAACCTGCAATGTTTTGAACCCGGGATGGACACGACGACGCGAGAACGCGTCCAGCTCGAGAGTGATTTGCACCACGCGCTCAAGCTGCGGCAGTTCGAGGTCTTCTACCAACCCAAGGCGGACGCGGCCAGCGGAATCCTGCACAGCGCGGAGGCGCTCATTCGTTGGCGGCATCCCGAGCGCGGACTCGTTCTCCCGGCTCAGTTCATCCCACTGGCCGAAGAATGCGGGCTGATCAACTCAATCGGCGAATGGGTGCTACGCGAGGCCTGCCGCCAGTGTAAGACGTGGCAGCGCGATGGCCTGCCTCCTCTGCGCGTTGCCGTCAATGTTGCGGCTTCGCAGTTTCGGCAGAGTCATCTCGTTGAGATCGTTCGCCGCGCTCTCGACGACGCAAATCTGGAAGCGCGCTATCTCGAGCTTGAATTGACCGAGAGCGCGGTGATGACCAACCCCGAAGAGTCCGCCGCCATTCTCGAACAACTCAGTCGCATGGGAGTACTCGTGTCGGTGGATGACTTTGGCACCGGGTATTCGAGCATGAGCTATTTGCGTCGCTTCCCGATTGATAAGCTCAAAATCGATAGAAGCTTCATCAAGGAGTTGACGACCCGGGCGGAGGATGCCTCCATCGTGCAGGCGATCATTTCACTCGCGCACGGACTTCAGCTCAAGGTGGTCGCCGAGGGCGTCGAAACGGCCGAACAGCTCGAATTCCTCAAGTCCCTGGGCTGCGATCAATACCAGGGCTTTCATTACAGTAAGCCGCTGCCAGCCGCTGCGTTCAGCGAGCTGGTCCGCGACCAGCAACAGGCCGAGGATCGCTTGTCCGACGAAATCGCCGCCAGCACTCACAGCAAGCTCGCCGCCTATCGCTAGGCCTTCGACAGATGCAAGTGGGCACTCTGCTCTGACCAGGATGTGGGCCTGACCGGCGTCGAACATTGATGAGGGGTCACCGTCAATATTGTGAGAGCAGTCTTTAGGATTTAGAGTCAGTCCATTCAATAGCTTGTCGTGGGTCGTCCGTTGCAGATTGCCCTACTGAGCACTGCCGATCGCTACGAGGTCAAGCGCGGTTTCAATCAATGCCAACTGTCAAAGACTGGGTCCACCTCTCCGTCTGATACCTCCAAAGGAATCATCCCACCTAAACTCGGAGTCCGGAGGATCTTGGTAAGCCCAAAGGCGACAATTTGCGGTTCGCCAAACGTGCGCGGCCGAACCCAGGCTATTGCATTGAGCGACTCTACGCAGGAGGCCGCTCGACAGCCACAATCGGGACGGCCACCCGATGGCCGCGCCGCAGCAGCACCAGCTCGCTCGAACGACCCACACGATCTCCATTCAGTATCCGCTGCAGTCGATCGATCCCGGTCACCGTCTCGTTGTCGTAGCCTATGATCAGGTCACCGACTTCGAGCCCCGCGACGGCGGCGGGACTTGCGGATTCGACGCCGCGTACGCGCACTCCCGAAGACTGCTCCAGTTCATGATGACGGGCGATGCGACGCGCAAGCGGCGATGTGAAGGCGGCCACGCCGATCCAGGCGCGGCGCACGCGGCCGTGCTGCAGCAGCTGGCCGAGCACCCACTGCGCGGTATCGCTGGCGGTCGCAAAGCAGATGCCCTGCGCACCGGGGATGATTGCCGTGTTTACGCCGATCACGGCCCCGCGCGAGTCGACCAAAGGTCCGCCGGAATTGCCAGGATTAAGTGCGGCGTCGGTCTGGATGACATCGTCGATCAGCCGTCCGGTGCTCGCACGCAGGCTCCGTCCCAGGGCACTGACGACGCCCGCCGTGACCGTATGCTCGAAGCCAAGCGGATTGCCGATGGCAATGGCCAATTGGCCGATTCGCAGCGCGGCGGAGCGTGAGAAGTGCAGGTGTGGTGAAGACTTCGCGCTCACACGAATCAAGGCAAGATCGGAATCTGGATCGTCGCCCACGACGTCGGCGGCATAGTGTTCATCGTCCAGCGTAGCCACATGAATCTGCCGAGCCTGGTGTACGACGTGGCTATTGGTGAGCAGCAGCCCGTCCGGCGTAAAGAAGAAACCGGAGCCACTGCCGCGCCGCTCACGCTGGCCATTCCTTTGCGTGACATCCAGGTGCACGACGGCGGGTGCGGCGGTACTGGCGGCAGAGCTGACGGCTTGCGAATAGGCGTCGAGCAGTTCGCCGTCGTCAACGGATGAGACAGGTAGCGGGGAGTCCATCCGGCGACTACTGGGGGCGCGCCAGCGGAAATTCAAGCGAGGCCCGGGGTGCCGGAACAGGGCGACCTGCTCGGCCACGCCTCGGTGGCCATGTCGCTGCGCGCACCTCGCGCCCGACCAGCGGCGCGAGGCCGTCGCGAAGCTCAGTGAAGGGGCGGCATTTGCGCTAGCCGTGCCCGTACCCTGGAACGGCGCCCTGAGTCCCACATCGACGAACCATTGCGGGGATTGGTGGCCAGGGTGGGACTCGAACCCACGACCTCGGCATTATGAGCGCAGAGCTTGAGTTATTGAGTTAATCAATTCAACGACTTGCCGCTGGGCGTCCGTTGTAATTCGACCTACTGATCACAACAGAGCACCACTGAGTCACGCAAAAGTCACGCGCCGCAAGAACTACCCACGCCAATTGACAACCGGAAGCAATAGGACGTCCGGTCGTGGAACTACCCAGTCATTGGCCACTAATTTTACACATGCGTCATCGCCGCGCGCCGCGAGTTGTCACGCCGCCAGCGGTTTGGTTGAGGAAAGCCAAATGCAGGCGGACAATCAATTGCTGAGAGGGTGCCAATTAGAGTGGCGGTCCGTTCGGGAGCCTGCGATGCGAAAAGCGGCAGTTAGATCCATCGTTGCTGTGGCGGTAACGACTGCCCTGACGCTTCTTTTTTCCGGTTGTGCAGGCGGAGGTGGGCCAGCTTCCGGAGGAGGTGGCGGGCCTACTCGAGTCAGCATCGGAGGAACGGTCTCCGGCCTGACGGGTACCGGACTCGTGCTTGCCAACAATGGCGGAGACAATCTCTCAATCACCGCAAATGGCGCCTTCACGTTTCCCACGATGATTGCTACGGGCGCAGCATATGCGGTAAACGTAGTCACGCCACCCACGGCGCCGGCGCAAGTATGCGCGATTGCAAATGGCAGTGGCATGGCCGGCACAAGCAATATCGCGTCAGTCACGGTAACTTGCGGCGCTGCTGTTGAGGCGCCCGCCGTGTACAGTATCGGCGCTACGGATGCCGTCTGGGACACGCAACAGGGCAGATTGTATGTATCACTGGGCGCAAATGCGCCGGTGAACCCGAATTCCATCGCGGTCTTCGATCCGGACACGAACGCAATCACCGTCGCGGCCGCAACCGGTTTGGACCCCGGCATTATCCGGGTCTCTGATGACGGCCAATACCTGTATGTGGGATTACGAGGGGCTAGCAGCGTTCAGAGATTCACGTTGCCTGCGTCGTCCCTTGACTTGACGATTCCCCTCGTTGACAACGCGTATCCCGGGCCATTATTTGCAGAGGACATCGAGGTTGCGCCCAACGCACCGCACACCATAGCTGTTGCTCGAACTATGTACGCCTATGTACCCGGAACAGCAGGCGTCGTTATTTATGACGATGCGGCGGCCCGTGGGCTTGCCGCGTCTGGTGACAGCATTGCCTGGGGCTCTGATGCCTCGACATTGTATGGTGTAAACACTCAGGTCGACTCCTACAACCTCTACAGCAATCATGTGGACGCGAATGGCGGTGCCACCACGGAATCGGTGCGCGCGGCATGTCCTGGGACCCAATCGATCCAGTTCGCAGCCGGCCTACTGTACTGCGATATGGGCAACATCTTTGATCCAGCTACTCACAACGTCATTGGGACGATTGCGGCAGCCGGGCCAATGTACGCGGACAGTGCGCACAATATGGTGTTTGTCGTGCGCCAGATCGGGGGATTCGGCTGGTCCTTGCTGGCATATGACGCCACGCACCTAACCTTGGTCGGATTGCTCCCGTTGCCGGACTTGCCTCCTGTAAACGGAGTGCCCGACAT
This sequence comes from Steroidobacteraceae bacterium, assembly GCA_035300345.1. Classification (GTDB taxonomy): domain Bacteria; phylum Pseudomonadota; class Gammaproteobacteria; order Steroidobacterales; family Steroidobacteraceae; genus FEN-1191. Next base: position 52,833 of record DATGVM010000046.1, read on the forward strand.
CGCACGACACGTCGTACGATTTGGGGCGACGGGTGTGGCCATAACGACCTCGGCCGGCAACCTGATCGTGATCAAGAACGCCTTTACACTTCCCGCCCCGGCACTTGGCGGTGCCGGCCGTTTGCTCCATTCAGCGACCGGCGCCAGCTCGTACTCTGTTTATGATTTGCCCGCCTATGATTTCGTTTGGGCCCCGACCCAAAGCATTCTCTATCTCTCTCTGCCCAGCCTGGTGGACGTAAATGGCAATTCCATAGCCGCATTCGACCCACGCGCAGGCGTAACGCGCGCAGCGACCTTTGCTGGCAGTGAGCCAGGCCGGCTAAGCCTCTCCGGTGACGGGCTGCACTTGTACGCTGGCCATTACGGGGCAACCTCCGTCACCAAGTTGGCCATACCGGCGCTGTCCTTGGAAGAACAGGTTTTCCTGGGGTCCGACGTAAATCTCGGCCCATTGTACCCGGCCGATATTCAGGTCGCCCCCGGTAGTACGAGCACGATTGCAGTAGAGCAGTCCTTTTACGGTGCGCTCACTCCGTCGATCGCCGTCATCGACGGCACGGTCCGCAGGCTGAACCAACCACTTGACTCCGTCGAGGGTCTGCAATGGGGCACCAATGCCTCGGAACTCTTCGGCTACCACACCGGCGCGGATGTGCTTGAGATATCGCGGTACCTTGTCGACCCGTCCGGCGTCATGCTGCAACCGACAGGTATGGAGTCGCTTACCGGCAACGGCATCATTGCGCGCGAGGCTCACTTCGCTTCCGGATTGATATACGGCGACGACGGAACCGTGTTCGATCCGTCGAAAAATACGGTCAAAGCAACTTTCGGCGGCGTGGTCAATTCTGTAATGACTCCGGATAGCGACAGGGGACTTGGATTTTTTGTCCGGTGGGACCAGGCAGTGCCCGGCCTAACGGTGTACTCCGTAGACCTTGCACACGGGAATACCGTCAGTTCATTCAACGTACCGACCCTGACCGGGATGCCAATTCGGGTTCTAAGATGGGGAAGTGACGGTCTGGCGTTCAACACGGACGCCGGCGAGTTTGTAATCGTGCGGGGGACGATAGTAACTACCCTGCCGCCGGCCAACTCTTGCGGGACTCCCCTGGGCACAAGCAAGACACTGGCCGGGCCGCAGGGACCATCGTTCACCTCGCAGATCGTTGCAGCCAATGCCACCGACATAGGCTATGGAACCACTTCCGGCTTACTCTACCTGCCGGTTTCCGCGAACTCAGCGAGCAACGCTAATTGCATCGTGCCACTCGACCCAGCGTCTGGTGCTCTTGGGCAGGGAGTCTTTGCTGGCAGCCGGCCGTCGTCCGTCTCGGTCGCGGATGATGGCTCAGTTTTGTATGTCGGATTCAATGGTCAGCAGACTGCTGAACGTTTCGTGCTGCCTTCGATGACACATGATTTGTCGATTCCCGTTGCAATTGGGTCTATTGCCACCAGTCACCCAGTCGCCGGGGACATTGAGGTCGCGCCAGGCACAGCCACTACGGTCGCGATTGCCGAGAAATCCATGCAGGTGTCGCCGTCCGGACTGGGTGTCGCAATATTTGACAATGCTACGCCGCGACCCATGGTGTACACCGCCGCCGATCTCAATACGCTGCAGTGGGCGACGTCCGCCGCGACGGTCTATGGCTACAACGTCGAAAATGGCAACGAAGACTTTGTCACCCTGTCGGTGGGAGCGGCGGGGGTGGCAGAGGTGAGCGATCTTCGGCAGGTGCTGATGCAGTCCGGCGGCCGCATTCATCGCGGTGGCAATCTAATATATGGCGATAGCGGCCAGGTATTAGATCCTGCCGCCAGCGCAGTCGTTGGCCAATTTGCTGTCAACCCGGCCGGCATTCTGCCGCAATCGGTAGCGGCGTTGGATATCGGACGCAACACAGCGTACTTTGCATTTGTGAACGGGCAGTCGGGTGAACTGACACTGCAGACATTTGATATCAGTAGCTATGCGCTTTTACGATCAATTAGTCTTGGCGTGATTCCCGGAGCCCCGACACGGATCGTTCGATGGGGCGCCGATGGTCTGGCTGTCGTGCTCGCATCCGGGACCATAGTGGTCGTTAGCGGCACTTTCGTATCCGGGTAAAAATGCGAGCGGCTACCAAGTCGAATTAGCGACGTCGACGCCGCGCAATTGGCGTCGCGAGCTCTCATTGTTCTCGCCGGAATTTATGCTCCAAGAACTTACACTCCGGAAGAAGACCTGGACCAGAATATCCGGGGCAGCTCATCTTTAACCGCGGACTCTAAGTCCTGACGGGACTAAATAGGGTGTCAGGTCGGGTCATCCGTGACCGCGACACGGACAATACCAATCCCAAGTACCGCCAATCCGCTCCTACTACGCCCATTTTTGCCGCTGTACCGGGCGCAACGAGAGCCACATTGAACACGACTTCCCGGCATTGTCAGCTACTTCATCCCCCGCATCGATCCTCCAGTCCACCACCCATCGCGCGGCGGCAGCGGCAGATGCTGTCCGGCCAAGTCAGCTCGTACGCACTCCCATCGATCATCGGTCGGACGGACGTAGCTGTTGCGCACGGTTCCGTCCAGATTTACCTGCAATATGAATCGAACTGTACCGAGGCCAGGTGTATGCGCGGCAGCCTTACAATCGGCGAAAAGCGCACGCGTGAGTGCCGGTCCCATCCAGGCGGCCATGACCCTGTCGTACTCGCGCCCTGCCGGCGATTCATGTTCATTGCGCTGGCTATCTGCCCATGCGACTTCAAAGGCGTCCTGGGCGGGTATAGAGACGCAGCCGGTTAGGGCGATCGCGCCCACCAGGACGATCCCAGCATTCATTCGAACACCTTGCAGGCGAACCGCCTGGCGTTAGTTGCTTCCACACCGCCTTCCAATTTGCCACGGCTACTATGATTCAGCGAGACGCCGCCAGACATTTCTGCTTCTTTATTGCTTGCTCACTTGAGGTTATCGCCATTTGCACGCCCGTTTAGGCAACGGCGCACGGACTGTACGTGTGGCATTTACACTAAACTTCAGCGTGCAAACTAATGCGATCGCAAGCGAGGGCGCGAAATAAATCTTGGGGCATGCGTTCTCTGGAATTTAAATATGATGTCAGTGATGACTGCCAATGCCTAGGAGTCAACCCGTTAGCCTAACGACTAGTGTGCCAATAAAAAACGAATCGTCATAGGCCGCTGTGCATCATTGGAAAACGCTGCACCCATGGTGTAACAGCGGTCCGCAGGCCTTCCGCCGATAATATCTGGACCCAGTCGAATACTTCTGGATATGCGTAACACGGCTCGATCGAGCATCGTGTCGCCGGAAGACTGCATCATCGTTGAACTCTCATAGTCTCCCTTGGCCGTGATGCATACGTTGTACACGGCGAAGCCCCTCTCAAAATAAACTTTGCCGGGGTTTGTGGGATCCACGTATTTCAGCTCGGCATGGTCACCGTACGGCAGCGTCACATCAGCGTGGTCAACGACTTTGCCGTCTCTGTAATCCGCCTCGAACCGACTCCGATTGGCGAACTTGATTACTTCGTGACCATTCAAGGCGCCTGCCGTCCTGGTCCCCGCAATCGTAAATCTCCATTTGCCGTCCACAAAATCGGATAACTCGCCCGTCCCTTCCGCGACTCCATTGACACACGAACCTGACCACGTAACGACTTCACCATCTCTCGGGCTGTCGTCACGCACCTTGCATCCCTTGGTATCCGTGATCCACTGCGGCGCTTCGGCACTCGGCGTGGGCGCACTCGCGCAGAGGCACGCTGCACCTACTAGAGCAGTTACTCGCCAAAGCGCAAAGCCTATTCTCATTTCTCTTGCAACTTTGGGCCAATGCCGACTGCCCTGACCTAGATTCCAAGGAAGCGTGATCATACCCGTACAAACACGAACTTCGAATCCGCACAGTTGCTATTCATGGACTTCCCAGTGCATTCCGGCCGGCAAGGCCATGCGCGTAGGACATTGCCAATCCAGAGCTTCAACGGCTTGAAGAGCGCGAATGGACTTGCGGGCCGATCGGCAGGACGCATGATGGGGTGACCCATTCTTTCGTTCCGGAGGTTCCCCATGCGCGCACATATTGGCTCTTCTCTGTTGAGCAGCGACCTTGCGCAGCCGCGGCGGCGACCCTTTGAGATTGGCGACACCAGGCTTGCGGGATTCACGCTGCGTGTTCAGCCCAGTGGCGTGCGCTCCTACTACGCTCGCTTCGGCCGGACCCGACGCATTGCGTTAGGTAAGGTCGGATCCATCAACTCTGATGAGGCGCGCGAGCAGTGCCAGCCGATCCTTGGCAATCTCGCCTCTGGTCGACATCCGTTGGAGGGTTTGGCTGGCGCTGCAGGGATGACTTTCGGGCAGTTCTTGGCCCATATCTTCGAGCCGTGGGCCCGCACCAATCGACCCCGCACGGCGCGAAATACGCTGGAGAAAGTGGGGTCCCTGTTCAAGCCCTGGATGGCCGAGCCTCTTTCATCAATCACGGTCGAGCGGTTGGAGCTCTGGAAGGGACGTCGCCTCAACAGCGGCATCAAATCCACTACGGTGTTGCGCGAGCTCTTTGCCCTTTCCATGGCATGCCCCAATACTTCTCGGCTGTGGCTGGACGGCAGTGGACATCTGTGGCGACATATTGGGTTGGGTAAGCCGTCAACGCACCAGAACCCAAAAGGCTGTAACCCTTGGACGAGTCCAGACTGTGACACGCGTACGTCTCTTCGGTTTCGCCCGCGCGCGATGCATCCGCGGCGTGGCAGTACAGCGGAACGCGCAGAGTCGACCCGCGAGGCGGGTTGGCCGAGGTGCACCTACGTCCTCGGGGCGGTCTCCTGAAATTTCGCGCAGACACTTTTGACCAGGCCCGAGGCGTGATTGAGAACAGTTGGTGACGCGAACACTAGGTTTTCGTTGCGCCCGTGTTCCTTCTCATCTTCCATCTGGATCTTAGCGCCGTAAACGATGTTGTTCCGGACCACGCGGATCACATGGAAGGTTCTGTGCGTTTCGGTTTGGTTTCAGGGTCACCGCCAATACTTCACAGCGTTTGCCGAAGTGCGTACCTGCCAGGTAGGTTCAAATCAGCCGTAGCCTGTCTAATACCGGGCCGGAGCTTAGCGTTCCGCTTGTGAACGAGCGCAAACTTTCGCGAAATCAATCACCACTCGGACACGAATATGTCGTGCGCCTGATTGGTATCGGCGGGTACGAGGGTCGTCGCCGCCGACGCGTACGCCACGCGGCGGCCATCGCCCGACAGGGCCGGGCGCTCGGCGTCAGCTCCCGTCCCGAAGGATTCGCCCCTACCCGACGGCAATGAAGCCCGCCCGGTGACCTGGTTCATCATGTCACGAATGAAAATGTCGTTGCCGCCGTTCCTGTCGCCGTCGACCAGACCGCTTGAGCTGGAACTGAATGCAATGGCGCTGCCATCCGCAGAAATTGCGGGCAAGAGCGAGGTGCCTGCATCGGCTTCGTTCCGCCAGGTCAGCGAAGCGCGCGTGAGCGCCGCGGTCGTCTGGTCAAAAACGAAAATGTTGTAGCCCAGGACCAGTGGATCTCCCGCGAGCCGGTCGAATGTATTTGTGGCATAGGCCACGTAGCGACCGTCGCTGGAAATTGCAGGCGCGAGTCCCATGCACGGATAGAGCGGATCCACGGGATCGGGCGAAATGCAGAGCGTCGTGCCCGTCGACCTGTCGTGCACATAGGCGCCAATGGCTCCGTTGTTGGGAGCGGCGACCAGGTTGGTGGCACCCGATTCGAAAGCGACGTAGCGCCCATCGGAAGAGATGGACGGACGGAAGCTCCCCTCGCCGACGATCATCGCCTCCGCTCCGGCCGACGATACGGACACGCGGGCCGTGGCATGAGTCGTTTGGTCGAAAACGAAGATGTCCCAACCGCCGTTGGTGTCATTCGCCACGAGATTCGAAGCGTACGAGGTAAACGCGATGTAACGGCCATCTGCCGTCATCGCGGAATCGTCGGAGTCGGCGTTCGCCTGGCTGCCATCGAATGCCATGGAGACGCGCTGGGTAGTGCCGGCGAGGCAATCGTGAACGAACAGGTCGGCAACTCCATTGGTGTCTCCGCTGACAAGGTTGCTGGCGGCGGAGACGAAGGTGACGTAGCGTCCGTCACCGGAAATCGCCGGCCTGGTGGAAATGCCGTCGCTCTGTGCGCCGTCCGAGGCGACCGATACCCGCGTGGTGACGCCCAACTGACGATCGCGCACGAAGATGTCGGCGTAGCCGTTCGTGTCGCCTGCGACGAGATTGCTGGCTATCGACCAGAATGCCACATACCGCCCGTCGCTGGACATAACCGGATCGCCGGAATCGCCGTTGGCCTGCGTGCCGTCGGATGCGACGGACACGCGCGTCGTCGTGATGGGTGAACTGGTAGGCGTATTGGTGAAATAAACGCTCACCGCGCAAGGTCCAGAGATGACGGCGGTGGTGTAAACGCTCCCCTGCAACGAACCGTCGCAGGCATCGATGATCCCGTCGGCTGTCGGCACACCCGTCTCCACGCTACCGATCGCATAGCCGCTGTAAGCCGTAAGCGTGATACTCGCCGTATGCCCCATCACCACACTTTGCGTCGCGGGTGTCACCGTGCCGCCAGAATCGGGTGTAACGGTGACCAAGAAGCTTGCTGGCGGCGGCGGTGGCGGCGGCGTCTGACCTCCGCCTCCGCCACAGGCAGTAAGCGACACGAGGGCCAGTAAACCCAGCGAGCGGCAGGCAGGAGCAAATTTGTTCATGTGCATTTTTTGGTGGCTAGGGTGGCCACCGAATTACCCCTGTAACGCGTTGATTGTTCTTATGTATCATGCGACGCGAGATCGCTGGTGCCCCCTGCTGATACCCCAAGAATAATCGGCTCTGGCCGGATGTTCGCGGACGTTCCCGGCAAAGCAGTACGACCCTTTGCCGTCGCCCTCACCGCGCACTTGCTCGCGTCACTGCGGGGCGCCGACTGGAGGCTCTGGCGTCCATGCAGGGACTTCCCGAATACAACGTGCGCTGCGCACGGAATGGAGGCCTCAATTTCCGTTCACCTGACGCTTAGTCTACTATGACCGCGTGACGACCATGAAGCACCGGAGCCCGCCGTTAACCCGCCTCATTGCCATCCTGGCAATCGTGGTGACCATGCCCTTTTCTGGCATGGCGTCAGCTGCTCTGCTACAGGTGTGCAATCCTCAGAGCGCGGCAAGCGCGACAGTCCCCCAAAGCGCCGGCTGCTGCGGAGTACACCACCAGCCCTGTGGCACTCAGGGCCAGAACTGCCCGGGGGCGGCCAGTGGTTGCGCACAGGGATGCGGACAGGCGCAGGCAATCGACCGTACCTGCATACCGTTCTCTGCGATGGACCAATCCCGCCTGAGCGCCACTGCGCCCGTCACGACTCTGATCTCCGCCACCGGCCCCGATGGGCAGTGGCGACCTCCGCGCGCGCTGTAAAAAACCACCGTTTATAGGCCCGAGGCCGCGTGTCGTTTCGGCACGGATGCACGGTTGCGCCCGGCGCGCCTTCAACCATCGGAGTTGAAGTATGTGGTACCGATCCATATTGATTCTGTCGTTGCTGAGCTGCAGTACTGGTGTCATCGCAGACCCGCTCAGTTTCAATGCGGCCTTGACGCTGGCCGAGCGCTCGTCAGCCGATATCGAAGCGCAGACTGCGGGCTTGGAGGCCGCCCGGTCGGCCTCGCGCGCGGCCGGGGCGCTTCCGGACCCAAAACTTGCCCTTGGGGTCGACAATCTTCCGGTCACGGGTCCGGATCAATGGCGCGTCGATCGTGACTTCATGACGATGCGCAAGATCGGCGTCATGCAGGACTTCCCGAGCGGCTCAAAGCGTCACGCGGAGGCGGCAACCGCGAACGCCACGGTGGATGAAGTCGATGCGCAGAGGCGGGTTCAGGTCTTCGCCGTGCGCACGAGCGCGGCCATAGCCTGGATAAATCGATACTACATCGAACGTCGCGTTGAGCTCCTCGATGCACTCGGTCGTGAGGGCGCATTGTTCACGGCCACTGTCCAAGCGGCCCTGGCAGGCGGGCACGGGATGCCGGCGGACGTCATCGGGCCCAAGCAGGAGGCCGCCGATCTCGCAGACCGGCTCGACGTCCTGCGCGCCGATGAATCGAAGGCCAAGGCGGGCCTGCGCCGACTTGTGGGCGCGGATGCGGACGAACCATTGCTGGGGGATCCGCCAACGTTCGTCATCGATGCCGATCATCTGCGTTCGCACGTACACGCGCATCCGGAGCTTGTGCTGTATGAACGGATGATTGCGGTGGCTCAGGCACAAGCCCAGGAGGCCGAGGCCGCCAAGAAACCAGACTGGGGCGTGGAATTCAGTTACGCACACCGCGCGGCGGCGTACAGCGACATGGTCTCGCTGCAATTCACGGTATCGCTACCGCTCTTTTCCGCCACTCGTCAGGACCCCGTCATCCGCGCAAAGCACCTCGAAAGAGGTCGCCTGGAGGCGGAGCGCACGGACATGCTGCGCGAACACACCGCAGTCCTCGAAGCCGAGCTGGCCGACTACGCGGCTCTCAACAGCCAGCTCGCCCGCATTGAGGGCACGCGGCTTCCCCTCGCCCAACAGAAAGTCGCCTATCAACTCGCGAGCTACCAAGGCGGCAAGTCCGACCTGAGCGCCGTACTGGTCGCGCGAAGGGAACTGATTGACGCCCAGCTCATGCAGCTTGATGTGCGGAACCGGCGAGATACCGCGGCGGTCACCATCTACTACAGCTATCTGGAGCCCACCCTATGACTCTCTCACTTCGAGCGACTGTCGCAGGAGCGATCGTGGTGTGCGCCGTGGGGGCCCTGGCAGGCTTCTGGTGGGCACAGGGCTTCGGGCATGTCCCCGCGGCATCTGCTGACAACGGACCCGAGCCTCAACGACCGGCGCTGTACTGGTATGACCCTATGGTCCCGGCGCAACGTTTTGACAAGCCGGGCAAGTCACCATTCATGGACATGCAGCTAGTCCCGCGATACGCGGACGAGGGCGGCGGCGAGCAGCCGGGCATTCGAATCGACCCGCGACTGTCCCAGAATCTGGGCCTTCGACTGGCGAGGGTCGAACGCCGCGAAGTCTCTCAATCGGTCTGGGCTCCGGGAACCGTCGTGTTCAACGGCCGTGATACTGCGATCGTGCAGGCGCGGGCGGCGGGATTCGTGTCGCGTATTTATCCGCACGCGCCGGGCGACCTCGTGAGCCGCAATGCGCCACTCGTGGACCTGTTGATGCCAGAGTGGGCCGCCGCCCAGACGGAATTCCTTGCCTTGCTTAGCAACGGCGACGCGCCACTCATCGCCGCTGCTCGCCAGCGTCTCGCACTCCTAGGAATGCCGCTCACGCTCATAGCGCAGGTCGAGTCGACGCGGCAAATACAGTCCGAATTCACCGTCTTCGTGCCAATCGCCGGAACGATAGATGCCCTGGACATTCGCGCGGGGATGACGGTCGGCCCGGGCACCACGCTCGCGGCGATCAAGAGCATCGATCCCATCTGGATCGAGGCGGCTCTGCCGGAGACCGCCGCGCCAATCAGCGTCGGGGGCACTGCATCCGTGCAGAGTGCCGCGCTCCCGGATCGTGCCTTCACGGGCCGGATCATCGGCGTGCTGCCGCAAGCCGACGCCGACACCCACACCCTGCGCGTCCGGATCGAACTCCCAAATCATAACGGGTTCTGGCGGCCCGGAATGTTTGCGCACGCGCGCCTCACTGGCGGTGCGCACCAGGACGCCCTGCTCGTGCCCACTGAAGCTGTCATTCACACTGGGACGCGCGATCTCGTGATCGTGGCCAACACCGATCATCGATTCGAGCCGGTTGAGGTTCGAATTGGTGAACAATACGCCAATGACACCCGCATAGTCGCTGGTCTTCAGGAAGGCCAGCAGGTCGTAGCCTCCGGGCAATTCCTGGTCGATTCTGAAGCGAGTCTCCGAGGCGCGCAGGCTCGCATGGGCCCTGGGACGGGCGCTTCTGATGCCACGAACGCCCATGGCGGAACGCCGTGATCGCGCGTCTCATTCACTGGTCGATCGCGAATCGCTTGCTCGTTCTGCTGGCGGCTGCCGTCGTCGTCGCTGGCGGGGTCGTCGCCCTGCGCAGCACGCCCGTAGATGCCCTGCCGGATCTCTCCGACGTCCAGGTAATCATTCGGACCAGCTTCCCCGGTCAAGCGCCCCAGATCGTCGAAAATCAGGTCACTTATCCGCTATCCACGACAATGCTCTCAGTGCCAGGCGCACGCACCGTGCGAGGGTATTCTTTCTTCGGGGACTCCTTCGTCTATGTCATTTTCGAGGATGGAACAGATCTGTATTGGGCACGCTCGCGCGTCCTGGAATACCTGAACCAGGTCCAGTATCGCCTGCCGGCGACTGCCAAAACCACCCTCGGACCGGACGCTACCGGAGTGGGTTGGATTTTTGAATACGCGTTGGTCGACAAGACGGGCGGTCACGATCTCGGCCAGCTGCGCGCCCTACAGGACTGGTTTCTCAAGTTCGAGCTGAAGACCGTTCCCAACGTGGCCGAGGTTGCCAGCATCGGCGGCATGGTCCAGCAGTACCAGGTCGTTCTCGATCCACAAAAGTTAGCGGCATATGGGGTCACTCACCGCAAGGTCATTGACTCCATACAGGGCGCTAACCAGGAGACCGGCGGTGCGGTATTGGAGCTCGCGGAATCGGAGTTCATGGTGCGCGCCTCCGGGTACCTGCGCACGCTCGCGGACTTCAGCGCCATTCCGCTGAGCGTGAGCGCATCCGGCGTCCCGGTTCGACTGGGCGATGTCGCCACCATTCAACGCGGACCCGAAATGCGACGCGGCGTCGCGGAGCTGAACGGTGAGGGCGAAGTCGCCGGTGGCGTCATCGTCATGCGCTCCGGAAAGAATGCACGCGAGACCATTGCTGCGGTCAAGCTAAAGCTCGCGGACCTTCAGAAAAGTCTGCCGCCGGGGGTCCAGGTGGTGAACACCTACGATCGATCGCAACTCATCGATCGAGCGGTCGCTAACCTCACTGAAAAGCTCGTCGAAGAATTCATCGTCGTTGCGCTGGTGTGCGGCCTGTTCCTCTGGCATCTGCGTTCTGCCTTGGTGGCGATCGTCTCGCTGCCCATCGGGATCGGGGCCGCATTTGCGCTGATGCGCTACCAAGGCGTGAGCGCCAATATCATGTCCCTGGGAGGCGTTGCGATTGCCATCGGGGCCATGGTCGACGCCGCCATAGTGATGATCGAGAACGCCCACAAGAAGATTGAGGCCTGGTTGCACCGGCATCCGGGGGCCCCGCTGCGGGGCGTCGCACACTGGGACGTCATAGCGGAAGCCGCTGCGGAGGTCGGTCCTGCGCTCTTCTTCAGCCTGCTGATCGTTACCCTGTCGTTTATTCCTGTCCTGACCCTGCAGGCCCAAGAGGGCCGGCTGTTCGGTCCGCTGGCGCTGACCAAAACCTACTCCATGGCGGCCGCTGCCGGTCTCGCAGTCACGCTGGTGCCCGTTCTCATGGGGTACTGGATTCGCGGCCGGATCCCCGGCGAATTGGTCAACCCGCTCAATCGGATGCTGATCGCTCTCTACCGTCCATTACTTGACCGGGCCTTGAGCCGCCCGAAGGCGGTGTTGGCGATTGCGCTGCTCCTGCTCCTCACGACGCTATGGCCGCTCGCCCGCATTGGCGGCGAGTTCATCCCTACCCTGGATGAAGGTGACGTCCTTTACATGCCCTCTGCGCTTCCAGGCATTTCGACCGCCAAGGCCTCCGAGCTGCTGCAGCTGACAGACCGGCTCATCAAGACACTACCGGAAGTCGCTACCGTATTCGGCAAGGCCGGACGTGGTGAGTCGGCCACCGACCCGGCTCCCATGGAGATGTTCGAAACCACAATCCACTTCAAGCCTCGGGACCAATGGCGCGCGGGACTGACCCCAGATGCCCTGATTGCCGAGCTGGATCGCGTGGTCACCGTGCCGGGGCTTACCAACGTGTGGATCCCGCCCATTCGAAATCGCATCGACATGCTCGCCACTGGGATCAAGAGTCCTATCGGCGTAAAAGTCACGGGCGCTGACCTCGCCGATATTGACCGCGTGGCACTTGCGGTTGAGCAAGTGGCAAAGACTATTCCCGGCGTCAGTTCCGCTCTTGCTGAGCGCCTGACGGGCGGGCGCTATGTGGACATCGACATCGATCGGACGGCCGCTGCGCGCTTCGGATTGAACATTGTCGATGTCCAATCCGTCGTGTCGTCTGCGATCGGCGGAGAAACCGTGGGCGAGACGGTCGAAGGGCTGGCCCGATTTCCGATCAGCGTTCGCTATCCGCGCGAGCTTCGCGATTCCGTACGGGCGTTGGAACAGCTGCCGATCCTGACGCCTTCCGGGCAGCAGATCACCATGGGGGCCGTGGCACACATCGGGCTGAGCGGAGGCCCGCCGATGCTCAAAAGCGAAAATGCGCGCCCTTCAGGTTGGATCTATGTCGACGTACATGGTCGCGACCTAACCGCAGTGGTCAATGACTTGCGCGCGGCGGTCTCGCATAAGGTCAGGCTACAACCGGGTATGAGTCTCGCCTACTCCGGGCAATTCGAGTTCTTGGAGCGCGCCAACGCGCGCCTGAGATTGGTCGTACCCGCAACGCTGTTGATCATCGCGGTGCTGCTGTATCTCACTTTTCGCCGCCTCGATGAAGCGCTGATGATCATGGCCACTTTGCCCTTCGCGCTGATCGGCGGCGTGTGGTTCCTCTACCTGAAGGGCTACAACTTCTCGATCGCTACGGGGGTCGGATTTATCGCCCTCGCGGGCGTCGCGGCTGAATTCGGGGTCATCATGCTGCTATACCTGAAGCAGGCGGCCGCTTTGCGCCGGAAGTCAGGGATGGACCTGGACAGCGCGGCCCTCGAGGAGGCCATTCGGAAAGGTGCCGTGCTTCGGGTTCGTCCGAAGGCCATGACCGTGACGGTCATCGTGCTGGGTCTGCTCCCGATCTTTTGGGGTCATGGCGCCGGCTCGGAAGTGATGAGTCGTATTGCAGCGCCGATGGTCGGAGGCATGATTACGGCTCCGTTGTTATCTCTGTTCTTGATTCCGTCGGCCTATCTCATATTGCGTTCGCGGTGGCCGCGGTGAAACAGCGCGGCTTCGCCAGGGAGTTTTTGCACCATGAACGAGTCTGATCCTTCCCTGCATCAGCACAATCAGCCCAAGGGGATGAGTGGAGTGGGCAAACCTTCCGGCGCATCGCTCGTAGACCCGGTATGTGGCATGGCCGTAGCGGCGAATGCTGACAGGGCCATCGATCATCAAGGCACGAGGTATTTTTTTTGCTCGGCGGCCTGCCAGTCGAAGTTCAGGGCGGACCCGGTGAAATACCTGCAGCCTCCAGCGGCCCAGGCCCCCACCTCCACGGCTGCGCCTTCGAATCCCCCTTCGGCCGGCGTCGTCTACACCTGCCCCATGCACCCCGAGATTCGGCAGATCGGTCCAGGCAACTGCCCTAAGTGTGGCATGGCGCTCGAACCCCTGGTGACTGCGTCTAAATCGGACACCGTGGAGGTCGACGACATGACTCGCCGCCTTTGGGTCAGTACTGCGCTGACGCTCCCATTGCTCGTCATAACGATGAGCGAATTCGTACCAGGCCTAGACCTGCATCATTGGTTTGGAAGTGCGCTTTTCAACTGGGCACAGGGCGCGCTCGGCACTCCGGTTGTGTTGTGGGCCGGGTGGCCGTTTTTTACGCGCGCCTGGGTCTCGTTCCGGACCGGGCAGCTCAACATGTTCAGCCTGATTGGCCTGGGCACTGGCGCAGCTTGGCTCTTCAGTGTCGTTGCGCTGCTCTGGCCGGAGCTGCTGCCGGCGGCGTTCAAGATGAATGACGTGGCGCCGCTGTACTTCGAAGCCGCCGCGGTCATCACCGCCTTGGTGCTCCTAGGCCAGGTGCTCGAGCTGCGTGCTCGCTCCCGTACCAACGCCGCGGTCAAGTCCCTGCTGGCGCTCGCACCTAACACCGCCCTGCGCATCGGTCCTGACGGGTCTGAAGTAGAGGTGCACCTGGATCAGGTGCACGTCGGCGACGTCCTGCGCGTGAAGCCGGGCGACAAGGTTCCCGTCGACGGATTGGTCACCGATGGCCACTCGAACATCGATGAATCGATGATCACGGGTGAGCCCACGCCTGCGGAGAAAACGACCGGCAGCCGCGTGACCGCCGGCACTGTGAACCAGACCGGTTCATTCTTGATGCGCGCCGACATGGTCGGGGCGGACACTCTGCTGGCGCAGATCGTGCGCATGGTGAGTGATGCCAGCCGTACTCGCGCACCCATTCAGAAACTGGCTGACCAGGTCTCGGCCTGGTTCGTGCCAGCGGTGATCGGCATTGCGGTCGTGGCCTTCATCGTCTGGGCGATCCTCGGGCCGGCTCCCGCCCTGGCGTATGGGCTGGTCGTGGCCGTTTCCGTGCTCATCATTGCCTGCCCCTGCGCGCTGGGCCTGGCCACGCCCATCTCCATCATGGTGGGAGTCGGTCGCGGCGCGCAGGAAGGCGTGCTCATCAAAGACGCGGAAGGCCTGGAGCTGATGGAAAAAGTCGATACGATCGTCATCGACAAGACCGGCACCTTGACCGAGGGGAAACCCAAGGTGCAGCGCGTCGTCGCCACCGCCGGTATCGACCCCGCTTTAGTGCTGAGTTGGTGCGCCGCCCTGGAACATTTGAGCGAACATCCGCTGGCGCAGGCTATCACCGAACACGCGAATGCACAGGCGTCGCCCAGCCTCAGCGTCGAGAATTTCGAGTCCGTCACCGGTAAGGGCGTTCAGGGCCGGGTGCAAGGCAAGACCCTAGCCCTGGGCAACGCCGCGCTGATGCAGCAAGTCGGTGCGGACACAGCAGCGGTAGCGGCGGACGTGGCGGACGTGGCGGATTTTCGTGCCGCGGGCGAGACCGTCATGTTTCTTGCCGTGGACGGGCGCTATGCCGGCTTCATCGGCGTGGCCGACCCCATCAAGCCGATGACTCGCCAGGCGATAGGCGAACTGAAGGCCTCCGGCCTACAGATCGTGCTGGTCACTGGCGACAACGCGGCCACCGCCGCGGCGGTCGCTTGTCAGGTCGGCATCGATGACGTGAAGGCCGAGGTCCTGCCCGAAGATAAATACCGGGAGGTGCAGGCTCTGCAGCGCGCCGGCCGCATCGTCGCGATGGCCGGGGATGGGATCAATGATGCCCCAGCGCTCGCGCAGGCAAACGTGGGCATCGCGATGGGCACGGGCACTGATATCGCGATGAACAGCGCTCGCATCGTGCTGGTCAAGGGCGACCTGACTGGCATCGCCCGCGCCCGCACCCTGAGCCAAAGGACCATGCGCAATATCCGGCAGAATCTTTTCTTCGCCTTCATCTACAACTTTATTGGCGTCCCGGTAGCCGCCGGGGTGCTCTACCCCGCGTTCGGCATCGTGCTGAGCCCGATGATTGCAAGCGCCGCCATGGCATTGAGTTCCGTCTCCGTGATCAGCAACGCACTCAGACTCCGTGCGCCCGCGCAGTGATCGGGTGCATTGGGGGGCGCGGCGCCAGCTCGCGATTTGAGGCCAATTGGGCCACAGCAGGCGCAACCAACGCCCTTATCAGTCAATGGGTTCGTCGCTGCCAAATGCCGGCATAGCGACGCTCACCGCCGATGCACCAGAAACACGTAGTACTCCACCAACAGCCACAGCTGGTAATGATGATTCCGGGAGCAGCTGGTGGCGAGTCGGGGATGTTGCACACGACCTCGGCATCCTTACAACGGCGGTTGCTGCCCGCTGGGAGCTATCCGATTGATCGAAATGGTGGCTAAGGTGGGACTCGAACCCACGACCTCGGCATTTATGAGAGCGGTCTGGAAAACTCAGAGTCTTGTTGATTTAATAACTTACCGCTGGGCGTCCGTTGCAAAGTGCCCTACTGAGTACGACAGAGCACAACTGAGTCACGCAACAGTCACGCGGCATTTCGAGCAGGCTCTAGGTGACGTAGCGATCCGACTTGCACAGTATCCTTGTTCCTGGCCAGACTCTCTGACTCTTGAATACATCCCTATAAACCGCCAACCGTTCTACGTAAAGCAATATTGCGAGTGTTGTCCTTACACGCTTACCAGGACGGCGACCACAAATCGATTAACGCGACGCCCCTCGGCGTTCCGTTCTTGGGGTGGCCACACGGTTTTGCGTTCCAAATTCACACGACCCCCACTCCAAGCCGCTTACGCAACTATTTCCGCCCGGAGTTAAGTAGTTGCTGTTCCCACGAAAACGCGACGCCTGATGCGCCGCCGTGGGCGACGGTGATCTCGGCGATGGCCGGGACGGTCGCTTCGCGTGCCCAGTCGCGCTGCCACTCGCTCATGACCGCGATCCAGGTGATCGGCACGGCCCCGGCCTGCACCATGCGCAGAACCGCCATGTCGTGCGCTTCTCGCGATACGCCTCCGGATGCATCAGTCACGAAGAAGACGTCATAGCCGTCGGCCAGGCTCTGGATCACCGGCATCGCGAGGCAGACTTCCGTCCACAGCGCTGCGATGATGAGTTGCTTCCGCCCGGTCTTCTTCACCTCCTCGACGACGCGCTGGTCCTGCCATGTGTTAATGAAGGTCCGATTGATCGGCTTCTGCGTGGGAAAGACCTCCTGGATGATCTTGAGGAGGTAGCCACCGCGTTCCTCGGTGACGGTCGTCAGGATCGTTGGGACCTTGAACGCCCTCGCTGCCTTCGCAAGCCCCACGACGTTGTTGATGATCAGCGTCGGCTCGTGGCTGTGAAGGTTGGAAAATTGAAACGCCTGGTGATCGATGAGCAGAAGCACGCTGCGCTCCGGCGTAAGCAGTGCGTCAAGCCCGGTCCTGGCAGACATTGGCATTCTCCTTTGCAGTCGTGCTTTCGATACGATACTTGAGCCCCCAACAACTACGCCTTCACGTACAGATAGATCAGTTCAGTTGTAACGGGCTCATTTGGCGCGACAACGTGGCGGCACCTCCCACAAATACTGAACGCGTCGTGGACTCCTTTTCAAGGGCGAGGCAATAAATGGATATTCCTATTGCGCGAATTATGATGAAATGTCGCGATTGTGATGACGGGCTGGTCGGTGCAACTGGTGCTGTCACAGGTCTGGGAGTTTCTGTCCTATGGACAAACCGAACTCAGCGACTTCTGAATTCACTGGATTTCTAAATGCGCCACCGAACACATCGGCAGAGTGGGACGCATTCTCTCTATTTGCAGTCAGGGCGACGCCAGGCGAAGCGACCGGGGCATTCGCCGATCACGCGCTGGGGCTATACCTCTCTGGGAGGCATCGCATCCGCCGGGAGATGGCCGGGCGGCCCGTCGAGGGCTGGAGCGATCCAGGAACCCTGAATCTCACTCCCGCTAATGTCGAGGCGGCATGGCGAGCTAGCGGGCCTTCTCGTGCGATCGTGATACTCATACCGGATGCTTTCCTGTCGCGTGTGATCTCGGAACATTGGGAGGCTGATCCACGACACTTTGAATTAATTCCGCACTTTCTCTCGCGTGACCCGGTGATCCAGGCGGTGGCGGGCCGCCTGGCGCTGGAGTCGCAGAGCGGTGCGCCACCGGAGCGACTGTATGCGGAGAGCGCATGCGAGTTCCTGGCACATCATATGATCCACTCCTATTCAACACTCTCGGCGCTTCCTCCGCGAGTTTCTGGTGGGCTCCCGGCACGTCGTCTCAAGCTGATCCTGGATTACATAGAGGAGAATCTTGCGCAGCCCATCGCTATGCGGCAGCTCGGCGAACTCGCCGGGATAAGTACGCGCCATTTCGAGCGCGCATTCCGCCAGTCCATCGGCGCGCCTCCCCATCTATACGTTTTGAGAAAGCGCGTCGCGCGGGCGCAGAATCTACTTCTTGGCGAACACGGGTTAACGATTGACGAAATTGCCGTGCGTGCGGGGTTTAGCAGTTCCAGCCATCTCTCTTCTATCTTCCGCCGTCAGACCGGTTACACGCCCACCGCGTTTCGAAGACTACACACGCCTTAACGGGCATCGACTCGATGATGGAGTTCAGAATTGCATAGGCCGACGTCCTCGACCTGACGCGATGCTTTGATCCCAGACAATTGCAGAGTCTACTCATCAGATCTCGTGGGCCATGCAACTCCACAGCAGACGCTGCCCGGTTAGTAGATCGGTATCTGGCAGGTCAACCGCAGAACTTCCGAACGGGATTTGATACGGCCAATGTGCGCCGGCAGCTCACGGGTCGCTGACTCGCGCTTACTGTGCGCTTAAGGTGCACAGCTCGTTTTCAGGCGCGCCGCCATGTTCTTGATTTGATTGGTGGCTAGGGTGAGACTCGAACTCACGACCTCGGCATTATGAGCGCAGAACTTGGTTTATTGGGCTAATTAATTCAACAACTTGTCGCTGGGCGTCCGTTGCAATTCGCCCTACTGAGCACAACAGAGCACCACTGAGTCACGCAATTGTCACGCGCGACTCAAGTCGCCGCTTGGTGTCAACGGCACATCCCCTAGCCTACCGAGGCCTCCAGCGGCACCGTCGTCCACCCAACCTTGCAGTACGGAATATCTCAGGAATT